>VGUH01000046.1 GCA_016874295.1 Gammaproteobacteria bacterium | reverse complement strand
GAACTGGTGCGGGAAGAGCACGAACTGGTCGGGCCGCAGACCCACCTGCGCGAACAGCTCCCGGGCGCGCTCGCGGCGCTCGGCGGCGTCGCCGACGCCCATGCGCGCCAAGGGCTCCTCGACGATGGCGCCGGCGCGCGAGCGCGGGTTGAGCGAGGAATACGGGTCCTGGAAGATCATCTGCACGTAGCGCCGCTGCGCGCGCAGCTCTTCGCCGGCAAGATGGGTGATGTCGGTACCCTTCAGTCGCACCTCGCCGGCCGTGATGTCCGCCAGGCGCATCACCGCGAGCGCCGCAGTGGTCTTGCCCGAACCGGATTCGCCGACGATTCCAAGCGTGCGGCCCGCGGCGAGCGTGAAGTCGATGCCGTCCACTGCGTGCACCTTGCGGCGCGCCTGCCAGGGCAGCCGGCGCGGCAGCGGAAAATGCACGCGCAGCCCCGCGACTTCGAGCAGCGCGTTCAAGCGGCCGCGCCCTCGGACGGCGCGAGCAGCCAGCAGGCCGCGGCGTGGCCATCGGCAAGCCGGGTTTCGGGCGGTGCGGCGACGCTGCAGCGCTGCAGTGCATGCGCGCAGCGGGGGGCGAAGGCGCATCCGGCGCCCAGTTGGTGCAGCGGCGGCACCACGCCGGGGATTTCCGCGAGCTCGCTGCGCACGCCCGGATCGCCCAGCACCAGCGCCGGCCGGCAGGCGAGCAGCCCGCGCGTATACGGGTGAGCGGGGCGCTCGAGGATATCCTCGACGCGGCCTTCCTCCACCTTTCGGCCGGCGTACATGACGATCACGCGGTCGGCCATTTCAGCCACTGCGCCGACGTCGTGGGTGATGAAGACGATGGCGGTGCCGCGCGTCTCGCGCAGCTCCACCAGCAGTTCGAAGATCTGCGCCTGCACGGTGACGTCGAGCGCGGTGGTGGGCTCGTCCGCGATCAGGATCTTCGGCTCACAGGCAAGCGCGATGGCGATCATCACGCGCTGGCGCATCCCGCCGGAAAACTGGTGCGGATACTCATCCACGCGCCGCTCGGGCTCGGGGATATGCACGGCGCGCAGCATCTCCACAGCGCGCGAGCGCGCCGCGTCGCGGTCGAAACCCTTGTGGAGGCGCACGGCCTCCGCAATCTGCTCGCCCACCGGATAGACCGGATTGAGCGAGGTCATCGGCTCCTGGAAGATCATGGAAATCTCGTTGCCGCGGACCGCCTGCATGCGTGCGGGGCTCGCGCGCACCAGGTCCTCGCCCGCCAGCCGCACGCTGCCCGCGGTGATGTGCCCGGTGGGCTGGGGTACCAGTCCCATGATGGCGAGCGCGGTCATGCTCTTGCCGCAGCCGGATTCGCCGACGATGCAGAGCGTTTCTCCGGCTGCGAGCGCAAAAGAGAGCGACTCGATCACGCGGACCCTGCCATCCCAGGTGTCGAACTCCACCTGAAGATCCTGGACTTCGAGCAACCGGGTCATCGCTGCCGCAGCTTCGGGTTGAAGGCGTCGTTCAGGCCGTCGCCCACCAAGCTGATGCCGA
>VGUH01000045.1 GCA_016874295.1 Gammaproteobacteria bacterium | reverse complement strand
GGCCCTGGTAATCGTAGATCCGGCGGGTGAGCGCAAAGGCTTGGTCGAAGCCCGCCGCGCGGTAGACTGCGAGCACCGGCGAGAGCTTCTCGCCGGAGAAGGGACAGCCGGGGCCGACGCCCGATTCCTCCACCATCAGGAAGCGCGCCGCCTTGGCCGCGGCGTTCTCCACGCCGGCCAGCGACGCTAAGCGCGGCGCGGCCTGGGCCGTCGCGGCCGGGGCGAGCTTGTCATCGCGGAACATGAGCTTCTGCAGCCGCGCCTTGTCGGTGTCGCCCAGCATCACGCCGCCCGCCTTCGCCAACTCGGCCAGCATCGCGTCGTAGACCGGCGCGAGGATCACGACCGAGTTCTCGGAGGAGCAGCTGGTGGCGTTGTCGAAGGTCTTGGAGAGCGCGATCTTTCGCGCCGCGTCGGCGAGCTCGGCGCTGGCGTCCACGATCGAGACCACGTTGCCCATACCGACGCCGATCGCGGGCTTGCCGCTGGAGTACGCCGCGCGGATGTTGGCCTGCGATCCGGTGGCGGCGACCAGGTCTGCCTGGCGCATCAGCTCGAGGGTCGCCGCCTTGGTCACGGGCGCAGGGAGGATCTGTACCAGGCCGGCGGGCGCGCCCACCTTTGCAAGCTCGGCGTGGACGAACTCGAGCAGCTTCTCGCCGGTGCTGGAACCCTTGGGCGAGGGCGCGAGGATGATCGCGTTGCCGCACTTGATGGCGTTGATGATCTGGTTGGCGGGCGTCGCGCCGGGGTTGGTCGAGGGCGTGATGGCGGCGACCACGCCGACCGGCCGCGCGATTTCCGTGATGCCCTTTTCCGGGACCTCGGCGAGCACGCCGACCGTCTTCACGCCGGCGATGTCGCGCAGCAGGCCCAGGGTCTTGCGATGGTTCTTCTGGATCTTGTCCTCGACGTTGCCGAGGCCCGAGTCGCGCACGGCCATCTCGGCGAGCACGCGGTTGTTCTGCGGCTTCATGATCGCCCAGCCGCAGGCAAGCGCGGCCTCGTCGACGCGCGCCTGCGGCCAGCGGGCGAACTGGCGCTGGGCATCGCGCGCGCGGCGCACCAACCCCGCGACCGCGTCGCGCACCTCGGAAACCGGGGTTTGGGCCGCGCCTATCAGGTCAGTTGTCCACCTTGATGTTGGCCGCCTTGGAAACCCTGGCCCAGCGTTCGATCTCGGAGCGCACGTATTTGGCGAACTCCCCGGGGGGCTGGCCGCCTAAGTCGGCGCCGGTGACCTCCCAGACCTTGACGATGGCCGGATCCTTGAGGGCCTTCGACACTTCGGCGTACATCTTGTCGATGACCGGCTGCGGTGTGCCGCGGATGCCCCACATCGCGTACCAGGTTGACACTTCCATGCCCGGATAGCCCTGCTCGGCCATGGTCGGGATGTCGGGGAACTGAGGATGGCGCTTCGGCGCCATCATGCCGATGCCGCGGATCTTGCCCGCCTTGATCTGCGCCGCCGACGCCCCCAGCCCGTCGAACATGACCTCGAAGTTGCCGGCGAGGAAGTCCTGCATCGCCGGCCCGAGGCCGCGGTAG
>VGUH01000044.1 GCA_016874295.1 Gammaproteobacteria bacterium | reverse complement strand
CGCCGGCCTGCCGCGACCGCCGCGAGTCGCGCGCGCCGAGGCGGGCGCGCGAATTCCCCCGGCGCTGCTGTCTTTCATGGGCGAATCGCGCCGGCTGGACAACACGCGCCTGAAGCGCGTGCTCGGCATGCGGCTCGACTATCCGACCGTGCACGAAGGATTGAAGCATGCCCGCGTTGCTGGTGCTGACCAACCTGCCTGACCGCGCCGCGGCCGAGCGCCTTGCGCAAACGCTGGTGGAGCAGCGCCTCGCGGCCTGCGTCAATCTGCTCGCGCCCTGTCGCTCGGTGTACCGCTGGAGCGGTGAACTGCAGCGCGACGAGGAGCACCCGTTGCTGGCGAAGACCACCACGGAGCGCTACCCGGCGCTGCAAGCCGCGATCCGCGCCGCCCATCCCTACGAACTTCCGGAGATCATCGCGGTCCCAATCGGGTACGGTCTGCCCGAATACCTGGAATGGATCGCGTCCGAGACCGTCTCATCCACGCCCCCATGATCCGCCTAATTCTTCTCTTCCTCGCGCTTGCCGCCGGATCCGCGCAAGCGGGGAACCCGGTGGACCTGCTCGAGCCCGAAAAGGCGTTCCGCATCTCGGCGCGGGCGCTGGATGAGCGCACCGCGGAGGTGAGTTTCGTCATCGCCGAGGGCTACTATATGTACCGCGACAAGTTCCGCTTCGCGGCCCAGCCCGGGGCGAAGCTGGGTGCCGCGGAACTCCCGCCAGGCGAGCGCAAAAAGGACGAGTTCTTCGGCGAGGTGGAAACCTACCGCAAGCGCCTCGCCATCCGCATTCCGGTGCAGAGCACCGACGGCACGCTGCGGCTCACCGTGACCTCGCAGGGCTGCGCCGACGTTGGCGTGTGCTACCTGCCCATGGATTCGCAGGTGTCGTTGCGCTTGGCCGCGTTCGCCGGCGGGACGGAGGCGTCGGACCGCGGCCCGCTCAGCGGCCTGGTCGAGCTCGCCGGCCGCGCCAGCGACCTCGAGATGGCGCAGCTGTTCGAGTCCGGCAGCCTGGCGCTGGTGCTGGCGAGCTTCCTCGGCCTGGGGCTGCTGCTCGCGTTCACGCCCTGCGTGCTGCCGATGATTCCGATCCTGTCGGGGATCATCGCGGGCGAGGGCGCGCGCATCGGCAAGCGGCGCGCGCTTCTGCTGTCGCTCGCCTACGTGCTCGGCATGGCGGTGGCCTACGCCGTCGCCGGTGCCGCCGCCGGCTGGTCGGGCACCTACATCGCCGCGGCGCTGCAGAACGCCTGGGTGCTGCTCGCCTTCGCGCTCGTCTTCGTCGTGCTCGCGCTGTCCATGTTCGGCCTCTACGAGCTGCAGCTGCCGGGCTTCCTGCGCCACCCCCTGCAGTCGGCGCAGGGCCGGCTCACCGGCGGTGGCGTCGGCTCGGTGGCGGCAATGGGCGCGTTCTCGGCGCTCATCGTCAGCCCATGCGTGGCCGCGCCGCTGGCCGGTGCGCTGCTCTACATCGGCCAGACGCGGGACATCGCGCTGGGCGGAGCGGCGCTGTTCGTGATGGCGCTTGGCATGGGCGTGCCGCTGATCGCCGTCGGAGTCTCCGGGGGCGCATTGTTGCCCAGGGCCGGGCCG
>VGUH01000043.1 GCA_016874295.1 Gammaproteobacteria bacterium | reverse complement strand
CTTTCCTTCTCGACCAAAGGCAGCGCCAAGCACGCGCACGTCGACAAGGTCGTGCGCGCGCTCGAGCTCGTGCGCGTGCGCACGCCCGGCCTCGCCATCGACGGCGAGCTGCAGGCCGACGCCGCGCTTGCGCCCGCTGTGGCCGCGAAAAAGGTGAAGAGCGAAAGCCCCGTCGCCGGCCGCGCCAACGTCCTCGTCTTCCCCGACCTGGATGCCGGCAACATCGCCTACAAGCTCACCCAGTACCTCGCCGGCGCCCAGGCCATCGGCCCGGTGCTGCAGGGCTTCGCGAGGCCCATCTCCGATCTCTCGCGCGGCGCGAGCGTCGACGACATCGTGGCGACCGCCCGGCTCTTGCTCGGCGTTCGCTGAGCGCCAGCGGCGCGCGCACCCTCGCCGGCGCCGGCCAGCCTGATCGCTACCCCGCCGCGGCTGCGCGGGGCTTGATCTCGGCGGCCAGCCGCGCGCGGTCCAGTCGGCCGCGCAGTCCGATGCAGACCATGCGCCCGGCGGCGCCGGGCGGTGCGTCGCAGATCTCGCTTCTGCGGCCGACGACGTGCAGGGCGCGCCGCGTCCCTGAAAGGTCGAGCAGGACGCCCTTCGCGCGCAGGATGCCCAGCGCGGGATCGGCCAGCGCGTCGGCAAGGTGCGCGACGTCCAGCGGCGGCAGCGCCTCGAACGCCACCGAGTCGTAGGAGGGATGGCGCGCGGAGGCCGTGCCGGAGAGCGGGCTCGAACCCAGGCCGAGGAGGACTTCGATCGGCACCCGCCCGCGCTCGGCCTCGATCACGGTCGCGAACGGCTCGAGCCAGGCGCGAGCCTCAGTCCGGGCCTGCGCGCTCACCAGGTCGGGCTTGGTGAGGAGGACGAGGCCCGCCTCGCGCAGCTGGCGCTCGATGGTGTCGCCGAGGTAGCGGTCGGCGGCGCGCTCGCGGACGGTCTCGGCGTCGGCGAGGACGACGATGCCGTCGTTGGCGCAGCCGGTGTGCAGGCTGACGCTGGCGGCGATGGCGGCGGGCAGCGCCACGCCGCTCGCTTCGATGAGCAGGTGACCGGGCGCCGGGTCGCGCGCGGCGATCTTGCCGAGCGCGGCGACGAGGTCGCTGCCGAAGCTGCAGCACACGCAGCCGCCGGCGATGGCGAGGGTGTCGCCCTCGCGGTTCTCGATCAGGTCGGCGTCGATCGGCAGCGCGCCGAAGTCGTTGACGAGCACCGCGATTCTCCTGCCGCCCGCGTGGCGCAGCAGGTGGTTGACGAGGGTGGTCTTGCCCGCGCCCAGGTAGCCGCCGATGACAGTGACCGGGATGGGCGAGGTCAAAGCTGCGCCGCCTCGAACACGCGGCCGCCCTGCACGGTGCCCCAGATGCGCACATCCTTGACGCTGGCGGGCCCGAGCTCGCGCGGGTCGTCTTCCAGCACCGCGAAGTCGGCGCGCTTGCCGGCTTCGATCGAGCCGACCTCGCCGTCCAGCTTCAGGGTGTAGGCGGCACCCAGGGTGATGGTGCGCAGCGCTTCGTCCAGGCCGATGCGCTCGGCCATGCCCAGCACGCGGCCGCTCGCGGTGCGGCGGTTGATCGCGCACCAGGCGGTGAAGAGGGGCCCCAGCGGCGTCA
>VGUH01000042.1 GCA_016874295.1 Gammaproteobacteria bacterium | reverse complement strand
AAGCCCTAGCCCGGCTTATTCATGACGAGGGGCCCGATTTTGGGCGGCGGCGGAATAGTCGGACAGCCGGCGTGGCGATGCGTGGCGCTGTGAGCGGCGCGGCGATTCAGTGACCATGTTCTGCGGTTGGCGGTTGCGGGAGGGGTTCGAGGGGGCGAGCACGCCCAGCGGTCACGGACCGGCGATGGCAAAGCGGCCGGCGAGCCAGCGGAACAGCGCGGCGTCGGGGCAGACGGTCGGCAGCCAGACGCGGATGCGGGCCGCGCCCTCGGCGACGCGGGCGGCAATCTTGATCAGGCGCAGACGCAGCGTGGCGAACTCGGCCCGCGCCAGGGCCGAGCGCTTGGGTGCTGCGGCGCGCAAGGTGTGCAGCAGCCAATAGGCGGCGGTGTGGAGGATGAGACGGAACTGGTTGGCGTTGGGGCTGCGGCACGAGGTGCGGTCCGAAGCCAGTTGCGTCTTGTGCAGCTTGATGAAGTTCTCGGCGTTGCCGCGGGCGCAGTAGACGGTCTGGTAGAGATGCCGCGCCGAGCCGGCGAGCGAAGTGACGACGTAGCGGATGTCGAGGCCGAGCGCCGTCGCCTCCAGCCGGGCGACGACGCGGCGCTGGCGGGTCCAGCTCCTGGCCGCGTAGCTTGTCTCGGCCCAGGTCCGCCGCTTCTCCTCGCCGCTCCCCGATGCCAGGCCTTGGGCCCGGCGCACGCACAGATCGTCGGCGACGGCGCGCAGCCGGGCGCGGAGCACGTCGTTGCCGGCCAGCCCGAACACGTAATCGACGCCGTTGTCCTCGCACCAGGCCATCGCCTCGGGCCGCCCGTAGTGGCTGTCGCCGCGCACCGTGATCGCGACACGCGGCCAGCGCCGGCGGATACCGGCCACGACGCGCTTGAGGATGGTGCGCACCTCGGCCCCGCCCGGCGTCTTGCCCGCGCGCAGGATGATGGCGACCGGCTTGCCGCTCGTCCCCTCGTAGATGTGGATCGGCAGGAAGCAGCGCTCGTCGTAGTGCGCGTTGAACAGCGAGAGCTGCTGGCGCCCGTGCACCCGGTCGAGCGTGTCGTCGATGTCGAGCACGATCGCGGCCGGCACCCGCCCCCAGCTGTCGCAAAACTGGTCGATCATCGCCCCCATCATCCGCGCCAGGGCGGTCTTCGACGGCGCGTTCTCCAGCCGGCTCATCGTCGGCTGCGAGCACAACGGCTCCCCGCTCTCCGGCAGCCGCCCCACCGCCATCTTGAAGGCCGGGTCGTCGCGCAAGGCATCGCAGTCGTCCGCGTCCTCGTACCCCGCCGCGATGGCGAGCATCCGCAGCCGCAGCATCTCGACGATCTCATGATCGATCCGCGCACGATCGCGCCGGTCGACCAGACACCTGGACAGCCGCTCGGCGAGCTTCAGCCGTCGCTCCGCCTCGCGCAGCAACACAACCCCGCCGTCCGATGACAGCCGCCCGCCGTCGAACGCCACGCTCACTTTCTTGCGGCAGACGGCTGGCAGATCGAACGGAAGATGGCTATCGTCGTCCATGGCGGGTGTGGCGCTCCCCGATCGCCTGTTGATCCTGCGTAAGCAACAGAATCATGCACGCCTTCAGCGGTTTACGCTACATCCGCCAACCCAAAATAACCGCCGTCATGAATAAGACGGGCTAGAGTTCCTTCATTGGCCGCTTGAGGCTATGGGAGGAATACGATGCTGTATCGGCTTGCCGCGGGCCTGGCCGCCTTGACGCTTCTCGGTCCGTCCGCCGCTCAATCTCAAGGTGCCGACAGCTACCCTTCGCGCCCGGT
>VGUH01000041.1 GCA_016874295.1 Gammaproteobacteria bacterium | reverse complement strand
TCCCGGCCTGAAGCTGAACTTCTCCTAGCCCGGACTATTCATGAAGGCACTCGTCCGAGACCGCGACGGCTCCAGCGAGCGCACAGTTGCGAGTTCGTGAGCTGAAACGAGCGCGCGGAGCGGCAGTACTACGATCGTGGCCCCGCGGGCGGGCTCGGCGAGGGAGCGAAGGCTTGTCGCGTCAGGCGGCAGAGACACGTCGGCCGTGCGCAAGCGGCCCGGCCTCGCGCGCGGCGTCAGGTCGCGTGCAGCGCCTGCGCCAGTTGCTGCCAGGCGTCGCGCCATGGATAGGCCTGCGGGAAGTGCAGCACCACGCGGCGGACCGAGCGCTCGATCCAGACGGCGACCTTCAGCAACGAGGCGCGCAGCGTCGAGACCTGGGCGGCGCCGACGACGGTGCCGCGGGCGACGCCCTGCAAGACCTGAAACAGGACGTACGCCGCGACCGAGAGCAAGAGTCGGAATTGGTTGGCGGGGAAGCGCGAGCAACTGGTGCGGTCCATGGCCACGCCCTGTTGCAGTTCCTTGAGCCGGTTCTCCATGTCCCCGCGCCCACAGTACAGGCGCGTATAGACCGTGGCCGGCCGGTGCGGCAAGTTCGTGACGAGGAAGCGCGGATTGTCCTTGCGCGCCCGGCCGGGATAGCACAGCACCTCGGCCTTCATGATGATGCGGCGTTTGCGGTTCCATCGGCGCGCGGCGTAGCGCGTTTCGCCGTACAGCGTCGCCGTCTCCCCGCTGGTGCGGGCCCGCACCCGGGCGCGTCCGAGCAAGCGCCGGACGCGCTTGTCCAGGCGCTGATTGCCCGTGAGGCCCAGGACGTACTCCACCCCGGCCGCATCCAAGAACGCCAAGAGCTTGCCCTCGGCGAAGCCGGCATCGGCCCGCACCCGCAGCCGGGCGCGCGGAAAGAGCGTGCGCAGTTTGCCGAACAGGCGGCGCAGCAGCCCGCGGACGCCGCGCGTGGCGGCGCCGGTGCCTGGCCGCAACACCGCGGCCACCACGTGCTGCATGGGCTCGGTGTTGAACGTCACCGTGGCGATCAGCGGCAGATAGCACCACGTATCGTAGTAGCCGTTGAACAGCGCCAGTTCCTGCTGCCCGTGCGTCGGGTCGTCCGTCGCATCGAGGTCGATCGTGATGAGCCCCGCGCCGTCGCCCAGCCGCGCGCGGTGGTACATCAGCACGGCGTCGGCCACGGCCGTCCCGAGCCGATAGAGGTCGGCACGCCCCACGGCATTCTCGAACCGCGACAGCGTCGGCTGCGAGCCCAAGGCCGCGCCGTCGAGCGGATCGCGCTCGAGCAGCAGCTTGTGGATGGGATCGTCGACCAGCCGGGCCGCGTCGTTGCAGTCGGCGTAGCCGCACGCCAGCCCGAACACGCGCTGGCGCAGCAGATCCCGGACCGAGTGCGTCACCTTGCCGGGCTGTCGGCGATCGCGGAGCACGCTCGCCAAGCGCCACGTCAGCCCGAGGCGGTCGTCGGCCGCCTTCAACAGAATCGCGCCCCCGTCGGAACTGGCGTGCGGCTGATCGAATCGCGCGATCACCGGCTTGGAAATCCCGTGGACCCGGAGCGTGCTGTGCGCTATACAGGCTGTGGCCATCGAGCCTCCATGCTGGTGTGCTTAGAAACGCTTCGACACCGCTTCTATAGCACCGGCACGAGACTCGATGGCTCTTCTCTTTCATCGTTCGCGAATAATCCGGGCTAGGGAGGACGCCTCCCAGGGTCCTCCCTTCACAGGGTCCTCCCTTCACATGGAGGCGGTCATGGCTTTCGACGGCGAAGCGTTCGTGACGCGGTTCAACGA
>VGUH01000040.1 GCA_016874295.1 Gammaproteobacteria bacterium | reverse complement strand
GATCACGTTGCCGCCGACGAACCAGGGGTAGTTCCAGGCCGAGATGTTGGCGATCACGCCGAGCGGCTCATGCGTGATCTGTTCCTTGAGATTGGTTTCCTCGAGAACGGTTTCAGCCTCCAGCACGCCTTCGGTGTTCTCGAGGAAGAACTTCAACCGCCCATCGAAAGACTCCAGCTCGGCGCGCGCCTGGCGGATCGGCTTGCCGGTTTCCTGGGTCAGCGTGCGCGCCAGGCGTTCGCGCTGCCGTTGCACGGCGTCCCGGAACAGGGCGAGTTTCTCGAGGCGCTGCGCAAGCGGTGTCGCCGCCCAGGCCGGCTGCGATGCCCGGGCGCGTGCATACTTCGCCGCCACCGCCGCGGCGGAGTCTTCCGCGATCTCGCGGATGAGCGAACCGTCAGCGGGGTTGCAGACGTTCAACGAACTCGCGCAGCAGAGGCGCCGCGTCCAGGACCGGGTTGGGATTGTCGTGCAGAAACTCGGGATGCCACTGCACGCCGACGAGGTATTGGGAGTCCTGCAGGCGGACCGCTTCCGCCAGTCCGTCGTCTGCGGACACCGCCTCCACCCGCAGCCCGGGCGCGAGCTTATGGATGGCCTGGTGGTGCAGCGTGTTCACCCGTGCGCGCTGCACGCCCGGATAGAGCGCAGCGATACCGCTGCCGGGCACGATCTCGATGTCGTGGTAGTTCTCGTCGTAGATCGCTGGGTCTTGGTGAACCCGCGCGCCGGCTTTCTGGCTCGCCGCGTCCTGGTAAAGCGTGCCGCCGAGCGCCACGTTGATGAGCTGCTGGCCGCGGCAGACGCCAAGAACCGGCTTCTTCAGGTCCAGAAAACGCCGCAGCAGCTCGAATTCATAGCGGTCGCGGGTCGGATCGCCCGCCCATTCGGGCCGCAGTGGCGCTTCTCCATAGGCTTCGGGCGCGATGTCCGTGCCGCCCTGCAGCACCAATCCATCCAGTTCGGCGGCGTACTCGGCGAGGCCCGCGCCGGCATCGGGTACCAGGTACACCAAAGCGCCGGAGGACTGGAGCCAGCGCGCGAACGACTGCTCGAGGTAGAAGACGTTCTTCTTCAGGTAACCGGGCCTGGCCGCGTCGCCGTACTGAATGCGCGCCGAAACGCCGATGCGAGGCCGCCTCATAGCGCCGCGGCGAACAGGCGCTCGAAGTCCGCGCGCGTGCAGGGGCGCGGGTTGGTCTGATGGCAGATGTCCTTCTCGGCCACCTCCACCAAGCGCGGGATGTGCTCGGACTTGACCTTGAGCTCCGAGAGCCGGGGGGGGATACCGATCGTCTTTTTTAAGGTTGCGAGGTAGTTCACCAGATCGGCAGTCCCGATCACCCGCTCCAGTTCCCGGAATTTCTCCGGCGCCGCTTCACGATTGAACTTCATCACGTGGTCGATCATCACGCCGTTGGCGAGGCCGTGGTGCAGGTCGTTGACGGTGGACAGTGCGTGCGCGCAGGAATGCACCGCGCCCAGGTCTTTCTGAAACGCGATCGCGCCCATCATCGATCCCATCAGCATGTCGGAGCGCGCTTGCAGGTCTGTTGGGTTCTTCCACACCAAAGGCAGGGCACGGGCGACGATGCGCACGCCCTCGAGCGCAATGCCGTCGCACAAGGGGTGGTAGGCGGGAGAGAGGTAGGACTCGACGTTGTGCGTCAGCGCGTCCATGCCGGTGGCCGCGGTGATCGCGGGCGGCAGCTCGAGCGTCAGCTCCGGATCGGCAAATACCGCTTTTGCCAGAATGGCAGGGGAGAAAATGATGCGTTTCACGTGGGTATCGTCTTCCGACACCACGCTCGAGCGCCCGACTTCGCTGCCGGTGCCGGCGGTTGTCGGAAGCGCGACGAAATGTGGCAGCGGATTTTCAATCGGCCGCAGCCGTGGATGGTCCCAGGCGTATTCGAGCACCTCGCCCGGGTGCGTTGCCATGAGTGCCACCGCCTTGGCGACATCCAGCGCCGCGCCCCCGCCAATGCCGACGACGGCGTCGGCGCCATGTGCCCGGTACGCCGCCGCGCCCGCCATCACCTGTGATGCCACGGGGTTGCCCGCGAGGCCGGAGAAGACGCAGGTCTGTAGGTCCTTCAGCTCCGCAACGAAGTTCCTCAATAAGGGCAGGCCCGACAATCCCCTGTCGGTCACGATCAACGGCCGGTCGCATCCGGCGGCCTTGAGG
>VGUH01000039.1 GCA_016874295.1 Gammaproteobacteria bacterium | reverse complement strand
CCTCGGCCTGCGCGCGCGTGAGCTGCGCCAGCCCGCCCTTGGATGCGCCGTAGGGGCCGCTGTTGTTGAAGGCCCGTACCGACTGCAGCGAAGCAACGTTGAGGATCCGCCCCCAGCGCCTCGCGATCATCGCCGGTGCGAGTCTCTGCGCGAGGAAGAACGGCGCCTCGAGGTTGATGCGCATGGTGGCGTCCCAGTCCCGCTCCGTGATCTCCAGCATCGGCCGGCGAATGTTCACGCCCGCGGCATTCACCAGGATGTCGGGCGCACCGAAGCAGGACGGTGCCCTGGCGGCGCATTCGAACAGCGCCTGGCGGTCGGCGAGGTCGCTGGGCAGTGCCGCGGCAGCGGCGCCGATCTTCTTCGCAGCTGCCGCAAGCTCGGCCGCGCGCCGCGCGACCAAGACCACTTTCGCGCCCGAGGCGGCGAGCGCCTCAGCGATGGCGAGCCCGATGCCCGAACTCGCGCCCGTCACCAGCGCCACCTTGCCTTCCAGCCGGAAGAGACTCGCGACGCTCATGTCTCGACAGGCGCCCCCTTCTCGAAGCGCTCGGCCGGGAAGTACTTGGCCAGGCGATCATCGGCGGTGCGCGCGTGCGCCTCCATGCCCTCCAGCCTGGAAATGCGCGCCGTGACCTGGCCGATGTCGCGGTTCGCCTCGCGCGTCATGCGCTGCCAGGTCACCGGCTTGATGAACTTGTGCACCGAGAGGCCGCCCGAATAGCGCGCCGCGCCCTTGGTGGGCAGGATGTGGTTTGGGCCAGAGGCCTTGTCGCCGAACGCGACCGTGGTTTCTTCGCCTAGGAACAGCGACCCGTAGCAGGTCAGGTTCGCGAGCCACCAGTCCAGATCGCGGCAGTGCACTTCGAGGTGCTCGGGCGCATAACGGTCGGAGGCTTGCGCGATCTCTTGGCGCGTGTCGCAGAGCGCGACCTCGCCGTAGTCCCGCCATGCGGCGCCGGCGGCATCGCGCGCCGTCGCCGGCAGCTTCGCGATCAATCCCGGCACTAGGCGCATCACCTCCTCGGCCAGCTTGCGCGAGTTGGTGATCAGCCACGCCGGCGACTCATGGCCGTGCTCGGCTTGGCCCACCAGGTCCGAGGCGACGATGAGCGGATCGGCGGTATCGTCCGCAATCACCGCGATCTCCGAAGGCCCGGCGAAGACGTCGATGCCAACCTTACCGTAGAGCGCGCGCTTGGCCTCGGCGACGAACTTGTTGCCCGGGCCGACCACGATATCCGCCGGCTTGCCGGTAAAGAGGCCGAAGGCGAGCGACGCGATAGCCTGGACGCCGCCCAGTGTCATGACCATGTCTGCGCCAGCGACCTTCATCGCGTAGAGCACCTCGGGGTGGATGCCCTCGCCGCGATAGGGCGTCGAGCAAGCGAGCACCGTGGGCACCCCGGCCGCCTTGGCGGTGGCGATGCTCATGTAGGCCGAGGCGATGTGCGCGTAGCGCCCTGTGGGCACGTAGCAGCCGGCGACATTGACCGGGATCAGGCGCTGGCCGGCGGTCAGCCCGCCGTGCAGCGGCGTGGAGAACTCCGTGCAGGAGGCGCGCTGGGCGAGCGCGAACGCGCGTACCTGTGCGGTGGCGAACTCGATGTCGCGCTTCACGCTGGCGGCGACGCCCGCGGTGCGGCGCTCGATCTCCTCGCGGCTGACCAGGATCTCGCCCGTCCAGCGGTCGAGCTTCGCCGCGTAGTCGCGCACCGCCTGCTCGCCGCGGCGCTCGATTTCCGCGAGCATTTCGCCAACCACGGCGCGGGCGTTGCTGGTCTCCGATTCCGGCGTCCGGGTGGCGGTCTTGAGGTGCTGTATGGGCATCGATGGTTCCTGGAAGAAAGCGTCCTGAGTTGTCTGTAATTTTCCTGGCTGTGCTACTCGCTACGATCCGGCTTTGCGGTCTCAACCAACGGCAGCCGCGCGCGGCCCTTGACTGCGGTCGGGCCTGCGCCGCCCGCGCCGCGGATGTAGCGCTTCGATTCGTCCACGTACGGCTGGAACGCCCAGTTCGGGTAGCGCCCCGATCGTGCCGCGACCTCCGCCAGGAAACGACGCCGCTTCTGGCTGGCGAGGATTTCCGCATGCACCCGCTCGGGGTCCCACCCCTCCAGGGCGCGCGCGCGGAGCTCGGTTTGGACCGCAGCAAGATCCGGCCTCCCGGCGAGATCGCGCAGTTCGCGCGGGTCGGACTCAAGGTCGAACAGCATCGGGGCGAGGCCACGCGTGAACACGTACTTGTACCTGCCGCGCCGGACCATACGCGAGGCGGCCCGCACACCCTCGGAGCTGTACTCCGAAATGACGAGGCGATCGGCGCCGGTCTCAGCGCCGGTCATCAACGGCACCAGCGAGCGGCCGTGCAGCGGGTCGACCGGTTCCACGGGCGTGCCCTGCCCCGCCATCTCCAGCAAGGTGGGCAGCAAATCGACCAGCGAGACATGCGCCGCGGAGCGCCGGGGGGTGATGCCGGGCGCGGCAATCATCAGCGGCACGCGCGCGGACCACTCGAAGAAGGTCTGCTTGAACCACATCCCGCGCTCACCGAGCATCTCGCCATGGTCGACCGCGAACACGACAACGGTGTCTTTCGCCAGGCCGCAAGCCTCGAGCACCCCGAGAATGCGACCGACCTTATCGTCGACGTAGCTCACCATCCCGTAGTAGGCGTGGCGCGCGTTTCGCACCTGCTGCTCGGTCAGGTCGTAGAGGTTCTGCGCGTGGGCAACGTAGAGCCACTGGCTGTGCGGATCGAGCGCTTCGTAGGGGATGGGT
>VGUH01000038.1 GCA_016874295.1 Gammaproteobacteria bacterium | reverse complement strand
CGAAAACCAGCCTGTTGCCGGTCTTGCGCAGCGTCAGCATCACCCGGTGGGTGCGCCGGTCCCCCGGCCGGCAGCACTCGACGTAGGTGCGCTCGCGCCAGACGCCGTCGGGCAGGCGCGCCAGCTTGGCGAGGAACGCCTTCTCGCCGTTGTCGAGGATCTTCCTCATCACGCCCTTCACCACCCCGGGCCCGTAGCGCCGCGCCAGCGCGAGCACCCTTTCGCGCGCGGTGATGTTGCCGGCGAGCTGGGCACGGAAATCGAGCGCCACCGCCTCCGGCTTGCGCGAAGCGCGCAGGTACAGCTCCTCGATGTCGCGCCGGATCTCGTCACGCTCGACGATCTTTACCGGCGGGATGCAGATGCCCTCCTCGTACGCGCTCTCCGCCGCGCCGCAGAACGAGGACGGCGTGATGCCGCCGATGTCGTACTGGTGCAGGCAGTTGGTGACCCAGCAGAAAAGCTCGCCCTTCCAGAACACCGGGCAGATCAGCATCACGTCCTGCTGGTGCGCCGCGCCGACCCAGGGATCGTTGGCGAGGAACATGTCGCCCTCGCGGATGCCGGGGTTGTCGCTGCGGTGCTCGAGCACCCACTTGACCTGGGTGTCGGTCACGCCCGACATGTACTGCATGTACGGGCCGAAGTAGACGAACTCGCCGTCTTCGGTGAGGATGGACGGGTTCAGGTCGAGCGCGTACATCGCCACCGGCGAGCCCGACAGCCGCTGGATCGTGGCGCCGTGCTCCTCGTTGACGTGCCACAGCGCGTGTCGCACCACCTCGTAGGTGACCGGGTCGATCGAATTCGCCGCCTTCCTCTGCAGTTTCAGCTTGTTCGAGATCGCCAGCTTTCTCGGCGGCACGTAGCCCATCGCGCGGCCGTCGTGCGCCGCGTTAGGCATCTGGCTGATCCGGGTCATCGAGCGGCGCGCCGCCTCGCCTCCATCCCGCGGCGCCGCCGGCGCGCCGCCGGCAGGATCCCGCGCCGCTCCAGCTCGTCCATCGACTCGGCGGTGAACTCGGCGCTCGGCGCATTGCCGCCGATCACGAACATCAGCACGCCGCGCTTGCCGCCGGGGCCCTGCTCAAGGTTCATGAAGCGGCGCGAGGCGCCCGGCGGAAAGGAAATGACGTCGAGCGGCCTGAGGTCGACGTGCTCGATTGCGCCCTTCTCGTTCTCCCAGCTCGCCCGCCACAACCCGGTCATGCAAATGAAGGTCTCGTTGGTGTCGTGGTTGTGCAGCATCGGCCCCTTGCCCGGCCAGGCGCGGCAATAGCCGAGGTTGAAGCCCTCGCTGATCTTGATCGCCGCCATGCGCGCCGCCTGCCTGCCCACCGGCGACTGCTTGCCGCCGCGCTCGGTCTTCGGCGGCTGGAAGCCGATTACGTTGTAGAGAGTGCGCCGGCAGTCCGGGTGCCGGCTGTCGGGCAGCCCTCCGTCGAAGCCCTTCAGCCTCGAGAAGCGCGCCACGCGCTTCACCATCTCGCTGCGCCGCACGCCGCGGCGCGGCAGCGTCTCACGGTAGCTCATGACCCCTCCTTGCGCGGAAAACCGATCTCGAAATTGCCGAACGTGTCCACCTTCAACGCGCAGCGCGGCGGCACCGCCACGGTGGTGTCGGTCGTCTCGACCACCGCCGGCCCGCGCAGGACATTGCCCGGCGCGAGGCGCGCGCCGTCGTACACCGGGGTCGGCGCCGCTTTCTTTAGCTCCGCCCAGTATACGCTTCGGCTGCCGTTTCGCGACGCCGCACCCGGCGCGCGCGCGCGCGCCTTCACCACCGGAAGCGAGGGCCTTCGCGTCGGCGCGGACGCGCGCAGACGCAGGGTGACGATCTCCAGCCGGGCGTCGCGGTACGACGATCCGCGTCCGTAGAGCCGCTCGTAAAGCGCGTAAAAGCGCCGCCGCAGCGCCTCGGTCAGGCTTGCGCGCAGGCGCCGCTCCGGCAGCGCGACCTCGACCTCGTTGATCTGGCCCTTGTGCCGCATGTCGAGCGCGAACGCGAAGCGCCAGCGCGACTGCGCGACGCGGTCGCGCCGGAGCTGCGCAGCGGCTCGCCGCTCGAGCGCGGCGAGCGCGCGGTTGACCCGCTCCGGATCGAACGGCGAGACCTGGATGTCGGCCTGTTCATAGACATGCAGGATATCGGCCGACGCCGCGCCGAACGCGCACCAGGTCGAGGCGATCGCCTTCTGCGGGATCACCACCTTGCGCACGCCAAGCTCGCGCGCGAACACTCCGGCGTGCGCAGGGCCAGCGCCGCCGAACGCGAACAGCACGAAATCGCGCGGGTCGAAGCCTTTCTCCACCGTCATCTTGCGGATGATGTCCGCCATCCTGAACTCGGCGATGCGCGCGATGCCGGCCGCCGCCTCCATCAGCCCGAGGCCGAGCGGCTCGGCGATGCGCCGCACCGCCGCCACCGCCTTGTCGCGGTCGAGCTTCATCCTGCCGCCGAGGAAGTTGTCCGGGTTGACGATTCCGGTCACCACGTCGGCGTCGGTCACGGTCGCCTGGCTGCCGCCGCGGCCGTAGCAGGCGGGGCCGGGATCGGCGCCGGCGGAGTCCGGGCCGACCTGCAGCGTCCTCGACACAGGATCGACTCGCGCCAGCGAGCCGCCGCCGGAGCCGATGGCCTGGATGTCGACCTTCGGCAGGAAGTACTCGTACTGCGCAACGTTGGAGAGGAACGACCAGGCCGGCTTGCCGTCGGCGACGATGCCAACGTCGAACGAAGTGCCGCCCATGTCGGTGGTGATCACGTTCGGGCAGCCCATCAGCGCGCCGAGGTACACCGAGCCGGTGACCCCGGACACCGGCCCGGAGTCGAGCGTCAGCAGCGGCGAGCCGATCGCCTCGTCGACCGAAATCGAGCCGCCGCCGCACTGCGTGATCTGCAGCGGCCGCGCGTAGCCGGCGGCCTTCAGCTCGCGGTCGAGGTCGCCGAGGTAGCGCGCCATCACCGGGCCGATGTAGGCGTTCAGCGCGGTTGCGGTGACGCGCTCGTACTCCCCCCACTTCGGCGCAATCTCGACCGAGCAGGAGACGAAGAGCGAAGGCGCGAGGTCGCGGATCATCCGCTTGACGCGCAACTCGTGCTCCGGCCGCTTGAACGACCACAGGAAGCATACACCGATAGCCTCGACGCCGGCTGCGACTAGCCGCCTGATCGCCGACTCGACCTGTGCCTCGTTGAGCGGCACCACCACCTCGCCGAAGCAATCGACGCGCTCGGCGACGCCTTCGATCAGCCGCTTCGGCACGATCGGCAGCGGCTTCGCGCTCTCCGGGAAGTGCACCACCTTGCGGATCTCGCGCGAGGTGACGCCGCGCGAGCCGCGCATGATGTGGATCGCGTCCTCGTGGCCGCGCGTGGTGATCAGCCCGACGCGCGCGCCCTTCCTCTGGATCAGCGTGTTCGTGCCGACAGTCGTGCCGTGCGTGAGCACGTCGATCCGGCGGCAGAAGCGGCCGAAGGGCAGGCCGAGGCGTTCGGCCGCGACGCGCAGCGAGGCGAGCATGCCGGCGGAGAAGTTGCCGGGCGTCGACGGCGCCTTGGTCGCGGTGATGCAGCCGTCGGCGCCAAGCACCACGCAGTCGGTGAACGTGCCACCGATGTCGACACCGACCAGGAAACCTGCCACGCGCTCCCCCCTTACAAAGTATATAAGGCGGCCCCAGGTCGATCAAATCCGCTCGCTGACGATCCAGTGCTTGTTGTAGGTGTACGGCCGGACCTCTGGCTTCCATCGCCCGATGTCCGAGGTGTCGTTCCATAGCTTGGACA
>VGUH01000037.1 GCA_016874295.1 Gammaproteobacteria bacterium | reverse complement strand
ATCACGATCAGGTCCTCGGCCTCCAGAAACACCTGCTGGTTGCCCACCGGCGGCCTGAGCAGGTGCGCGTGCTCGTCGATCCACTTGCCGAAGTTGAACGCGGACAGTGCCATCGGGCGATTCTAGCTGGACTTCTGCTCGGGATGGGAGTACCGTTATCCGTCAGGGAAAAAGTGGTTTGAAATTCCTATACTCAGCTTTCACACGGAGCCATCCGCGATGATCCTCGCACGAACCCTGTTCAGCGCCGCGCTCGCCGTCGGCCCGCTGTCCCTCGCCCACGCGCAGGCCCCGGTGAAGATCGGGTTCGTCAGCACCCTCTCCGGCCCGGCCGGCTATCTCGGCCAGGACATCCGCGACGCGTTCCTGCTCGCGATGGAGCGCGAGGGCGGCAACCGGCTCGGTGGCGTGCCGGTTCAGCTCGTCGTCGAGGACGACGGCCTCAAGCCCGGGGCGGCCAAGCAGATCGTCGATCGCTTCCTGAAGACCGAGCGGATCCGGGTCGTCACCGGGGTGGTGTTCTCCCACCTCGCGGTGTCGATCGTGCCCGACGTCGTCGACACTGGCGCGCTGTTCCTCAGCCCGAACGCCGGGCCGTCGAACTTCGCCGGCAAGGAATGCCACAAGAATTACTTCGTCTACTCGTGGCAGAACGACGCGCTGCACGAGAGCGCCGGCGCGCTGGCCAACAACCTCGGCTACAAGAACGCATTCGTGCTGGCGGCGAACTACCAGGCCGGCAAGGACGCGGTGGCCGGCTTCAAGCGCCTGTTCAAGGGCAAGATCGTCGAGGAGGTCTACACCAAGCTAGACCAGACCGATTTCGCGGCCGAGATGGCGCGCATCCGTGCCGCCAAGCCCGACGTGGTCTACCAGTTCCACCCGGGCGGCACCGGCATCGCGTTCCTGAAGCAGTACGCGCAGGCGGGCCTGAACGCCCAGATCCCGATGGTCGGCGCCGAGCCGATGCTCGACGTCGCGACGCTGCGGGCCGTGGGCGACACTGCGCTCGGGCTGAACGTCGGGGTGAAGTGGAACACCGACTTCGACAATCCCGAGAGCAGGGACTTCGTCGCGGCGTTCCAGAAGAAGTACAACCGCGTGCCCAGTTACTACGCCGGGCAGGGCTGGGACACCGCGCAGGCGCTGGCCGCGGCGCTCAGGGTCGTCGGCAGCGACAATCCCGACAAGCTCGCCGCCGAGCTGCGCAAGGCGAACTTCAAGTCGATCCGCGGCCCGTTCAGGTTCGGTCCGAACCAGCATCCGGTGCAGGACTGGTACCAGGTGCAGCCGGTGAAGAACGCCGACGGGTCGTTGTCGCTGAAGACGGTGGGCAAGATCCTCGCCGGCCACGGCGACGCGTTCTCCAAGGACTGCAAGCTCTGACCCGGTGACGGGCTGCGCGGGCCGGGCGCGACGCGCCCGGCCGGTGCTGCCACGCACGAGTCCGCCGTGCTGAACCTCGCCGTCGAACAGGCGCTCAACGGGCTGCAACTCGGCGTCACGCTGTTCCTGCTCGCCGCCGGTCTGACCCTGATCTTCGGGATCATGGGGGTGATCAACATCGCCCACGGCTCGCTGTACATGATCGGGGCGTTCTTCTGCGCGGCGACGCTGGCGGCGACGAAGTCGTTCCTGCTGGCGCTGCTCGCCGGGATAGGCGGTGCGGCGCTGGCCGGCATGCTGATGGAGATGCTGGTGATGCGGCGCCTGTACGCGCGCGACCACCTCGACCAGGTGCTCGCGACCTTCGGGCTGTCGCTGTGCGTGAACGAGGCGTTCTCGATCGTGTTCGGCCAGCGGCCGCTGTACGTCGACATCCCGCCGTGGCTGGCGGGGTCGGTCGAGGTGGTCGCGGGCGTGCCCTATCCGACCTACCGGCTGGCGATCGTCGTGGTCGGCCTGCTGGTCGCGCTGGGCCTGTACCTGCTGATCTCCCACACGCGCATCGGGATGCTGGTGCGGGCGGGCTCCACGCACCGCGACATGGTGCGCGCGCTCGGCGTCGACGTGCGGCTGCTGTATACGCTGGTGTTCGGCCTAGGCGCGCTGCTGGCAGGACTGGCCGGGCTGATGGCGGGCCCGGTCTACACAGTGCAGGTCGGCATGGGCGAGCAGATCCTGATCCTGACCTTCGTCGTGGTCGTGATCGGCGGGCTCGGCTCGATCCGGGGGGCCTTCCTCGCGGCGATGATCGTCGGGCTGGTCGACACCGCGCTGCGCGCATTCGTGCCGCCGTGGCTGAAGACCTTCATGGAGGCCTCGGCGGCGGATGCGCTCGGCGGCGGGCTGTCTTCGCTGGGCATCTACCTGCTGATGGCCCTGGTACTGCTGGTCAAGCCCCGCGGACTTCTGCCTGCCCATGGCTGAGACGCGGGCGCTGCGGGCGCTGGGCCTGATCGTGCTGGTCGCGCTGCTGGCGCTCCCGGCGGTCGCGCACTTCGCGAAGGATCCGGCCTGGATCTCGCTCGTCACGCGGATGCTGATCTATGCGATCGCCGCGGTGAGCCTGGACCTGATCCTCGGCTACGGCGGGCTGGCCTGCTTTGGCCACGCGGCGTTCTACGGGCTGGGCGGCTACACCGTCGCGATCCTGTTCCACCACGCGCGCAGCAGCGAGGTGCTGTGGGGACTGATTCCGGGCTCGACGCAGTTCCTGGTCACCGTGCCGGCGGCGATGCTGGTGGGCGGGGTCGTCGCCGCGGCCATCGGCGCGCTGTCGCTGCGCACCGCCGGCGTGCAGTTCCTGATGATCACGCTCGCGTTCGCGCAGATGCTGTTCTTCCTGTTCTCGTCGATCGCCACCTACGGCGGCAACGACGGCATGACCGTGCGCCGCCGCAACGAGATGCCGGGGCTGGACCTGCGCGACGACACGGTCTTCTACTACCTCGTGCTCGCGCTGCTGCTGCTGGCGCTTTGGGCGGGGCGTCGGCTGGTGCGCTCGCGCTTCGGCATGGTGATCGGCGGCATCCGGCAGAACGAGCGCCGGATGGCGGCGATCGGCATCGACACCTACCGCTACAAGCTGGCCGCGTTCGTGATCGCCGGCATGGGCGGCGCGCTCGCCGGGGCACTGATGGTCAACCACGCGCGCTTCGTCAGCCCCGACATGATGCACTGGACCAAGTCCGGCGAGTTCATGGTGATGGTGATCCTGGGGGGCGCCGCGTCGCTGATTGGCCCGGTGCTCGGCGCGGTCACGCTGGTCGGGCTCGAGGACCTGCTCGGGCAGATCCCGAAGTGGGGCGAGCATCGGATGTTCGCGATCGGCGCGATCCTCGTGCTGGTCGTGCTGTTCGGCAAGGGCGGACTGTGGGGCTGGATCGCGCGCCGGCTGTCGCGAGGCGGCGATGGCTGAGCCCCTGCTGCGCGCGATCGATCTGGTCAAGGCCTTCGGCGGCCTGATGGCCACCGACCATCTGTCGCTCGACGTGGGCGAGGGTGAGGTCCACGCGCTCATCGGGCCCAACGGCGCCGGCAAGACGACCATCGTCGGACAGCTGGTCGGCGAGCTGCGGCCCGACTCGGGCCGGATCGAGTTCGCCGGCGAGGACCTCGGCGCGCTGTCGCCGCCGGCGCGCCTGCTGCGCGGGCTGGCGCGCACGTTCCAGATCTCGCAGCTGCTGCTCGACGACACCGCCGCCGACAACGTCGCGCTCGCGGTGCAGGCGCGCGCCGGGCACTCGTTTCGGTTCTGGCGCGATGCGCGCGCCGATCCGCGGCTGCGCGACGAGGCGAGGCGGCACCTCGTCGACGTCGGCCTGGGGGCGGTCGCCGACCGGCGCGCGGCCGACCTGTCGCACGGCCAGCACAAGCAGCTGGAGCTGGCCGTGGCGCTCGCCTCGCGGCCGCGGCTGCTGCTGCTCGACGAACCGATGGCCGGTCTCGGGCCCACCGAGACGCAGGCGATGATCGGCCTGCTCGCGGGCTTGAAGGGCCGGGTGACGATGCTACTGATCGAGCACGACATGGAGGCGGTTTTTGCGCTCGCCGACCTGGTGACCGTGCTGGCGTCGGGGCGCCTGATTGCCTCGGGCCCGCCCGCGCGGATCCGCGACGATCCGCTGGTGCGCGACGCCTACCTCGGGGACGGCGATGCTTGAGGTCGCGGGCCTGAGGTCGGGCTACGGCCGGTCGACCGTGCTGTTCGACGTGAACCTGTCGGTCGGCGAGGGCGAGGTGGTATCGCTGCTCGGTCGCAACGGCATGGGCAAGACGACGACGATCCGCGCGGTGATGGGGCTGCTGCCGGTGGCCGCCGGCAGCGTCGCCTTCGCGGGCCGCCCGATCTGCAACCGCACGCCCGAGTCGATCGCGCGCGCCGGCATCGGCCTCGTGCCCGAGGGCCGGCAGGTGTTCCCGACCCTGACCGTCCGCGAGAACCTGGTTGCGACCGCCCGCCGCGGCGAGTGGACGCTGCAGCGGGTGCAGGCGCTGTTCCCGGTGCTGGCTGAGCGGCGCAACCAGCTCGCCTCGACCCTGTCGGGCGGCGAGCAGCAGATGCTCGCGGTCGGCCGGGCGCTGATGACCAACCCCCGGCTGCTGCTCCTCGACGAGGCCACCGAGGGTCTTGCGCCGGTGATCCGCGCGCACATATGGGCGTGCCTCGCCCAGCTCAAGGCGAGCGGCCAGTCGATCCTGGTCGTCGACAAGAACCTGCGCGTGCTCGAGCGCCTGGCCGACCGCCACTTCATCCTGCAGAAAGGCCGGACCGTGTGGTCCGGCAGCTCGGCGCAGCTGCGCGAGCAGGCGGCGACGGTGGAGTCCCACCTGGGGGTCTGATGACGTCGACGATCCGGCTCACCGCGCGCAGCGACGAGGTCGATCCCGAGCGCGCGGTCAACGAGGCGATGCGCCGGCTGGTGGCGCAGATGGCGCCGCTCGGGCTCGTACCCGCGGATCTCGTTGCGATGACGTGGGAGGCGCGTCACCCGGCCGCGTTCCATCCCGGGCGGCGGCCGATCCATCTCGCTGCGCGCGAGGCGATCTCGGGCTTCCTGCCGCCAGTGACGCTGCGCCCCGGCGGGCCGGGACTGTCGGTGGTCGCTACGCTCGCCGCGCCGCGGCCGCCGGATCCCCGGCCGGTGTGGAACGGTTTCGACGCGGCGGGTCTCGCCCGCGCGTACTCGGCGCGCGGCAGCATCGCCGACACACAGCCGATCTTCGATCGCTGGCGCGCGCTCGGGGACGCCTTCGTCGCCGCGCAGCACCGGCCGGCGCTCGACCTGGTCTACGGCCCCGGTCCCAACGAGCGGCTCGACCTGTTCTACCCCGCGTCGGCCACGCCGGCCGCGCCGCTGTGGATCTTCGTGCACGGGGGCTACTGGCAGGCGATGGACAAACGGCTGAACGTGCACCTGGCCGCCGGCATGCTTGGCGCGGGGTTCGCGGTCGCGATGCCCGACTACGAGCTCGCGCCCTCGCTGCCGCTCGCCGGGATCGTCGATCAGGTGCGCCGCGCCGCGCTGTTCCTGCACGCCAACGCGGCCGGCTTCGGCCTCGACGCCGACGAGGTCCATGTCGCCGGGCACTCCGCGGGAGGCCACCTGTGCGCGATGCTCGCCAGCGACCCGGCCACCGCGTTCCTGCGCTCGGCGCTGCCGGTGTCGGGCCTGTTCGACGTCGAGCCGCACCGGCTGCTGCCGATGGGGCGGCTGCTCGGCATGCCGGACTCCGCGTCGGCGCGCGCGCTGTCGCCGATCGCGCGGCGGCCCAACGCCGGCTGCCGCGTCGCGGCCGCGGTCGGCGCGAACGAGCCGGCCGAGTTCGTGCGCCAGTCCGACGCGCTCGCGCAGGCTTGGGGCTGTGGTCCGGCGCTGCACCGCGTCGACCGGCACCACTTCGACGTCGTCGACGACTTCGCTGACGGCGGACCGCTGCACGAGCTCGCGCTGCGGCTCGCGGGCCGCTGACGCGCTAGCGCCCCTGCCGCACCCCGCACCCGACCGCGCTCGCCGAGCCCCTCGCCACCCCGCCCCAGCCTCTCCGGAGACGCCGCCATGCCCCGCCCCGCCCGCCCCGCCGCGAAGGCCGAGCCCGCCGCCCTCGCCCCCTCGCGCGCCAACTACCCGCACTGCCGTCGTGCCGGCGACTACGTGTTCGTGTCGGGGCTGTCCTCGCGACGCCCTGACAATTCCTTCGTCGGCGGCGAGATCGCACCGAACGGCGACATGAAGTTCGACATTCGCGCGCAGACCGAGGCGGTGCTGCAGGCGATCCGGCGCTCGCTCGCCACCGAGGGCGCGGCGCTGTCGGACATCGTCGACGTGTCGACCTTCTTGGTCGACATGTCCGACTTCCCCGGCTACAACGAGGTCTACAACCGGCACTTCGACGCGGCGACCGGCCCGGCGCGCACGACGGTCGCGGTGCACCAGCTGCCGCACCCGCTGATCCGCATCGAGATCCGGGCGATCGCCTACAGGCCGCTCGACGCACCGGCCCGTCGCGCGACACGCGGCGCCCGCAAGGCGGCCTGAGCGAGGCGCGGCCATGGACCCGAAGCTGACCCCGTCTCCGGCGTCCGCGGTCGCGGTGCCGCCTGTCGATCTCGATCCCGCGCTGGCGCCGTTCCTGGAGGCGATGCGCGAGGCCTTCGCGCCGGGTGCGCACCTGCTGCCGCCAGCCGAGTTCCGCGCCCGGATGGAGCGCGGGGCCGCGGCCGCGCGCCCGCCGTATCCGCCGGGGCTCGAGGTCGAGGACCGACGCGCGGGCGGCGACGGCCACACGGTGCCGGTCCGCGTGTACCGGCCGCGCGCGTCCGGTCCGCTCGGCACGCTGATGTACATGCACGGCGGCGGTTGGGTCGGCGGCAGCGTCGCCACGCATGATGCATCGTGCGCGGCGATCGCCCACGATGCCGGCTGCAACCTCGTGTCGCTCGACTACCGGCTCGCGCCCGAGCATCCGTATCCGGCCGCGCTCGAGGACTGCCTGGCGGTCGCCCGATGGCTGACCGGCCCGGACGCGCCCGCGTGGGTCGACGTGGCGCGGCTGGCGATCGGCGGCGACAGCGCCGGCGCCAACCTGTCGGTGGCGACCTGCCTGCGGCTGCGCGACGAGGCCGGGCGGATGCCGTTCGTGCTGCAGGCGCTGCTCTACCCGTGCGTGGACGTCGATACCGACCGCCCCTCGTACCGGCGCAATGCCGACGCGCCGTTCCTCGACCGCGCGATGATGCGCCGCTTCATCCACGACTACCTGCAGGGACGCCCCGAAGTGGCCGACGGCTACGCGATGCCGCTTCGCGCGCCGAGCCTCGCGGGCCTGCCGCCGGCGTTCGTGATGACCGCCGAGGCCGATCCGCTGCTCGACGACGGGGTGGCGCTCGCCGAGCGGCTGATCCGCGACGGCGTGGCCTGCGACTACCGGCTCGCGCGGCGGCTGCCGCACGGCTTCCTGCGATTCCGCGCCGTGAGTGCGGTCGCGCAGGCGAGCTACGTGCAGCTGGTCGAAGCGATCGGGCGGGCGTTGGCGTCACGCTGAGCGCAGACGATCGCCGTTCCGGCGCCCGAGCCCGCAGCGGCGAAAGCGCCTGAGCAACGATGCGCTGCATGTGCATATCTAGGCGATCCACCCCGAGACCCGAGGCGAGTACGGCTGGCCAAGGATCTGGAAAGAGCTGCTGTGAACTGACCGGCTTTATCTGTACCAGGTTGAATGTCGTGTTTAACCTGGAGCAAGGAGTCGGAAGATGGCAAAGAAGAGATTTGGCCCGGAGCAGGTGGTGGCGAAGCTGCGGCAGATCGAGGTGCTGCAGGCCTCAGGGAAGTCGATTCCAGCGGCCTGCAAAGAGGCAGGAATCACGGATGTCACGTACTACCGGTGGCGCAGGGAGTATGGCGGCCTGAAGGCCAACCAGGCAAAGCGGATGAAGGATCTGGAGCGGGAGAACCAGCGGCTGAAGAAGCTGGTGGCGGACCTGAGCCTGGAGAAGGCGATCCTGAAGGACCTGGCCGAGGGAAACTGCTAAGCCCCGAGCGGCGGCGCAAGGCCGTGCAGGCTGCTCGGGGCAAATACGGGGT
>VGUH01000036.1 GCA_016874295.1 Gammaproteobacteria bacterium | reverse complement strand
GCCGGGCGGATTTGCGATCATGCGGCGTCATTCGTCGCTCATGTATCACGATACACATCGCTCCTCGTTCCTTGCCTGATCGCAAATCCGCCACGGCCGCGCCCACGCGACCTGTGCAGGGCTTCCCAAGGTCAGTCCTCGCCCGGTGCCAGCTGCTCGCGCAGTGCCACGGCCACGAGTTCCGGCAGCGCGGCGCGCAGCCGGTCGATCACGCGCTCGATCAGGACGGCCTCGATCTCGCGTGCAGCCGCGTGCAGCAGCTCGTCGGTGAGGTCGAGGGTCCGGCTCACCAGCATCGCCTGCAGGGCCGCGATGTCCTGTTCCGAGAGCAGCCCGGCCGCGTACGGCGACCCCGGTTCCGGCACGTGCTCCGGTTTCGGGAAGCTGCCGGTCGCATGCAGCTCGACGACGTCCGTCAGGATCGGCAGTTCGCGCGCGGCTTTGCGTTTCATGTCTCGTTCCCCATCTCGTGCGTCGCGGGTTCGAGGCCGCGTTCGCGGTACGCGCGGTAGCGCTCGCGTCCGAGACTGCGCCGGCCGCTGTCTGCGTCGACGATCTCGGCGATGCGCGACCAGGCGCCGATGTCGGCGGGCGCCGCGGACGACAGGTTGACGAGCACGTCGCCGTCGGCGCCATCGGCCTCCGCGCCGTCCGCGATCACGACATGGGGCCTCGCCGGCGGCGGCGCGTCGTCCGGGGTGCCGGTGCGGCGGTGCGGCACGAAGCTGCGGTCGGAGAAGGTCCACAGCAGCTGGTCGAAGGCCTCGAGCTCGCCGCCTACGTCGAACTGCACGCGCACGCGGTGCCGCTTCAGCCAGGCCTTCTCGACCAGGCGGCAGGCGAAGCGCAGGCGCTGCCCGGGATCGCTGCCCGCCAGAACGTAGAAGTCGACCTGCGGCGCCGGCAAGGGCTCAGGCCCCGTGCAGCAGCCAGTCGACGAGCAGTGGCACCGGCCGGCCGGTGCTGCCCTTGTGGGTGCCGGTCAGGTAGGCGCTGCCGGCAATGTCGAGGTGCGCCCACGACAGGCCGTCGGCGAACTTCCACAGGAAGCAGGCGGCGGTGATCGCGCCGCCCTCGCGGCCCGCGACATTCGCCAGGTCGGCAAAATTGCTCTTCAGCAGCTCCGTGTATTCCTCGGCGACCGGCATGCGCCAGGCGCGATCATCGGCGCGCTCGCCGGCCGCGGCGAGCGCCGCCGCCAGCTTGTCGTCCGCCGAGAACAACCCGCAGTAATGCGCGCCGAGCGCGACTACGCAGGCGCCGGTCAGCGTCGCGATGTCGACCACGGCACGCGGCTTGAAGCGGCGCGAGTAGGTGATGGCGTCGCACAGGATCAGGCGGCCCTCGGCGTCGGTATTCAGCACCTCGATCGTCTTGCCGGCCATGGAGGTCACGATGTCGCCGGGCTTGGTGGCGCGGCCGCCCGGCATGTTCTCGCAGGTCGGGATGATGCCGACGACGTTGACCGGCGCCGCGATGGTCGCGAGCGCCTTGAGCGCGCCGAACACCGAGGCCGCGCCCGACATGTCGAACTTCATTTCGTCCATGCCGGTCGGCTGCTTGAGCGAGATGCCGCCGGTGTCGAAGGTGATGCCCTTGCCGACCAGCGCGACCGGCGCCTCGCCCTTCCTGCCGCCGTGGTATTCGAGCACGATGAGCCGCGGCGGCTCTTCGGAGCCGCGCGTGACTGACAGGAAGGAGCCCATGCCGAGCTTCGCGATCGCGCGTTCGTCTAGCACCTGCGCACGCACCGAGGGGTGTTCCTTCGCGAGCGCGCGCGCGGCGTCGGCGAGGTAACGCGGCGTGCAGACGTTGGCCGGCAGGTTGGCGAGATCCTTCATGCGTGCCATGCCGGCCGCGATGCCGCGCCCGTCGGCGAGGCCGCGGCCCGCGGCTTCGGCGTCCGCGTCCGCCACAACGATGCCGAACCGCGCGAGCTTCGGCAGGGGCGGCTTCCTGCCCGACTTCAGGTCGGGTATGCGGTACAGCGCATTGCTGACGCTCTCGACCGCATGGCGAACGGCGTAGCGGGCGTCGAGTTTCGGCACCGGGTCGGCGGCGAGCCAGGAGACGGCATTCGTGCAGGCGGTCCTTGCCAGCCACTGCGTGGCGGCGAACACGGCGCGGCGGTAGGCCTTGCGGCCGTAGGCCGGCTTCGGTCCGAGCCCGACCAGCAGGATCCGCTCGGCCGGCCCGCGGCGCAGTGCCGTGATCGGGAAGACCTCGGCGCACTTGCCGGAAAAATCGCCACGGCGCAGCAGGCGGGAAATGGCCCCGCCGGCGGCGCGGTCGACGCGCCTGGCGGCTTCGGTCAGGGACGCTTTCTCGTGGATTCCGACGATGGCGCAGGCGGTGCGCTGGCGCGCGCTGCCTGCCTTGAGGACCTGGAACTGCATGGCTCCCCGTTGAGCGCGCTCGCGCGCTGGTTTACCGTGTTCCGGCCAGTTTAATCGAAAACGCCCCCGATACCCCGCGCAACCGGCCTTGTTCGCCACCATCGACCGCTACGTCTTGCGCGAAGTCGCGACCGCCCTCGCCGGCGTGACAGTCGTGCTGCTCGCCATCCTCGTCAGCTACCAGGTCGCCCGGATCCTCGGGGTCGCGGCGGACCGCGGTTTTCCGCAGGAGATCGTGCTCACGCTGATCCGACTCACGACGCTCGAGAACCTGATGGTGCTGGTGCCGATCAGCATGCTGCTCGCAGCCATGCTGGCGCTCGGCCGGCTCTACCACGAGAGCGAAATGGCCGCGGTGCGCGCCTGCGGTATCGGCCCGGAGCGCCAGTACCTGCCGGTCTACACGCTGGCGCTTCCGGTCGCCGCCGGTCTCGCCTGGCTCACGTTCGTGGTCGGCCCCGAGGCGCGCGACAGCGCCGAGGCGCTGCGCGGCCGCGGCCTGCGCGATGCCGAGTTCGGGCTGCTCGCGCCCGGCACGTTCCGCACCTACGCCGACGGCAAGGCCGTGTTCTACGCGGAATCGAGCGGCGCCGACGGGCGGCTGATCAACGTCTTCATGCAGCACCTGGCCGGTGACCGGGTCGAGGTCGCGACCGCGGCCTGGGCCGAGCAGCGCGTGCTCGCGGGCGGGCGCACGCAGCTCATGGTGCTGCACGACGGGGAGCGGATCGAAGGCGTGCCGGGGCAGACGACCTTCCGCCGCATCCGTTTCGCCGAGCACGGCATCCCGGTCGTCGTGCCGGAGGCGGGCGTCGGCCGTACCGTGCCCGAGCGCAAGCCGAGCCGCGAACTGATCGGCTCGAGCTCGCTGGTCGACATCGCGGAGCTGCAGCGGCGCATTTCGATGCCGCTCATGGTGCTGGTGCTCGCGTTCGTCGCGGTGCCGCTGTCGGCGCTGCGGCCGCGCGAGGGGCGCTACGCGCGGCTCGCGCTTGCGATCCTGCTGTATTTCGCCTACGCGAATCTCCTGTCCGCGGCCCAGGTCTGGATCGAGAAGGGGCGGCTGCCGCCCGAGGTCGGCACCTGGTGGGTACACGCGCTGGTGCTGGCCGGGGGGCTGGTGCTGATCCACCGCCAGAGCCCGGTCACGCGCTGGTTCCGGCGCCGGCGGCATTTCGCGTGACGATCCTCGACCGCTACCTCGCGAGAACCGTGCTGCTGCACACGCTGATGGTGACGGCGGTGCTGCTCGCGCTCATGACGCTGGTGACCTTTATCGGCCAGCAGGACGACATCGGCCAGGGCAGTTACGACGTCGCCGGAGCTTTTTTCGTGACGCTGCTGCAGCTGCCGCAGCAGGCGTACGAGCTGCTGCCGATCGGCGCGCTGATCGGCGCGATCATGGGACTCGGCGGACTCGCGCGCGACAGCGAGCTGACCGTCGTGCGCGCGGCGGGCGTTTCGGTCGCGCGCATCGCGGCCTCCGCGGCGCTCGCCGGGCTGGTGGTCGCGGCCGTGCTGTGGGTGCTCGGCGAGTACTTCGCGCCGCCCGCCGACCAGTACGCGCGCCAGTACAAGATCTTCAGCCGCTACTCGCAGCTCGAGTTCACCGGCAGCCGCAGCGCCTGGATCCGCCAGGGCTCGCACTACATCAACGTGCGCCGGCAGGCGGCCGAGAACCTGTTCGGCGGCGTCTACGTCTACGAGCTCGACGACGCGCGCAGGCTCATGCTGGTCGGCCGCGCCGAGACGGCGACCCAGGATAAGAGCGGCCGCTGGGTGCTCGGCAATTACGTCGAGACCCGGCTCGGCGAGGATCACGTGGAAGCGCGCACGCGGCCGCGGCTGGTGACCGAGCAGGGCTTCGAAGCGGAATTCCTCGGCGCCGCGGTCACGCAGCCGAAGTCGCTGCCGCTCGCCGATCTGCACGCCTACAAGGAACACCTGGAGGCGAACGACCTGGACTCGACCGCGTGGGAGATCGCGTTCTGGTCGCGCATCTCGCGCCTCGTCGCCGCGGTGGTCGTGTGCATTTTCGCCGTGCCGTTCGCGTTCGGGCCGCTGCGCTCGGCCGGCGCCGGCGCGCGCACCGTGCTCGGGATCCTCGCGGGCGTCCTGTTCGTGCTGCTGACGCAGACGCTCGAGAACAGCGGCCAGGTCTACGGGCTCAACCCGCTGCTGGTCGCCTGGGGGCCGACGCTGCTGCTGTCGGCAATCGCCGCGGTGGCGATCCTGCGCGCGCGCTAGACGGTGCGGCGCACGCGCGCCCGGCCCGCGATGTCCAGGAGACTGCGGCGCTGGCGATCGAACGGAATCCAGGCGAAATTCGCGGCGAGCGGCACCATCAGCGCGATCGCTGCCGCGTGGGCCACCGGGCTGCCGGGCCGGGAGAGGTACCAGGCGCCGAGGATCGCGAGCCAGGCGAGGCCTGCGCCCAGCAGGCACCGGACCAGCGACTCGCTCCAGCGCAGTCGCCGGCCGTCCGCGGACTTGAGGCGGATGCGCCAGGCGCGCATGCCGAGCGTCTGGCCGCGGCGCGTCCAGCTGAATGCGAAGTAGGTGAACAGGAGGACCGCGAGCAGCGCGTGGTAGGCGTGCGCAAGTATCCCCTGGGTCGCGGGCAGGATCGCCTCGCCGCGGGTCAGGGGCAGCATCGCGAAGGTCGCCGCGAAGGCGAGCGCGGCGGCGAGCAGGGCGTCGTAAATTAGGGCGGCGAGCCGGCGAATGAGCCCGGCCGGTGCGCCCGTGGTGACTTCGTCGACCATGCAGCGACGATACACCGGAGGGGACAGTCCCCTTCATTTTCATGAAGGGGACAGTCCCCTTTGCTAATGCCTGTCCTGCTGCTCCAGGCGCTGCTCGATCGCATCCTTGCTGCTGCGCAGGATCTGGCGCACCTGCGCGGCGCCGGGGCGGCCCGCGATGCGGGCGATGGCGTCCGGCAGCTCGTGCCAGTCGCGGCCCCAGGACAGGAGCCGCGCGGCGTCCTTGACCACGGCGGTGATGGTCGTGTCGTTGATCGGCTTTGGCGGCTTGATGGCGGTCTTCAGCCTCGCCCCTGCGCGGGCCGGCTTCGGCGGCGCCGCGGGTTTCACGACGGTCGCGGTCGTGGTGCTGCCCGTCGGGCGCTCAGGCCTCGTGCGCGCCTTGTCGAGCTGGCGCTCGCGCTCGGGCTCGGCGATCGGCACGAAGCGCTCGACGTGCTGCGAGCCGACCAGATTGGTGAGGAAGGACATCAGCTCGAGCGCTTCCGACAGCGAGGGGTCGGCTGCCGCGAGGCGCGTCTTGACGATGGCCTGCAGGTCCGCGAGCCGCTGGCGCGCGAGGTCGACGACCCACTTGGTCGGCCGCTGGTGGTTGGGTCAGGGCTGCACCAGCCAGTACTGGTCCTCCGGCAGGTCCGCATAGCGGGCGTGCAGGTCGAGGCTCTTCTGCGACTTCTGCAGGAGCTGCAGCACGCGTTCGTCGGCGGGCGTCATGCGACTGAACATAAAGGACGGCGGCGCCCGCCGCAGCGGATTCGCCGGAGTCCTTGACGCCGGTCACACTGGATACGTGATCAACCGCGCGGGCAGTCCGCGAGGACCTTAAGCGGGGCGGCGAGCGCCGCGTCGAGGTCGCTGCCGAGCGCGACCAGCCAGGAGCCGTACATCGGGTTCGGCAGCAGGAACCACTGCCGGCCCCAGTAGTCCGCGCGGGCGCAGCGGGCTGCGTCGCGTTCGGCGACGGACGCGCCGCGGACGCCCGGCAGGAAATCCGCCAGGTCGTCGCCGACGTTCAGCACGATGCGATAGCCCTGCGCGACCGCGGCGCGTCGCGGGAGCTTCTCGGCGCCCCAGTCGGGGCGCTCGCCCCTCAGCATCAGGTCGTCGGCGAGCGTCCCGCTGCCGAGGCCGAGCGCCTCGAGGTTCGCCATCGTGTCGTCCTGCTGCGGACACGCGGACGCGTTGCCGGCGCGGGGCGCGCACTCGCGGTTGGTGATGAAGAAGATCCGTACCGGCCGCCCGGCCGAATCGGACATCAGCCGCGCCGCGCGGATGAATGCCGCCGCGCCGGGAACCGCGGGCGCGGCGCGCCTTGCAAGCCATTCGTCCCAGGCCCTGGGGAATGCGTCGAAGCACAGGCCTTTCAGCAGCATCTCGGCCTGCGGCGCGGAGTTGTCGAGTACCGTCTGGTCGACGTCCATGACGACCGCCGGCGGCAGGGCGAGCGATGCACCGGACTGGGTCGGCTCGGCGGTCCACGCGGGATCGGCGAGACCCGCGGCGAGTGCCTCGAGTGCCGCGCGGTAGATCGTCTCGCTCGCGGCGCGATATTCGGGCGAGTTGCGGACCCACAGTGTCGCGCGGTCACCGCCCGCGGCGAACACCGGCTCGCTGCCGCAGCGGCCCGGGTCGCGATGCGCCGGCACGGCCGGCGGCGGCCGCGTCGCGCAAGCAGCCGCGCAGGCCGCGAGCGCGAGCGGCAACGCGGCCCGCAGCACGCGGTGCGCCGGCACTCAGTCCACCACCCGCGTCCCGCCGGTCGCGGTCCGCCGGGCGTAGAGTGCCGAGAGGCGCGCAGTCATCGGCCCGATCGCACCGTCGCCGATCGCGCGGCCATCCACGCACGTGACGCCGGCGAGCTCGCCCATCGTGCCGGTGCAGAAGGCCTCGTTCGCCCGGTACAGCTCGGCGAGCGAGAGATCGCGGACCTCGTGCGCAATTCCCTCGACGCGGCAGATGTCGAGCACAGTCGCGCGCGTGATGCCCTCGGGGCAGGCGGCGACCGTGGGCGTCAGCACGGTGCCGCCCGTCACCAGGAACAGGTGCGTGGCATTCGTCTCGGCGATGAAGCCGCGGCCGTCGAGCATCAGCGCGTCGTCCGCACCCGCGGCGTTTGCCTCGATCTTCGCGAGCACCGAGTTGAGCAGGTTCGCGTGGTGGATCTTCGGGTCGAGCACGTCGGGCCCCGGACGCCGGAAGCTGCTGGTCACGAGGGTGAGGCCGGATTTCGCATACACCGGCGCCTTGTGCTCGGCGAGCACGATCAGCGTCGGCCCGGACTGGTTGAGTCGCGGGTCCATGCCCGAGGTGATCTTCACGCCGCGCGTCAGCGTCAGGCGGATGTGCACGCCGTCCCTCATGTTATTGGCGGCGAGCGTGCGCCGGATCTCCTCGATGATCTTCGCGTTCGAGGGAATCTCCGTGAAGGCGAGGGCGAGGGCGGAAGAGCGCAGCCGCGCAAGGTGCTCCTCGAGCGCGAAGATGCGGCCGTCGTAGAGCCGCAGACCCTCCCACACGGCGTCGCCGCCCTGCACGGCGCTGTCGAAGGGACTGACGCCCGCCTGGTCACGGTGGACGAGCCGGCCGTTGACGTTGACCACCAGGTCGCGGTTCTGCTCGTTGAACTGCTGGAGCATTCCTCAGGCCTTCAGGCGGAGCGCGTACAGCTTCTCATAGTACGGCAGGCACACGTCCACGAGCCGCGCCGCGGCCTCGTCGAGCTCGACGTGCCGGCGCCTGTAGGGCTCAAAACCCGTCGAGGCCTCGACCGCCGCGTACCAGTGCGGCGCCCAGGCGCCGTCGGTGTCGCGTCGGCCGGCGGGCCAGGCGAGCATTGCGGGCAGGAACGGAATGCCGAGTGCGTCGCACAAGGCCGCGAGTTGCGCCGCCGGGTCCTTCAGCACGTCGCTCGCGAGCACGACCGGCGGCGCGCGCCCGAGACGCTGCGCGACCCGATCGAAGATCTCGCACTGCTGCTCGAGCCCGGTGTCGGCGAACCCGGCGCCCGGAAACGCGCGCAGCAGCGAGGCGACCATCTCGTCCGGCTCGCGGATCAGGAAGGCGTGCGTGAGCGCGTCCAGCCAGCCGCGCCCGATCACCGGCAGCAGGTGATGCGCCATGTGCTTCTGGTACCAGATCGCGCGGCCGCCGGGGATCGGCCCGGTGAGTTGCGCGGCGACTTTGCGCCAGTCCGTCTCCTGCGTCGCGAGCACTTCTTCGCGGCCCGGGTGCCGCACGCCGGTGACACACAAATAGTGTGCGTACAGCGGCTCGTCGCTGACCGCCGTGTCCGGCCGGCTGCCGAATGCGCGCATCAGTGCCGTGGAAATGTTGCGCGGGCCGGACCACATCGCGAGGCGCATTACTTAACCCTGATCCGACAATCTTTTCTCGCGGGTGAGCGGCGAATGAATTGAAAAAGGCCTCTCGTTGTGGTTGAAAGCAAGTTGCCACACCGACTTTCT
>VGUH01000035.1 GCA_016874295.1 Gammaproteobacteria bacterium | reverse complement strand
AAAGGCGCGCTTCAGCCGCCGCGCCCAACTCATCGCCACGTGCCGGGGAGTCGGCGGCCTGGCCGAGTCTTCGGCCATGGCAGACTGCTTGGCTGCGCCCGTTCCCCGGTGCGCGGGCGTCACCGCCTGTCGGGCTGAGGCCGTGCCGGCGGGACCGGCCGATATCGTCGCGCTGCCACGTGCGGCTGCCGGTCCGGTAGTCAGGCGGGCGCTAGTCGCCGGCGCGGCACGGGCGCTATGCTGCGGCACTCCGAGCCCGTTTCCCGCCAGTAGCCTGCCATGAAGCATCGCCTTGCCCGTGCCCTGCTGCTCTCCATCGTCCTCGCGAACGGGACCTCGCTGCAGGCGCGGGACACGCCCGAGCCCGGCACCACCGAGGCGATCCGCGCGGCGACCACCGACCCGCGCTTCCTGCCCGAGTCGCTCGCGCTGCTGCCCGATTCGGCGACTGTGCCCTCGCCATCGGACCACCTCGGGCGCATCGCAGGCGCGCCGGGAGAACTCGTCGACACCGCGCAGGCGCACGCCTACCTGCGGGCACTCGCCGCAGCCTCGCCCCGCGCGCGGCTCGTCCCGATCGGACGCAGCGAGCAGGGGCGCGAGATCCTGATGCTCGCGATCGCCGACGAAGCGGGTATCGCCACGCTCGATCGCCTGAAGGAGAACAACGCGCGGCTCGCCGACCCCCGCACGCTGGACGCCGCCGGGGCCGCGGCGCTGCTCGGATCGTCGCGGCCGTTCTACTACCTGAACGCGGGCATCCACGCCGACGAGACCGGCAGCGCCGAGGCGATGCTGGAGCTCGCCTACCGGCTGATCGTCTCGGAGGAACCGCGGCTGCAGGCGATCCGCGAACGTCTCGTCGTGCTCGTGAACCCGGTCGCGAACCCCGACGGTCGTGATCGCGTGGTGCAGTGGTTCTACCGCTTCCTGAAGGGCCGCACGGATTACGCCGCGCTGCCGCGCCAGTCGCCGCCCTACTGGTCCGACTACGCTTTCGTGGACATCAACCGCGACGGACACCAGCTCGTGCACCAGTCCGCGCGGGCCGTGCATCGAATGTTCATGGACTGGCACCCGGTGGTGATCCACGACCTGCACGAGGCGATACCGCTGCTCCTCAGCTGGAACGGCACCGGGCCCTGGAGCCCGAACATGAGCGGCATCACGATCAGCGAGATGCTGGAGATGAGCTTCCACGAGGTGCGCGCGCTCACCGCGCTCGGCATGCCCGGTGTCTCGACTTGGAACTTCGGCGAGGGATTCAGCCAGCACTACATCGACGGCATCGCGAACAACCACAACGCACTCGGCCGCGGCTACGAGACCTTCGGCAATGCGAGCGCCGAGACGATGCAGCGCGTGCTGGATCCCGATGAGTCCACGCGCGAGTGGTGGCGGCCCGTGCCGCCGCCGCCGACGCTCGCGTGGAGTGCCCGCGACAACGCGAACTACAACCAGGCGGGCGTACTTGCCGCGCTCGACTACAGCGCGCGCCACGCCGACGAACTGCTGATGAGCTTCTATCGCAAGAGCCATGCGTCCTGGCGCGCGGGCGTCGAGGAATCCCCGAAGGCCTTCCTGATCCCGCCCGCGCAGGGCGACCCCGCGCGCGTGGCGGAGATGGTCGCGCGACTCATGACGCAGGGCATCGAGGTCGGTCGCGCCGCGCGCGAGATCCGTTCCGGGGGACGCGTGTATCCCGCGGGGACTTTCGTGGTCGCCCTGGACCAGCCCTACCGAAACTACGCGCTCGACCTGCTGGCTCCGCAGCGCTACCCCGTGGAGTCCGGCGTCGAGCCCTACGACGATGTCTCTTGGTCGCTGCCGATGCACTATCGCGTCGAGGCCGTGGCCTCGGACGATGCGGCGCTGCAGGACCCGCGCCTCGCGCCGCGCCTCGCGGAGCCGCCCGCGGTGCAGGGCGCAGTCGAGGGCGAGGGTGCCGCTTTCCTGCTGGCCGATACCGGGCAGGAGGCGCTGCTCGCCGCGCGCTACCGCCTCGCGGCCTTCCGCCTCGAGGTCGCGAGCGCGGCCTTTAGCGCAGGCGGCAGGGACTACCCTGCCGGTTCCTGGCTGCTGCCCGCGCAGCCCGGGCTCGCGCAGGCGCTCGACGAGCTCGCGCGCGTCACGGGTCTGGTCTTCACCGCGGTCTCCCGCCTGCCCGCGGTGCAGAGCCGGCAGGAGACGGCGCCGCGCCTCGGGCTGTGGGTGCCGTGGGCCGACACCGACTCGATCGGCTGGATCCGCTACGCGCTGGATCAGCGCCACATTCCGTACACCTACGTGCGCGACGAGGACATTCGCACGGGCGCCTTCCGCGCCGGCACCGACGTGCTGCTCTACGGACATGTCGACCTTGAACTCGCCGAGCAGATCCACGGCCTGCCCGCACGCTGGGGGCCGATGCCCTGGAAGAAGACGCCGGCCACCCCCAGCCACGGATTCCCCGTGGAGTCCGAGGACATCACCGGTGGACCCGGCTGGCGCGGGCTGGCCGAACTGCAGGACTGGGTGGAGTCGGGCGGCCTGCTGGTCACGCTCGGCAGCGGATCCATGTTGCCGCTGGAAGCGGGCATCGTGCGCGGTGTCCGCCGCAGCGAGGGCGGTGTGCCGCGTTCCAGCGACGGGGGTGGCGAGAGCTCCGCGGCCGCAGCGGCCGCTGCCGGCACCCGCACACCGGGCGCACATCTGCGCGCGAGCTTCACGGACCCTGCGCATCCCCTCGCCTACGGTTACGGGGCCTCAACGTCCGTGTACCGGCAGAATTTCCCGCTCTACGACACGCCGCGCGCGTGGCTGCGCATGGCTTACTGCACGTCCTGCCTCGACGGGCCGCCCGATCCCTCGGGCGTGGTGATGCGCTGGGGCGCGGAGGGTCAGCCGCTGGTGGCGAGCGGTGGCGCCTGGGGAGAGGCGGGACTCGTCGGGCGACCGGGGATCCTCGATCTTCCCGTGGGCAAGGGGCGCGTGATCGCCTTCAACTTCAACCCGCTGCACCGCGACCTCAACCGCGGTGACAACCGCCTGGTGTGGAACGCGGTGCTGAACTGGCAGGCGATCCTCGCTCCCCGCAGCCTGCCTGCCGACAGGCGCTGAAGCCATTGCCGAACAGTCGTCATCCGCTCCGAGGTGTTCACCACGGCGATGGACGTGCTGGGCATCATAAACCCGACCAAGGCCACACGCCTGGCGCTGCAGAACGCCGCGTGCGTCGCCGGCGCGCGCATTAGGCGAATTCACTCGCCCGATTGCGGCTCCTGAGGCGCTTCGACGCGGATCCTGCGATCGGGCTTCAGGTCCAGCTGGCTGTCGGGGGAAGCGAGGCAGTCGATCAGCGCCGTGCGGCTTTCCGTGTCGCGAATACCCCCGAATGCCATTGTCGTTCCCGGCGCGAATGCCGCGGAGCCCGCGATGAACGCATCAAGCCGTTCCCGAGTCCAGCTGCCGCCGAGCGCCCTCAAGGCGGGCGAGTACTCGAAGTCTGCATCGGAGGCAACCTTTCGGCCTACGATGCCCACGAGGCTCGGAGCGACAGCGGGCGTTCCACCGGCCGGAGCGACATGGCAGTTGGCGCAGGCGCGGAAGATCGACGCGGCCGAGACGCCTTCATCCAGCTCCGCAGGCGCGATGAAATGGATGGCCCGATCATCGCTCCAGACGACCAGCGAGCCGTCGTGGCCCTAGATCACGTCCCGGATGCGTTGCCCGAATGGGAAACGCTCTGCCATGACGACGCGCCCTTCGCGAACGCGAAGCCGCCAAAATTCCTGGTCCCGCAGTGAACATGCCAGTAAGTCGCCGCGCCAACGCTCGAAACGGGGGCTCGTGATCTCGGACACGCAGGAAACCCCGATCGACGGCACCCAGGTGAAGTACGGCTCGATCAGGCCTTCTACCTTCCCCGCTTCCAGCGTCAGCGGCCAGCTGAAGGTTCCGTACTGCGTGCCGTAAGTAGCCAGCGGCCAGCCGTAGTTGCCGCCCTTTTCAATCAGGTTCAACTCGTCGCCGCCCTCCGGGCCATGTTCCGTCGACCAGACCTGGCCCGCGGCCGACACGGCGAGACCCTGCGCGTTGCGATGCCCGGAACTGTAGATCTCGGCGCTGCCGTCTTCCGGACCGACGGCAATGGTCTTGCCGAACGAATAGGCCGGGTCCTGTGCGACTTGCAGCCCGGCATTCCAGCCATCCATGCTGTGGTCGCCAATGGTCACCAGCAGGCGTCCGTCCGGCAACCATGCGAGGCGCCGCTTTCCAGCGCCCCGAAGCGCGGCGGATGACCTGGCAGCGACAAGGGCATGCAGGGCCGGGTCTCGAACGCCGTCTTCCATTTCAACACGGCGCGTTCGGACATCAGATCGTCAAGCGTGCCTTCGAGCGATGAGACGCGCATCACCCAGCAGCGGTCGGCGGACTTCCAGTAATGGTGCGAGACGAACACGCGATACCCGCCATTTCCCTGCTGCACGGCGACGCCGCCGATGCGAAACGCGTTTTTCACGAATGCATGCCTGGACGCTTCGTCGAACTCGGCCGCATTGACTGGCACCTTGTAGGCCAGGGGATGGAGTTCGAGCGACCGCATGTCGTCGGCCGGCTTGAACGCGAGGAGCTGCCCGCCGCCAGCCGCTCGGCAAGGGCGACGCTGCGGCGTAAGCCGCTGCGCAAGACAAAAAGCCAAGTAAAATCGTCGCGAGCCGGGGATTCATCGGCGCATTCTACGGGCGCGATCAGACCGGATCGTCGATCGACTTTGCGAGCGGCGTGAAGAGTCTCGGCCCCTGCTCCGTCATGTGCCAGATGTCTTCCATGCGCACGCCGAACTCGCCGGGGATGTAGATCCCGGGCTCGTTCGAGAAGCACATGCCGGCGGCGAGCGGCGTGCGATCGGCGCGCATGAGGTTGGGCGGCTCGTGGCCGTCCATGCCGATGCCGTGGCCGGCGCGGTGCGAAGTGCCGGGCAGGCCGTAGTCCCTGGCCCAGCCGAGCCGCTCGTAGTGGTTGCGCACGGCGATGTCCATGTCACCGACCGGCGCGCCGATCTTCGCCGCGTCGAGCACGATTTCCTGGCCGCGCCTGACCGTGTTCCAGACTTCGCGCTGGCGTGCCGTGGGCTCGCCCTGCACCCAGGTGCGCGAGATGTCGGACGAGTAGCCGTGAAATCTGCAACCCGTGTCGATGAGCACGACCGATCCGTCGCGCACCGCCTGCGGCTGCTCCGTGCCGTGCGGATAGGCGCTCGCCTCGTTGAGCAGCACCAGCGAGAACGGCTCGGCACCGCCCAGCGCGCGGATCCGGCCCTCGAGGATCGCGCGGAGGTCGCCGGCGGTCATGCCGATCCTGGTTTCGGCGTGCGTATGGCGGATCGCCGCGAGCGTGAGATCGTTCGAGGCCTGGATCAGCGCGAGTTCAACCGGCGACTTGATCATGCGGCAGGCGTTCACCAGCGCCTCGCCGGAAACGATCGGGCGATCGAATCCGGGCGCAGCGCGCGCGTGGTCGACGATGAAGTAGCGCGTGGTCCACTCGACAGCAAGCGGCGCCGCGGCCGGCGCGGCACGAATTGCGTCCGCGATCAGCGCGAATGGGCTCTGGTCCTCGTGCCAGGGCCGCACGTCGGCCGCGACCTCGAGCGATTCCTGGATCGAGGGCACTTCGAAGAACGGCGTCACGACCACGACCTGACCGCGCGCGGGAATAAGCGCCGCGGTCGTGCGCTCCGAACGCCACCAGCGGATGCCGGTGAAGTACTCGAGCGAACTGCCTGCCTCGACGAGAAGCGCCGCGATGCCGTCGCGCTGCATGAGCGACTGGACCCTGGCGACGCGCGCCGCGCGTTCCACCGGCGTGATCGGCGGGACGCCGGCAAATGTCGGCACGTTCTCTCCCTCCGCAATCGCGCAGCGCGAGCGCAGGCCGGCCGCGAGTGCGGCGCCTGCCGCCGTGAAGCCGAGGAAACTACGCCGGTCGACGTGAGTCATGGCTCATTCCTGCAGCACGAGGTCGGCGAAGGCCGGATCCGCATTGCCCCCGCACAGGACGAGGACGACGGACTGCCCGGCGTAGTCCGCCGCGGTCTTGAGAAAGGCAGCGACCGCAACCCCGGCCGCGCCCTCGAGGCGCTGACCGTCGTCGCGGCGGACACGACGCGCGGCCGCGAGAATCTCCGCCTCGCTCACCAGCACGGTGTGATCGATGACCTGCCGGCAGATGTCGAGCGTGATGGCGCCCGGTTCTACGCCGCCAGCGGTGCTGGTCGAGTAGGTCGGACGCTCCGGCACGTCGATGACCTTTCCCGCCCGAAGGCACTCGTACAGGGCCGGCGCATTCTCCGGCCAGCAGCCGACGATCCGGGTCGCGGGCGAAGCGCGCTTCAGGTACAAGCCGATGCCGCCGATGAGCCCGCCACCCCCGGTCGTCACGAAGACGGCGCCCAGCGCACCCGCCTCGGACGGGAGTTGCCGCAGCACTTCGACCGCGAGCGTGCCCTGCCCCTCGATGACCGTCGGGTCGTTGTACGGAGAGATATAGGGTCGGCGCGAATCGTCTGCCTCGCGCCGCGCTTCGAGCTCGGCCTGCAGGGGATCGCCGGCGACGACACGCAGCCGGGCGCCCAGGGACTGGATGCGGCTGCGCTTGACCGGGTGCAGCTGCTCGGAGACGAAGATCTCGACCGGGAACCCGAGCTTGCCGGCCATGGTCGCGACCGCGAGCGCATGGTTGCCGCTCGAGGCGGTGACCAGGCCGCGGGCCGCCTCCTCCCGCGGCAGCGATAGCAGCTTGTTGGCCGCGCCGCGCAGCTTGAATGCACCGGTCTCCTGTAGGTGTTCGAGCTTCAGGTAGACGCGCGCGCCCGTCGCGTCGCTGAGCGCGCGCGAGTGCGCGAGCGGAGTCTCGCGGACGTGGGGGCGGATGCGCTGTTCGGCGGCTACGGAATCCATCCGCCGCATTCTACGGCATCGTGATGATCACCTTGCCGCGGGCGCGGCCGGTCTCCAGGTAGTGCATGGCCGCGGCAGCCTCAGCGAACGGGAACGTCCGGTCGATCACGGGCGTGACCTTGCCTGCCTCCATCCACCCGGCGAGCGTCGCGAGGTCCTCGCCGTGAACTTCCTGCTCGACCGGGATGCCGAGGGCTGGGCGAGCGACCTGGCCAGGCTGAAGACCAAGTCCGGCGCCTGCGATACGACGGCACCGATCGAATCCGACGGCATGCTGACCGGCGAATTCACCTGGCGCTGCGAACGCGGGCGGATCAGCAGAACCCTGTTGCTCGCTCCTACCCGGCCGGCGCGCATCCAGGCCTTGCGCCTGTCGCGAGTGATGCCCTGAGCCTGCTAGCGCACGGGTTTCACTCCGCGTCGTACGCGAACAGGACGGCGACGATCTTCCAGCCGCCGCTTTCCTCCGCCAAATGCAGCCCCAGCTTGCCGGGGAGCTCCTCGCCCTCGTCCACGAAGATGAAGTCCGCGCTCACGCGCGCGATGCGCCGGCCCATGTCGATGCGGACGTTTTCGAGCCGCTCCGAGATACGCCGCCCGGTCGCGAAGTAGTCGCGCTGGCGCCCGAAGAACTCGTCCAGCGTGCGCGTCGTGATCGTGCCATCTTCGTCCGGAAACGCGACCACGACCGCCGGATGGAACAGGGTTCGCCAGCGATCGAGGATCGGGCCGGCATAGAGGCCGACATAGTCGGCTACCACCCGCTCGACGGCGGCCTGCGCCGGTTCAGCACGCGCCGCCGGAATCCCCGCAAGGGCCGTCAATGTGAGTACGCCCAGCACTTTGAAAATTTCGCTCACGCGCACGGCAGTGCCTCCTGGACCGGCATGACGCCGGTGACCCGGAGCCATGTTACCGCCGCCGCCGGCGAAATGAGGGCGCGAGGCCCCATTTTCATTTTTCGGCGCCCTGGCGCTATGCTTGCCCCATAACCCGAGTGGCGCCGTGACGCTGACCGAATTCTGGGAGTCGCGTGTCTCGCGCAAGCTGTGCGGGGGCGTACTGTCCGCCGCGCTTCACGTCGTGCTGTTGTTCATCGTCCTGTCCGGCAGCCGCTAGTACCTGATCCGCGAGGGCGACGCGCCGTTCTCGCACCTGCTTCACACGGCAGATTTAAATGCTTGACTTTGTAGGGACATCAAGGGTTTAAGGTGTGCGTACGGCGTCTGTACGGCGCGCCGTACGGAAAAAAAAGCACTGCGTTCTTATGTGATTGATTTACACGGAAACACTGGAAAAATAGGCATATTTGAAAGAAATTTGCCGTCGAACGGCAGGAGTTTTGCAGAAAACACCGAGAAAAATAGATCTCTCGGGCGATTAGCTCAGCGGTAGAGCGGCGCCTTCACACGGCGTAGGCCACTGGTTCGATCCCAGTATCGCCCACCATCCCCCCTGCGAATTCTTTGACCCTCACTCACCCGTCGAGCTGACGCGCTCTGGGTGATTCAAAAAGTAGCTCAGCGCATCTGCCGAGCAGGTGATTTCGGGAGCGAACACCTGCGCTGCAGCTCACGAGCGGATAGCAGCCCCTTACGGGGGCCAGTCCGACCTGACACCCGAGTTTAGTCCCGGACGGGAGTAGAGAAGACTGAACTCAGCGATCCCTGTTTGCCATCAATGACTTACACGTGTCACTAACCTGTGTGTAAGCGAATGTGTAAGTAACTATTAAGTTATGACGCTCGATACGTATCAGCAATTGGTGGGTGAGCGGAGAGTTTTCAGTTAAAGCACCGCGTCGAGACCTTTGCGATCCAATAAGTTGAGAAGCTTTAAAGACGGACCGCTCGGCTGCTTCTCACCAATCTCCCACTTGCGTACCGTCGAAGCGCTCGTGTTCAGCAACGATGCGAACACCGTCTGACTAACTTTCACGCGCTCGCGCAGTGCACGAATTTGTTTGCCTGCATATTGCGGGATAGGTTTCAGATCCAGCGCTTTGATCGCCCGCTGTTTCCTTCTGTCGATGAAGCCCAAACGACGAAGGTCATCGATGGTATCGTCGATCTCCTTTATAAGTCGGCTCTTCTTTTTCGTTTTAGCTTTCACAACAAATCTCCTCTATTGCAGCATCGGTAATCGCAATACCCAACTCGCGATGTGACAGGCCGAGTAGCGCTGCACCAAGATCTTGCAAATGCCGAAGCTCTTCACGGGTAATGCTGTCACGCTCAGACTTTTCGAATCCGAACACGAAAAACCAGTGCGCACCTTTTCGGGTCGCCACCAACGTGCGAACGCTTCCGCGCTTACCTCGCCCGGGCAGAGCTATACGCTTTTTGAGTACACCGCCACCCAAGTCAGCATCGATCAATCCGGCGGACATCTCTCGTACGGCTGCGCACAAAGCCTCATTGGTAAGCGATGACTTACGCATCCAACGAGCGAAGGTCCGGGTTTTGAAGACACGCCGCACTGGAGAACTGTGCCACTAGGTGGCATAGTTGTCAAATGAAACTACAGCTGATCGAATACGATTCACCGGATACATTCGACGTTTGAGCAATAGGATGACCGATATGACCTTTATCGTCGTTCCGTGTGATCAAGGAGGGTCTCCTACCCAGGCGATTCCAGAGATGCCGACCGCACTCGCTGAAAATTGTCTAGCAACTGCCGATCTCTATCGGCGTGTCGGTTTCTCGCCTCCTTGGATCGGCTACGTGACTACGGTGGACGGGAGAGGGGTCGGCGGCGGTGCATTTGTCGGTCCACCGAAAGACGGCTTCGTGGAGATTGCCTACTTCACGCTTGAGCACGAGCAAGGGAAAGGCTTCGCTTCAAGAACGGCCGCTGCGCTAGTGCATATCGCAAAGACGGCAGATCCACGGATAGGACTGAAGGCGTTCACCCTCCGGGAAGAGAATCCGTCGACGAGGATCCTCATGAAGCTTGGATTCACCATGGTGGGCACTGCGAAAGATGAGGACGCCGGCGAAGTATGGGAGTGGCAGCTCTCCGGTTCTTGAGACTGGGCCCGCTTGGATTCGAACCAAGGACCAAGGGATTATGAGAAGACTGTACTCAGGGATCCCTGTTGGCCTTCAATGACTTAACATGTGTCACTAAGCAGTGTGTAAGAAAATGTTTAAGTAAATATCTTATTTTTGACACGCCGCAGGTCTGATTCCGATCGTAACCAACCCGCACAGATTTATTTTCATCAAGTTTTACTGAGTCGATCAGCCATTCGCGTCTGCCAACCGGGACCGGTGGACTTCCAGCGTGCGATGACATCGGCAGGCAATCGAATGGTTATCAACTTCCGAGGATTCGTTGATACCGGGCGCCCTCCTTTTCGA
>VGUH01000034.1 GCA_016874295.1 Gammaproteobacteria bacterium | reverse complement strand
GCGCGATTTCCGGCACGCCCTCGGGCACGCCGGGTACGTCGAGCTTCACGATCACCGTCACGGATTCCGCTTCTCCGCCCAACAGCGATTCCCAGGCGCTGAGCATCCGCATCGACGCCGCCGCCGCGCAGCGGAACGACACGATCGCCGCTGCGACGCCGCTCGGCAACGGCACGCACTCCGCCTCGATCAGCCCCGCGGGCGACCCGAGCGGGACCTTCGCTCCCGACGAGGACTACTACGCCGTCACGACCACGACCGACTCCCTCGTCACCGTGGACATCGACGCGCAGGTCAACGGCAGCCCGGTCGACACGGTGATCGAGATCGTCAATGCCGCGGGCACGCAACTGAACACCTGCGTCGCGCCGGCGTTCACTTCGCCCTGCGAGCACGACGACGAAGAACCCGGCGTCACCCTCGACTCCTTCCTGCAGCTGCAGGTAACCGGCGCGACCACGTTCTACATTCATGTCGTGGACTGGGGCAGCAATGCCCGGCCCGACATGCTCTACGACCTCATCATCTCGGGCGTGAAATGATGAAACACCTTGCCCTGGCATTTGCAGCATTCCTCCTGGCCGGCCCGGTCTCGGCCGGCACGCCTGCGGACCGTTACGTGGTCCTGGCCACCGTCGACGGCGTGCGCACGCAGGACCTCTTCGGCGGCATGGACCCGGTCATCGCCAACGCGCCCGAGCCGCAGTCCGGCATTTACGAGATGCACGTGATGAAGGAGCGCTACTGGCGCGATACGCCGGAGCAGCGGCGCGAGGCGCTGATGCCGTTCTTCTGGAAGACGCTCGTGCCCGCGGGCGTGGTCTACGGCAACCAGGCGAAGGGCAGCAAGGTCACGGTCCAGAACGACCAGTAGTTCTCGTACCCTGGCTATTCCGAGATCCTGACCGGTCGTCCGCAGCCGGAGGTCAGGAGCAATGACCTGGTGCGCTACGCGGAGAACCGGACGGTGCTCGAGTACGCGCGCGAGAAGCTCGACCTCGGGTACGCGGAAGTCGCGCAGATCGGCTCCTGGGACGGCTTCAAGTACGCAGCCGCGAGCCGCGACGGCGCGTTCCTGATGAATGGTGGGCGCGAGGCGCTGCCCGCCGAGCTGTCGACGCCCGACATCGACCGCTACGTGGACCTGCGCCGCGTGATCCAGCAGCTCTTGGAGGAGAGCAGCAACGACGTGCTGTCATTCCGCATCGCCAAGGAATACCTGCTGAAGAACAAGCCGCGCCTGCTCTGGATCGGCCTCGGCCAGTCCGACGACTGGGCGCACGCACGCCGCTACGACCTGGTGCTCGACTACCTGCACTACGCCGACACGATGCTCGCGGACCTGTGGAACACGCTGCAGGCGACCGAGCCCTACCGCGGCCGCACCACGCTCATCGTCACGACCGATCACGGCCGCGGGCGCACGCCCGCGGACTGGGCCGAGCACGATTACGGCATCCAGGGCTGCCAGGACATCTTCATCGCGGTCATCGGGCCCGGACACGCCGGCCACGGGCGAGGCGCAGAACGTCCCCGAAGTGCACCAGGGCGACGTCGCGGCGACCATCCTGCAGCAGCTCGGCCTCGACTGGCGCCAGTTCCACCCGGACGCGCGTCCGCCGCTACCGCTCGGCCTGACTGCGCGCTGAAGCGCGCGCCCGCTACTTCGAGTCGCGCATCAGGCGCGCGAGCGCGTCCTCGCCGAGCGGCCGCTTGCCCTTGACGCGCAGGCTCTCGGCCCACTCGCGGTTGAAATCGCGCTGGTAGCGCCGGTTGAGTGCATACGTCACCAGCATCGCGACCAGCGCGCCGAGGCTCGCGAGCGCCATGTCCTTGTGCGCGTCCCAGATGTCGCCCTGCGTGCCGAGGTAGGCCTGGCCGAGGTCGCCGCCGAACAGCTCGGCCGCGCCCCACTCGATCAGCTCGAACAGCATCGAGGTCGACATCGTGAGGTCGAGCGGCAGGAAGTAGCCCCAGAAGCCGCGCACGTCGGCGACGCGCAGGAACACCTCGCGCACCGGGTAGGCGAGCAGCAGCCCGTAGCTGAAGTGCACGACGCGGTCGAAGTTGTTGCGCTCCCAGCCGACCAGCTGGTTGAAGCTCCGGCCGGTGAGCGACTGGAACCAGGCGTCATAGGGCACCTCCGCGTACGAGAAGTGCGCGCCCACCTGGTGCAGGCACATGAAGACGAAGATCAGCGTGTACGAGATGCGCGAGAGCAGCAGCTTGCGGTGATAGCCGATGATCAGCGCGGCGGCGGCGACCGCGAGTGCGTTCTCGAGCAGCCAGGTGTGGCGGTCCCAGGGCCGGATGGCGAGCAGCGCCCACCAGACGGCGAACAGCAGCGAGAGGATCAGCAGGTACTTGCGGTGCGGGATGCCCAAGGGCGCGGTTTCAGCGCAGCGCCTTCAGCAGGACGCGCGCGATCGGCAGCACCTGGCCGAGCGGCAGGAAGCGCGCCAGCCCGGCCGCGAGTTTCGGCTTGACCAGCAGCAGGCCCATGAACAGGCCGAGCGCGACCAAACGGCCCTTGCCGCCCACCAGGAAGCGCATGGTCTCGCTGCGCGGGAACGCCTCGGGATCCGGCGGCGCGAAGATCTCTGCCAATGCGGCACGGCTTGCGGCCAGGCGCCGCTGTGCCGGCGTCAGGATCGGGTCCGCGTCCTCATGGGCCGACGCGGTCATCTTCGCCTCCGCTGCCGTCCGGCCGGCGCTTGTCGAATGCGCGCTCGAGCATCGCGCGATCGCGTCCAAACTCGGTCCGGGTGCGCGAGAAGAATTCGGGCGGGCCGTGCTTCGGCCGCAATACCGGCAGCGCGAGCACCACCGCCGCGAGCGCAATGCCGAGCGCCAGTCCGCCGGCGACCCAGTTGCGCCAGGGACCGTCCCAAGCGAGCGCAACCAGCCAGAGGCACAGCATGATGAGCGCGACGAAAGCCGCGGCAACAGCGATCAGGATGGCCGCCAGCTTGCGCGCGAGCAACGTCGCGGCATCGCGCACGTCTTCTCCCGCCACCTCGGCGTATGCCTCGAGATGGCGCAACACCGCGGGCACCAGAGAGGCGATCAACGTGCGCATACCAGGAATCCCCCGGCGGGCGGCAGATCAGCGACGACCGGCGACGAAGCCGATGACGATACCGATCGCGGCCGCGATGCCGACCGCGGCCCAGGGGTTCTCGCGCACGTAGTCGGCGGTCGCGTCCGAGACTTCCTCGGCGCGATCCCGCGCCGCCGCGACACCCTCGCCGGCTGTCGCCTTCGCCTGCGCGAGCGCCTGTTCGACCTTGTCGCGGATCTCCGCGATTTCTGCGTCATCGACGTCCGCGACTTTCTTCACCAGGTCCTCGACGTCCGCCACGAGCTTCTGCCACTCGGCGCTCCGGCCGGATGCCCCGCCGCCCTGGCCCGCGCGGCGTCCCGGCCTGCCGTTCTCAGCCACGTCCTCCATTGCCATTCTCCTCACCCGCCCCGTTCAACGTAGCACGCGTGTGTCGACCCGCCGGCGCACGGACCGCGCTCAGTCGATCGTACGACCCCGGGTTTCCGGAACTGCCAGCAGGCCCACCACGAAGCACGTGGCCGCGATCGCCACCGGATACCACAGCCCTGCAAATACGTCGCCCGTTGCCGCGACGATGGTGAAGGCGATAGCGGGCAGGAGCCCGCCGAACCAGCCGTTGCCAAGGTTCTGCGCCACGGCGACCGCCGAGTACCGGAAGCGCGCCGGAAAGAGCTCGACCAGGAGCGTCGGCGCCACGCTGGTCGGCACCGATGCAAGGGCCATAAGTAGCGTGAGGATGGCGAAAATGCGCAACACGTCGATGCGTGCCGGATCGGCGACTTCGCGATAACCTGCGGCGACCAGCGCCGCCCGGGCCTGCGCCTCGAATTCCGCGATCGCCGTTCGCGACTCCGGACCCGTCAGCGACTCGGCGGGCGGCGCCGCAAGGACGCGTCCGCCGATAGCGAGTTGCGCGGCGCCGGGGGATGCGAGCGGGCGGGTGACGTGGCTGATGCCCGCGTGCGCCAGGAAGGCCTTCACGACGTCGCAGGAACTCGAGTGGTGGCTGCGCCCGAGGACCGGCTCGAACAGCAGCGAGCATTCGCCCGGCGCGGCCAGCACGACCACCGGCGCGTCGCGTCGCGCCTGCGCAAGCGCGGGGTTCGCCGCATCCAGCAGGGCGCCGAACGCGGGAAAGTACAGCAGCGCGCCGAGGCCGATACCCGCGAGGAGCACCGGTTTTCGGCCAACCCGGTCACTCAGCCAGCCGGCGAGCAGCGCCACGGGGATGCTGACCGCAAGCGCGCCCATGACGATCGGCGTGACGATCACCGGGTCCACGCGCGCGATCCTCTCCAGGAAGAAGAACGCGTAGAACGTCGCCGTGTAGTAACCCACCGCCTGCCCCATCACGACGCCGAACAGCGCGAACAGCACCAGGCGGCAGTTGCGCCATTCGAGAAACGCCTCGGAAAGCGGCGAGCGCGACAGCCGCCGCTCGGCCTGCATGCGCAGGAACACCGGGCTCTCATGCAGCCGCCAGCGGATCCACAGCGAAATGCCGAGCAGGACCACCGAGACCAGGAACGGCACGCGCCAGCCCCAGTCGGCGAACGCATCCGGCGCCATCGCGGCACGCGTCGCCGTGATCACGACCAGCGACAGCAGCAGGCCCGCGACCGCGGTCGTCGGGATCCAGCCTGTGAACAGCCCGCGCCGCTGCGCCGGCGCATGTTCCGCCACGAAGATCACCGCGCCGCCGAACTCGCCGCCGATGGCGAGCCCCTGCGCCAGGCGCAGCGCGACCAGCGCCGCCGGCGCCACAGGTCCCAGCGCATCGTAACCGGGCAGCAGGCCCACGAGAAAGGTGGAGACGCCCATGAGCGACAGCGTGATGAGGAAGGTGTTCTTGCGCCCCGCGCGATCGCCGATCCGGCCGAACACCAGGGCGCCCACCGGCCGCACCACGAACCCAGCGGCGAAGGTCGCCAGGGCCAGGATGAATCCCGCGGTCTCGTTCACGCCGGCGAAGAAGTGCGCGGCAATATGGCTCGCCAGCGAGCCGTAGAGGAAGAAGTCGTACCACTCGAACAGCGTGCCGAGCGCCGAGCCGCCGATCACGCGCCGGCTTTCCGCGCGCGCTGCCGCGCTTATTCCTGGCTCGGCGCCGCCGGTCACCGGCGCCTCAGGCGTTGCGCAGGAAGACCGGGAGCTTGCGCCCGATCCGGTACAGCTTGCTGCCGAAGGCGCGTAGTGGCGCAGGCGCCGCGTCGGGCTGTTTCTGCCAAGCCGCGTTGTGGCGCACGTCGAACTCGGCGAGCGCGGCCTCGAAGTCGCCCTCGGCGCCGATGCGGCGCCAGAACTCGGGGAAGCGCGCGCGGCCTTCCTCGAGCCGGAACGGCATCCAGTTCCGCTTGTCGCGCAGGAACAGGCGGATGTTCTGCTCCACAGTGTCGCAGTAGTCGAGCGCGACCTGGTACGGCGTCGCGTCCTTCGGGCAGTGCCAGAGGATCGCGTGGCGGTACGCGTTCATCATGCCGGTGTAGGAGCGCTTGGCCCAGCTCACGGCCACCGGTTCGACCTCGCGCGTCAGGTGCACGTAGAACGCGCGGTCAGCGAACCTCCGGTCGAGCCGGCCGAGCAGCCACGAGAGCCGGTTGTCCGATTCGATGTGCCGGTCCGGATAGTCGAAGTGCGCCTCGCCGAGCAGGCCGCTGCGCGACTCGTGCGCGCTCGTGTAGTTCGTGATGTGCGCACAAGCCCGCGCGAACGTCTGGGAACCGGAACGGCCCGCGCTGAGGATGAAGACGTTCACTGGCGCGCAGTATATAGTCTGCCCGCGGCCGCGCGGCGGCGCCTCGGAATCGGTCGCCATGTCCAAGGACCCTGACGAGACAGTGCAGACCCGGAAGGCCGGCAAGGTCGGGCGGGACGAGCGCGGCCGGTCGGTCTGGCTCGGCGAGGTCGAGCCCATCGAGCTCGAGCTGGTCTCGACGGATGCGCTGCAGCAGATCCTCAAGAGCGAAGGGAGCGAAGCGAGTTCCGAGATCCGGAAACTGGCGGCCAGCCGCAAGGATGGCGTGCTGGCGCGCGAAACGGCGACCGGGCGCTTCCAGATCCTGAGCGACGCCGATCTCGAGAAGGCTTCCGACGCCCTCCGGCCGATGCACCGAAGCGCAGCGGCGGCGTGACCACGGCGCCGCTCAGCGAAGCGACGCGCGAGAAAGCCGAGGAGCTGTCGCTCGTCAACACCCAGAGCCTGCGCAAACTCGTAATGCCGGACGAACGATCCGAGAGCGAGCCGGCGAAACCGGCTGCCAAGAAGGACAAGTCAGGGGGCTTCAACCCCTACGACAGCAACTAGCGGGCAATGAAGGGGACGCACCCCTTCATTGCCCGCTAGTGGTTCTTGCGCCAGTCCTGAACCCAGGCCGGGAAGTCGCGCGGCGCGAGCGGCTGCGCGTAATGGAATCCCTGTACGTAGTCGCAGTCGATCGCGGCGAGCTTCGCGGCGACCTCGGCGCTCTCGACGCCCTCCGCGACCACCTCCAGGCCAAAGGCATGGCCAAGCGCGACGGCCTGCTCGACGAGGCGGGCATCGGCCGGATCCGCGAGCATGTTGCCGACGAAGGACCTGTCGATCTTGAGCTCGTCGGCCGGAATCTGTTTCAGGTACGCGAGCGATGAGTAGCCGGTGCCAAAGTCGTCGATCGAGACGCGCACGCCGAGCTCGCGCAGCCGCGCGAGCACGTCGTGACTGCGATGGCGCTCGGCCATCAACGCGTTCTCCGTGACCTCCACCGTGATCCGTTCGAGCCGCACCGTGCACTGACGTGCCGTGCGCTCGAGCAGGCTCACGAAGTCCGGGTTGCCGATGATGGACGGCGTGACATTGACGGCGATGCCGAGCGCTCCCAGCGACTTCGGCCATTCGCCGAGCTGGCGGAAGGCGCGGTCGAAGGCGAACCGGGTCAGCGGGTCGATCTGGCCGGTCATTTCGGCGAGCTCGATGAAGATCTCCGGCGGCACGTTGCCGGCGTCCGGCCGGTTCCAGCGCATCAACGCCTCGCAGCCGACGATCTCGTGCTTCGCCAGCGACAGCTTCGGGTGGTAGGCGAGGACCAAGTCTCCCCGCTCGAACGCGTTGGCGAGCTGCCCTTCGAGGTCCCACCCGGAGGCGAGCTCTGCCGCCCTGCCCTCGGCGTAGATGACGGTCGGCTGCTGCGTCTTCCAGGCCTCGAGCAGCGCGGCCTCGGCGCACTGCATGAGCGCCTCCGGCGCGCGCCCGTGCGTCGGGAACATCGCGATGCCGATCGAGAGCTTGAGGCTCGCGTGGTATCCCCCTGCGGAAACGGGCTCGCTGCCGGCGCGCAGGACCTTGTTGGCCGCGAGCAGCGCGTGGCCCTCGTTGCGCAGGGTCGAGAACACGAACACGAATTTCCGGTCGCCGAGCCGCGCGAAGTAGTCACCCGGCTTCGAGACCTGCGAGAGCCGGTTCCGGAGTTCGTCGAGCATGCGGCTGGCATTGATCTGCCCGGCGTCCGCGAGCAGGCGCCCGAGCTGGTGCACGTAGACGACCACCACGGCGATGCCGTAGAGCTTTGCCTCGCGCGCGGCCAGGCGCACGCGGATGGCCTCGAGGCAGTCCGCGTAGCCGCTCGCGCCCTGGGAGGCCTGCAGCGCTGTGTTCAAGGCTTCGATCGGGCGGTACTCCGCGGCTGCGCGCCGCAGGCTTCGGATGGGTCGGAAAACAGTGACAAACCCGGCTGAACGCGGGCGTGACGCGGGACGCAAGAAACCGACAAATACCCGCTCAATCGGACCCCAAGGCCGCGCGGGCCATGAAAAAGGGCCGGTCCCGTGAAGGACCGGCCCCTGGACTCGAGGTCCGGGCTTCAGCGTGTCGCCCGGATCACTACGCGCCGGTTGTTCGCCCGGCCCCCACGCGTGGCGTTGGTGTCGACCGGGATCGACATGCCCTTGCCCACCGTCGTGATGATGGAGGCCGGGATGTGCCCGCGGCGACGAAGTGCTGCTTCACGGCGTCCGCGCGGCGCTCGGACAGGGCCTGGTTGTAGGCCTCCGGGCCCGTGTTGTCCGTATGGCCTTCGACCACGATGCTGGTGCCGGCCGCGACGTCCGGCGGCAGGCGCTTGAAGTTACCGATCGCCTCGTCGAGCCTCGTTTTGTCAGCCGCGCTCAATTCCGACGAGCTCGTGTCGAACAGCACGCCGCGCAGCTCGACCTCCTTGAAGCACCCGATCGCGTCGACCTGGACGCCGCGCGTCGTGCCCGGGCAGCGGTCCTTAGTCGTCCGTGACGCCGTCCATGTCCTCATCGCCCGGGGGCGGCGGGGGCCGGGGGCGGAGCGGCAACCGCCATCGGTGCCGGCGCCTCGCGGCCGAATTCCTTGCGGAACGAGATTCCGTAGGTGCGCGGCTGGTTCACCAGGTAGCCAACGCGGGCGACGCGGCCACGCTCCTGGTCGAGGCCGAGGCGCGCGTTTTCGTCGCCGACATTGTTGACGAACAGCGCTGCCTCCCAGCTGTCGCCGCGCACGCCGAGTCGGATATTGCCGATGTCGTAGGCCGGCATCAGCGGGTCGAACGTGAACGACGTGATGGTCGGGTCACCGTAACCGGCGGGGTTCCCGGCGGGATTGATCCGGATGTCGAAGGTTCCGAATCCGTCACGCTGATCCGCGATCTGCGTGTAGCGGCTGCCGACGTGCTGGTAAACGCCCGTGATGAAGCCGTCGACCGTCGGTGTGAATGGCCAGCTGTAGGTGGCATTCGCCGAGATCGAGAATTCCGGCACCACCGGCTGACGATCGCCGTCCTGGATCACCGTCGAAATGTCGGAATCGACTTCCGAGTTGACATACGAGGCCGAGATGCCGAAATCGAACCGGTCGGTCGGCGCCGCGGACAGCTCGAACTCCGCGCCCGTCGAGTGGGCATCCGGCACGTTCATCACGATGCGCGACGAGCAGGAGCCCGCCAGCATGACCGCCTGCAGGTCCTCGATCTCCGCGTGGAAGGCGGAAATGTTGAACTGTCCGCGTCCATCCGCAAACGAGATCTTCGCGCCGAGCTCGTAGTTCGTGAGCTTCTCATCGTCGAACGTCGGCCGGTCGCCGAAGGTCACGACGTCCTCCGGCGTGCAGAGCGTGAGATTCAGCGGGTCATTGATGCCGCCGAGACGGAAGCCCTGCGAAACCTGCGCGTTCATCTGCACGTTCTCGGTGAAGTCATAGGAGAACAGCACACGCGGCAGGAAGCCGTCGGACTCCGTCGAGCCCGGTCCCGCGCTCGGGTCGGAGAACAGTCCGCCGAACGTCAGCACGCGATCTTCGGAGAAGTCGTAATAGCGGCCACCAACCGCCAGGTTGGCCTTCTCGCCGATCTGGAAGTTGGCTTCCGCAAAGACCGCGAACTGCTCGATCTGGTACGGGATGATGGAGTAGAACGGCATGTCTTCGACCGGCGCTCCAAGGTCCGTGCTGGGCAGGCAGTTTGGAGGCGCGCCATCGCAGAGCAGGAGATCGACGAGGGTGTCGTAGCCCGGCGTCGGCAGCTGCTGGCCGTACACGCGATCCATGTCGCTGTAGAAGCCGCCCAGCACCCACTGGGACTTGCCGTCGTGGTCGGAACTGAGCCGCAGTTCCTGCGTGAACAGCTCGACGCTCGTCGCGTCGTACAGCGGCGAGTTCAGGCGGATCTGGCTGCCGTCGCCGCCGAGGTTGAAGAATGTCACGCTGCCGGTGAGCTGGGTCGCGTCGCGGAGCACGAGGATGTCGCGCTCGGTATACGAACTGACCGAGGTCAGCACCACGCCGCCGAGGTCGAACTCCATGGTGAGGTCGCCGAGCTTGAACTCGTCCTCGAAGCTCTCTTGCAACTGCCGGTACTGTTCGCGCTCGCCCAGCTGCACGGCCGGCTGGGTGGTCGTGAACTCGTTGCCCAGCATGTTCCAGACGTCTTCCCGGTTGTAGCCGTCCATGTCGACGTCCTGGTAGATCACGCGCGGCGTGATCGTGACGTTCTCGGTCGCCTCCCAGCGCAGCGCCAGCCGCCCGCCCTTGCGCTGGCCGCCGTTGACGTCCTCGTTCAGCCTGCCGTTGGGACCGTGCGCGTCGATGAACCCCGGCAGCTGGTTGTAGTAGCCGACGAGCCGCAGCGCGCTGCGGTCGCCCATCGGCATGTTCAGCATTGCCCTGACGTTTCCGCCAGTGTCGCCGTCGTCGATGCTCGTCATGCCGACTTCGACGTCGCCGTAGCCGTCCGAAAGGTCCGGCTGGTTGCTGATGTAGCGCACCGTGCCGCCGATCGAGCCCGCGCCGAACAGCGTGCCCTGTGGTCCGCGCAGCACCTCGACGCGATTGAGGTCGTACAGCTCGAGGTCCGGCGTGAACAGCGAGAGGGAAATCGGCGATTCATCCATGTAGACGCCGATCTGTTCCTTGACGCCCGGCAGGTCGCGGTCGATCTTGCCGCCCGACACGCCGCGGATCGCCGCCTGGCTCTGGCCGGGACCGAGGTTCAGAACCGTGAAACCCGCGACGTTGCGGGAGATATCCTCGATGTTCACCGCGCCGGCGGCCGAGAGCTGCCCGCCCGTGCGCGCGCTGATGGCGAACGGTACGTCCTGCAACGATTCGGCGCGCTTGCGCGCGGTTACTGTGATTTCGCCGAGCGCGGTCGGCTCTTCCTGAGCGATGGCGTTATGCGCGAGCACGAGCGCAACCGCAGTTGCAACGACCGATGCGGGTCGCAGGTTGATGTTCCTGTCCATGATCCAGCCCCTCTCTGGCCCGTGACTGCGGGCGTTGTTGTAAAGAAGAGTTTCTCCGCATTTAAGTCATCGCCGCAAGTCCGGACCGTGTGTTGCTGTGCAGCAACACTTTTTGCGCTGCGGAAAGTAGGGAGAATCTATTGTGGGCCCGCTGGGATTCGAACCCAGGACCAAGGGATTCGCGTGGCCCCGCCGTTTCCGGCGGGCGCGGACTATCTCTTCACCCGCGGCCGGCGCAGCCGGCCAGGGTGCGGGACGCTCGTGCCTGT
>VGUH01000033.1 GCA_016874295.1 Gammaproteobacteria bacterium | reverse complement strand
AACGAGGAGCGGCCCCACGACAGCCTCGGCCGGGTGCCGCCGCTGATGTTCTTGCCGAGGCCACAACGACCGGCAGAGTCTAATTACGAACTGTGTGCTTGACGGGGGAGCTTACGCAGGCACGACGACGTCCAGGTCCTCGACGATGGCGTCTCGTAGCCAAAGCGATTCCGGTGAGTCAATGCCTTTCAGCCAATCGACCCAAACCGAGGAATCAGCGAGAAAGGCCATGTCATTTCCGAGTCGACGGTCCTGGTCGTCCACGCATCCGATCCAGATCCCCGATCCATCTGATCTTGCCGCGCAGGGCGAGCAACTCCTGGCGCGTGCGCCATCGGACGTAGTGCTGCAGCGCCGACTCGACCGCCCCGCGTTTCGTGCGGTGACGGCCCACTTTCATCGCTTCCGCCAGTAATTTGTCGTCAATTTCCATGTGCGTTTTCATTGCTGCGATGTACATGAAATGTCTTGATCAGGTACATACGGCCCGCAGTTTGCGGCTGCCCTCCCTTCGGGTTAGTCTGCCCGTCACTTTTCCAAGCAGAATCAGGGTCCTACCTTGCGCGTCACCATCTTCGGCTCCGGCTACGTCGGTCTCGTCACGGGCGCCTGCCTGGCGGATGCCGGCAATGATGTCGTCTGCGTGGACGTGGACGACGCCAAGATCGCCCGCCTGAACGCTGGCGAAGTGCCGATCCACGAGCCCGGCCTCGAGGAGTTGATCGCGCGCAACCGCGAGAAGGGCCGACTCAAGTTCACGACCGACGCCAAAGCCGGCGTTGCGCACGGGTTGTTCCTGATGATCGCGGTCGGCACGCCCCCGGATGAGGACGGTTCGGCCGAGACCTTCGGCACGTGCTCGCGGTCGCGCGCACCATCGGCGAGCACCTCGGCGAGTACAAGGTCGTGATGACGAAGTCGACGGTGCCGGTCGGCACGGCGGACAAGGTCAAGGCGACGATCTCGGCGACGCTGCTCGCCCGCGGAGCCCAGGTCGAGTTCGACGTGGTCTCCAATCCCGAATTCCTGAAGGAGGGCGCGGCGGTCGGCGACTTCATGAAGCCGGACCGCATCATCGTCGGCACCGACAATCCGCGCACCGCGGAACTGCTGAAGGCGCTCTACGACCCGTTCACCCGCAATCACCAGCGCATGATCGTGATGGACCTGCGCTCGGCGGAGTTGACCAAGTACGCGGCGAACGCAATGCTCGCGGCCAAGATCAGCTTCATGAACGAGCTGGCAAACCTGGCGGAAAGGGTCGGCGCCGACATCGAGAACGTGCGCAACGGCATCGGCTCGGATCCGCGCATCGGCTACGCCTTCATCTATCCCGGCATCGGCTACGGCGGCTCCTGCTTCCCGAAGGACGTGAAGGCACTCGAGCGCTCGGCGCGTGAGGCGGGCCAGGAAGCGCGGCTGCTGGCGGCGGTGGAGGCCGTCAACGACCTGCAGAAGCAGGTGCTGTTCGGGAAGATCTCGCGCTTCTTTGGCGGCAAGCTGGCCGGCAGGACGTTCGCGGTCTGGGGGCTCGCCTTCAAGCCGAACACCGACGACATGCGCGAGGCGCCCTCGCGCGTGCTGATGGAGGCGCTGTGGGCCGCCGGCGCGAAAGTGCGGGCCTACGACCCGGTCGCCATGGACGAGACCGCGCGCATCTACGGCAAGCGCGCGGATCTCGCGCTCTGCAAGGGCGCGTCCGAGGCGCTCGAAGGCGCGGACGCGCTCGCCATCTGCACCGAATGGCAGGAGTTCAGGAGCCCGGACTTCAGCCGCATCAAGTCGGTGCTCAAGCAGCCGGTGATCTTCGACGGCCGCAACCTCTACGATCCGGCGTTCGTGGCGGGGCAGGGGATCCGCTATTTCGGGATCGGGCGGGGGGAGAAGCTGTCCGCCTGAGGGGGCCGCATATGCTCGCCAAACTCACCTCCAGAAATCGAATCACCCTCCCGAAAGCGGCCTTGCGTGATTTTGCCGGCGTCGAGCATTTCGACGTCACCGTCGGTGGTGGTCGAGTTGTCCTGACCCCGCTGCCGACAGGCACTGCCAGCGCGGCCGGGGCAAAGCTGGCGGCCGTAGACATGACAGAAACGGATGTCCGCAAGGCGGTCCAGTGGGCGCGCGAGCGGCGGCGCTACCCCCATGCGGCCCGAAACGGTCTCGGCTTGGCATCCTGCCCCCGCGGATCTCGGAAAGCCGCTCGGATTCATCTGGTGCGACGGATCGCTCCCACCGCCCTGTTGACTCTCTCCTGCCTGGCGGGCGTGCCGGCCGACGCGGCCGAGCACGCGCCCGGCGGCAAGGATTGGGAAATCACCGTCCGCCAGCTCGAATGGCAGGACAGCACGCCGTCCGGCGCCGCGATGGCGGACGTCCATGCATGGGTCGGATCGGAACGCAGCCGCCTCTGGTTCCGCGGCGAGGGCGGCCGGCACGTCTCCGGCGCGCCGCGCGATTACCGGCTCGAAGTCCTCTGGGGCGTGCCGTTCCGCCGCTGGGACTGGACGGAGTCCATGGAGCTCGAAATGCTGCTCGGTGTCCGCCACGACACCGGCACCACGCCTTCCCGCACCTACGGCGCGCTCGGCTTCCAGGGCTGGCTGCCCTACGACATCCGCTTCGAGGGTATGGGCTACCTGGGCGACGGCAGCCGCAACGGCGACGACCTGCACACCGCGGTGCGCGCCCAGCTCGAGCGCGGCTGGGACCTGAACGACAAGTTCACGTTCGTGCTGCGCGCGGAGCACGAGGTCTGGAGTGAGGACCACGTGCGCTACAGCGAGGGCGCCGGACCCTGGATGTGGTCGGCGGGCGCGCGCATGCATTACCGCATCAATGACGTCGTCGCGCCCTACCTGGGCGTGGAATGGTTCGACCTGGTGCAGGACACGGCCAGCCAGGCAGTCGCCGCCGGGGAATCCGAGAACGAGGTGCGCGCGGTCATCGGGCTGCGCGTGCAGTTCGGCAGCCGCTAGTCGCGGATTCCTATTCGAACAGCGTCACGCCCGCCGCGCGCGCGGCGTGGGCGAGACCGCGATCCAGCGTTGCCAGGGGAACATCGAGCCGCAGCGCAAGCTCGAGATATGCGGCGTCGTAGGTCGTGAGTGCGTACTCTACCGCGAGCGCGGGTATCACGCCCCAGCTGCGGATGATGGTTTCCGGATCCACGTGAATCGGTAGCGTGGCGACCTCGAGCAGGAACTTCTGCCATTGTCCGGCGGTGAGTCGACCACGCCGCTCGCCGACGAGCAAAGTATTGGTGACTTCGAGAATCCAATGCGCCGGGACCCAGGCTTCGTTCGCCAGGACGTAGCTAATCGTCTTGTCGGGGCGCCCGGCCTCGTCCGCGTATGCCCAGGCGAGCGTCGCCGACGCATCGAGCACCAGCATCAGTACTTGCGGCCTTCACGGACCATGTCGACGATGCTCAACCCGCCGAGGCTGCGTTCCTTGCGCGTACGAATGAGCCATTCCGCCGCTTCGCGTGCGCGGTCGCGATCGATTTTTGCTGCCGGCACCAGCCTGGCCACCGGGCGTCCATGCTTCGTAATCATGATTTCCTCGCCATTCTCGGCAGCCTCGAGCAATTCGCTAAGGCGGTTTTTCGCCTCGAACGCACCAATTGTCTTCACCGGAAGCTCCTGAACAATCTAGCTGAATCTAGATTATTACGATCTGCCAACTTTGACAACGACTGTCGCGATCTCCCTGACCATCCCAAGTAGCTGTTTCTAGGCCCCTTTTCCGGCAGAATGCGCCATGCCCGCGGCGCGCGGGCCAGGGAGTGCGCACCCCGCCATGGCCTGGGAGATCTGGTTCACCCTCGCGATCGTCGTGACGGTGCTCGTCATGCTCGCGAGCACCCCGGCCCCGACCGAGGTGGTGCTGCTGGGCGCGATGATCGTCCTCTCCATCGCCGGCATCGTGTCCCCCTCGCAGGCGCTGTCGGGGTTCGCGAGCCCGGGCGTGATGACGATCGCGGCGTTGTACGTCGTCATCGCGGGCCTGCGCGAGACCGGGGCGATGAGCTGGTTCTCGCAGATGGTGTTCGGCCGGCCGAAAAGCCTGCTGTCGGCGCAGGCGAAGCTGCTGGGTGCGGGCAGCCTGCTGTCCACGGTCATCAACAACACGCCGGTGGTCGCGATGTTCATCCCCATCGCGCAGGAGTGGGCCGCGCGCTACGGCCTGCCGATCTCCCGCCTGCTGCTGCCGCTCAACAACGTGGTGGTGCTGGCCGGCATGTGCACGCTGATCGGCACCAGCACCAACCTCGCGGTCTACGGGCTGCTGATCCAGCAGCGCCCGGACGCGCACATCGGGCTGTTCGACCTGATCTGGGTCGGGCTGCCGCTGACCATCGCCGGCTTCATCTACGCGTTCGCGTTCTCGCGCCGGCTGCTGCCGGACCGCCAGGGTCCGATGGAGCAGCTCGAGAATGCGCGCGAGTACGCGTTCGAGGTGCGCATCCACTCCGGGCCGCTGGTCGGCAAGACCATCACGGAGGTCGGGCTGCGCAACCTGAAGAGCGCCTACGTGCTCGAAATCCAGCGCGGCGATACGCTGCTGACCTCGGTCGGCCCGGACGAGACGCTGCGTGCCGGCGACCGGCTCACCTGCGTCGGCGTGGTGGACGCGATCAAGGACCTGCGCCGCCTGCCGGGGCTCTCGATCGCCGACGGCCAGGACTTCAGGCTCGACCTCAAGCATGCCCAGCGCCACCTGGTCGAGATCGTGCTGTCGGCGACCTCGCCGCTGATCAACCGCACGGTGCGCGAGAGCGGCTTCCGCGACCTGTACGGCGCGGCCATTCTCTCGATCTCGCGCGAGGGCGGGCGCATCCCGGGCAAGGTGGGCGAGATCGTGTTCCGGCCCGGCGACACGCTGCTGGTCGAGGCCGACCCGACCTTCGCGGACAAGCACAAGTACAGCCGCGACTTCCTGCTGGTGAGCGCGCTGCAGGACTCGGCGGCCCCCGACTTCCGCCGCGCGCCGCTGGCGCTCGCCATCCTGATCCTGATGATCGTCGCCGCGGCGCTCGAGTGGGTGCCGCTGTTCGAGGCCTCGTTCATCGCCGCGGGCCTGATGGTCGCGACCGGGTGCCTGACGATGCAGATCGCGACCCGCAGCATCGAGTACCACATCGTCGCGGGCATCGCCGCCTCGTTCGCACTCGGCGTCGCGCTGATCGAGTCGGGGGCGGCGGGCCTGGTCGGCGACGCGCTGCTCGCGATCTCCGCGGGCAACCCGCTGCTGGTGCTCGTCGCGCTCTACATCGTGACGATGATCGTGACGGAGCTGATCACGAATAACGCCGCGGGCGTGCTGATGTTCCCGATCGCGCTCGCGATCGCGGACGCGGCGGGCGTGTCCTTCATGCCGTTCGTGATCGCGGTGATGGTGGCGGCGTCCTGCGGGTTCATCACCCCGATCGGCTACCAGACCAACCTGATGGTGTACGGCCCGGGCGGCTACCGGTTCATGGACTACGTGCGCTTCGGGCTGCCGCTGAACCTGGTCTGCGGGGTCATCACGCTCGCGATCGTCCCCAGGGTGTGGCCGTTTTGAGCGCGCAAGCCGAACGCATGACGCAGCTGCGGCGGCTCGAGGCCGAAGGCATCTACATCATCCGCGAGGTCGCCGCCGAGTTCGACAACCCGGTCATGCTCTATTCGATCGGCAAGGACAGTTCGGTGCTGCTGCACCTGGCGCGCAAGGCCTTCCACCCGGGCAGGCTGCCGTTCCCACTGATGCACATCGACACCACCTGGAAGTTCCGGGAGATGATCGAGTTCCGCGACCGCATGGCGCGCGAGCTCGGCTTCGAGCTGATCGTGCACGTCAACGAGGAGGGCCTGCGCGCCGGGGTCACGCCGTTCACGCATGGCGCCAGGTACACCGACATCATGAAGACCGAGGCCCTGAAGGCCGCCTTGTCGAAGCACAAGTTCGACGCGGCCTTCGGCGGCGCGCGCCGCGACGAGGAGAAGTCGCGCGCCAAGGAGCGGGTGTTCAGCTTCCGCGATTCGCAGCATCGCTGGGACCCGAAGAACCAGCGCCCGGAGCTGTGGAACATCTACAACGGGCGCATCCACCAGGGCGAGAGCATCCGCGTGTTCCCGCTGTCGAACTGGACCGAGCTCGACGTCTGGCTGTACATCCACCTCGAGAAGATCCCGGTGGTGCCGCTCTACTTCGCCAGGCCGCGGCCGGTCGTCGAGCGCGACGGCCTGCTGATCATGGTGGACGACGAGCGCATGAAGCTGCGCGAGGGCGAGAAGCCGCGCATGGAAATGGTGCGGTTCCGCAGCCTCGGCTGCTGCCCGCTGTCGGGCGCGGTGCGCTCGCAAGCTGCGGACCTGACGGCGGTGATCGAGGAGATGCTGGTCACCCGCACCTCGGAACGCGGCAGCCGCGCGATCGACTTCGACCAGGCCGCGGCGATGGAGATGCGCAAGCGCGAGGGCTACTTCTGATGGCCGCGCTCCCGCTCGCGGAATTCCTGCGCCGCCACGAGGCGAAGGAACTGCTGCGCTTCATCACCTGCGGCAGCGTGGACGACGGCAAGAGCACGCTGATCGGCCGGCTGCTGCACGATACGCAGCAGATCCTGGAGGACCAGCTCGCGGCCGTGACTTCCGACAGCCGCAAGTGGGGCACCACCGGCAACGAAGTGGACCTGGCGCTCCTGGTGGACGGATTGCAGGCCGAGCGCGAGCAGGGCATCACGATCGACGTCGCTTACCGCTACTTCGACACGGAGAGGCGCAAGTACATCATCGCCGACTGCCCGGGACACGAGCAGTACACGCGCAACATGGCGACCGGCGCCTCGACGGTCGATCTCGCGGTGATCCTGGTGGATGCCAGCCGCGGCGTGCAGGTGCAGACGCGCCGGCACGCCTACATCGTCTCGCTGCTCGGCATCCGGCACATCGTGGTCGCCGTCAACAAGATGGACCTGGTGGGCTACGACGAGGCGGTGTTCCGGCGCATCGGCGATGAGTGCCTCACGATCCCGGGCATCCGCGGGGTGGACGCGAAGATCGTGCCGGTGTCGGCGCTGAAGGGCGACAACGTGGTCGCGCGCGGCGCCGGCATGCCCTGGTACGCGGGCCCGACCATCATCGAGTGGCTGGACACCGTGGACGTGAGCGGCGACCAGGCGCTGGCCGACCTGCGGCTGCCGGTGCAGTACGTCAATCGTCCCGATGCGTCGTTTCGCGGCTACGCCGGCACCGTGGCCGCGGGCAGGGTCGCGGTCGGCGACCCGATCATGGCGGTGCCCTCGCGGCGCCTCTCGCGCGTGCGCGAGATCGTGCGCTTCGACGGCGATCTCAAGGCCGCCGGCGCAGGCCTCGACGTGACGGTGACGCTCGAGGACGAGATCGACGTCAGCCGCGGCGACGTGCTGGTGCACCCGGATCGCGCCCCCTCGGTCGGGCGCATCTTCGACGCGCACCTCATTTGGATGAACGATTCGCCGCTGCTGCCGGGCAAGCAGTACGAATTCAAGCTGTCGCACCGGTACTTTCGCGGCACGGTCGAGAGCATCCGTTACCGCGTGGACGTCAACGACCTGTCCGAGCATGCGGCGGCCGAACTGAAGCTCAACGAAGTCGGCCTGTGCCGGATCGTGCTCGCCGAGCAAGCGGCCTTCGACACCTACGCGACCTGCCGCGGCACCGGCGCCTTCATCGTCGTCGATCGTTTGAGCCATGCGACCGCCGGTGCCGGCATGATTCTGAGGAGCGCCGCGCCGCAGGGCGTGCACCACGACGTGTCGGTGTTCTGGCAGCCGACGCGCGTGCGCCACGAGCAGCGCGCGAACCAGAAGGCGCAGCAGCCCTGCATCCTCTGGTTCACCGGCCTGTCCGGCGCCGGCAAGTCCACGATCGCGAATGCGGTCGAGCAGGCGCTCTACCTGCGCGGGCACCACTCCTACCTGCTGGACGGCGACAACATCCGCCATGGGCTCAACCGGGATCTCGACTTCTCGGACGCCGGGCGCGTCGAGAACATCCGCCGCATCGGCGAGGTCGCCAGGCTGTTTGTGGACGCGGGCCTGATCGTGGTGACCGCCTTCATCTCGCCGTTTCGCAGCGACCGGCGCATGGTGCGCGAGCTGGTGCAGGCGGGCGAGTTCGTCGAGGTGTTCGTTGACACACCGATCGAGATCTGCGAGCAGCGCGACCCCAAGGGGCTGTACACCAAGGCCCGCGCCGGGCAGATCCCGAACTTCACGGGCGTGACCTCGCCCTACGAGGCGCCCGAGGCCGCGGAGATCGAGATCGACACCTTAAAACTCACGGTCGCCGAGAGCGTGGACCGCGTGATCAGGTATCTTGAAGCGCACGGAAGGTTGAAGAACTAGGCCAGGGATGTTGATTCCAGTCATTCTGTCGGGAGGGGCGGGCACGCGGCTGCGCGCTCGCGATCACCGACTCCGGTGGCGTGCAGGAGGAGACCACCTACCTCGGCATTCCCTGCATCACGCTGCGCGAGAACAGCGAGCGGCCGATCACCGTGACGCAGGGGACGAACCGGCTGGCCCGGCCGGCGGACCTCGAGCAGGCCGCGGGCGAGGCGCTGTCGGGTCAATCGGCCCGCGGGGCGAAGCCGGACCTGTGGGATGGCCGGACCGCTGATCGCTGTGTGGCCGCGCTGCGCCGTCGCAGCGGCGTCGCGTAGAATCCCGCGATGATGCCGGCTCCCGCGAGAATGACCGTTCCGCTGCTGGACCTGAAGCCGCAGTACCAGGCGCTCAAGACCGAGCTCGACGAGGCGATGCTGAAAGTCGCCGCCTCGCAGATGTTCATCCTCGGGCCGGCGGTGAAGGAACTGGAGGAGAAGGTCGCGACCTACTGCGGCGCCAAGCACGGCATCGGGCTTTCGTCCGGCACCGATGCGCTGCTGATCGCGCTGATGGCTTACGGCATCGGGCCGGGCGACGAGGTCGTCACGAGCTCGTACACGTTCTTCGCGACCGGCGGCACGATCGCGCGCACCGGCGCGCAGCCGGTATTTCTCGACATCGACCCCGAGACCTGCAACCTGCGCGTGGACCTGCTGCGCGACTTCCTCGCCAAGGACTGCGAGCGGCGCGCGGGCGGCTTCTACAACCGCGAGACCGGCGGGCGCGTGCGGGCGCTGATGCCGGTGCACCTGTACGGCCAGTCGGCGGACATGGACCCGATCGTGACGCTGGCGCGCGAACGCGGGCTGCCGGTGATCGAGGACGCGGCGCAGGCGATCGGCGCGGAATATTTGTCGGGGCGGCGCGTCGGCGGCATCGGCGACGTCGGCTGCCTGTCGTTCTTCCCGACCAAGAACCTGGGCGCATTCGGCGACGCCGGCATGTGCGTCACGAACGACGACGCGCTGGCCGCGAAGCTGCGGATGCTGCGCGTGCACGGCATGGAGCCGAAGTACTACCACGCGCTGGTCGGCGGCAACTTCCGCCTCGACGAGATCCAGGCGGCGGTCCTGCTCGTGAAACTCCGCCACCTGGAGAACTGGCACGCGGCGCGGCAGCAGAACGCCGCGTATTATGACCGGGCGTTCAAGGTCGTAGGCGTGACCGCCCGGGTAGTCACGCCGACCGCCCGTCCGGGCCATCGGCACGTCTACAACCAGTATGTGATCCGGGTCCCGGATCGCGACCGGTTGCGTGCCTACCTTGCGGAATGCGGCGTCGGTTCGGAGGTGTATTACCCGGTGCCGCTGCATATGCAGCAGTGCTTCGCTTACCTCGGGTACCGGCCGGAGGACTGCCCGGAATCCGCTCGCGCCGCGCGGGAGACACTGGCGCTGCCGATCTACCCGGAATTGAAGGAAGAGCAATTGCAGTACGTCGTTGACAGCATCGCCGCATTCTACGCCGGGGCCTGAGCGCATGGATTTCTCCAGCTGCTTCAAGGCCTATGACGTCCGCGGCCGGGTCCCGGAGGAACTGAATCCCGAGTCCGTGCACCGGATCGCGCGCGCCTACGCGCAGTGGCTGATGCCGAAGCGCGTGGCGGTCGGGCGCGACATCCGCCACTCGAGCGTGGAGCTGCAGCAGGCCTTGATGCGCGGCCTCAACGACTCCGGCGTGGACGTGGTGGACATCGGCCTGTGCGGCACCGAGGGCGTGTACTTCGCCACGTTCTCGCTCAAGCTCGACGGCGGCGTGATGGTGACGGCCAGCCACAACCCGCCCGAGTACAACGGCCTCAAGTTCGTGCGCGAGGACTCGCGCCCGATCAGCGGCGACACCGGCCTGCAGGACATCCGCGTGCTGGCGGAAGCGGGCATCTTCGAGCCGTCGCCGCGGCGCGGCAACGTCGTGCCGTTCGACATCATGCCGTCCTGGCGCGATCACGTGCTGGGCTATGTGGAGCTCGAGAGGCTCAAGCCGCTCACGATCGTGGCGACCGCGGGCAACGGCGGCGCCGGCCTCGCGCTCGACATGCTGGAGGATGCGCTGCCGTTCCGCTTCATCAAGATCCACCACGAGCCGGACGGCGATTTCCCGAACGGCGTGCCGAACCCGATGATCGAAGAGAACCGCGAGGTGACGGCGCGCAACGTGCGCCTGGCGAAGGCCGACCTCGGGATCGCCTGGGACGGTGATTACGACCGCTGCTTCTTCTTCGATGAGGACGGGCGGTTCATCGACGGCTACTACGTCATCGGCCTGCTGGCGACCTCATTCCTCGAGCGCGAGCCCGGCGCGAAGATCGTGCACGACCCGAAGCTGACCTGGAACATCCAGAACATCGTGCGCGAAGCGGGCGGCCGGCCCGTGCAGTGCCGCTCGGGCCACACCTTCATGAAGGACTGCATGCGCAAGGCGGATGCGGTCTATGGCGGCGAGACCAGCTCGCACCACTACTTCCGCGACTTCGCCTGCTGCGACAGCGGCATGATCCCCTGGCTGGTGATGACGCAGGTGCTCTGCCGGACGGGCAAGCCGCTGTCGATGCTGGTCAACGAACGCATGAAGATGTTCCCGTCGAGCGGGGAGATCAATCGCACGATCCGAGACGTGCGCGGTGCGGTCGAGGCCGTGCGCCAGCGCTTCGTGCCGGACTCGGTCAGGGTCGAGCATGTGGACGGCCTCTCGGTCGAGCATCCGCGCTGGCGCTTCAATCTGCGCAGCTCGAACACCGAGCCGCTGCTGCGTCTCAACGTCGAATCCCGCGGCGACCGCGCGCTCATGCAGGACATGACCGCCGAGATTCTTTCCATCGTCGACCAGTACGCCTGACTCGGCACCTAGAAGGTGTACACGCGAGAGCTTTTTGAAAGGGACTGATGGCTCAAGTTGCTTCAGACTGGCATGGCCGGTCAGCTGCGTTTTGCTGGGCGTAAATTAACTCGTGCTAGTCAATACGGAAGGGGGGTATGGTCCTTTCGTTGCGCAAGTTTGGATGATTTATATACGGCTTGATCAATCGGTTGATCGCCGTGTCAGTATTTGCGAGAATTTCGATTTGGAGTTAGATAATTCAATGGATCTATCAAAAAATCAATTCTCATAACGGGCGGGACTGGTTCTTTCGGGAAGGCGTTTATCCGGGCTGTTTTCCGACAGCAGCGAGACATTAAGAGGCTAGTCGTTTTCTCGCGTGACGAGCTAAAGCAATTCGAGTTGTCTCAGGAATTTCCGCCGAGCCAGTATCCATCTTTGCGGTTTGTTATTGGCGATGTTCGCGATCAGAGGCGGCTATCAAGAGCTCTTTAGGGTTTTGATGTGGTCGTTCATGCT
>VGUH01000032.1 GCA_016874295.1 Gammaproteobacteria bacterium | reverse complement strand
GAGGAGAGACCGAAGAAGTCCCTGGCTGGCATGACGCCCAGCCAGTACGCAAAGCAGCTGGCCATGAGGCCCATTACAATGCCGGAAAACTCTAAATCAACCTGCTACTGAAAGCGGGGGGACGTCGAAGGCTGAACGGGATCCGCTGACACGCAAGTCAGCACTGCGACACTTTGGTCGGAAATGCATGTCCTGTGAGTTCGTCCCGCGAGTAGACAGTCAGCTGGAGGTCCATCATCTTTATCCACTCGCTGATGGCGGTGAGCGAGTCACACGGATCGAAACGGATGTGGCGGTGCTTTGCGCCAATTGTCACCGTTTGGCTCATTCGGCGAACCCTCCACTCACCGTGGAGATTCTCAGGGGACTTCACCTGCGCAAGGGCTGAGTCGGCGTGTGCCTAACTCCACTCACCGTGGAGATTCTCAGGGGACTTCACCAATCAGTGGGGTCAGAGCAGTAAGACGAATCCGTGTGGACCAAGGGATCCCCTGTAACCAACCCCCCCCTGCCGATTGAAGGGGGGTGGGGGGGGTCACGCAATATCTTTGAGTATCAAGCGGGATACTTCTCCCGCACGGACGATCCTGCTGAGGTAGAGTGCGTTCTAGATGGAGGGAAACTGTCTTCGCCGTCCACGCTTGTCCTTTTCCTGTCCTGCAGAGGCCATCAGATTAGGACAAGCTCGACCGGACTGCTTACTCTAAGTCCTTGAAAATTGGTGCCGGCGGAGGGAGTCGAACCCCCGACCTGAGGTTTACAAAACCACTGCTCTACCAACTGAGCTACGCCGGCAACGGCCGTCATTCTAGCCCTGCCGCGCCGGCGCCGGTCCTCCGTTGGCCCACAGGTGCGCGATGAGTCCCAGGACCGCCATGGTCCAGACGATCACCGCGCTCGACGGCAGGTCGGTGACGACCGACAGCGCAAGCCCGACCAGGTAGCTCGCGGCGCCGAGGCCGTAGCCGATCGCGAGTTGCCGCCGGCCCGCGATCCGGTAGGTCGCGACAGCCGGCACGATCAGGCTGGTGAACACGAGGTAGACGCCGACCATCTGCACCGAGGCCGTCACGACCAGTGCGAACAGCAGGTAGAAGCCGATGCGGCCGATGCGCTCCCGCCACAGGAACCAGACGACGGCGAAGATGCCGGTCAGGATCGCGGTCCGCACGAGCTGCGTGTTCGAAACCCAGAGGATCTGCCCCGACAGCAGGTCCTTGAGGTTCTCGCCGCCGTGCGGGTCGTTGGCGAGCAAGAGGATCTGCGCGGCGGAGGCCAGCACGAACAGGATGCCGATCAGCGCCTCCTGCGCCTCGGGCCGTTTGCGCTCGGTCCAGGTGAGCAGCAGCGCACCGGCGACCGCCGCCGCGCCCGCGGCCGCCTGCGCGGTCCAGCCTTCGACCGGGAGGTCAAAGCGGCTCGCCGCGATCACGCCGAGCGCCGCGACCTGCGCGATCGCGAGGTCGATGAACACGATGCCGCGCGCGAACACCTGCTGGCCGAGCGGCACGTGCGAGATCACGACCAGGATGCCGGCGATCAGCGCCGGCCACAGGATGCTGACTTCGGCGGAGAGGAGATTCATGGCGCGGCTCCGAGCAGGCGCTCGATCGTGTCGTCGAACAGTGTGAAGAGATCCTTCGCGCCCGCGCTGCCGCCAACGGAGAACGGGAGAACGACGACGGGCGCGTGCGCGCGGCTCGACAGCCAGTTCGCGGCCTTCGGGTCGTTGTAGGCGTTCGCGAGGATCATCCTGGGCGGCGTCGCGGCGAGCTGGGTGACGAGCTGGCCGAGATGACCGGCCGACGGCGGCACGCCGGGCTTCGGCTCGATGGCGGCGAGTTCCTTCATGCCGAGCCAGCGCACGAGGTAGACCTGGTCGCGATGCATGATCACGACCGGCACACCCTTGAGCGGCGCAGCCTGCGCTTCCCAGCGCGTCATCGCCTCTCCCCAGCGCTTCGCGAAATCGGCGCCCCGCGCCGCGTAGATGTCCGCGCCGGCCGGGTCGATCGCGGCAAGTTTCGCAGCAAGCGCCTTGGCGACGGCCACGATGTTGCGGGGATCGAGCTGGATGTGCGGGTTGCCGAGCGGATGGATGTCGCCCATCGAACGATCGAGCTTCGTGGGCACCTCGATCAGCCGTACTGCCGCGGTTGCCTCGAAAAAACCCGGCGCGCCGCGCTGGATGCGCGGATTTCCGGACTCCTGCATCAGCACCGGCAGCCAGCCTGCTTCGAGCTCGGCGCCGTTCGCGACCAGCAGCTCCGCCGTGCGCGCCCGCGCGACGAGGCTCGGCTTCGCCTCGACGCGGTGCACGTCCTGCAGCGCCGTCGTCGCTGTGTACACGTCCACGCGGTCGCCGCCGAGTTCCTTCGTGAGTGCGCCCCAGTCGGCGGTGGTCGCGAGCACACGCACGGCTGCGGCGGAAGGCAGCGCGAGAACCAGGAGGCACAGCGCCAGGCCGCCACGGATGAAGTTCTTCATGGCTGCTCCTAGTACTTGTGCGCGCCGTGCGCGCCGATGCCGAACAGGTATTGCAGGACGAGCTGGCGGTCGGTGTCGCCGTCGTCGCGTGCCTCGTCCCAGGCGTACTGCAGTCGCCAGCGCGAGAACTCGCTCGGGTTCCAGTCGAGCATGATCGTCGTGCGGGTCGGATCGCCCGCGAGCAGCGACGGGAAGTCGCCGGCCGCGAGCAGCCCCGAGTCAACGAGTCCGATCGCCGGATCGCCCGAGTCGAGCGCGTCGTAGCGCAGGCCCGCGCGCCAGCGCGGCGTGAACTGCCAGACGCCCTGCAGGTACCAGCCGGATTGCGTGCCGCGGTACGAGTCGACGAGCGCCGCGTTCTCCAGGTCGAAGGCGAGCTCTCCGGACTCGCGGCATTCCATGTACTCGCCCTGCAGCTTCAAGTGGCGGCGCGCCGGGTTGCCGCCCGGCGCCCACTTGAACACCGCGTCGGCGACCCAGGTGCGCGAACTTCCCGTGAAGGCGTTCAGCACGGGGTCGCCGTTGGCGTCCACGTCCTCGTACTCGCGGCCTTCGGCGTCGAGGTCGATCCAGGAGCCGCCGATGCGCCAGCTGGCATTGGTGCCGAGGTCGCCGCCGACGTGGGCGAAGAGCGTGGTGCCGTTGAGGCCGTTTCCGCCCTGGCGGGTGCCGGGAAACGCGTCGCCGTTGCCGGTCTCGGCGCCGAGCTCGACGAACAGGTCCGTCGGCGCGATCCACTTGAGCTGCACGCCGTCCTGCGCGCGCTGGTTGCCGAACATCGCCTGGTAGACGAGCGGCTGGTCCGCGAAGTCCCAGGCGTGCGCGTGCACCTCGTTCAGGTAGCCGAACCCGGAAAAGAACCGGCCGCCCTTCGCGACCAGGCCGGCCGGCAGCGCCAGCGTGCGGAAGTAGGCCTCCTCCACCTCGATCTCGTCCTCGCCCGCGATCGCCGCGGTGAGTTGCGCCGTGAAGTACGGGTCCACGCTCGCCGCGAGCGTGATCTCGGACTCGCCGAGGCTGAAGCTGCGCTCGCCGAGACCCACCTCGCCGCCGTTCGGCATGAAGCCGGCCATCCGCCAGTCCTCCGGGTCGCGCGAGGTGTCGGCGTAGCTGCCGGCGAGCACCAGCGAGATCGCGGGATTGAAGGCGGACGCGCTGCTCGCCGACGCCACGGGCGCAGCCGCCTCGGCTGGCACCTCGGCGACGGCAGCGGTCGGCCCGGACTCGAGCGCGGCGAGCCGCGCCTCGAGCGACGCGACTCGCGCTTCGTAGTCGGATTTCAGGGATTCGAGCTCGGCGCGCAGCGCCGCGGCATCGTCATCGGCCCGCGCCGTCGGCGCGAGCGCGGCGCAGGCAACTGCCATGAGCGCCGCAATGGGCTTGATCGCAGACATGGTGAACCTCGTCTGAAGAGTCGAATGCCGGCCGGTATTCGCGGCCGGTACGGGTCAGCTTCAGGCGAGTGCGGGTGGCGCGCGGGAACGGAACGCCCGGAAGGGCGCGGTGTGGGTGGCGGGTACGGATGCTTCGGGAACGCTCGCGACCCAGGCGACCGTGCGGACAGGCACGGCCGGCGCTGGCGCGGCCACTGCGTGCTGCAACTGCGAAGATGCCAGACAGGCGCCGCAGCTACGCGCAGCACCCAGCCGGTCCGTCGGCTCGGCGAGCGGGTGCGAATAAAAGTGGATCTCGGCGCCGAACTGCGCCACGAGCAGGAACAGGGCCAGCCACCGGCCGACCTGGCCGAGGCGACGGTGATCGAGCGTCAGGTCCATGACGACATCAGTCTACCACAGCGGGCTCAGGCACCCGCCTCGCTGCAGGGCTTGACCTCCAGGCGCAGGATGCGGCCGCCCTCGCCCTGCAGGCGCGCGGCATCCGGAAGCTCCCTGGGCGGCACGACGTCGACGTCGATCCAGTACACCCTGCCCATCCGCTCGCGGTCAACGATGCGCGGATCGAGGCCGATGGCCTTCGCATCGTCCAGGCGCCGGAGCGCACGCTGGCGCTCGCTGAACAGGCCGAGCGAGATGGTGACGTCGCTGCCGTCGGCCGGCATCGCGTAGGCGTCCTGGACGCCGGCGCGGCGCAGGCGCGCGATGACGTCGCTCGCCGCCGCACGATCGGGGATGCCTCCGAGCGTGACCCAGTATCCTCTCCAGACCTCGCCTTCACCCGCGCGCTGCCGCGGCTCGAGCTCGCTCTCGCGCAGGAGCGTCGAGGCGCGCGCCGCGTCGGTGAGGTCGATGAACGGGCCAAGGCTCAGGCAGTTGTCGCGCGGCAGGTCTGTGGCGCCTCCCGCCGGCGTCGGCGCCGCTTCGTGCGCGAGCAGCAGGTTCTTGCCCGTGGCCGCACTCGTGGTCGCGGCCGGATCCTGCGAGGGCGCGATCCATTGCGTCCAGCCGTACCAGGCGAGATTCGCGAACAGCAGCAGGTAGATCGCGAGCTTCACGCGGTCAATGTATCACTCACCAAGCGAACGCTCACTTCGCCCGACACGATCCGCCGCAATTTCCCGCCGATTTCGAGCAGCAGGGCCCCGTCGGCGTCCACGCCGCGCGCGCGTCCCTCGAGGATCCCGCCCCCCTGCAGCACGGCGACCGATCGGCCCGCGAGCGCGTCGGCCGCCTGCCACTCCTCTGCGATCGCCGCGAACCCCCGGACGCCGTACTCGGCGAGTGCCGCGCAAAGCGCCGCGATCAGCGCCGCGGCGAGCGCACTGCGCGTGGGCGGTGTACCGAGCGATGCGAGGTCGACGGCGTCCACGCCCTCGGCCGCAAGCTGCTCGCGCGCCGATGCGGGCAGCCGCACATTGATACCGACGCCGACGACCACGTACGCGGGTCCCGCCGCCTCGCTTCTCAGGTCGATCAGGATTCCGCCGAGCTTACCGTCGCCCCGGACGATGTCGTTCGGCCACTTGAGGGCCAGCCCCGTGAAGCCAAGACTCGCGAGCGCGCGCAGCACCGCGACGCCGGCGGCGAGCGAGAGTGCAGATAGCGCGGCCGGCGCGTCGCGAAACTTCCAGCCGACCGACAGGCACAGCCCCGCGGCGAAGGGCGCGACCCAGCGCCGCCCGCGCCGTCCTCGGCCCGTGCTCTGGAACTCGGCGAGGCAGGCGTCGAAACGCCCGGGCGGCAGGTCCTCGACCGTCAGCAGCCGGTCGCTGGTCGAATCGAGCGACTCGTGCACCTCGAGGCTGCGCAGCCGCGCGCACACGTCTTGCGGCAGGCCCGCGCGGATCTGGTCCGCATCGAGCCGGTCCACGCGCCCGCTCATCGCGCCGGGCCCCGCGGCCGCAACAGCCAGAGTCGAATCGCGCGCGGCTCGGCGCCGGCGCGCATACGCGCGAAGTTGTCGCGGTGCGCGAAAGCGACGAGCGCCGTCATCGCCAGCGTGAACGCGAACAGGGCACGGGAAGCGATCGGCGGCCAGCCCGCGGCGACTGCCGCAGCCGCGGCCGCCATGACCGTCGCGAGGCCGATGAATCCGCTCAAAATGACGACGGCAAGCCAGGCGCCGAGCGCGACAACAAGCAGCCCCGGCGCGAGCGCTAGCAGGCTGCCGGCGAGCGTCGCGCCGCCCTTGCCACCGCGAAAGCCGTGCCAGAGCGGCCAAACGTGCCCGGTGACCGCAGCCGCGGCGCAGCACACCGCGAGCCAGTCGCGCGCGACGGCCGGGTCCTGCGCGACGCCCGGGATCGCGAATCCCGGCAACCAGCCCGCGGCGAGCCAGCCCTTGCCGAAGTCGATGATCACGGTGGCGGCGGCGAAGGCGAGACCCTGCGTGCGCAAGGCGTTCGTGCCGCCGGCATTGCCGCTGCCCATCGTGCGGATATCGACGCCGCGGAACGCGCCGACGATCAGCGCGCCCACCACGGAACCCAGCAGGTAAGCGATCAGCGTCTTGAGGCCGAGCTCGAGCAACAGCGGGCTCCCGGTCGTGCGGGGGCCGATCTTATCACCCGCGTGGCGGCGCCCCGCGCGGCAGGAAGATCTCCGCGAGCATGCAGCGCACGCTGCCGCCGCCGAGCCGTTCGATGGTCGGTATCGCCGCGGTGACGACGCTGCCGTGGGCTTCGAGGCGCCGGCGCTTGTCCGGCGCGAGCGCCCGCCACGCAGCCTCCGAGAGCGCGATGCGCGCGCCGCCGTCGCGCGCGCGCAGCATCAGCAGGTTGCCCGCGAAGCAGCCCATTCCCGCCGCGTCGATCTCGATCACCTCGTGGCCGGACTCCGCGAGCACGGCGTGCACCGCAGAGCGGCGGGCGGCGTCGGGAATCGCCTCGGCGCAGAGCACGGCGACGCCCTCGCCCACCGCCATCAACACGTTGGTGTGGTACGCGGGCCGGCGGTCCGGGCCCAGGGCGTCGAAGGTGACGATGCGGTAACCGAGCCGGGCCGCGAACTCGGCGAGCGCCGCGGGTGTCGTGCGCGGCGACCCGCAGGCATAGGCGGTGCGCGACGGGCGATCGAGCACGAGACTGCCCGTGCCCTCGAGGAATTCGCCGCGCCGCTCGAGCAGCGAGAGGTCGACGATGCGCGATACGTGGAATCCCGCGCGCTTGACCTCGTCGATGACCTCAGGGCGCCGCTCCGCCCGGCGCGAGGGTGCGAGCATCGGGTACAGCACGACGCTGCCGTCGGCATGGAAGCTGACCCAGTTGTTCGGGAAACAGGCGTCGGGCTTGACGGGCTCCGGAGAGTCCTCGGCGACGATGACCTCGACGCCTGCGCCGGCAAGACACGCGGCGAGCGTGTCGAATTCGCGGGCCGCCGCCGCCGCCTCGCCGGTTCCCGTGCCCGCGCGCTGGAATCGGTTCGACTCCGCGGTCTCCGGGTTCCAGCCAAAGCGCGCGGGCCGCACCATCAGCACCGCATCGGCGCACTGGGCTTCGACAGGCGTTGCGGCAATCATCACAGCTCCATCTTCAGGCGCGATCGTGCGCCGCTTTCTCCGCGATCATGATCGTCGGCGCGTTGGTGTTGCCGCCGATCGGCGCCGGCATGACCGAGGCATCGACGACGGACAGCCGCTCGATTCCGTGCACGCGCAGCGCAGCATCCACCACCGCCATCGGGTCCGTACCCATGCGGCAGGTTCCGAGTGGGTGGTAGATCGTGTCCGCGCGGCGGCGGATCTGCGCGATCAGCGCTTCGTCCCCCTCGCCTTCCGTGAACAGCTCCTCGCACCGGTGCGGCGCGAGCGGCGCGCCGTCCATGATCCCGCGCGCGCGCTTCACGCCCGCGACCAGCGTCGCGAGATCCTCGGGATCGACGAGGAAGTTCGGGTCGATGAGCGGCGCTTCGCGCGGATTCGCGGAGCGAAGACCCACGCGGCCGCGGCTCTTCGGCCGCAGCACCGCCACGTGGCAGGAGACGCCATAGCCGTAGTGCAGGCGCCGGGCGTGGTCGTCCACCAGGCCGACCAGGAAATGCAACTGCACGTCCGGCCGCGCGAGACCCTCCCGCGTGCGCAGGAAGGCGCCGGCCTCGGCAAAATTGGTGGTCAGCAGGCCCGTGCCGCGGTCGCGCCATTCGGAGTAGCCCCACAGAGCGCGCCACGCGGTGCGCGCGGTGATGCCCATCAGGCTCGCGTCCTCCGAGCGATACACCAGCGCGAGGTCGATGTGATCGGCGAGGTTCGCGCCCACGCCCGGCAGCTCGTGGCGCAGCGCGATGCCATGGCGCGCGAGTTCCTCGCGCGGACCGATGCCGGACAGGAGCAGGAGCTGCGGTGATCCGAAAGCGCCGGCGGAGAGGATGACTTCGCGCGCCGCGCCGATGCGCGCCGTACCTCCTCGCCCCTCGACCTCGACGCCGGCTGCGCGCCCGTTCGCGAACACGATGCGCGTGGCATGGCGGCAGGTGAGCACGGTGAGATTGGGGCGCCCGAGCGCGGGACGCAGGAAAGCGACCGCGGCGCTGCAGCGCCGACCGCGGCGCTGCGTGACCTGGTACAGACCCGCCCCGTCCTGACCCGCGGCGTTGAAATCCGGGTTGCGCGAGAGGCCCGCGCGCACCGCGGATTCGACGAAAGCCTGCGAGGCGGCGTGCGGGCTCGGGAGATCGGAGACCGAGAGCTCGCCACCCGAGCCGTGGAAGACATCCGCCCCGCGCTGCTGGTCTTCGGAGCGCCGGAACAGCGGCAGCACGTCTTCATAGGCCCAGCCCGGATTGCCGAGCGCCGCCCAGTCGTCGTAGTCCGAGCGATGACCGCGCATGTAGATCATGGCGTTGATCGAGCTCGAGCCGCCGAGCGCGCGCCCGCGCGGCTGGTAGCCGCGCCTGCCGCCGAGGCCGGGCTGCGGCTCAGTCTCGAATGCCCAGTTCAGGCCGCGGCGCGGGATCGTACCGAGCATCCCGGCGGGAATGTGGATAAGCGGCGAACGATCCTCGGGACCGGCCTCGATCAGGCACACGCGGTGCGCGGGATCCGCGCTCAGGCGGTTGGCAAGCGCGCAGCCGGCCGAACCGGCCCCCACGATCACGGTGTCGAACTGCACGGATGACACTGTGCCGCCGGCGCGGACGAAAGCAATACCGCCACCGGAATTTCGCGCGCACGGGCACGTTTAGGTTGAACAGCCTAGAGTGGCGCTCCATGAGCCTCATCCGGGCCGAACTCACACCTCATCCCGACTGTTCCTGTCCCGCCATCCGCCAGTTCGCAATCGAGATCGACCCCGCGCGCCTGCCCGCCTCGCTCGTCATCCTGTACCGCATCGCCGGCGAGATCGGCCGCCTCAGCCTGCCGCCGGCCGGGTTCGCGCGCCGCGCCGACGGTCTCTGGCAACATAGCTGCTTCGAGGCCTTCCTGAGGGCGGGACCGGTTGCCAGCTACTACGAGTTCAACTTCGCGCCGTCCGGGGACTGGGCGGCCTGGCGTTTCGGAAAACCGCGCAGCGAACGCAGCACGCCCGGGATTCCCGCGCCGCGGATGGAGCGGCGGCATTTCCCGGACGGCTACGAGATGAGCGCGACACTCCCGATCGCCGCCCTGCCCGAGCTCGCGCGCGCTATCGAGATCGAGGCCGGCATCACGGCCGTGATCGAGGCCGACGACGGGTCGCTATCGCACTGGGCGCTCGCGCACGGCGGCGCGTCACCTGACTTTCACGATCCGGCGACGTTCGTGCTGAAGGTCAGCCGGCCATGAAGTTCGGCATCGACCGCCTGCTGCTCGACCGCGCCGTGAGGAAGCCGCTCGACGGGCGGCGCGTCGCCCTGCTCGCGCATCCCGCCTCCGTGACCGCCGACCTGACCCACACCATCGACGCACTCGCGGCGCACGAAGACTTCCGGCTGACCGCGGCTTTCGGCCCGCAGCACGGCATGCGCGGCGAGAAGCAGGACAACATGGTGGAGAGCGACGACTACAAAGATCCCGCCTACGGAATCCCGGTCTTCAGCCTCTACGGCAAGGTGCGCCGGCCGACGCCGGCGATGCTGGAGACTTTCGACGTGCTGCTGGTCGACCTGCAGGACCTCGGCACGCGCGTGTACACCTTCGTCACGACGCTGCGCTACGTGCTCGAAGCCGCGGCGCGGCTCGGCAAGGCGGTTTGGGTGCTCGACCGGCCGAACCCGATCGGCCGGCCGGTCGAGGGGCTGCTGCTCAAGAGCGGCTGGGAGAGCTTCGTCGGCGCGGGCCCGATGCCGATGCGGCACGGGCGCACGCTCGGCGAGCTCGGCGCCTGGCTCGTGCAGCACCTGAAGCTCGACCTCGAGTACGTGCAGGTCGCCATGGAAGGCTGGCGCCCGGCGCAATCGCCCGGCTACGGCTGGCCGCAGGGCAAGCGCGCGTGGGTGAACCCGAGCCCCAACGCGCCCTCAGTCTCCATGGCGCGCTGCTATCCGGGCACCGTGATGGTCGAGGGTACGACGCTGTCGGAAGGCCGCGGCACGACGCGGCCGCTCGAGCTCTTCGGCGCGCCGGACCTCGACGCCGACAAGCTGCTCGCCAACATGCGCGTGCTGGCGCCCGACTGGCTCGCAGGCTGCCGCCTGCGCACTTGCTGGTTCGAGCCGACCTTCCACAAGCACGCGGGCCAGCTCTGCGCCGGCATCCAGATCCACGTGGACGATCCCGGCTACAACCATTCGAAGTTCCGCCCGTGGCGGCTCGTCGCCCTCGCCTTCAAGGCGCTGCGCGCGATCCGGCCCGACTACCCGCTGTGGCGCGAGTTCGCCTACGAATACGAGACGGCGCGGCTCGCGATCGACCTGATCAATGGCGGGCCGGTGCTGCGCGAGTGGGTGGACGATCCGGCGGCGACCCCGGGCGACCTCGACGAGCTCGCGCGCAAGGACGAGCAAGAATGGCAGTCGAAGGAGTGAGGGGATGAGGCAGGCGGTACTTGCGGGTGTGCTGGCACTCGCACCCTCTTGCGCGGGCGCCGAGGTGAAGTTCGCGGCGCCGGACGGCTTCCTGATCGAGCATCGCTTCACTATCGCGGCGCCGGCAGCGCAGGTCTGGGAAACGCTGCTGCACCCGGAACGCTGGTGGCCGGCCGATCACACCTGGTCGGGCAAGCGCGAGAACCTGTCCCTCGTCGCCGACGCCGGCGGCTGCTTCTGCGAACGCTGGGACGGCGGAAGCGTGGAGCACGGCCGCGTCGTCGCCGTGTTCCCGGGCAAGATGCTGCGGCTCGACGCCGCGCTCGGGCCGTTGCAGGAGATGGCCTGGGTTTGCCCCGGTTTTCCTGACACCGAGATTAGGTGGGAAGATGATCTCGGAGGTGTCAGATGGGCAGACGGAGATTCACGCCCGAGTTCAAGCTCGAGGCGGTCAAGCTGGTGAAGGAACGCGGTGTGGCGGTGCGCCAGGCGGCCGCTGATCTCGGGCTGCACGAGAACGTGCTGCGCAAGTGGGTCAGGAACGTCGAGGCGCATCGCGAGCAGGCGTTCCCGGGTCAGGGCCGGATGCGGCCGGATGACGCGGAGGTTGCCCGGCTGCGGCGCGAGCTCGCCAAGACCAAGGCCGAGCGCGACATTTTAAGAAAAGCCATCGCCTACTTCGCGAAGGAACCACGGTGAGGTTCGAGTTCATCGCGAAGCACCGAGGGGCATGGCGGACGCGGGATCTGTGCGAGGCGCTCGGTGTCTCGCGGGGCGGGTTTTACGAGTGGTTGCGACGGCCGCCGAGCCGCCGCAGTCGGGAGAACCTGCAACTGCTGGCGCTGGTCCGCACCAGCTTCGAGCAGAGCGAGCGGACCTATGGCAGCCCGCGGGTCTGGCGCGACCTGCGCGCCTGGGGCCAGCGCTGTGGTCGGCATCGAGTGGCGCGGCTGATGCGGGTGGAAGGCCTGCGGGCGCGCCATCGGCGGCGGCGCCTGCCATCGGACGCTGGGCAACGACTACCGAGCGCGATCGCGCCGAACCTGCTTGAGCGGCAGTTCGAGGCCACGGCGCCGAACCAACGCTGGGTCGCTGACTTCACGTATATCTGGACCCACGAGGGCTGGCTGTATTTCGCGGTCGTACTCGACCTGTTCTCGCGCCTGGTCGTCGGCTGGTCGATGAGTAGCCGCATGACGGCGCAGCTCGTCACAGATGCTCTGGTAATGGCGGTGTGGCGTCGTGGCAAACCCGAGGCGCTGTTGCATCACTCGGACCAGGGCAG
>VGUH01000031.1 GCA_016874295.1 Gammaproteobacteria bacterium | reverse complement strand
AGCACGGCCGCTCTTTTGGGCCTATCCACTGCTTCCGACCGGCGCCGCGACCGGCGGCCACGGCCGCCTGGCACAAGCGGCGCAGTCGCTCTGGTCCAGGATGCCATTGCCGCTCGCCAACAGGCTCGGCCCGCTGACCAGTCCCGGGCTGCCGTGGTAGCACTGCCTGGCTGGTTCAATGTAGCGTCACTGCCATGAGTAACGACGTCCGCACCCGCTTCGCGCCCAGCCCGACCGGCCTGCTGCACATCGGCGGGGTGCGCACGGCACTTTTCTGCTGGCTCTATGCGCGCCGGCACGGCGGCACCTTCATCCTGCGGGTCGAGGACACCGATCGCGAGCGCTCCACCCCCGCGGCCGTGCAGGTGATCCTGGACGGCATGGAATGGCTCGGCCTGCACGCCGACGAGGGCCCGTTCTACCAGACCGAGCGCTACCCGCGTTACCGCGAGGTCATCCGGCAGTGGCTCGCGGAGGGCAAGGCCTACCACTGCTACTGCAGCAAGGACGAGCTGGAGGCGATGCGCAACGCCCAGCTCGCGCGCAAGGAGAAGCCGCGCTACGACGGCCGCTGCCGCGCGCGCACCGGTCCGGTCGAGGGCGTGACGCCGGTGGTCCGATTCAGGAACCCGCTCGAGGGCGCGGTCATCGTGGACGACGCCGTGCACGGCAAGGTGGTGTTCCAGAACGCCGAGCTCGACGACCTGATCATCGAGCGCTCGGACGGCAACCCGACCTACAACTTCTGCGTGGTCGTGGACGACTACGACATGAAGATCACCCACGTGATCCGCGGCGACGATCACCTCAACAACACGCCGCGGCAGATGAACATGCTGCGCGCGATGGGCGTCGAGCCGCCGGTTTACGCGCATCTGCCGATGATCCTCGGGCCGGACGGCACCAAACTTTCCAAGCGCCACGGCGCGGTCTCGGTGCTCCACTACCGCGAGGAGGGCTACCTGCCGGAGGCGCTCCTCAACTACCTGGCGCGGCTCGGCTGGTCGTACGGCGACCAGGAGATCTTCTCGCTCGAGGAGATGACCCGGCTCTTCGACATCAAGGACGTCAATAAGTCCGCCTCGGCGATCAATCCCGACAAGCTCGCCTGGATCAACCAGCAGCACTTGATGAAGCTGTCGCCCGCGCGAATAGCCGTCGAATTGTGCTGGCAGCTCGAACGCCTGGGGGTGGACGCTTCGAAGGGCCCCGCGCTCGAGCCGATCGTGGAAGCGCAGCGCGAGCGGTCGAAGACCTTGAAGGAAATGGCGCAGGCGAGCCGGTTCTTCTTCGAGGCGCCGGCGGCCTACGACGAGAAGGCGGCGCGTAAGAACCTGAACGCCGAGACCAGGCCGCTGCTCGAGCAGGCGCGGGCGGTGCTGGCGGAGCTTGGCGACTGGAGCGCACCCGCAATCCATGCAGCGATCCAGGCACTGGCGGAGCAGAGCGGCGCCGGCCTCGGCAAGGTCGCGCAGCCATTGCGGGTCGCAGTCTCCGGCGGCGGCGTCAGCCCGCCGATCGACCGGACGCTTGCGATCCTGGGGCGCGAGGAAACGCTCGCGCGGGTGGATCGCGCGCTGGCGTACGCGGGCTAGCGCATTGCGTAAGCCATTGACACACCGAGCAATCGTACGGAGAATGCGCGCCCTGCGTGGGGCCATAGCTCAGCTGGGAGAGCGCTTGCATGGCATGCAAGAGGTCGACGGTTCGATCCCGTCTGGCTCCACCAATTTCCCGGGTCCCCATCGTCTAGAGGCCTAGGACACGACCCTTTCACGGTCGCGACCGGGGTTCGAATCCCCGTGGGGACGCCATCCTTAAAAAAAGAGGGGCGGCTGGTGCCGCCCCCACATTCCCCAGCGGATTCCGAACGTCTTGTTATTCGGTCGCTTCCCCCCTTCGATCCGGTAGCGATGACGCCGATGTGGCGCAGGCGCAGGGCACACGCGGACATGGCCGCTTGCGCGCTATCACCGCCATTGATTCCTTGATTGAAGCACTGCCGCGAGCTCCTTGCCGGTTACGGGACAGTCGTCCTGTTCGGTAACCCGGCAGTCTCCCCGTTGCGGGAAGATCCGCGGCTTTGCGACCCCGCCTCGCAGCGGGTGTGCCATTTCGACGGTGTCCATCCTACCACCGCGTCGCCGTCCGGCGACAATGGGTATCACAATAATCGCGGGACAGCAGGGACTTATGACGCTTGTGGCCCGCAAATCACAGCGCGTTTGACTGCGCGTGATGCGGTTCTCAGTTGTGCCTACTGAACGTAACTAGACTCGATTGCGTATCAAGGGCAAACCCATCGAAAGGTGGGGACGCAAAGCTTCCGGGCTAAAGGCTCCAGGTGAGCCCACGCCAGCGGGGTTGCCGGCCAGGGAGCGCCCGAGACGCCTCAATCCGCGTTTCCTGCTCCATCGCCGTCAATGTCGTGAGTCAGGTGGCTGACCGGCCTCACTGCCAGTGCGGTTTCGCCCTGTTCGGCAAGCGAAAGGGGCGGGCATGCAAGAGAGGGTCCGGATCGCAGCGCTGCTGGGTGCCTTGCTGGTGCTCGGGGGCTGTTTCGACGACGAGATAGACGACGAGACCGGGGGCGCGAATCCGCCTGGGCTCTCCAATCAGGCCCCGGTCATTTCGGGCTCGCCCTCGACGTCCGTCGTGGAAGGCGAATTCTACGAATTCACGCCATCGGCCAGCGATGCCGATGGAGACAGCCTGCAATTCTCGATCGCGCGCAAGCCCCTGTGGGCCGATTTCAACCCGCAGACCGGGCGCATCTCCGGCACGCCGACGAGCGCCGACGTCGGCAACTTCACGAATATCGCCATCAGCGTCTCCGACGGGTCAGCGAGCGCAGACCTGCAGGCGTTCGACATCTCGGTCCACGCGTTCGCGATCGGGGCCGCCACGCTTTCCTGGTATCCCCCGACGACGAACTCGGACGGGAGCGCACTGACGAATCTGGCCGGCTACCGCATCTACTACGGCAGGAACCCGAACGACTTGACACGGGCGATCATTCTGAACGCAGTTCGCGCGACCGGCGCGTCAACTTCGCCAATCCCCACGCACACATGATGTCCGATCGCGGTTCCAGCGGCGGCCGCCGCGTCAACGACTGATCGGAAGGGACGCTGGAAAAGGGGACGCTAACCGTTTCCAGGATCGCGGTGATGTCGGAAACGGTTAGCGTCCCCTTTTTGAAAGGTTAGCGTCCCCTTTTCCCTGACCCCTTCGCCTGTCCTAGCGAATCTTGAATTCTTCGGACTGCAGCCCGTGGCGGGCAAGCAGCTTGTAGAAGTCGGTCCGGTTACGGCCCGCGAGCCGGGCGGCCTGGGTGACGTTGCCGCGCGTGATCTGCAGGAGCTGGACCAGGTAGTTGCGCATGAACTCGTCGCGGGCCTCGTCGAAAGTCGACACCTGCGGCGCCGTGCCGGTGCCGAGCACGCGCTGCACGAGCTCGGCGCTGACCACGGGGCCAGTGGCGAGCGAGGCCGCGTGCTGCAGGAGGGTCGCGAGCTGGCGCACGTTGCCCGGCCACTCGCCGACCATCAGCAGCTCGACCGCCTCGGGCGCGAGCACGTGGCGGGTGCCGCTGCCCCGGGCCAGCTCGTCCATGAAATGGGCGGCCAGCAGCGGGATGTCGTCGCGCCGCTGCGAGAGCGGCGGCAGGTCGATGCGGCTGACGCTCAGGCGGTAGAAGAGGTCCTCGCGGAAGCGGCCGCGCTGGATCAGCTCCGGCAGGTTGCGCGCGGTGGTCGAGACGATGCGCACCGGCTCGTTGTCCTGCAGGCTGTAGAGCGAGATCTGCAGTTCCGGGGGGAGGTCGCCCACTTCGTCGAGCAGGACGGTGCCGGCGGGCGCCTCGGCCGGGCGGGGCGGGCCGTCGGGGTCGCCGCGGCCATCGAGGGCCGCCTGGAGCAGCGCCTGGGTGGCGGTCACGCAAGCGACGGTGAGGAAGCGTCCGCCACGCCGCGCGCTCGCCTGGTGGACGGCGCGGGCAAGCTGGGCCTTGCCGGTGCCCGGCTGGCCGGTGATCAGGAGCGGGGCGTCCGAGCCGGCCGCGATGAGCGCCTGGGACAGCCGCTCCTCCATGACGGGGTTGCGAGTGATGATCCCGGTGCGCCAGTCCTCGGTCACGCTTGCGAAGCCGGATACCTTGAGCGCGGCCTCGATCTGCTCGAGCAGCTGCTGCTTCTCGACTGGCTTGGTCAGGAAGGCGAATGCGCCGCTCTTGGTGGCCGTGACGGCGTCCGGGATCGTGCCGTGGGCGGTGAGCAGGATGACGGGCAGCGCCGGGTAGCGGCCCTGCAGGTCCTTCAGGAGCGATATCCCGTCCTTGTCCTTCATCCTGAGGTCCGTGACCAGGACGTCCGGCAGGAAGCGGGGCACGGTCGTGAGTGCCTGGCTGGCGTTCTCGCAGGCGGCGACCTCGAAGCCCTCGGAGCGCAGGCGGATCGTGATGAGGCGCAGGAGCCCCGGGTCGTCATCGACCAGCACGACCCGCGGGCGGCGGCCCAGCGGCGTCTTCATGGCCGGGGCGGCGTATTGCCGCCCTCCAGCGTGGCAATGGCTTCCAGCTTGGCCTCGGCGCGCTCGAGCTCGCGGCGCAGGCGGTCCTTCTCGGTGGTCTCAGCCTGCAGGCGGCGGTTCAGCTCGGCGATTCGGTGATCCTCCTGCGGCGTGCTGCCATTGCGCAGGGTCTCGTTCTCCTGCGCGAGGGCAAGCCGGGCGTCGAGGTCGCGGATCATGAGATCCGCCAGCGCCCGCTCCGAGGGCAGCAGGGTCTCCGGGGTCGCGAGCGCCTCGCCGAGCAGCGACCGGGCGCCCGCCGCATCGCTCGCCGCATGACCCGGGACCGCGAGCACGAATGCGTAGCGCAGGCGCTTCTGCGTCGAGGGGTCCTGCAGGTAGGCGTTGCGCGTCGTCGCGACGATCTCCGCCTGCTCGGCGGTGCCGCCGCGGCCGAGCTGGTCGAGCATCGCCAGGTAACCGGCGATCACCTGCCCGTCGTCCGTGCGCGCGACCGGCGTCGTCTCCTTGCCGCGCTTGAGCCCGGTCCAGTCGTCCACGCTCTTGCAGCCGGCAACCAGGCCGACGGCGAGGAGCAGCGCGGCGAGGCGTTCAGGCCGCATGCGCGGCCTCCGGCCGGGACGCCGCGGGCAGCCGGATGCGCAGGTGCGCGCCGGGGTATTGCCCGGTCACGATCTCGACCGTCCCGCCGTGCGCCTCGACGAATTCGCGCACCACGGACAGGCCGATGCCGGTGCCCTTGAGCGGCCCGCCCTGCGGCGTGCTGCCGGAATAGAACGCGTCGAACACCTTGTCGCGCTCGTCCGGTGCAATGCCCGGACCGGTATCGGCGAAGTCGATGACCGTCACCGCACCGTCCGGGTAGGCGTGCAGGTGAATCGTGCCGCCGTGCGGCGTGAACTTGATGGCGTTCGACAGCAGGTTCTCGAGCACGAGCTTCAGCTTCGCGCGGTCCGCCACCAGGTGCAGATCGGCGACGTGCATGTCGAGCGTGATGTCGCGCGCCGCCATCGCGAGCCGCTGGCTGTCGATCACCGTGCCGACCAGCGAGGAGAGGCGGAAGTTCGTCAGGTCGACGCTGGTGACGCGCGCCTTCCAGGCGCTGTAGGACAGCAGGTTCTCGATCAACTGCTGCAGGCGCAGCGCGTTCTCGCGCAGGATCGAGGCGACCTCGCGCTGGTTGTCGTCGATCGGTCCCACGGCGCCGTCGAGCAACAGGTCGGTTCCTTCGCGGATGTTGGCGAGCGGGGTCTTGAGCTCGTGCGACATGTGGCGCAGGAAGCGGTTGCGCTCGAGCGCGATGTCGACCAGGCGCGTGCGCAGCCACTCGAGCTGGCGGCCGAGCGCCGCGAGGTCGGCGGGCCCGCTGATCGCGATCGCCTGCGTCAGGGCGCCGCGGCCGAGGTCGCTGATGGCGCGGTCGATGGCGCGCAGCGGCCGCAGCACGAAATACCAGAAGATGCCGGCGAGCACGAGCGCCGCCGGCACCAGCGCCGTGATCGACCACAGGAGGCCCTGCTGCGTGGCCTGCGCCTGTTCCGCGACCTCCTTGAGGCGTGAGTCGATGCCGAGCCGCGCCTTTTCGGCCAGCGTATCCGCCGCGCGGCTCAGGGCGCTGAATCGCTGGCTGACCGTGGCCGTGGTGAGGAACTGCTCGCCGGGGCGGCGGATCAGCGCCGCGGCGTGGCTGCCGGCCGCGCGCACCTTGGCGATGTCGGGGGCGGGGACGTAGGCGGTGACCTGGTCCAGCGTGGCAATGAAGGCGGCATAGTTCTGCTCGAAGGCGCTGACGACCCGCGGGTCGTCCAGGATGCTGTAGACGTTCGCGGAACGCTCCATCGCCGTGATGTGCTGGTACAGGCGCTGGGTTCGCTGGGTCAGCGTGATGCTGTCGCGCACCAGCACGTCGCCGGCGCGCGATAGATTGCGCAGCTGCACGCCCCCGTACACGAGTGCCGCGGTGAGCGGCAGGACGATCAGCAGGAGCGCCGCGGACAGCAGGCCGCTGAGGGACTGGGGCCGGATCCGGCTCATGCCCCTATGGTAACCGTCAGGCCATGGGTTGGCGCAGCAGCTGCCTTTCCCAGGCGAGGGCGGTCGCCACGATGCCGGCCAGGTCCTCGTGCCGCGGCGTCCAGCCGAGGGTGTCGCGGATGCGGCGCGCGGCCGCCACGAGCTGCGGCGGGTCCCCGGCGCGGCGGGCGGACTCGGTGACGGAAAGCTTTGTTCCCGCGACCCGGGCGACCTCCGCCAGCACTTCACGCACGCTGAATCCGCGACCGTAGCCGCAATTGAGCGTGGTCGGCGCGCCGCCGGCACGCAGGTAGTCGAGCGCGTGCAGATGGGCCGCGGCGAGATCCTCGACGTGGATGTAGTCGCGGATGCAGGTGCCGTCCGGGGTCTCGTAGTCCGTGCCGTAGATCGCGATCCGGTCGCGCTTGCCGACCACGTGCTCGCAGGCGACCTTGATGAGGTGGGTCGCCTCGGGCGTCGATTAGCCGATGCGCCCGCCAGGGTCGGCACCCGCGACGTTGAAGTAGCGCAGCGCCACGTAACGCATCGGCGTGGCGGCGGCGACGTCGCGCAGCATCTGCTCGGTCATGAGCTTCGACCAGCCGTAGGGATTGATCGGCACGGTCGGCGTGGTTTCGTCGGCAACGCCGCCGGGCGGCATGCCGTACACGGCGGCCGTCGAGGAGAAGACGAAGTGCTTCACGCCGGCGGCGACGCAGCACTCGAGGAGCGTACGCGTGTTCGCGGTGTTGTTGCGGTAGTACTTGAGCGGGTTCGCGACCGACTCCGGCACCTGGATGTGCGCCGCGAAGTGCATGACGGTGTCGATGCGGTGATCGGCGAGGGTTTTCGCGACCACGGCCGCGTCGCCGGTGTCACCCTGCACGAATGCACCGTGCAGCACGGCACCGCGGAAACCGGTGCAGAGGTTGTCGAGAGTGACCAGGTTCTCGCCGCGTTCGCCGAGCTGGCGCGCGACGTGGCTGCCGATGTAGCCGGCGCCGCCGGTCACGAGGATGGTAGTCATCGGGGCTCCACGTTATCGTGGCCGAATGATAGCAACGGCCGACGAGGCCCCGTTTGCGAACCTGTCACCAGATCTGATCATCGCTGCCGTGGAATCCGCGGGATTTCCGAGCGATGGCCGGATCCTGGCGCTTGGCAGCTACGAGAACCGCGTGTTCCAGGTCGGCTGCGAGGACGCGGAGCCGTTGGTCGTGAAATTCTACCGGCCGGGCCGCTGGAGCGATCCTGCGATCGCGGAGGAGCATGCCTTCGCGCGCGAGCTGGCGGCGGCGGAAATACCCGTGATCGCCCCGTTCGAACTGCCGCGCGGGGAGGCGCTGGGGGATGGCCCCGTGCCGGTGTTTCGCGGCTATCGGCTCGCGATCTATCCCCGCCGCGGCGGCCAGTGGCCGGAGCTCGGCACGGCGGACGACCGGCAGTGGATCGGGCGCTTCCTCGGGCGCATTCACGCGGTCGGAGCGACGCGCCGCTTCGAGCATCGCGCGCGGCTCTCGCCCGAAGTCATGTGCCGGCAATCCGTCGCCTGGCTGCTCGCGGAAGACCGGATCCCGGATTACGTCCGGCATCGCTACGAGCGGGTGGCGGCGGAGCTGCTCGAGCGGGTCGAGGCGGGTCTTGCGCGGACCGGTACGCTGCGCTACCTGCGCATCCATGGCGACTGCCACCGCAACAACGTGCTGTGGACTGACCGGGGCCCGCATTTCGTCGACCTCGACGACTGCATGACCGGGCCGGCGATCCAGGATATCTGGATGCTGCTGGCCGGTCGGCCGGACGAAATGCGCGCGCAGCTCGCGGAGATCCTCGAGGGATACGCGCAGTTCGCCGAATTCGATCCGGTCGAGACGGCGCTGATCGAGCCGCTCAGGGCCCTCAGGATGGTGCATTACGCCGCCTGGCTGGCGCGCCGCTGGCACGATCCCGCGTTCCCGCGCGCGTTTCCCTGGTTCGGCGAGGCGCGCTACTGGGAGCGCCATGTGGCGGAGCTCGAGGAACAGCTCGGCGTGCTGGAGTCAGAAGAATAATAAATCAATAGCTTACGTCACTTTTGTGACCTAGATTCCAGCCCACTCGCAGCTTACAATGCGCGACCTTTTTACAAGGGGCGAGTCCCCTTCGTAAGCCCATGATCCAGAACCTCAGGAACATCGCGATCATCGCGCACGTCGATCACGGCAAGACCACGCTCGTGGACAAGCTGCTGCGCCAGTCGGGCACGCTCGACCTGCGCAAGCCCGTCGCGGAGCGGGTGATGGACTCGAACGCGCTCGAGCGCGAGCGCGGGATCACGATCCTCGCAAAGAACACCGCGATCCAGTGGCGCGAGTACCGGATCAACATCGTGGACACGCCCGGCCACGCCGACTTCGGCGGCGAGGTGGAGCGGGTGCTGTCGATGGTCGACTGCGTGCTGCTGCTGGTGGACGCGGTGGACGGGCCGATGCCGCAGACGCGGTTCGTGACGCAGAAGGCGTTCGCGCACGGCCTCGCGCCGATCGTCGTGGTGAACAAGATCGACCGGCCGGAGGCGCGGCCGGACTGGGTCGTGAGCCGCACCTTCGACCTGTTCGACTGCCTGGGTGCGAGCGAGCAGCAGCTCGACTTCCCGGTCGTGTATACCTCGGCGCTGCGCGGCGTCGCCGGCCTCGCGCCGGACAAGCTGGGCGAGGACATGACGGCGCTGTTCGAGACCATCGTCGAGCGCTGCCCGGCGCCGCACGTGGACGTCGACGGCCCGCTGCAGCTGCAGGTGAGCCAGCTCGACTACTCGAGCTACGTCGGCTCGATCGGCATCGGCCGCATCCGCCGCGGCACGATCCGCCGTGGCATGCAAGTCGCGGTGGTGAGCCGTGAGGGGGAAGTGCGCACTGAGCGTGTCGGCCAGGTGTTCGGCTTCATGGGGCTCGAGCGGATCGAGGTCGAGGAGGCGCGCGCGGGGGACATCGTCGCATTCTCCGGGCTGGAGGCGCCCAAGATCTCGGATACGCTGTGCGATCCGGAGCATGTCGAGGCGCTGCCGGCGCTGGTCGTCGACGAACCGACGATCAGCATGACCTTCGAGACCAACACCTCGCCGTTGTTCGGGCAGGAAGGCAAGTTCGTGACCAGCCGCCAGGTGCGTGAGCGGTTGCTGCGCGAAACGCTGTCGAATGTCGCGCTGCGGGTCGATGAGACGGACGATCCGGACCGGTTCGTCGTCTACGGGCGCGGCGAGCTGCACCTCGGCATCCTGATCGAGAACATGCGCCGCGAGGGCTACGAGCTCGCGGTGTCGCGGCCGCACGTGGTGGTGAAGGAAGAGGGTGGCGTGCGGGTCGAGCCGTGGGAACAGCTCACGGTGGACGTCGAGGCGACGGCGCAGGGCGCGGTCATGCAGGCGCTCGGCGAGCGGGGCGGGGAGCTCGCGGACATGGTCCCGGACGGCAAGGGCCGCGTGCGGCTCGACTACCGTATTCCGTCGCGCGGCCTGATCGGCTTCCAGACCGAGTTCCGCACCATGACGAGCGGCACGGGGCTCATGTACCACGTGTTCGAGCGCTTCGCGCCGGTGGTCGAGAAGCAGCTCGCGGAACGTTCATCGGGCGTGATGATCTCGAACGCGCGTGGCGAGGTGCTCGCCTATGCGCTGTTCAACCTGCAGGAGCGCGGGCGCCTGTTCGTCGCGCCCGGCGACGTCGTGTACGAGGGCCAGATCGTCGGCGAGTCGAGCCGCGACGGCGACATGGTCGTGAACCCGCTGAAGGGCAAGAAGCTCACCAACATCCGCACCCAGAGCAAGGATGAGAACGTGCTGCTGACGCCGCCGGTACGGATGTCGCTCGAGCAGGCGATGGAGTACATCGCCGAGGACGAGCTCGTCGAAGTCACGCCCAGGAACATCCGCCTGCGCAAGCGCCACCTGCGCGAGGGCGACCGCAAGCGCGCCGAACGGGCTTGAACGGTGCCGGGTCGCACTTATCGCACTTATTGGCCGGTCGGCCAATAAGTGCGATAAGTGCGACCCGGCACCGTCCGAGGGGCGCGTCCCCTTCGCTCTGGATTTCAGAAAGTGTGAAGCAGTCGTCATTCGGTGGCCGACATCGCGCGTGATCTCGCCGCCGATCGGCGCGAGAATAAGGTCTCAGTGAAACAAGGCAAACCCGTCGAAAGGCGGGGACGCAAAGCTTCCGGTCTGTCGGCCTCTCGGCCCACGATAGCGGGGTTGCCACGCGACGCAGCGACGACACACGTCCGGTTGCGCCCCGCACCCGTCCGCCGAGTCGACAGCCCGATAACGACGGGTGGTCGACATGGCATTGAATCGAATCTCGGAAAGAGTTGCGGCGCCGGGCATTGCTGCGGCGGCGCTCATGGCTGCATTGGCCGCATGGGCAGTACCCGCGACCGGGGCACCAAAGGACTGCCAGGGCAAGGCGCGGCGATCAGCCGCCTGCGCGAACCAGGCTGTCAACCAGGCGCCGGTGATCAGCGGCACTCCGGCTGCCGTCGCGCCGGTAGGCCAGTCCTACTCGTTCACGCCGACGGCCTCGGATCCGGAAGGCAAGGCGATTTCCTTCAGCGTTGCCAACAAGCCGCCGTGGGCATCCTTCAGCACGTCCACGGGACGCCTCAGCGGCACGCCGTCCAACGCGGCGATCGGCGAGCATGTCGACATCGTCATCGCGGTCAGCGACGGCGTGCTGACCGCGGCGCTCGCGCCATTCTCCATCATCGTGAGCGCGGCGAATCAGGCGCCGACCATCGGCGGAACGCCGGCGACTTCGGCGCTTGAAGGACAGGCCTACGCGTTCACGCCGACGGCGGCCGACGCCGATGGCGACGCACTGACCTTCAGCATCACGAACCGGCCGGCGTGGGCGACATTCAGTTCGTCGACCGGCCGCCTGTCAGGAACGCCTCCGGTCGGCAGCACCGGCACCTATCGGGACATCACCATCCGCGTGAGCGACGGACAGCTCACCACGGCGCTGCCGGCCTTCTCGATCGACGTCGCCTAGGTCGCGCTCGGCAGCGCGACGCTGTCGTGGGTCGCCCCGACCCAGCGTGAGGACGGCTCCGTGCTCGAGAATCTGGCCGGCTACCGGATCCGCTACGGCAATTCTCTGGGCAGCTATCCGAATCTGCTGCAGATCCCGAATCCCGGCATTACGAGTTGCGTGATCGAGAATCTCCCGGCCGGCACCTACTACTTCGTCGCGACCGCCTACGATGCGAACGGCAACGAGAGCCAGTATTCCGAGGTCGTATCGAAGCCCGTCGGCTGACGCCTGACGGCGTCGACACGTTGCACGTGCCGGACGCCGGCTGATCGCCTGTCGGCCGGTTCGTGCCGGGCGGTCTGCCCGGCGTGCCCTTCAATCACTGTCGATGACGGCGACCCAGCTCGAGTCCGGGTCGTAAGCCTCGATCGCGGCGACCGCGACCTCCGTGCCTTCGCCCAGGTCCTTCTGGAACACCACGCCGTCGTGATTCACGATGAAGGTCATCACGCCGCTCGCGCCGTAGTCCGCAGGCCAGGCGATGAGCGCAAAACCGTTGCGCAGGACGCCCTTGTCGAAGTAGTCGAACGCGCCCCCACTGGCGTTGTCGGTCTGCCGGAACAGCGGCCGATAGCGGTAGCCGAGGTAGGTCCCGCCGGCTGCCTTACGGCCGCCTGGCGGTCGACACCGACTCGATGGGCACGGTGCAGATCGAATGGCCCGACGTCGTCAGCCTCGAAAGCCCGCAGGCATTCATACTCGAGGATGTCGCCGGGAACCTGCTATATGGCAGCTTCGCGCGCGACGCGGAGGCGGGCCATATCGCCATCGCCGGCGACGACCGGATCACACGACGCGTCGCGACGGCGAATATCGCGCGCATGTCCCAGTCGGAGCAGCGCAGGCTCGACCGCGTGCATGGCTCGTTCTCGCTCGGCTTCGACTACACGAAGTCGAGTGACATCACAGTGCTGAGCGGCAGCTTCAACACCAACTACCGCGGGCCCGCGTCGAGCTGGAGTTTCAACGTCGACGTCAACTCGACACGCGATCCCGAGCAGGGCACGATCGACCGCGACTCGGTCCGCTACGGTTATCGCTGGTTGCGACCCGGCGGCCATTTCTGGGCCGGGTTGTCCTCGTTCGAGCGCAACGAGCAGACCGGCATCGACGCGCGCGTCCTGGTGGGCGGCGGCTACGGGAAGTACTTCCTGCAGACCACCAGCAACGAGGTGGCGGCCTTTGCCGGCGTCGGTGCCACGCGCGAGTGGGCGACTGGCGACGCGGACGATCAGACGAGCCTCGAGGCCATCCTCGGCGGCGACTGGCGCGTGTTCGATTTCGCCTCGCCGACGACCAGCCTGACCGCGCGGGCGGTGGTATACCCGAGCCTCACCGAGTCCGGCCGTTATCGCACCGACACGAGTGTTTCGCTGCGGCGCGAAATCATCAGCGACTTCTATCTCGACCTGTCCTTCTACCACAGCTACGACTCGGACCCGCCGGACGAACTGGCTGAGACTTCGGACTTCGGCGTCGTGACTTCGCTCGGTTACTCGTTCTATTGAGCCTTGCATAAATACATGACAATCTCAGAGCGCCAGCTCGGCTTGCTGCCAGAACGCCCGCACCAGGGTGGGGCGGCGTTGCATGGAGCGCAAGCGTCCTCGGGTGTGGGTTTTCAG
>VGUH01000030.1 GCA_016874295.1 Gammaproteobacteria bacterium | reverse complement strand
GCATGAAGGGCTGGTCCGGCTGGCGCACCTCGATCAGGCGCCTACCGGTCCGTTCCGCCGCCGCGGCGATCTCGGGGACGCTCGCGAGCGGCGTGTGCAGTCCCGATGCCACGTCGAGCCCGGCCTCGAGGGATGCCACGATGGCTGCCACCCAGTTGGGCGCGATGAATCCGCCGACGTTCGCGATGCCGATGAGGAGCGTGCGGATCCCGCGGGCCGCCGCTGCCTGCGGGTCGAGGTCCGGCAGGCCGAGGTCGACGCGGCAGCCGGGCAGGCGCAGCTGGCCTGCGCACAGTTCGCCGCGCCATTGGCGGATGCCGGCTGCCGTCTTTGCGGTTTCGATGTCCGGCGCGTCGCCGAGGAACAGCAGGTAGGGACTCTGGATCATGGGTTTCCGTTGCTTGCTACGGACAGTTTGAATCAGAATCCGGGGCTTGTCGTCGCAAGGATGGCCACCCATGCCGATTGCCGCCCGCCTCATCGCCGCCGCGGCGCTCGCGCTGCCTGCCGCCATCGCGATCGCCGACGACGTTGACGCGGGCATTGCCCGGGTGATGGCCGCGCACGTGAAGCCCGGGGAGCCCGGCTGCACGGTCGGCGTGGCGGAGGGCGGCAAGCTGACCCGCGCGCTTGCCTTCGGGCTCTCCGAGAACATACAAGGAAATTCAAACCACCTGTCCAGGCCGATCCGTGTGCGCGTAACCGGGCTGACGGTGAGCGCGAGCCTAGCGTTAACCAGCCTTGCCCGGCAAACGCGGCCACCCGCAAGCCGCGCCGGACCGCCCGCCGGCGGCAGATGCCCCGGCCCGCACCCCGATTCCGCCCTGCCCCGCCCCTGACCTGAATTCAGGCACCTATCCGTCGCAGCCGGCCGCGTCAGCGGCCAGCGCAATTGCCCGTCACCTGCCAGTTCACAGCAGCCTGGACGGCAGCGCCGGCGCCCGCGCCCCGAGCGGCAGCGCGGTCGGGTACGGCTGCGGCGCCGTGCGCTCCAGGTGCGCGAGGATCTTCGCGATGACCTGCGGCTCCGCGATGTGGCGATGACCTTGAGCTTCCCGCCGCAGCGGGCACAGTCCTCGATCTCGATGCCAAACACGCGCTTCAGACGCCGCGCCCAGTCCATCGCCACGTGCCGCGGTGTCGGCGGCTTGGCCGAACCCGCGGGCGGCTGCTTTGCCGCACCCAGGCCCCGGTGCGCGGGCGTCACCGCGGCGCGCAGCTTGCTGTGCGGGGCGAACACCCCGTGATACCGGGTCAGATGCATGCGCGGCGGCGGCACCAGCGCGGCCAGCCGCGCCATCAGGTCCAGCGGTTCCAGCACGATGTGCGTGGTGCCATCCCGGTACGGCGTCTTGAGCGTGTAGCGCACCTGGCCCGTTGGCGTCAGCGCCAGACGCTCGCAGGCCACCGGCGGGCGGCTCACATAGCGGCACAGCCGTTCGAGCTTGCCGCGCTGGTGTGGCGCGATGGCCACCCCGGCATGCAGTGAGAACCCGCCCGCGCGCACGGCACCGCTTGGGTCACCCGCCTCTTCCGGCGGCCCAGCCGGCAGCAGCTGCAGCGTGAACAGCTTCTGCCCAGCCCTCGGTCCCACGCTCGTGCATCACCCGGGCGAGGAGTACATCTACGTGCTGCAGGGGCCGGTGGAAATCCACACCGAATTCTACGAGCCGGTGGTTCTCGAGACCGGCGAATCCATCTACATAGACAGCACCATGGGTCACGCCTACGTTCTGCCCAAGGGCCAGGACGAGGCCCTGCTGCTCGGCATCTGCTCGAGCGCCGACGATGACCTGATGGACTCGCTGCTTGCCCTGCACACGGACGAAGCGACGGCGAAGGGGCGGGCACCTAGGCGGCTGTCGGCGAAACGCTGAACGCGCGCCGGAACCGCTGCCAGTCGCGCAAGTTCCAGTCGATCACCAGGAAGCCGAGGATCCAGACCAGCTCGTCCCAGAGGTAGAGGATCTGGCCTTTCGACCCCCAGAAGAGGGAGATTGCGAGAATCGCCGCGTACAGCAGCATCTTCGCGCGCAGGAGGTGTGCCGGACGCGGGCGCAGTCCGCGGCTGATACGCAGGCGCCGCACGGCGACCTCCGTCAGCACCACGATGAGCAGCCAGGCCACGCTTTCGGCGATGTCGGTCCAGGCGAGTAGCGTGCCCTCGGCGAGCCCTTCCCGATCGGTCAGCACCTTGTCGTCCGAGAGCGCGAAGAACTCGTGCCCGCGGCCGAGCGTGCGGCAATTTCCCGCATCGATCTCGAGGTAGTCGCGGTTACGCAGCAGCGTCCACTCGCCGGCGTACGCGCAGACGTCGGCCGCCGGCGGCAGAGGCGCGGGATGCCTGAACTCCTCGAGCGCCATGACGTTCGCGAAAGTCGTGTGCAGTACGGTCGCGTAGCAAAGGACCCGCACGCCCTTGACGGCCCACTTCGCCGCGCCCTCCCAGGGGCGGCCGGCGCGCACGGTCGTCTCCACCTCGAACAGCAGGATCAGCGTGAACCAGGCGACCAGGTCGATCGAGGTGGCGTAGGCCACGAGCACCTCGCGAATCGACGAGTCCGCATCCAGGACATAGGGCGCGTACTCGACATCCTGGTACAGGTACACGAGGAAGTTGGCGGCCAGGGCCGCGTAGACGAGCCACTTGAGCCGCTGCCGCCAGGCACTCACGGGCTGCGGCGTGTCGTCGGACGATTCACGCGAGCACGTTGATGAACAGCGTGATGATGATCGCGTTGGTGAAGTCGATGAAGAACGCGCCGACGATCGGCGCGACCAGGAAGGCGCGCGGCGCCGGTCCGTAGCGCTCGGCGAGCGCGCGCATGACCGCCATCGCGTTCGCCGTGGTGCCGAGCATAAAGCCGATGAAGCCGCCGCTCATCACTGCGGCTTCGTAGTTGCGCCCCATCAGGCGGAACACGGGGACAGCCACGCATGAAGGGCTGGTCCGGCTGGCGCACCTCGATCAGGCGCCTACCGGTCCGTTCCGCCGCCGCGGCGATCTCGGGGACGCTCGCGAGCGGCGTGTGCAGTCCCGATGCCACGTCGAGCCCGGCCTCGAGGGATGCCACGATGGCTGCCACCCAGTTGGGCGCGATGAATCCGCCGACGTTCGCGATGCCGATGAGGAGCGTGCGGATCCCGCGGGCCGCCGCTGCCTGCGGGTCGAGGTCCGGCAGGCCGAGGTCGACGCGGCAGCCGGGCAGGCGCAGCTGGCCTGCGCACAGTTCGCCGCGCCATTGGCGGATGCCGGCTGCCGTCTTTGCGGTTTCGATGTCCGGCGCGTCGCCGAGGAACAGCAGGTAGGGACTCTGGATCATGGGTTTCCGTTGCTTGCTACGGACAGTTTGAATCAGAATCCGGGGCTTGTCGTCGCAAGGATGGCCACCCATGCCGATTGCCGCCCGCCTCATCGCCGCCGCGGCGCTCGCGCTGCCTGCCGCCATCGCGATCGCCGACGACGTTGACGCGGGCATTGCCCGGGTGATGGCCGCGCACGTGAAGCCCGGGGAGCCCGGCTGCACGGTCGGCGTGGCGGAGGGCGGCAAGCTGACCCGCGCGCTTGCCTTCGGGCTCTCCGACCTCGAGCGCGGCAAGCCGCTTGATGCGCATTCGGTGTTCAACCTCGCCTCCGTCTCCAAGCAGTTCACGGCCTTTGCGATCCTGCTGCTCGAGCAGGACGGCAAGCTGAAGGTCGACGATCCGGTCGTGAAGTACCTGCCCGAGCTCGCGCAAAGCGCCAAGGGCGTGACCCTCGCGCAGCTGATGCACCACACGGGCGGGTTGCGCGACTACATCGAAGTCATCTACATGGGCGGCCGCGTCGATGCCGACGGCACGACGATCGACGAGACGGTGCGGCTGCTCGCGCGCCAGACCGCGCCCAACGAAGCGCCCGGCGTCGAGTTCGACTACAGCAACACCGGCTACTTCCTGCTCGGGGTCGTGGTCGCGCGCGTGAGTGGCCAGTCGCTCGCCGAGTTCTCGCGTCAGCGCATCTTCGTGCCGCTTGGCATGAAGAACACCAGCATCATCGACCGCTATCCGGCGCCGATCCCGGCGCTCGCACGCGGCTATGCCCGGGCAGAAACCGGGTTCCGCATCGACGAGACCGGCTGGGAGCAGGTCGGCGACGGCCAGGTGCACAGCGACCTGCAGGACCTCGCGCTCTGGGACGAGAACTTCTACACCGGCCAGGTCGGCGGGAAGGCGCTCGTGGCGAAGATGCTCGACGTCGGGCTGCTGAACTCCGGCGAGTCGACCGGCTATGCCGCCGGGGTGAACGTCAGCGAGTCGCGCGGCTTCCGCTGGGTGACGCACAGTGGTTCTTGGGTCGGCTATAAGTCGGCGCTGCAGCGCCTGCCAGACGAGCACCTCTCGGTGATCGTGCTGTGCAACCGCGCCGAGGCCGACGCGAGCGCCTACGCGGAGGAAGTCTTCGCGCTGCTGCTCGGCGACCGGCTGGGGCCGCCTGAGCCGGAGGAGGAGGAGCCCGAGGCCGAGCCGGTCGCGGCACAGTGGGACCCGGGCGAGCTCGCGCGCTTCGCCGGCGCCTACTACAGCCCGGAAGCCGGCGTGCGCTGCGTGCTCGACCAGCGCGGCGCTCGCCTCGTGCTCGAGGGCTGCGCGCGCGGCGCGGTCCTGAAGCCCGGCAAGCCGGGCGAGCTGGTCACGCCCGACGGCAGCCCGGTGCTGCGCTTTGCGGACGGCGGGCGAGATACCGGCGGTTTCATCTACTGGTCGCCGGGCCTGCGCGGCCTGCCCTTCAAGCGGATCGAGGAGAAGTTCGAGTGACGAATCCACGCCTGTCCATCGGCGTCGCGCTGCTGGCGGCGCTCGCCGCGGGTTGCAGCGGCGAGAAGCCGACCTCGACGCTGATTTCCAACGTTTCGATCGTCGACGGTACCGGCGCGCCGGCACAGGCCGGCGCCGTGCGCATCGACGGCGACCGCGTCGTCGAGGTGGGGGCGCTCGAACCGAAGCGCGGCGAGCCGGTGGTGGACGCGGGCGGGCTGACGCTCGCGCCGGGATTCATCGACGTGCACAGCCACCACGACGGCGGCCTGTTCGAGATGCGCGACGCCGCGCCGGCGGTGAGCCAGGGCATCACGACGATCGTGGCGGGCCAGGACGGATCCATGTCCTTTCCCGTGCGCGAGCTGTTCGAGCGGATGGACAAGACGCCGGTCGCGATCAACGTCGCCACTTTCGTCGGCCACGGCGACCTCCGGATCGACGCCATGGGCAAGGACGACTTCCGGCGCCATGCGACCCCGGAGGAAGTCGAGACGATGCGCGCGGCGGTCGCGGACGGCATGGCCGCGGGGGCGCTCGGGCTCGCGACCGGGCTCGAGTACGACCCGGGCATCTATTCGGCGCCCGAGGAAGTGATCGAGCTCGCGCGGGTCGCGAAGGAGAAGGGCGGGCGCTACATCAGCCACGTGCGCAGCGAGGACCGCGACTTCTGGGCGGCCATCGACGAGATCGTGAACATCGGGCGGGTCACCGGGATCCCGGTCGAAGTCACGCACATGAAGCTCGCCATGAAGGACTGGTGGGGGCAGACCGATCGTCTCCTCGGCATCCTCGACAAGGCGCGGGCGGAAGGCATCGAGATCACCGGCGACATCTATCCCTACGAGTTCTGGCATTCCGACCTGACCGTGCTGTTCCCGAAGCGCGACTTCAAGGATCTCAAGGAGGCGCGGTTCGTGCTCGAGCACGTGACCCCGGCCGACGGCATCATCCTGACGAACTACAGCCCCGAGCCGGCGCTGGTCGGCAAGTCGCTGGCGGAGATCGCGAAGCAGAAGGGCTCGGATCCCGCGGTCGAGTTGCTGGACCTCATCGCGCGCTCGCAGGGCGAGAACGACGACCAGTCCATCATGGGCCGCGGCATGGTCGAGACGGACATCGACAAGCTCATCGCCTGGCCGTACGCGGCCATCTGCTCGGACGGCTCGCTCGACAGCCTGCACCCGCGCGGGCGCGGTGCGTTCACGAAGGTGCTCAGGACCTACGTGCGCGAGAAGCAGCTGCTCACGCTGGAAGAGGCGATCCGCAAGATGACGGGGCTCTCGGCGGCCAACGTCGGCATCGCCGACCGCGGCGTCATCCGGCCCGGTGCCTACGCGGACCTCGTGTTGTTCGACCCGGCGACGGTTTCCGACCGCTCGACCTTCGAGGACCCGAAGGCGCTTTCGACCGGCATCGAGAAGGTCTGGGTCAACGGACAGGTCGTTTGGCGGGACGGCCAGGCGACCGGGGCGTTCCCGGGCCGCGCGATCCGCCGGCCATGAGCCGCGTTGCGCGTTTCGCGTGGATGGCCGCCGCGTGGCTCGCGGCTGTGGCGCCCGGGTACGCAGCCGGTGCGACATCCTCCGCCGACACGCCGCGACCGCTCGGCTTCGAGGACCAGGAGGCCGTCAGGAATCCCACCGGGATTGCGATCTCGCCCGACGGCAAGCAGGTCGCCTACGTCGTCAAGCGGCGCATCTACGTCGTGCCGGTCGCGGGCGGCGAGCCGCGCGCCGTCAGCACTGCGAGTTCGGCCGCCTGGGATCCCACGTGGTCCCGGGACGGGCGCGCACTGTTCTTTCTGTCCGACCGGTCGGGCTCGAGCCAGTTGTGGAAGCTATCGCTCGCTGCCTTCGGGGAGGCGGAGCAAGTGACCGAGTTCGCCCACGGCATCGATCGCATCCGTTTCTCGCCCGACGAATCGCGCCTGCTGCTTTCGTTCACCGACACGCAGCTGAAGCCCGCCGAGCAAGCGGAAGCCGCTGTGGAGGGAGAAGGCGGCAAGGACAAGGTCGGCAAGCCGTTCGTGATCACGCGGCTCGAGTTCAAGGAGGACGCGGGCGAGGGCTACCTCACGGGGGACCGCACTGAGCACCTGCACGTCCTCGACCTCGCGACCGGACAGCTCGCGCAAGTGACCTCGGGGCCTTACACCGAGTCCGATGCGGCCTGGTCGCCTGACGGCCGGCGCATCGTGTTCGTGAGCAACCGCGAGCAGAACCCGGACGTGAGCTACCGGACGGACCTCTGGATCGCGGACGCCGTCAACACGGACAAGGGCGCCACGCTTCAGCGGCTCACGGATGACGAGCGCACGAAAAGCAACCCTGTGTTCAGCCCAGACAAGCAGTCGATCGCGTTCCTGGTGGCCGCGGACGGCGTGTACGGGGCGCCGCAGGTCGCGGTGGTCCCGGCCGCGGGCGGCGACGTGCGCGTGCTGACGGCAGCCCACGACCGCTGGGTGAACGACTTCCGGTTCACCGCGGACGGCGAGTGGATCTATTTCGCGTACGAGAACCTCGGCGGCAACCAGGTCGCGCGCGTGCGGCCGCGAGACGGCCGTCTCGAGCAGGTCATCACGGGCCAGCGCGGCATCGGCGAGTTCGCGGTCGCGCAGGGCGGGGCGATCGTCGCGCGCGTCGAGACCGGCAACCGCGCGCCGGAACTCGCGGCCTTCGCGGGCGGGCGCGAGACTGCGCTGACGCGCATCAACGAAGACTTCCACGCGCGCGTCGCGCTCGGTGCCAAGGAGTCGGTGCATTTCAAGGCGCCGGACGGCACCGACGTGCAGGTCTTCGTGACCAGGCCGCCCGGATTCGTGCCGGGCCGCCGTTACCCGACGGTGCTGCACATCCACGGCGGGCCGGTCGCGCAGTTCGCCTGGGGCTTCGACTTCAAGCCGCAGTACCTGGCGGCGCAGGGCTACGTCGTCGTGGAACCGAACCCGCGCGGCTCGACGGGCCGCGGCGAGGACTTCGTGCGCGCCATCTACCGCACCTGGGGCATCACCGACTACGACGACCTGATCGCCGCGGTCGACCACGTGATCGCGGCGGGCTACGCGGATCCGGAGCGGCTCGCGGTCACGGGCTACTCCTACGGCGGCTACATGACGAACGTCGCCATCACGCGCACCGACCGCTTCAAGGCGGCGGCGACCGGAGCGGGGCACAGCTATATCGTCGCCAACTACGGCCATGACATCTACCAGAAGTGGTACAACTGGGAACTCGGGCCGCCCTGGGAAAACCGCGAGAAGTACGACAAGCTCTCGCCGCTGCTGCAGGCCGGGCGTGTGACCACCCCGACGATCTTCCTCGGCGGGCGTGAGGACTGGAACGTCCCGATGCTGAATGCGGAGCTCTTCTACCAGTCGTTGCGCACCAAGGGCGTCCCGACGGAACTCATCGTCTACCCGGGCGCGCACCACGGCGGCTGGCCGAAGGAGTTCGAGCGCGACTACCTCGAGCGGGTGACCGCGTGGTTCGACCGGTACCTGAAGTAGCCGATCCGGCGCACCGGGCGACGGTGCAGGCAGCGCTCGAGGCGCTGCGCGACAGCCGGCCGCTGCGCGCGGAGTTCATCTGCCGCGAGTATCTCGAGCGCAATCCCGGGTCCGTCGAGCACCTGCGGCTGCTCGGGGGCGCGCTCCTCAAGCAGGCGCGCTATCCGGACGCCGAGCAGGTCATCCGCCACGCCCTTGCGATCCATCCGGGCTTTCCCCACCTGCACGAGGATCTCGGCAGTGCGCTCGCACTCCAGGGACGCCATTCGGAAGCCGTCCCTTGCTTTGAACAGGCGATCCGGCTCGAACCCCAGCTCCCACAAGCTCACAAGAAGCTCGGCGAGGCGCTGGCGGCACTGGGCCGCGGCCGCGAGGCGGACGAATCCTTCGAGGAGTTCTTCGACCGGGACCCAGCCCGTGGCAAGGTCGCGCTCGCGCTTGACCACCTGCAAGCCGGCCGCAAGGAGGAGGCCCTCGATACGCTGCGCACGGCGCTGCGCGAGAACGCGGACAACGTCGATGCGCTGCGTCTGCTCGCACAGCTGTACTGGAAAGACAAGAAACAACTCTCGGATGCCGAGGCTCTCCTGCGACGGACTACAAAGCTTGCGCCGGGCCACACGATGGCCTGGACGATGCTTGGGGGCATCCTCCTGGAATCGAATCGGCACGCCGAGGCGCTGGCGTGTTACGAGGCGGCGCTCAGGGCCGATCCGGCCAGCGCCGTCGCCTGGTCGGGAATCGGGATCGCGCACTCGCATGCCGGCGACGTGGAGAAGGCGGTTGAGGCATTCGAGCGCGCGATCACGCTGCGCCCCGGCAACGCGAACGTCCAGTTGAGTTACGGGCACGCACTGAAGACCCGCGGCGACCAGCCGGCAGCGCTGCGCGCGTATCGCGCGGCGATCGCCGCCAAGCCGGACTTCGGCGAAGTCTACTGGAGCATGGCCAACCTGAAGGTGTTCCGGTTCGAGGATGACGAGGTCCAGGCGATGGAACAGCAGGTCGCGCGCGACGACCTCAGCCAGAGCGCCGAAACCCACTTCCGGTTCGCGCTGGCGAAGGCCTATGAGGACCGTGGTGACTACGACCGCGCCTGGCACTTCTACGAGACCGGCAATCAGCGCCAGCGCGGCACGGTGTTCCACGACCCGGTTGCGATGGAAGTGCGGCACGAGCAGATCGAGGCGGTCTTCACGCCGGCGCTGTTCGAGAAGTTCTCCGGGCAGGGCCACGACTCGCCGGCGCCGATCTTCATCGTCGGGCTGCCGCGTTCGGGCTCGACGCTCGTCGAGCAGATCCTCGCGAGCCACAGCCAGGTCGAGGGCACGGCCGAGTTGCCCACCCTCGTCCGCCTTGCCTTTTCGATTGGCCGTTACCGGCCCGACAAGAAAGGCTATCCGGAATCGGTGGCCGAACTACGCGGGCGAGACCTCAAGGCGTACGGGCGACAGTACATCGAGGAATCGGCGGCATTCCGCTCAACTGACCGGCCTTTCTTCACCGACAAGACGCCCAACAATTTCTCCCACGTCGGCCTCATCCAACTGATCCTGCCGAATGCAAAAGTCATCAACGCCCGGCGCCATCCCTTCGACAGCTGCCTCGGCGGCTTCAAGCAGCTGTTCGCCAAGGGACAGCACTTCACCTACGACATGGCGGAGCTGGCGGCGTACTACCGCCAGTACCACGCAACGATGCAGTACTGGCACCGTGTGCTGCCGGGCAAGGTACTGGACGTCCACTACGAGGAGACGGTCTCCGACCTCGAAACGCAGGTGCGCCGGATCCTCGCGCACTGCGGCCTGCCGTTCGAGGAGGCCTGCCTGCGGTTCCACGAGAACCGGCGCGCGGTGAAGACGGCGAGCTCCGAGCAGGTCCGGCAGCCGATCTACAAGGACGCGCTCGGCTACTGGCGCCGTTACGAGAAGCACCTGGCGCTCTGGCAGGAAATGCTCGGCGACATCGTCGAGGAGCTGCCGGAGGCGGTGCGCAACGCGGGCCGCTGAGGGCCGCGGCCCTCCTCAGCCGTGGGGCCACACGGCGAGGCCGTGGATGGCGTTGCGCACGTCCAGCGTAAGGTTGACCGACAGGAGCCGCTCATTCGCGGCCAGGTCGTAGACGGACACCGTGGACGGCGAAGAGCCGCCTGCGACGATCGTGTCGGACAGCGCGCAAAGGCCGCGCGCAAATCCCGGGCGGGCGATGCCGCTGGAGTCCAGGCCGCGATTCGTCAGCTGCGTCGGGTCGAAGCGCGGCACCTTGAATGCGCGATCCTCGAGGCCCTCGCCGCGTCCCGCATAGCGCAAGGCGTCGGCCTCCGTGTCGTTGAAGAGCACCCCGTCGCGGAACGGCCGGGCATTGTGCGTCCCCGGCGGAAGCTCGACGGCCATCTGCAGCTTGTCGCCATTGTAGTGCAGCATCCCGCCGGTCTTGAGGCCGGTGACGTACATGCCACCGCGGGTGCAGTGCACGCTGTTGAGGTGCAGCTTGTTGAGCTGCAGGGGCCCGCCCGCGCTGCGTGGATCGTAGGAGATGCCCTTGAAGCGGAACTCGTGCGTGAGCACGTGAAGCGCCCAACTAAACTCGTGCCGGTCGAGGTCGAAGGCGAGGATGCTGTCGAAACCCGTCGAGGTCAGGTACAGGCGGCGTTCGTAGACTGCGATCTCATGGCAGTGTCGCAGGTACGGGCTGCGCCAGGAGCCCACGATCTTGAACTCAGGCGAGTAGGCGAACAGCTCGTCGCTGGCCGCGATGTAGACCATCTCGCCGTCGAAGGCGATGCCGCGCAGGCCGCGATCCCAGCCGCGTCCCTGCCAGTCGATCGCCGCAGTGTTCCAGTCGACGACCTGGCGGACGTCGCGCGCCTCGAGGTCGAGGAGGTAAATGCCGCCGTGGCTCTCGCCCTGGTGGCTGCCGCGCACGACTGATGTCGTGACGAGCTTCAAGATGGCCAGCGGCCCGCCGGCAGTACGGGCCCGGGCGTCATCCCGTCGGCAACGCGGCGCTCACCATTTCTTGCTGAATGACAGCCCGATGGTACGCGGCCGCTGCAGCGACCTTAGGTACCTGAACCGGTCGTCAGTCCAAGGCAGCACGTCATTTGGTCCGGAACTGTAGTCGGAAGAACTCAGGTAATTCAGGCCACGCTCGTCGAACAGGTTGCGAACCACGAGCGACGTTTCCCAGCCGTTGTCGTGGGTAAACCCCAATTGCAGGGTTGTCGACGTGTAGGACGGGATGAGCCGATCGAGCGCATCGCGCCGCTCGGCGGGCGTTGCCGCCTCCTCGAATTCCGAGATCGCCGACAGGCTGTTCCAGATCTCCGACTGGTAGCTCCAGGCGATCCGCGTCCAGAGGTCGCCCTGCGTGCCCATGAAGTTCGGGAAGGTGTAGCTGGCCCCGACCCAGTATTTCTCCTCGGGCGAGATCGGCATCGTCGTCCCGGATTCGATCGCAAGCCTGCCGTCCGGGTAGAAGGTGTCTTCTGAAAATTCCGGGTCGGCGAGGAAGGCGCTGACGTCGATGCTGAAATTGTCAGTCGGATACCAGCCGATGCTGAATTCGAAGCCCTTCTGCTCCGCCTTGCCGCCGTTGAAGGTGCCCCGCATCCACCAGGGGTTACCGGCGGTAGATCCCGAGCGGTTCAGGTGGATGTCCTGCCATTCCATGAAGAATGCGGTCAGGTTGAGCTGAAGCGACTGATCAAGCCAGCGAGTCTTGATGCCCGCCTCGTAGTTCTTGACCGTGTCGGGCTTGTACTCGGCCGGCAGGATGCCGCCTGCCGACGCGCGGGGGTCATTGTTTCCGCCCAGGCGGAAGCCCTCGCTGTACAGCGCATAGATCATTTTCGTATCGCTGAAGCGGTACTGCGTCGAGAACTTGAGCACGGTGTCGGAGTCCTTGCCCTGGCTCTCCACCACGCCGCCGCCCTCGAAATCCCTGCCGATCGGAAACCCGAATGGCGAAGCCCGAGTCTCGGAGACGTCGCGCTCATACTCGAACCAGCGGGCGCCGCCGGTGACCGTCCAGTTGTCGGTCAGGTCGAAAGAAAGCTCACCGAACACGGCGGTCTGCTTGACCTTGTTGTCGTAAGTGCCGATGTAGTAGATCTCGGTCGGGTCAAGCGGATACTGGATATCGTAGCCCTGCGCGTTGTAGTAGTACGCCAGGTACTGCGCGTAGGCCCAGCTGGTCGTCGTCTGGTAACCCGGAATAACCGACGTGACCGTCCACCGGTCGTGGACATCCTCGTAAAAAGCGCCGAGCATCCACTGGAAGCGGCTCTCGCCCTTCGAAGTCAGCCGAACCTCGGCGGAATAGCGTTCCTGGATCTGGTCATTCAGGAATGACCCGATCAAATAGTCCGTGTTGTACAGGTCAGCTCCGAGGTATACGCCGTAATGGGCGGTGCGCCACTGGTCGTAGTTCGCGTTGTCGAGGTCGTACTTGATATCGCGGTCGAAATAGGATCCCGTCACCGACAAGTCGGCGAAGCCGAGGTCGCCCTTGACGTTGAGCGACGCCTGGTACCAGCTGTCGTCGTAGGACTCGTCCTGGAAGCGGGTGATCTTGTAGTCGCCGAGCGCCGGGTCCGATTCCCAGCCGCCCTCGCTTTCGCCCACCTGCCCGATCAGGCTGAGCGTCGACTCCCAGTCCGGGCTGACCTGCCAGCGCGCGGCGACGCGGCCGCCGTAGACCGTGTAGTCGTTCCAGTCGTCTTCGACGACTGCGGCATTGTCGATTCCTCCGACAAGTGTCGTTCCGAAGACGTTGTCGACGTAGCCGCCTTCCCCTGCGTAGAAGCCGACGACGCGAACGGCCAGGTCGTCAGTCACCGGTATGTTGACATGGCCACTGACATCGTAGCTTTCTTCGCCGCCCGAGGTCGTGCTCACCTCGGCATCCATCTGGGCGCCGAATCCCGAGATGTCAGGCTTGTTCGTGATGTAGACCAGCGTGCCGGTCTGGGAACTCGACCCGAACAGCGTGCCCTGCGGTCCCGGTAGCGATTCGACGCGCTCGAGGTCGATCGGGCGGACCCCGACCTGCTGCGAGATTGCTGTCATCGGCTGGTCGTCGAGATAAACCGACACCTGGCTGTCGGTACGAAACTCCGCTGACGAGGTCGCGACGCCGCGCACGACGATGGCATTCGAGCCGGGCTGCCAGCTGATCATGTTGACGCTGGGGATCGCGTTCACGATGTCGTTGAGGCTCTGAAACGCCTGCTTTTCGATGTCCTCGGTCGAGAATGCAGTGATGCTCTGTGACACGGACTGCAGGTTGATCTCGCGCCGCGTGGCGGTGACGACGACTTCCTCCAGTCGTCCCGCTTGATGTTCCTGTGCCAGTGCGCTCGTCGCCGGATACAGCACGGAAAGGATCGCGAGGGCGAGCGGTGTCTTCTGTTCGAACATCAGGAGTTCTCCAATGTCAGCCAGGCCAGGCAAGCGATATGCCTACAAGGCACTGAACGAGCGTACAGTAACGATTGCCCGCAGCGTACAACAAGCGTTGGCAGTTTGCCAACAAACGCCTGTACTGACCCACTGATTTCCTGCTCAGGTGTTATGTTCTCGAAGGAGATAGCACATGAGTATCGAGATGGACGAAGAGATCAAGCGCTGGACGGCGCGTCGGAAGTCGGCTCTGGTTATGGACATC
>VGUH01000029.1 GCA_016874295.1 Gammaproteobacteria bacterium | reverse complement strand
GCCGGGCGGATTTGCGATCATGCGGCGTCATTCGTCGCTCATGTATCACGATACACATCGCTCCTCGTTCCTTGCCTGATCGCAAATCCGCCACGGCCGCGCCCACGCGACCTGTGCAGGGCTTCCCTAGACTGCCCTCGCGCCCAGCACGCCCCGGATCGAGGCGATTCTCTCGACCAGCCCGGCAGGCACGCTTCCGTCGATGTCGATCAGCGTGTAGGCGACCTCGCCCTTCGACTTGTTGAGGAGGTCCGCGATGTTGAGCCCGGCCTCGGCGAGACGTGTCGAAATCTGGCCGACCATATTCGGCACGTTGCTGTTGGCGATGGCGATGCGCGAAGTTTCCGGCACGCGCGGCAAGGCGGCCTCCGGAAAATTGACCGAGTAGCGGATGTTCCCGTGCTCCAGGAAATCGCGCAACGTGTCGGCGATCATCATCGCGCAATTTTCCTCCGCCTCGCTGGTCGAGGCGCCGAGATGCGGCAGCGCGATGACGCCGGCGACTCCCCGCGTCGCTGCAGACGGAAAATCGCACACGTAGGCGCCGAGGTGGCCGGACTGGAGCGCAGCAACGACCGCCGCCTCGTCCGCAATGCCGGCGCGCGCGAAGTTCAGCACCGTGCCGCCCTCCGGCATGAGGGCGAGGCGGCGGGCGCAGATGAGGCCGCGCGTTTCGTCCGTCAGCGGGACATGGACCGTCACCGCGTGCGAGCGGGCGAAAAGATCATCGAGGCTCAGCGCCTGTTCCACGCCGGACGAAAGCTGCCAGGCGCGCTGCACCGTGATCTGCGGGTCATAACCGAGCACGTGCATGCCCAGCAGGTGCGCGGCGTTCGCCACTTCGACGCCGATCGCGCCGAGCCCGATGACGCCGAGCGTGCGGCCCGGCAGCTCGTGCCCGATGAAGCGTTTCTTGCCCGCCTCGACCGCCGCATCGAGCGCCTCGCCCGCGAGGTCGAGCGAGCGCACGAAATCGAGCGCCGGCCCGATATGGCGCGCGCCGAGGAACAGGCCCGCCAGCACCAGCTCCTTGACGGCATTCGCATTCGCGCCCGGGGCCGTGAACACGGGCACGCCGCGCCGGGTGAGGAGCGCCACCGGAATGTTGTTGGTGCCGGCGCCGGCCCGACCGACGGCGAGCACGCTCGCGGGTATCTCCAGCCCGTGCATGTCCGCCGAGCGCACCAGGATCGCGTCGGGCTGCCCGATGGCGTCGCCGAGTTCGTAGCGATCGGGCGGCAGGCGCTCGAGCCCTTTCGGCGAAATGGCATTGAGCGTCAGGACCCGGAAGCGCATCAGCCGTACCGCCGTTCGAAGTCGGCCATGAACCCGACGAGCGCGTGCACGCCCTCGATCGGCATGGCGTTGTAGAGGCTCGCGCGCATCCCGCCGACCGAACGGTGGCCCGCCAGGTGTGTGAGTCCTGCGTCGTCGGCCTCGGCGAGGAATGTCTGCTCCAGGTCCGGCTTAGCCAGGCGGAACGGGACGTTCATCCACGAGCGGCAATGCTTCGCGACCGGGCTGGAATAGAACGACGACGCCTCGATCGCCGCGTACAGCGCCGCGGCCTTGGCCCGGTTCCGGCGCGCCATTTCCGCGACGCCGCCCTCGCGCTTGAGCCACTGGAACACCAGCCCCGCGAAGTACCAAGCGAAGGTCGGCGGCGTATTCAGCATGGAGCCGGCTTCGGCCACGGCACGGTAATCCAGCACGGACGGCGTCCCGGGACGCGCGCCGCGCGCAAGATCGTCGCGCACGATCACGACGGCGATGCCCGACGGACCGATGTTCTTCTGCGCACCCGCATAGATCAGGCCGAATCGCGACACTTCGATCGGTCGGGACAGGATCGTCGAGGACATGTCCGCGACCAGCGGCACATCGCCCGCCTCCGGCACGTACGGAAACTCGACGCCGCCGATCGTTTCGTTCGGCGTGTAGTGCAGGTAGGCGGAGCCGCGCCGCGGCTGCACCTGCGCACGATCGGGTACCGTCGTGTAGGCCGATTCCGCCTCGTCCGCGATGACGGCGGCACTAACGAAGCGGCGACCTTCCTTGATCGCGCGCTCGGACCAGTGGCCGGTGTGGACATAGTCGGCAGGGGCGCCCGCTGCCGCGAGGTTCATGGGCACGGCCGCGAACTGTATCGTGGCCCCGCCCTGCATGAACAGCACTCGGTAGTTCGACGGGATGGCGAGCAGGTCGCGCAGGTCCGCCTCGGCGCGTTCGGCCACAGCCATGAAATCGCGGCCGCGGTGACTCACTTCCATGACGGAAGCCCCGCCCCGCCATTCGATCAGCTCGTCGCGCGCCTGCTCCAGCACGGGCAGCGGCAGGACCGCGGGACCCGCGGAAAAATTGTAGGCGCGCACGCGCGGCTCCCCGTTTCAGCCGGTCCCTTCGCCGCCCTGCGAGTCGTCGCCCGCGACGCTCTCGAGACCGACGAGCTTCTCGCCTTCCTCGAGCCGCATGATCCGCACGCCCTGGGTGTTTCGCCCGAGCACGGGAATGTCGCTCACCGGCACGCGCACCAGCGTGCCGCTCGAGTTGATCAGCATGACCTCGTCGTCGCCGCGGACCTGCCGCGCGCTCACGAGGGAGCCATTCCGCTCGCTGGTCTGCAAGGCGATGACGCCCTGGCCGGCGCGGCCATGGCGCGGAAAGTCGTCCACTGCCGTCCGTTTGCCATAACCCCGCTCGGAAACGGTGAGAATCTCGCCCTCGCCCAGGACCAAGAGCGATGTCACGCGCTGCCCCTCGGGCAGCTTGATGCCCCGTACCCCTGCCGCCTCGCGGCCCATCGGACGAACCTGGTCCTCGCCGAAGCGGATGGCCTTGCCGTCCGTGGTGGCGAGCAGGATCTCGCGCTGGCCGTCGGTCAGCGCCACGCCGACCAGGCAGTCGGAAGGCTCGAGCAAGGCGGCGATGATGCCGTTCGCGCGCGGGCGTGAGAACGCCGTCAACGGCGTCTTCTTGACCGTGCCGAGCGCGGTTGCCATTAAGACGAAATGCGCCTCGTCGAACTCGCGGACCGCGAGCACCGCAGTGATCCGCTCGCCCTCGGCGAGCTGCAACAGGTTCACGATCGGCTTGCCGCGCGAGCCGCGGCTCGCGAGCGGGAGCTGGTAGACCTTGAGCCAGTAGCACTGGCCGCCGTCCGAGAAGCACAGCAGCGTGTCGTGCGAGTGGGCGATGAACAGCTTGTCGACGAAGTCCTCGTTTTTGACGGTGGTCGCCAACCTGCCCTTGCCGCCGCGCCGCTGCGCCTCGTAGTCGGTGACCGGCTGCGTCTTCGCGTAGCCCGCGTGCGAGAGCGTCACGACCAGGTCCTGCCGTTCGATGAGATCCTCGATCGTGACGTCCGACTGGTCGGCAACGATCGCGGTGCGGCGCGCGTCGCCGTACGCTTCCTTGAGCGCAGCCAGCTCCCCGCGGATTACCGCGAGCAGGCGTTCCGGCCGAGCGAGGATCTCGCCGAGGTCGCGAATCAGCGCGAGCAGCTCGGTGAACTCGCTGACGATCTTGTCCTGCTCGAGGCCGGTCAGGCGGTGCAGGCGCAGGTCGAGGATCGCCTGGGCCTGCGCTTCCGAGAGCCGGTAGGCGCCGCCCTGCAACCCGACGTCGTCCGAGAGGCCGTCCGGCCGAGTCGGCACGTTGCCGGCTCGCGCCAGCATAGCGGGTACTGCGCCCGGTCCCCAGGTCCGCGCCTGCAGTGCCGCGCGCGCCTCGGGCGGCGATGGCGAGGCCTTGATGAGCGCGATGACCTCGTCGATGTTGGCGAGCGCGACCGCTAGACCCTCGAGGATATGCGCGCGCTCGCGCGCCTTGCGCAGGTCGTGGATGGTGCGCCGCGTCACCACCTCGCGGCGGTGGCGCAGGAACGCGTCCAGCATCTCCTTGAGCGACAGCAGCTTCGGCTGGCCGTCCAGCAGCGCGACCATGTTCACGCCGAATACGGATTCCATCGGCGTCAGCTTGAAGAGCTGATTCAGGATCAGCTCGCTGTTCTCGCCGCGCTTCAGCTCGATGACGACCCGCAGGCCGTCCTTGTCGGACTCGTCGCGCAACTCGGAAATGCCTTCGATCTCCTTGCCGCGCACGAGGTCGGCGATGCGCTCGAGGAGGCGCGCCTTGTTGACCTGGTAGGGCAGCTCGGTGACGACGATCGCCTCGCGGCCGCGCTCGTCGATCGCCTCGACCGAGGTTCGCGCCCGCACCAACAGGCGGCCGCGGCCGGTCTTGTAGGCGGCGACGATCTCGGCGGCGCCGTTGATGATGCCCGCGGTCGGGAAGTCCGGACCCGGCACGAGCCGCATGAGCTCCGCGAGCCCGAGGTTCGGGTCGTCAATGAGCGCCATGCAGGCATCCACGATCTCGCCAAGGTTGTGCGGCGGGATGTTGGTTGCCATGCCGACCGCGATGCCGGCCGAGCCGTTGACCAGCAGGTTCGGCACGCGGGCCGGGAGCACGGTCGGCTCCTGCTCGCTGTTGTCGTAGTTCGGGATGAAGTCGACCGTTTCCTTGTCGATGTCGGCGAGCAGTTCGTGGGCAATGCGCGTCATGCGCACCTCGGTGTAGCGCATGGCTGCCGCCGCGTCGCCGTCCACCGAACCGAAATTGCCCTGGCCGTCCACCAGCAGGTAGCGCATCGAAAATGGCTGCGCCAGACGCACGATCGTGTCGTACACCGCCGTGTCGCCGTGCGGATGGTACTTGCCGATGACGTCGCCCACGACGCGGGCGGACTTCTTGTAGGCCTTGTTCCAGTCGTTGCCGAGCTCACGCATGGCATACAGCACGCGGCGGTGCACCGGCTTCAGCCCGTCGCGCACGTCGGGTAGCGCGCGGCCGACGATCACGCTCATGGCGTAATCGAGGTAGGACTTGCGCATCTCGTCTTCGAGGTTGACGTGCAGAACTTCGCGCGCGATCTCGCTCATGCGGATTTCGTCGACTTTTCAGGTGCTGGGGAAAGGGCGGATTTTACCACAGCAGGTATACTTTCCGGATGCAGAATCGGGCGAATTTCGACCCCGCGGAGATCGCGAAATTCGATGCCGCCGCGCCCCGCTGGTGGGACCCGGACGGCGAGTTCCGGCCCCTGCACGACCTCAATCCCGCCCGCCTCGATTACATCGATGCTCGCGCCGGGCTTGCCGGGCAGCGGGTGCTGGACGTCGGCTGCGGCGGCGGGCTGCTCGCCGAGGGCATGGCCCGGCGCGGTGCGATCGTGACGGGCATCGACCTCGCGCCCGAGGCGCTCGCGGTCGCGCGCCTGCACGCGCTCGAGTCGGGTGTCGAAGTGGAGTATCGACAGGAGGCGGTGGATTCACTGGCGGCGGCAAGACCCGCAAGCTTCGACCTCGTCACCTGCTTGGAGATGCTCGAGCACGTTCCGGATCCGTCGGCCATCGTCGCCTCGCTGGCGAGCCTGGTGCGCCCGGGCGGACACGTGATCTGCTCGACGATCAACCGCAACGCGAAATCCTTTGCCGTCGCTATCGTGGGGGCGGAATACCTGCTGCGGCTACTGCCAATGGGCACCCACAGCTATGGCCGGCTGATCAGGCCTTCCGAGCTGACGCGCTGGGCACGATGCGCTGGCCTCGAACTTGCCGAGCTCGCCGGCCTCGAGTACGACCCGTTCAATCGCAAGGCCCGGGTCAGCGGCGACGTGTCGGTCAACTACCTCGCCGACTTCCGGCGGCCAGCGACGGCTACCGGCGGATGAGGCGCGGTCGCGACCTGCACGCCGTCCTGTTCGACCTCGACGGCACGCTGCTCGACACCGCGCCGGATATGGCAGAAGCGCTCAACCGGCTGCGTGACGCGGAGGGGCTCGAGCGGCTTCCATTCGACCGGATCCGGCCGCTCGTCTCGCACGGCGCGCCGCGCCTGATCCGGTTCGCCTTCGACGAACCGGAGGGCCAGCGCTACGAGTCGCTGCGCAGGCGCTTCCTGGATTTCTACGCCGGGGCGCTCGCGGTCCATACGCGCCTGTTCGCCGGATTCGACCGCGTGCTCGAGGTCGTCGAGGGCGCCGGCATGCGCTGGGGCATCGTCACGAACAAGCCGGGGTGGCTGTCGACACCGCTCGTGGCCGAACTCGGGCTCGCATCGCGTTGCGCATGCATCGTCGCCGGCGACACGCTCACGGAGCGCAAGCCCCACCCCCTGCCGCTGCTGCACGCCGCCGGCTTGCTGGGACTCGAGCCGCGCGCCTGCGCCTACCTGGGCGATGCGGAACGTGACGTGCAGGCGGCGCGCAACGCGGGCATGATTCCCCTAGTGGCCGGGTTCGGCTACCTGGGCGACGGCGACGATCCGGCCGCCTGGCAGGCCGAAGCCGTTTTCGCGCGGCCCGAAGACCTCATCGACTGGCTGGAACTCGCATGACGTTCGACCTGCCAACGCTGCTCACCATCCTTGGCGCCGTCGCGGCCGCCTTGGGCGCCGGCTGGTGGATGGGGCGCCGCCGCGCGGCGGCCATCGAGGCCGAGCGTGCACTGGCGCTGGATCGCGCCATGGAGCAGCTCGACCGGCGCTTCGACGATCTCGCGGGCCGACAGTTGCGCGAGAACATCGACGGTTTCCTGCGTCTCGCGCGCGAAAACCTCGGCGGGCACCAGCAGAGCGCACAGGCCTCGCTGAAGGAACGCGAACAGGCGATCGAGTCGCTGGTCAAGCCGATCCAGGAATCCCTGGCACGAACCTCCGAGGCGCTGCGCGAGATCGAGTCCGAGCGCCAGCGCGACTTCGGCAGCCTCCGCCAGCACCTCACGGACATGCGCGAGTCCCATACGGCCCTGCAGCGGGAAACCAGGAATCTCGTGCAGGCACTCAGCAAGCCGCAAGTGCGCGGGCAATGGGGCGAAATCGCGCTGCGCCGCCTGGTCGAGCTGGCAGGCATGACGGCGCACTGCGACTTCGAAGAGCAGGTCCATGTTGTGGCAGAGGACGGCGCGCAGCGGCCGGACATGGTCGTCCACCTGCCGGAGGGCCGCGATGTCGTGATCGACGTCAAGACGCCCCTCGACGCCTACCTGCTCGCGGTCGAGGCTGCGACGGACGAGGCGCGGATCGCGGCGCTGCGCCGGCACGCGCAGCACGTCGCCGAGCGCGTGCGCGTCCTTTCGACCAAGAGTTACTACGCCCAGTTCGAGCAGGCCCCGCAGTTTGTCGTGCTGTTCCTGCCGGGCGACCAGTTCCTGTCGTCCGCGCTCGACCAGCAGCCGGAACTGCTCGATCGCGCGATGAGCAGCAACATCATTCTGACGACGCCCTCGACGCTGCTGGCGCTGCTCAAGACCGTCTACAACGGCTGGCAGAGCGTGAAGCTCGCGGAGAACGCCGAGCGCATCCGCGGGCTCGCGGAGGATCTGCATGCGCGCCTGGCCGCGTTCGGAGGCCACATGGGCCGGATCGGCAGCGCCCTCGAGTCGAGCATCACCGCCTTCAACCGCGCCGTCGGCTCGCTCGAGCGCAGCGTGCTGCCGGGCGCGCGCAAGTTCGTCGAGCTCGGCGTGCGCAGCGACAAGCCGATCGAAGAGCTGGTCGAGATCGAGGTCAGCCCGCGCGTCACCGACGCCCCTGCGCCGCGGCTCGCCCCTCCCGAGGAACATTGAGCACGGCCGCGACCGGAGCGGGTCCGCAGGACGCGGCGCGAGCCTACGTGCCCGCGGCGGATTCGCACGCGGGCCGGGTCATCCTCGTCACCGGGGCCTCTGACGGCATCGGCCAGGCGCTTGCGCTCGCGCTCGCGCGTCAGGGCGCGACGGTCGCCCTGCTCGGCAAGCAGCAGCGCAAGCTGACGCGCACCTACGACCGCATCGTCGCGGCCGGCGGGCCGCAGCCGGCGTTGCTGCCGTTCAACCTGGAGACCGCAGCGGCGCCGGAGTACGAGGCGCTGGCGCAAGCGCTGGAGCGCGAGTTTGGCCGCCTGGACGGGCTCGCGCACGTCGCAGGCATTCTCGGCGACCTGAGTCCGGTCGAGCAGTACGACGTGCCGACCTGGTGCAAGGTGCTGCATGTCAACCTCACCGCGGCGTTCATCACGACGCGCACGCTGCTGCCCTTGCTGCGCCGCTCGCAGGACGCCTCGATCGTGTTCACGTCGAGCACGGTCGGTCGCACCGGCCGCGCGTACTGGGGCGCGTACGCAGTCGCCAAGTTCGGTGTCGAAGGGCTGATGCAGGTGCTCGCGCACGAACTCTCCGGGACGACCCGCATCCGTGTCAACAGCGTCAATCCGGGCCCGACGCGCACCGCCATGCGGCGCCAGGCCTACCCGGCCGAGGATCCGGCGACGCTGCCGGAGCCTGCGGCCGTCCTCGCTCCCTACCTCTACCTGCTGGGACCCGCGAGCGCAGGCGTCAACGGCCTGGCTGTCGACTGCCGCCCGGCTTGAGCTGCGCGGCGTCGTGCAGCGCCTTCAACTCGCCGTCGGTCAGCGGGCGGCTGCGACCGCGCGCCAGCGCGCGGTCCATCGCGATCGGGCCGTACCTCGTACGCAGGATCCGGTTGCCCTCGAGTCCCATCGCCTCGAGCGCGCGACGCAGGTCGTGCGGCCGAAAACCCGTGGTGACCACCTGCAGCCAGCGGTTGCTGCCTTCCCCGCCGGCCGGCGTCACCGATTCGATGCTGCCCTTGAATGCCAAGGATTGCGCCGCGGACTTCAGGCTGTCCTCGATGCCTCCTTCGTCAAACTCGCCACGCACGCGAACGCTGTACTCGCTCGAGATCGCGTAGCCGCGCCTGGTCAGCGCCGCTACGAGGGCGCCATCGGTCACGAACAGCTCGAGCCCGCCGTCCCGTGCCGGCAAGGGACTCACCGGAACCCAGCGCAGGCCGCCGGCCTTCGGCAGCTTTTCGATCGCGCCAGGCGCGGGATCTGCCACGCGGGATCGCAGGCCTTCCTGCGCCGGGCGGTGATAGGCCATGCCGCGGTGCGGCGCATCGGCGGCGCGCTCGAGCCGCAGGCGCCGGCCGTCGAGACGCACGTCGTCCCGCAGGCCGACGGGTTGCCCTGGTGTCGCAGGCTTGCCGTTGACGGTGATGCGCCCTGCGGCGATCCACGATTCGACCTGACGGCGCGATCCGATGCCGCGCGCGGCGAGGAGCTTCTGAATGCGTTCGCGCATGAAACTGCGGCTGGCGCCGCGTCGCGTCAGCCGGCTGCGTCGGCGTCGTTGGCCGCCGGCAGGCCGGCAGGCGCTGCCTGGACGGTCGCCGGCCCGTCCAGGTCGAGCTGGATGCCCAGGTCGTCCATGTCCTTGAGGGCCGCGAGCGACGGCAATTCGTCGAGGGTCCTGAGCCCGAAGTAGTCGAGGAACTCGCGCGTCGTCCCGAGCAGCTCCGGGTGCCCCGGAACCTCACGATGTCCCACCACCCGGATCCAGCCGCGTTCCGTGAGCGTGCGCACGATGTTGGGATTGACCGTCACGCCGCGTACGTTCTCGATCTCGGCGCGCGTGATCGGCTGCCGGTAGGCGATCAGGGCAAGTGTCTCCAGGAGCGCGCGCGAATAGCGGGTCGGGCGTTCCTGCCAGAGCTTCGACAGCCGCGTCGAGTACTGGCGGCGCACCTGCATGCGCCAACCGCTCGCGACTTCGACCAGTTCCACCGGCCGGCCCTCGCAGTCGTCCGCGAGCGCGGCAAGCGCCTTGCGGACCGCCGCCGCCTCCGGTCGCTCGGGCTCGTCGAAGATCTCGCGCAATTGCTCGACGCTCAGCGGCTGGCCGTATGCCAGCAATGCCGCTTCGATGATGCTTTTCAGTGTCCCGGTTTCCATGGCTCGCCCCGTCAGGCGCTGGTGATTTCGATGGCTTCGACGGTCGCGGCATCCGCTGTCGCCTCGACGCGCCGCACGTGCAGCGGCTGGTAGGGCTCCGCCTGCACGATTTCCACGAGCTGCTCGCGCAGCAGTTCGAGGATGGCGACGAAGGTCACGGTGACGCCCAGGCGCCCTTCCTCCGGGCGGAACAGGCGGATGAACTCGACCAGGCCGACACCCTCGAGAATCGCCAGCACGTCCGACATGCGCTGTCTGACCGAAAGAGTGTCGCGCTGCACGTGCAGATGCGCGAACATCGTCGCGCGCTGCACGACATCCTTGAACGCGACTAGCATCTCCTGCAACGCCACCTCCGGCAGGAGGCGCACGACCTGCCGGTGCGTGAGTTCGGCGACCGCCGGGTATACGTCCCGGTCGAGACGCGGCAAGCCGTCGATGTCCTCGGCCGCGCGCTTGAAGCGTTCGTATTCCTGCAGGCGGCGCACGAGTTCGGCGCGCGGATCTTCCTCCTCTTCCCCGCCCTCGGACATGCGCGGCAGCAGCATGCGTGACTTGATCTCGGCCAGCATCGCGGCCATCAGCAGGTACTCGCCGGCCAGCTCCAGGTCGAGCTCCTGCATCAGCTGGATGTACTCCATGTACTGGCGCGTGATGTCCGCGATCGGAATGTCGAGGATGTCGAGATTCTGGCGCCGGATCAGGTACAGGAGCAGGTCGAGCGGGCCCTCGAATGCCTCGAGGAACACCTCGAGTGCCTGTGGCGGGATGTAGAGGTCGCGCGGTACTTCGGTGACCGGCTCGCCGTCGACGATGGCGAACGGCATCTCGGCCTGCTGGGGCGGCAGCTCGCTGGCCGCGGCCTCAGAACCGTTCCTCGCTTCGATGTCGGCGCTCTCGCTCAACGGTACTCCAGCCCGATCGCCTCGCGTACCTCGGCCATTGTCGCACGCGCGGCCTCGCGCGCCCGCTCGCAGCCGTCCGCGACGATGCCACGCACCAGTTCGGGATTCTCCTCGAACTCCCGCGCACGCTCGCGAAAACCCTGCAACTGCTTCAGTACGGATTCGATCACCGGCTTCTTGCAGTCCAGGCAGCCGATGCCGGCAGAGCGGCAGCCCGACTGCGCCCAGCCCCGCGTGGCGTCGTCGGAGTAGATCTTGTGCAGGTCCCACACCGGGCACTTTTCGGGGTCGCCAGGATCCGTGCGCCGCACCCGCGCAGGATCGGTCTGCATGGCCTTGAGTTTCTTCTCGACGCTTGCGGGCTCCTCGCGCATGGCGATCGTATTGCCGTAGGACTTCGACATCTTGCGGCCGTCGAGTCCCGGCACCTTGGGCGTCCTGGTCAGGAGCACGGAGGGCTCGGGCAGCACCACACGCCCGCCGCCCTCCAGGTAACCGAGCAAGCGCTCGCGGTCAGCGACCGTCAGGCTCTTTCCGGACTCGATCAGGGTGCGCGCCCTGCCGAGTGCCTCGCCATCACCGCGCTCCTGGAACTTGCGGCGCAACTCGTTGTACTGGGCGGCGTTGCGCGAGCCGAGGCGCTTGATGGCGCTCGCGACCCGGCTCTCGAAATCCGGCTCGCGGCCAAAGATATTGTTGAACCGGCGCGCGATCTCGCGCGTGATCTCGACATGCGCCACCTGGTCCTCGCCGACCGGAACATAGGCCGGGCGGTACATCAGAATGTCCGCCCCTTGGAGCAACGGGTAGCCGAGAAATCCGTAAGTGCTGAGGTCCTTGTCCTTGAGCTGCTCGATCTGGTCCTTGTAGGTCGGCACACGCTCGAGCCAGGAGACCGGCGTGACCATCGACAGGACGAGGTGCAGCTCGGCGTGCTCGGGCACGCGCGACTGGGCGAAAAAAGTGCAGGCGCTCGGGTTGAGTCCCGCTGCCAGCCAGTCGATGATGACTTCGGTGGCATTGGACTTCAGGTCTTCGGTGTTCTCGTAGGCGGTCGTCAGGGCGTGCCAGTCCGCGACAAAGAAGAAACATTCGTACTGGTACTGCAATTCGACCCAGTTCGCGAGCGCACCGTGGTAGTTGCCGAGATGCAGCCGGCCGGTCGGGCGCATGCCCGAGACCACGCGGCGATTCTGGCTGGCTGAAGCCGGCATCCCGTAACTCTAGCCCAGGTGCAGGCAGAATATGCCGGCGATCAAGCCGATCAGCGCAAGGACCGGGCGCGAGATGATCGGTGACAGAAGACCGGTCGCCAGCAGCCCGAGCACGATGAACAGCCCGAACGGGGCGACGCGCTCCAGGAACGTGCTCACCGGACCACGCGGCAGCAGGTTGGTCAGCACTTGCCCGCCATCCAGCGGAGGGATCGGCAGCATGTTGAATACTGCCAGCACGACGTTGAACCAGATGCCAATCCAGGCCATCTGTGCAATCCATTCGCCGGCGGTCCCGCTTCCAAAGCGTTGCGACAGCAACATCAGCAGCGCCCAGATGAGCGCCATGAGGACATTGGCGACTGGACCGGCCGCGGTCACCCAGACCATGTTGCTGCGCGGGTTGCGCATGTTGCGCGAATCGACCGGCACCGGTTTCGCCCAGCCGAACAGGAACCCCCCGAGCCAGAGCAGGACGGCGGGCACCAGCACGGTTCCGATCGGATCGATGTGACGGATGGGATTGAGGCTCAATCGGCCCTGCATTTCAGCGGTGCGGTCGCCGAACTGCCTGGCCACCAGCCCGTGGGCGACCTCGTGGATGGTGATGGCGAAAATGATGGGTATCGCGGCGATCGAAATTGTCGTCAGGAATTGCGCCAGGTCCATGTACTGCCCAGCGGCCGTGAACAGCCGCCCTCGCCGAGACTGCGTGGATTATACGATGCGCCGCGCCGCGGCCGTCACTGGAACGGTCGCGGATCACCCTTGCCGACGCGCAGCAAGACCGGAGAGTCACCGGACAGGTCGACGATCGTGCTGGGCTCGACACCGCAGCTGCCCGCGTCGAGCACGAGATCGACCGCATGGCCGATGCGCGCCTCGATCTCGCGACCGTCCGTCATCGGCGCGTCGTCGCCCGGCAACTGCAGGGTCGTGCTCATGATCGGCTCCGGGTAGTCGCGCAGCAGGGCCCGGACGACCTCGTGGTCCGGTACGCGTATGCCGACGGTCTTGCGCCGGGCGTCCATGAGCCGGCGCGGAACCTGCCTCGTCGCCCTCAGCACGAACACGTAGGGCCCGGGAGTGGAATTGCGGAGCAGCCGGTATTGCCAGTTCTCCACGACCGCGAAGCGCGCGATCTCGGCAAGGTCACGGCAGACAACGGTGAAGAAGTGTCCCTTCCTCGTCTGCCGGAGGGCCTGGATCCGCTCCATGGCCGGCTTGGCCCCGAGCGCGCAGCCGAGCGCATAGCACGAATCGGTCGGGTACGCGATCACGCCGCCGCCAGCGAGGCAATCCGCTGCGGCGCGCAGCAGGCGGGGCTGCGGGGTCTTGGGATGAAGTTCGAGCCGCCGATTCATGCGTCATTATGGACCGGGCGCAAGCCGGGGCCGGTTCCGCTATGATTGGCGCCCCATTTTGCGGTTCCATGCATGCGGCTGCTGTTCGATTTCCTGCCGGTCGCGGCGTTCTTCGTCGCCTACAAGCTTGCGGACATCTACGTCGCCACGGGCGTTATCATCGTGGCGTCGCTGCTGCAGGTCGCGATCTACTGGCTGTGGAAGCGACGCGTCAACCCGATGCACTTCGTGACCTCGGGACTCGTGCTGGTGTTCGGCGGCCTGACCCTGCTGGTTCACGACTCGGCGTACATCATGTGGAAACCGACGGTGGTCAACTGGCTTTTCGCCGCCGCATTCCTGGTGAGTCTCTGGCGCCGTGTTAGCGACCGCCCGCTGATCCAGCGCATGTTCGGTGCGACGGGTGCGGCGCCGGAACTCGGTGAGCCGCTGTGGCGCCGGCTGAACTGGATGTGGATCGCGTTCTTCCTCGGTATGGGCGCGCTCAATCTCGCGGTGTTCCGCTCTTTCGACGAAGCCACGTGGGTAAGCTTCAAACTCTGGGGCATGCTGGGCCTCACGATCGCGTTCATCGTCGCGCAGAGCTACTGGATCGCAGTGCGGACGGCGGCCCATGACGAGCCCGCGGGCTGAGCGCATCAAGGCCATGCTCGAGCATCGGTTCGCGTCAGCCCGCGTCAGCGTGCACGACGATAGCGCGCGGCATGCCGGCCATGCCGGCAGCCGCGACGGCGCCGGGCACTTTGTCGTCGAAATCGAGTCGCAGGACTTCAGCGGACGAAGCCGCCTCGAGCGGCATCGTCTTGTCTACCAGGCGCTCGCCCAAATGCTGCCGCGCGAGATCCACGCCCTGAATATCGTGGCAGTATCACCGGACGACGACTTCCCATCGAGGACCCAATGACATCCACGCAGATTCTCGCCATTTCCGCACTCGGCATGCTCCTGGCGGCCGGGTGTACCAAGGCCGAAACCCCGGAGGCGACGGCCGCCAAGCCGGTCGCAGTCGTGAACGGGACACAGATCACGCGCGACGTCTGGAACCTGTACGTCAAGACGCGCCATGCCGGCAAGACACCCGGCGACCTCACGGTCGACGAGCAGAATGCCGCGCTGGATGAATTGATCGGCATGTACGCGGGCGCCCAGGAGGCCGACAAGCAGAAGCTCGGCGCCGGCGAGCCCAACGCGCGGCTCGAACTGGTGGGCAACAGCGCAAAGGCCGAACTGCTCTACAAGAAATTCAGCGAAGGCGCGCAGCCCACGGATGCAGAGCTGCAGGCCGAGTACGATGCACGCATCGCGGAGTCCCCGAAGCTCGAGTTCCACGCGCGGCACATCCTGGTCGACGACGAAGGCAAGGCAAAGGAACTGATCGCCAAGCTCGACGGCGGCGCGAACTTCGAGCAGCTCGCCAAGGACAACTCGAAGGACAGCTCGGCGGCAGAAGGCGGCGACCTCGGCTGGTTTTCGCCGAACCAGATGGTCAAGCCCTTTTCCGACGCGGTCCAGCAGCTTGAAGTCGGCAAGTATACGGCGGCGCCGGTCAAGTCTGAGTTCGGCTGGCACGTGATCAAGCTCGAGGAAAAGCGTCCGACCACGCCGCCGCCGTTCGATGCCGTGAAGGCGCAGCTCGGCCCGCTCGTCAACCAGAAGAAGTTCGAGACCTACCTCAAGGATCTCGTCAAGGCGGCAAAGGTCGAGCGCTCGCTCTGATTCAGGCCGCGGGGCGGAAGTAGCGCGAGTACGTCCGGTTCATCGGATTGATGGCCGGCGCCACGACTCGCGGTGAAACCAGGCGCCGCGTGACGTAGAAGTACACGGGCAGCAGGGGGTAGTCGTTGAGCATCAACGACTCCGCCTGCTGCAGCGTGTCGCGCCGGCGCGCCGGATCCTCCTCCGCGGCCGCCGAGGCCATCAGACGCGCGTATTCGTCGTTGCTCCAGCGGCCGAAGTTCTGCGGGCTGTCGCGGGTCATCGTGTCGAGGAAGGTGGTCGCGTCGTTGAAGTCCGCGGTCCAGCCGACACGCACCACATCCCATTGCGCGGGATCCGCGCGCGCCGCGAGATAGGCATTGAATTCCATCTGCACCAGCTCGGTCTCGACCCCGAGCGCTTCCTTCCACATTGCGGCGACCGCCAGGCACACGCGCTGAACCGGTTCGTTTTCGTTGTACAGGAGCCGCAGGCGCAGCGGCCTCGTCGCGGAATACCCCGCGTCCGCATAGAGCGTCCGGGCGCGCGCCAGGCGCTCACCGGGACTCTGGTCCCGCCAGGCGTAGTAGGCGGGCGTGTAGTGCCAGACCCCGTCCGGAACGAGTGAGTACGCCGGCACCTGCCCCGCCCCGGTGACCGACTCCGTGATCTTTTCCCGATTGACGGCCAGCGACAATGCTTCGCGCAAGCCGGGCTTGCCGCGCGGCGGACCACGATTCGTATTGAGCGTCAGGTAGATCGTGGCCAGCGTTGCCCGGTACTGGAGCCCGGAGCCGGCCTGCGCACGCAGTTCCTGGAACCTGTGCTCCGGCACCGAATACGTCACATCGAGCTCACCGGACCTGAAGCGCAGGTATTCCGCATTTTCATCGGGCACGAAAAAGTAGCGGACCTCGTCGAAGGCGACGGCTGTCGAATCCCAGTAATTCGGATTGCGCCGCAATGTGAGGCTCGATCCAGGAATGAACTCCGCGAGCACGAAGGGACCATTCGAAACGGTCGCGCCCGGCTTTGCGAACCCGCCTGCTCCCGTCAGCGATGTCGGGTGGACGGGTGACGATACGGTATTGGTGAGAATGTCCGGAAAATACGGAACCGGACGAGTCAGCCGAATTTCAAGTTCATGCTGGTCGATGGACCGTACCCCGAGTTCGCTGATGGGCAACTCGCCCTTGAGTATCTCGGGCGCATTCTCGATCGCTCACAGAAGGTCCGCCGCGCCCGATGCCGTCGCAGGATCGACTGCGCGGTGAAAAGCCGCAACGAAATTCCCGGCGGTAACCGGGTCGCCATTGGACCATCTGGCATCACGACGCAGCTGGAACACATACCGTCGGCCCTGCGACCTGACACCCGTTTTAGTCCCGTCCGGAGCTAGAGTCCGCGGTTAACGATAGCGTCTTTCCGGTCCTCGATAAATTGCTCGCAGCGAACTCCTCGGGAGTCAGATCGCCGAGCGAGCTGTGCGGCCGCTCGGTGTTGTACTCGACCCGCCAGGCTTCGATGATCCTCCGTGCCTGCATCATGGTCACGAACCAGTGCTCGTTCAGGCACTCGTCGCGGAACTTGCCGTTGAACGACTCGATATAGGCGTTCTCGTTCGGCTTGCCCGGACGGATGAACGACAGCTGCACCAAGCGCTGGTACGCCCAGGCATCCAGCGCCTAGCCCTCGAACTCCGGGCCATGATCGACGGTGATCGAGCGCGGCAGCCCGCGCGTCTCGGCCAGACGCTCGAGCACCGCCCTGACGCGGGTGCCCGTGATCGAGGTGTCGACCTCGATCGCCAGGCACTCCCGGGTACAGTCATCGACGATCGTCAGGCAGCGCAGCCGCCGACCATCGGCCAGCCCGTCCG
>VGUH01000028.1 GCA_016874295.1 Gammaproteobacteria bacterium | reverse complement strand
CCGCAGGAGTACGCGCAGATGCTGATCCAGCGGAGCGAAAAAGCAGTATCTTTAACCGCGGACTCTAGATCCGGACGGGACTAAAAAGGGTGTCAGGTCGACCGTGCGAAAATGAATAGAGATTATTGACGTCTGGGAACGCGCAATGATTGTGGTAGTCCAAAAACCACACTTTCCTCCTGGCCAATCACCTCAATCACCTCTTCACCGCCCCACTCCCGCAGGCGCTCGACGACCTCCCTGACCAGCGACTCCGGCGCCGAGGCGCCGGCCGTCACGCCGACTGCCCGTTTGCCATCGAACCACTTGCGCTCGAGGTCCTCCGCGCCGTCCACCAGATAGCCGGGGATCCCGCGCGTGGTTGCGATCTCGCGCAGGCGGTTCGAGTTCGAGCTTGTCTGGCTGCCTACGACCACGATCACGTCGCACTGCGCGACGAGCTGCTTGACCGCGTCCTGGCGGTTCTGGGTCGCGTAGCAGATGTCCTCCTTGCGCGGCGCAGCGAGTGACGGGAAGCGCTCGCGCAGCGCCGCCATCACCTTCGCCGTGTCGTCCACCGACAGCGTCGTCTGGGTGACGACCGCGAGCCGCGCCGGGTCGCGCACCGCGAGCTCCTTAATGTCGTCCACGGTCTCGACCAGGTGGATTCGCCCGCCGAGGCTCGGGTCGAAGCGGCCCATCGTGCCCTCGACCTCCGGGTGACCCGCGTGGCCGATCAGGATCACGTCGAGGCCGTCGCGCGCGTACTTGCCGACCTCCATGTGCACCTTGGTGACCAGCGGGCAGGTCGCGTCGAACACGGCGAGCCCGCGCCGCTCGGCCTCGCGTTCCACGCGGCTCGGCACGCCGTGGGCGCTGAAGATGACGGTCGCGCCATCCGGAACGGCGTCCAGCTCGTCCACGAACACCGCGCCGAGCCCGCGCAGGCGATCCACGACGAACTTGTTGTGCACGACCTCGTGGCGCACGTACATCGGCGCGCCGAACAGCTCGATGGCGCGCTCCACGATGTCGATCGCGCGGTCGACGCCGGCGCAGAATCCCCGCGGGTTCGCGAGGAGGACCTTCATCCCGGGGCGACCTGGTCGCGGCGCCGCGAGATGAGCGCGTCGATGATCAGCATGATCGCCCCGCTTGTGATGGCGATGTCGGCCACGTTGAAGGCCGGGAAGTACGCCTCGTTCCAGTGGAAGTGCAGGTAATCCACGACGTAGCCGTCGAAGAACCGGTCCCAGGCGTTGCCGGCCGCGCCGCCGAGGACCAACGCGAGTCCGATCGCGAGCCAGTACTGGCCCTTCGCCGGCAGCGAGCGCAGCCAGAACACGATGGCGACGCCGATCGCGCCCGCGAGCGCGAGGAAGAACCAGCGCTGCCAGCCGCCGGCCTCGGCGAGCAGCCCGAAGGCAGCGCCTTCGTTGTGCAGCCGCGTGAGGTCGAGGAACGGGCCGACCGGCCGGATCTCGTACAGCTCGAAGTGCCCGACCACGTACCACTTGGTGAGCTGATCGAGCGCGATGACGATCAGCGACAGCCACGCCCAGATGAGCGCCGTCTTCTCGTGCACGAATTGCCGCGTCATGCGTAGCGCCTCGTCTCGCCCGGTCCTGCGATGTTCGTCACGCAGCGCCCGCAGATCTCCGGGTGCTTCGGGTCCGCCCCGACGTCCGCGCGGCGGTGCCAGCAGCGCGCGCACTTGGGCGCGGTCTGCACCGTGACCGAGATCCAGGCGCCTTCGGGCGCGACCGAGGTCGCGGCGACCGCGTCCGCCGGCCGCCCGGCCGCGGGCAGCAGCCTCGCCTGCGAGGTGATCAGCACGAAGCGCAGTTCATCGCCGAGCGCGGCCATGCGACGATGCTGCGCCTCGTCGAGATAGACGTCCACCGCCGCCTCGAGCGGCGCGCCGAGCGAGCCCGCGGCGCGCAGGCGCTCGAGCTCGCGCGCGACGTCGGCCTTGAGCGCGATCACGGCGTCCCAGTCCACGGAGCCCTGCTGCCCGGCCTGCGGCAGCGGCCACCAGGTGGAGAACAGCACCGACGCATCGCGCTCGCCCGGCAGGTACCTCCATATCTCCTCGGCCGTGAACGACAGGATGGGCGCGAGCCAGCGCACCATCGCCTCGGCGATGTGATACATCGCGGTCTGCGCCGAGCGGCGCGCCGCGCTCTGCGCGGGCGTCGTGTACAGCCGGTCCTTCAGGATGTCGAGCCAGAAGGCGCCGAGTTCCACCACGCAGAAGTTGTGCACCTTCTGGTAGATCAGGTGGAACTGGTAGCTGCGGTAGGCCGCGACGACTTCCTGCTGTAGGCTCGCCGCGCGCGCAAGCGCCCAGCGGTCCAGGTCCACGAGCTCGCCGGCCGGCAGCGCGTCGCGTGCCGGTTCGAAGCCCGCGAGGTTGCCGAGCAGGAAGCGCACAGTGTTGCGCATGCGCCGGTAGCTGTCCGACATGCGCTTCAGGATCTCGTCGGAGACGCTGATCTCGCCGCTGTAGTCGGTGGCCGCGACCCAGAGCCTGAGCACGTCCGCGCCGAGCGACTGCATGACCTTCTGCGGCGCGACGACGTTGCCGAGGGACTTCGACATCTTGCGTCCCTTCTCGTCGACCGTGAAGCCGTGCGTCAGCACCTGCCGGTACGGAGCGGCGCCCTTGCCGGCCACCGACGCGAGCAGCGACGAGTGGAACCAGCCGCGGTGCTGGTCCGAGCCCTCGAGGTAGATGTCCACCGGGAACGGGATCAGGCCCGGCCGCAGCGCCGGCAGGCAGTGGTGCACGGAGCCGGAGTCGAGCCAGACGTCCATCACGTCGTCGCACTTCTCGTAGATCAGCGCCTCGTCGCCCAGGAGGTGCCGCGGATTCAGCGCGAACCAGGCCTCGATGCCGCCCTCCGCCACCAGGTCCGCGACCTGCTCGAGCAGTTCCGGCGTCTGCGGGTGCGGGTCGCCGGTCTCCTTGTGCACGAACATCCCGAGCGGCACGCCCCAGGCGCGCTGCCGCGAAATGCACCAGTCGGGCCGCGTCTCCATCATGCTGGTGATGCGCTGCTCGCCCCAGCCGGGGATCCACTCGACAGTCCTGATCGCGGCGAGCGCATCGCGCCGCAGGCCCTGCTTCTCCATGCTGAGGAACCACTGCGGCGTCGCGCGGAAGATGACCGGCGACTTGTGGCGCCAGCAGTGCGGGTAGCTGTGGCGATAGGGCTCAAAGTGCACGAGCCGGCCCGCCTCCTTGAGCGTATCGACGATTCTCGCGTTCGCGTCGAACACGCCCATGCCCTCGACCAGCGGCGTGCCGGCGACGAACCGGCCATCGTTGCCGATCGGGTTGTCGATCGGGAGTCCATAGCGCCGACCCATCTCGTAGTCGTCGGCGCCGTGGCCAGGCGCCGTGTGCACGGCGCCGGTGCCGGCATCGAGCGTCACGTGCTCGCCGAGGATCACCGGCACCTCGCGCTCGTAGAACGGGTGCTCGAGGCGCAATCCCTCGAGCGCCTTGCCGTCGCGCCTGGCGAGGACGCGGTGCAAGGTCGCGCCGATCCGGCGCGCGAAGGACTCGAGCAGCGCCTCGGCAACGACCAGGCGCACAGAGCCGCCCTCGCGCTCGAACTCGGCCAGCACGTAGTCGTAGAGCGGATGCAGGCAGACCGCCTGGTTCGCGGGCAGCGTCCAGGGCGTCGTCGTCCAGATCGCGACCGCGGCGCTCAGGAGCTCGTCGCTCGGCAGGCCGAAACGGCGCGCTGCGTCGTGCGCGTCCGCGACCTCGAAACGCACGTCGACCGCGGGGGAGGTCTTGTCCTCGTACTCGACTTCGGCCTCGGCGAGCGAGGAGCGGCAGTCGAGGCACCAGTGCACCGGCTTGTAGCCGCGCACCAGGTGTCCGCGGCGGATGATCGCGGCGAACGCCCGCAGCTGTTCCGCCTCGTAGCGCGAGGCCATGGTGAGGTACGGGTCGTCCCAGTCGCCCAGCACGCCGAGGCGCTGGAAGTCGGTCTTCTGCAGCGCCACCTGGCTGGTCGCGAACTCGCGGCAGGCCTTGCGGAACGCGTCCGCATCGAGCTTCCGGCCGACCCGCCCGTGCTTCTTCTCGACCTGCTGCTCGATCGGCAGGCCGTGACAGTCCCAGCCCGGAACGTAGGGCGAGTCGTAGCCGTCGAGGCCGCGCGACTTGACGACGATGTCCTTCAGCACCTTGTTGACGGCGTGGCCGATGTGGATCACGCCGTTGGCGTAGGGCGGGCCGTCGAGCAGCACGAACTTCGGCCGGCCGGCGGCGCGGCGGCGCAGCTCCAGGTAGGTACCGTCGCCGAGCCAGCGAGCGACCTGTTCCGGCTCGCGGCGCGCGAGGTCCGCCTTCATCGGGAAGGCCGTGTCGGGCAGGTTGAGTGTGTCCTTGTAGTCCACGCGTATCCTCAGGCGTCGAGCAGCCGGCGTGCCTCGCGCGCGTCGTCCTGCATGCGGCGCGTCATGCTCTCGAGGTCCGGGAAGCGGATCTCGTCGCGCAGCCGGGCGATGAAGTCGACGTCGAGCCGCGCGCCGTACAGGTCGCCGGCGAAATCGAACAGGTGCGCCTCGAGCAGCCACTCGCCACCGCCGACCGTCGGCCGCGTGCCGACCGAGGCGACGCCGGGGTGACGCGCCAGCCCCGGGCCCGAGACGCGCACGGCGAAGATGCCGGCGACCGGCGACACGCGCCAGTGCAGGCGCAGGTTGGCGGTGGGAAAGCCGAGCGTGCGGCCGAGCTCGTCGCCCGCGACGACGCGCCCGCTGATGCGATAGTCACGGCCGAGCAGCGACTTCGCTTCCTCCAGCCGGCCGGCGGCGAGCACCTCGCGCACGCGCGTCGAGCTGACGGGGCGGCCACCCTCGAGCCGCGGCGCGACTTCGGTGACGGCGAAGCCGTGCGCGTCGCCGGCCTGGCGCAGCGCCTCGGCGTCGCCGCGCCGCTCGTGCCCGAACCGGAATCCCTCGCCGATCACGACCTGTCTCGCTCCCACCGCCTCAACCAGTACCCGTCCGATGAACTCTTCCGCCGCGAGGGCCGCGAGCCGTGCGTCGAAACGCAGCACCCGGAGCTCGTCCACGCCCGCCGCCGCGATCCGCTCGGCCTTGTCGCGCAGCCGCATTAGGCGCGGCGGCGCTTCGGCCCCGGCGAAGTACTCCTTCGGCTGGGGCTCGAAGCAGACCACGGCGGTCGGGATCCGCATCCCGCGGCCGCGCTCCGTGAGCACGGCCAGGATCTGCTGGTGCCCGAGATGCACGCCGTCGAAATTGCCGATCGCGACCGCCCGGTCGGCGCTCGCGCGGAGTCCGAATCCGCGTTGAATCCGCATGAATTATAGATGCTTCAGGTCGCGCGGGCGCGCGCCGGCGAGCGCCAGCACGCCGAAATAGACGATCGCGCCGCCCGCCACCGCAAGGCCGAGCCAGGCCACGCGACGACCGGCCGGCCAGTCGCTCCAGGCCGCCCAGTCCCCCGAAATCCACCACAGGAAGCCGGCCATCGCGAGGCTCGCGAGGCCGATCTGCGGCAGCAGCCGGCGCCAGGCCGGCGAAGGCCGGTACACGCCGGCACGGCGCAGGCCCCGGTAGAGCAGCGTCGCGTTGATCAGGGCCGAGAGGCCGGTCGAAACGGCCAGCAGCACGTGCGGCACCGGGAATCCACTCAGGAACGCGGGCACGACCACCGCCAGGTTGAAGCCCATGTTGATCGCGAGCGCGATGATGCCGATCTTCACCGGCGTCCTCGTGTCCTGGCGCGCGAAGAAGCCGGGCGCGAGCACTTTCACCATCGAGAAGCCGATGAGACCGAAGGAATAGGCCATCAGCGCGTAGCCGCACATCAGCACGTCGCGATCGGTGAAGGCGCCGTAGCCGAAGATCGTCGCGATCAGGGGCCCTGCGAGCATCAGCAGGCCGACCGACGCCGGCACGACGATCGTGAGCGTGAGGCGCAGCGCCCAGTCGAGCGTCGCCTCGAACTTCTCCGGCGAATTCCCCGAGTGGTGCGAGGAGAGCCCCGGCAGGATCACGGTCGCAAGCGCGATCGAGAAAACGCCGAGCGGGAACTCGACCAGGCGGTCGGCGCTGTAGAGCCAGGTGACGCTGCCGACCATCAGGAAGGACGCGATGATGGTGTCGAGCAGGAGCGAGACCTGCGCCACCGAGGAGCCGAAGATGCCGGGCAGCATCAGCCGCCCGATGCGGCGCACGCCCTCGTGGGCGCGGTCGAAGCGCGGTCGCGGCAGCATGCCGAGCTGCTGCAATGCCGGGATCTGCGCGACCAGCTGCACGACACCCGCGACGAACACGCCGATCGCGAGCACCAGACCCGGGTTCTGGAAATACGGCGCGACGACGCCCGCCGCCACGATCATGACGATGTTGAGCAGCGTCTGGTTGAAAGCGGGCACGGCGAAGCGCCCGTAGCTGTTCAGCACGCCGCTGCCGAGCGCGACCAGCGAGATGAAGAAGAGGTACGGGAACGTAAAGCGCAGCATCTCGACCGTGAGGTCGAACTGGCTGCCCTTGGCGTGGAAGCCCGGCGCGAACAGGTAAGCGAGCACGGGCGCGGCGATCACGCCGACCAGCGTGATGATGAACAGCAGCAGGCCGAACACGCCCGCGACCCCGGCGACTAGCTCCCGGACCTCGCCGGGTCCCTTCTGCACCTTGTATTCCGAGATCACCGGCACGAAGGCCTGGGAGAAGGCGCCCTCAGCGGTGAGCCGGCGCATGAAGTTCGGGATTTTGAACGCCACCAGGAAGGCGTCCATCAGGGGTCCCGCGCCGAAGGAGATCAGGTAGACCATGTCCCGGATCACGCCCGTGACCCGGGAAAGCAGCGTCAGGAGGCCGACGATCGTGGTATTGCGCAGGAATCCGTGCGGCATGCGGCCGGCACTATAGCGCGTTGACAATGGCGGGCCGCATCCGGACAATGCGCGCCCTTATGGCCAACACCAAGTCAGCCGAAAAACGGGCCCGCGAGGCCCTCGCGCGCCGCGCGCGCAATGTCGCGCAGCGCTCGAAGGTGCGCAGCGCCGTCCGCAAGGTCGTCGAGGCGATTCGCGCCGGCAACAAGGCCGAGGCCGCGGCCGCGCTCAAGGCGGCGTCGCCCGTCATCGACGCGATGGCGCGCAAGGGCATCATCCACCGCAACAAGGCCGCCCGGCACAAGAGCCGGCTCGCCGCCCAGGTCAAGGCGCTGTCCTAAGCCTTAGCCTCCCAGCTCCCGCATCACCGCCCGGCACAGTTCCTTCGTGCCCTCGCCGGTCGCGCCGGAGATCTGGAACACCGGTCCCCTGAAGCGCAGCCGCCGCACGATCTCGGCGCAGCGCCGCTTCCGTTCCGCCGGCTCGACCAGGTCGATCTTGTTGAGCACGAGCCAGCGCGGCTTTTTCGCGTGCTCCGGGCTGAACTTCTTCAGTTCCTTCACGATCGCCCGCGCGCCTGCGACCGGGTCCTGGTCCGGGTCCGGCGGCGCGATGTCGACCAGGTGCAGCAGGAGGCGCGTGCGCTGCAGGTGCTTGAGGAAGCGGATGCCGAGTCCCGCACCCTCGGCCGCGCCCTCGATCAGCCCCGGGATGTCCGCCATCACGAAGCTCTTGAGATGGCCCACCGACACGACGCCGAGTTGCGGGTGCAGCGTCGTGAACGGATAGTCCGCGACTTTCGGGCGCGCGGCCGACACGGCGCGGATCAACGTGGACTTGCCCGCGTTCGGAAGGCCGAGCAGCCCGACGTCCGCGAGCAGGCGCAATTCGACGCGCAGGCTCCGCGTCTCGCCCGGCAGTCCCGGCCCGCACTGCCGCGGCGTGCGGTTGGTCGAGCTCTTGAAGCGCTGGTTGCCCCAGCCGCCCTTGCCGCCCTTCGCGACCAGCAGCGTCTGCCCGGCCGCCGTGAGGTCGCCGAGCACCTCGTTCGTGTCGTCGTTGATCACGACGGTACCGACCGGCATCGGCACGTAGAGATCCTCGCCGCCGCGGCCGGTGCAGTCCTGGCCGCCGCCGGGCTGCCCGTTCTGCGCGCGGAACGTGCGCTCGACGCGGTAATCGACCAGCGTGTTGATGCCCTGCTGGGCGCGCAGCCAGACGCTGCCGCCGTCGCCGCCATCGCCGCCGTCGGGCCCGCCGAACGGGACGAACTTCTCGCGGCGAAAGCCGACGGCGCCGCGCCCGCCGTGGCCGGCACGCACTTTCACGATCGCTTCGTCGACGAACTTCATGGTTACCCGCCCCAGTAACGAAAAACCCCGGCCGGGCCGGGGTTCGTCGGGGAACTCGCGCGGCCCTGGCTTACTCCGGGAGCACGCTGACGAAGGTGCGCTGGTCGGCGCCCTTCTTCTTGAATGCGACGCGGCCGGTCTTGAGCGCGAACAGCGTGTGGTCCGTGCCGACGCCGACATTGTCGCCCGCCCGGTACGGCGTGCCGCGCTGGCGCACCAGGATGTTGCCGGCGAGCACCCGCTCGCCGCCGAATTTCTTCACGCCGAGCCGCTTGGACTGCGACTCGCGCCCGTTCTTGGTACTGCCGCCGGCTTTCTTGTGTGCCATGTTCGACTCCTCAGGCCGCCGTGATGCCGGTCACCTTCACTTCGGTGTACGGCTGGCGGTGACCCTTCCGGCGCAGGTAATGCTTGCGGCGCCGGAATTTGGTGATCTGGACCTTGTCCGACTTGCCGTGCGCCTGGACCGTCGCCGTGACGCGCGCACCCGTGACGTACGGCGCGCCGATCGCGACGTCCGCGCCCTCGCCGATCAGCAGGACCCGGTTGAACTCCACGGTCGCGCCCGCATCGGCGTCGAGCTTCTCGACCCGCACGACGGTGCCCTCGCTCACCCGGTACTGCTTGCCCCCGGTGGCAATGACGGCGTACATGATTGACTGGACTCCAAAAAGAGCCGGCAATTGTAGTGACGGGACCCCTTGGGGTCAATTAGGATGCCCCTGCCCCGCGGGGATGCCGGGAATCCATGCAACTCAAGGACATACGGGCCCTCGTCGCCAGCGACCTCGCTGCGGTCGACGCTGAGATCCGCCGCCAGCTGGCGAGCGACGTCGCGCTCGTGAACCAGGTCGGGGACTACATTGTCGGCGGCGGCGGCAAGCGCCTGCGGCCGCTGCTCGTCTTGCTCGCCGCCCGGGCGGCCGGAGCCACCGATTCGGCGCACGTGCCGGCCGCCGCGCTGATCGAGTTCATCCATACGGCGACGCTCCTGCACGACGACGTCGTGGACGATTCCGCGCGCCGCCGGGGCCGCGAGACGGCGAACGAGGCCTTCGGCAACCCGGCCTCCGTACTGGTCGGCGACTTCCTCTACTCCCGCGCCTTCCAGATGATGGCGACGCTCGACTCCGCGGCGGTGATCCGCGTGATGGCGGACGCGACCAACACCATCGCCGCCGGCGAGGTCATGCAGCTCATGAACTCGGGCGACCCGGACACGACCGAGATCCGCTACATGGACGTGATCTACCGCAAGACCGCGCGGCTGTTCGAGGCCGGCGCGCGGATCGCGGCCATCGTCGCGAAGGCGCCGGCGCCCGTCGAGGCGGCGCTCGCGCGCTTTGGCCGGCACCTCGGCATCGCCTTCCAGCTTGTCGACGACGCGCTCGATTACCAGGGCGACTCCGGCGAGCTCGGCAAGAACGTGGGCGATGACCTCGCCGAGGGCAAGCCGACGCTGCCCTTGATCCACGCCCTCGCCCACGCCGACGTGGACGCCGCGGCGCTGATCCGCTCCGCCATCGAGCAGGGCGGCACCGAGCTGCAGGCGCCGATCATTGCAGCGGTCGAGAACTCGGGCGGGCTCGAGTACACGGCGCAGCTGGCCGAACGCGAAGCAAAGAAGGCAGAGTCCGTGCTCGCCCAATTGCCGGCCTCCCCGTATCGCGATGCGCTCGCGGGCCTCGCCCGCTTCGCGGTCAACCGGACCAGCTAGAGCCCGAGCCCTTCGATCAGGATCCTGCCGTCGCTCACCACGAGCCGCGGTTCGAACAGCGTGCGCCCGTCCACGAGCGGGTCGCCGTCGCAGGCGACGAGGTCCGCCTCGAGGCCGACGCGAATCGTCCCCGTGCGCGACTCGATGCCGGCCACGCGCGCGCCATTCAGCGTCGCGGCCGTGATCGACTCGAGCGGCGATAGGCCGCCGAATTCCCGCAGCAGCGCGATGTCGTGCGCGACCCGCAGACCGCCGATGTCGTCATCGGCGTAGCTGCCGTCCGTGGAGGCCGCGATCGGAATGCCCATCGCGTGCGCGCTGGCGACCGCCGCGCGCAGCGGCCCCATCATCGCCTGCGTGCGCAGGCGCAGCGCCACCTCGTCCGCGGCATTGCCCTTCGGGTCGGCGAGCGGGCTCATCGCCGCGAGCGTGGGCACGAAGTAGGTGCCGCGCCGCTTCATCTCGGCGAGTGTGTCGTCATCGCACCAGGTGCCGTGCTCGATGCTGCGCACGCCGGCACGCACCGCGGCCGCGCAGCCCTCGCGCGCATGCGCGTGCGCGGCGACGTGAAGGCCGTTGTTCGCGGCCTCCGTGACCGCCGCGCGGATCTCGTCCTCGGTCAGCTCGGGTTTGCGCGGGTCGGTGTGCGCGAGGCCCGCGCGCTCGCTGGCGCCGACCTTGACGACGTCCGCGCCTTTCGCGATCAGCGCGCGCGTCGCGGCGGCGATCCGGTCGGGACCGCGCAGCTCGCCGTCGATCGCGTCCGCGAACTCGGGATAGACCATGAAGAAGGCCGTGCCGGGCTTCGGCCGGATGTGTCCCGGCGAGACCAGCAGCTCGGGCCCGGGCACGCGGCCCCGCTTCACGAGGTCGCGCGTGTAGACCGCCTGCAGGAAGTTGTCGCCGAGCACGCGCGCGGTGGTCACGCCCGACTGCAGCGCACGCAGCGCCGCCGCCGGCGACTCGATGTGCGCGTGCGAGTCGATGAGTCCCGGGAGCAGGAAGCGTTCTTTCAGGTTGATTTGCCGGATGTCAGCGGCGGCCGCCGGCCCGTCGCCGCTGATCGCCGCGATCCTGCCGTCGCGCACGCTGACGGTGACGCCCGCTCGCGGCCCTGCGCCGGTGCCGTCCACCAGGGTCACGTTGACGAGGTCGAAGTCCTCGGCCGAGGCGGTCAGCACGGCAGCCGCGAGGGCGAGCGCGGCGATGTGACGGAAGATCATGCAGGGGCTCCGGGGGGTGGTTTTCCCGCGAAGAATACGCGGTCTCATTGAAAGCGTGGGGGGCCTTTATTACACTGCCCGGCCTTCATTCGGGGTGTAGCTCAGCCTGGTAGAGCACTACGTTCGGGACGTAGGAGTCGCAGGTTCAAATCCTGTCACCCCGACCACTGATTTCCCCGAAGTTTTTCTTCCGAAGATTGCCGAAGAGCCTGCTGCGGTGTCAGTTGGAAGTCGCTCACGGTGTCAGTTGCGGTGACAGTTTCACATCACCACTCCTTACTCCGCTCTGACGTCTCCGGACTCGCTTTTTTGCTCACGCAGCAGTTTGTCAACCACGGCCCTCGCCAGGGGTTCCATGAGCCGGTTCTGGTGCACTGGCGGAAGGAGAAAGCAGGCAATCGCAAGCTCTGCTCTCGCCATTAGGCTGAAACGAGCGCCCGGTCCCAAAGCTGCTTGAGTGGCTGCCTTCGCCACTGATGACCTGAACCGCACCGGGATCTCCGGAGCATGTTACGTGTGACTCAGGCCGCGATGGCATGAGGCGCCCGTTGCCGATGGTTGTCACGAGCAATCGGCTGGGTCATCACAGGCTCCCGCCGGCCACGTTGATGCTACCTTCCTGCCGCCAATGCACCAGAACCGTCCTTGGAGGCTATCGATGCTGGAATCGAGACCGCCGTGCCGGCGCCATGGCGAGCCACGATGCCCCCAGCGACTTCGCTGCAGGCGGTCTCCTTGCGCGAGGAGATCACGACCCGCGCGCCGTGCTCGGCGAGCCGCTCGGCGATCGCGCGGCCGATGCCGCGGGTCGAGCCGGTGACGATGGCTACCCGGCCGGACAGATCGAACAACTTCATGGGTGACGCGGCCCGCCGGCAGCTGGCGGGACCAGATAGGCCGCCAGCGCCGCACCGCGGTCGCGGCTAGCTTTGAGCTCGAGTCGCGCAATCGAGCGCCGGTGCACCTCGTCGGGGCCGTCGGCGATGCGCAACGCGCGGCCGTCGGTCCAGAATTCGGCGAGCGGCGTGTCGGGGCCCGTGCCCATCGCGCCGAACACCTGGATCGCGCGGTCCGCGACGCGGGTCAGCATCGATGGCACGACGGCCTTGATCATCGCGACGTGCTGGCGCGTCGCTTCGATACCGGCCGTATCGATCAGCCAGGCGGTCTTCAGCACGAGCAACCGCGCCTGCTCGATCTCCAGCCGCGAAATCGCAATCCAGTCCGCGATGACGCCATGGTCGCACAGCGACTGGCCAAAGGCCCGACGCTCGCGCGAGCGTTGCACCATCAGTTGTAGCGCGAGCTCGGCCTCGCCGATGGAGCGCATGCAGTGGTGGACACGACCGGGGCCGAGGCGTGCCTGCGCCATATCGAAGCCTTGGCCCTCGGCGCCGAGCAGGTTCGCCGTGGGCACGCGCACGCCGCGGAACAGAAGCTCGCAGTGCCCGTGCGGCGAGTGGTGGTGCATCACCGTGACATTGCGCAGCACCTCCACGCCCGGCGTCGCCTTCGGCACCAGCACCATGCTCTGCTGGCGGTACGCCGGCGCCGACGGATCGGTCTTGCCCATTACAATCAGGATGCGGCAACGCGGGTCGGCAGCGTTGGTGATGTACCACTTGCGCCCGTCGATCACATAGTCGTCGCCGTCGCGCGCGATGGTGGTCTGGATGTTCGTGGCGTCCGACGACGCCACGTCTGGCTCGGTCATCGCGAAGGCAGAGCGGATCTGGCCATCGAGCAGCGGCTCGAGCCACTCGCGTCGTTGCGCCGCCGTGCCGAACATATGCAACAGTTCCATGTTGCCGGTATCGGGCGCGTTGCAGTTGAATACCTCGGATGCCCAAGGAATGCGCCCCATGATTTCTGCGAGCGGCGCGTACTCGAGATTGGTCAGGCGGGTGCCTGGCTCGTCATCGCGCAGTGACGGCAGGAACAGATTCCACAGGCCCAGCCGGCGCGCGAGTGCCTTGAGGTCCTCGACAAACGGCACAGGGTACTCGCCGCGCTCGGCGGCCGCGCGCCATTCCGCACGGCGCGGCACGACGTGGTCCTCCATGAACGCCTCGAGCCGCGCGCGCAGCGCCTCGACCTTGCCGGAATGTGAGAAGTCCACGTGAGTTCCTCTGTAACGGGGCGCCGAGTCAGTCGCGGACGCTGGCGATGATCTCGACAGCGTGTGCCGCGATGATATCGGTCTTGCGGCCGAAGCCGGTCGCCTCCGCGCTCGAAGCATTGCCATCGAGCCCGCGCCGGTATACCCCCTGGTAGATTGCCGCGAGCCGGAACAGGCTGACCGCCAGGTAGGTGTTCCAGTGCTCAATCCGGGCCAACCCGAGGCTTTTGCAGTACGCGGCCACGTACTCGTCCTCGCCCGGCAGACCCAGCGCCTCGCGCTTGACGCCTTTGAGCCCGTGCATTTCGCCGGCCGGCAGGCGCCACTGCGCGCACTGGTAGGCGAGATCGGCGTACGGATGACCCAACGTGCTGAGTTCCCAGTCCAGTACGGCAAGCACCTCGCCATGCTCGCCGACGACGAGGTTGTCCAGCCGGAAGTCGCCATGCACGATGCGCGCGACACCCGTGTCCGGCGGAAGGTGCAATGGCAGCCATGCAATCAGCTCTTCCATGTCGGGACGGCATTCCGTCTCGGTCGCACGGTACTGCTTGGTCCAGCGCCTGACCTGGCGCTCGAAATAGCCGCCGGGCCGGCCGTAGTCGCCGAGCCCCACTGCCACCGGATCGATGCGGCCGAGCGCAGCCAACACGCTGGCGGCGCCCGCGTAGACCGCGCGTCGCAGCGTGACGTCGGCCCCGGGCATGGTGGGGTCGAGGTACACCTGCCCCGGGACGTATTCCATCACATAGAACACGCTGCCGAGGATGGTATCGTCAGTGCACAAGTGTATAGGGCGCGGCACCGGCACCGGCGAACCATGCAGGGCACCCAGCACCCGGAACTCGCGCTCGACCGCGTGCGCCGATGGCAGCAGCCGCCCGACGGGCTTTGCGCGCAGCACGTAACGACCGGTGTCGGTCGTCAGCAGGTAGGTCGGATTGGACTGGCCGACGGCGAACTTGCGCGTGTCGCGGAGCGGACCGAGCGCCGGCAGTTGACTGCGAAAATAGGAGTCCGCGGCCTCCACCGGGAACCCGGTCGCGCCGCTCGTCGCTACCGCTCCAGCCGTCGCCGTCACCCGAATATTTGTACCACAAGATTTCGGCCTGAAAAAGTTCGCATCCCTTTCAAAGCGACTCTGTCGAACTCGCGCTCAGATCGCCAGGTACGTTCGGACGTGGGAGTCACAGGCTTTCGTTTACGCAGATCGAGTCGGCGAATCCATAGCTTTCGACCAGCACTCTGAAACGCGCCGGGATCTCCTGAGCATGGTGCGTGTGACTCAGGCCGCGATGGCATGAGGCGCCCGTTGCCGATGGTTGCAACTGTTCCTTGGAAACGTATCTGTACTCCCCAGCGCACAGTTAGGGGGTATTCATAATCGACGGTTTTCGTTCGGCCCGGGTGTCATCTTCCGCCGTAACGGAGCCAGGCTCGCCAGTGACGGAACCAATTACGCAGGTGGCTTTGGGGCCGGGCGCTCGTCTCAACCTGCTGGCGAGAGCAGAGCCGGCGAATCGCCTGGTCTCTCGTGCCGCCAGTGCACCAGAACCCAACCCTCGATCTCGATGCCGAACACGCGGTTCAGTCTCCGCGCCCAACTCAGCGCCACGTGCCGGGGTGTCGGCGGCTTGGCCGACTCTCCCGCTGTGGCAGGCGGCTTCGATCCACCCGTGCCCCGGTGCGCGGGCGTCACCGCCGCGCGCAGCGTGCTGTGCGGGGCGAACACGCCGTGGTAGCGCGTCAGGTGCATCCGCGGCGGCGGTACCAGCGCCGCCAGCCGCGCCACGAAATCCAGCGGCTCCATGACGATGTGCGTCGTGCCGTCGCGGTACGGGGTCTTGAGTTGATAGCGCACCTGCCCGCACGAGGTGAGCGCCATGCGCTCGGTGGCCACCGGCGGGCGGCTCATGTAGCGGCACAGGCGCTCGAGCTTCGGGCGCTGGTGCGGCGCGATGTCGATGCCGGCGTGCAAGGAGAACCCGCCAGCCCGTGCCGCGCCGTCGGGATCGTCCAGCCACTCCGGCGATCGGGCCGGCACCGTCTGTAGCGTCAACAGCTTCTGACCGGCCCTGGGGCCCACGGCAATGCGGTAGGTGATGGAGTGGCCGATCAGGTCGTCCAGCGGGCCGGCTTGACGGAAATCTGAAAGCCAGGCGTTCTCGGCGTCGCGCTCGACCAGACCGCGCCGCTCCAGCACACGACCGACGCGGGAGGCGACCTGTTCTACCAAGGTTTGCAGTTCGCCCTGGTCAGGACCTGCCACATGCCGGAACACCGGAGCGCCAGTGCCATCGGCCTGGTCATGGGGCAGAAACACCCCATCGCAGCCGCGGCACACCGCAGACGGTCCACGACGCCGCGCACCTCCGCATCGGGCGCGATCGCCCGTGCCCTGGCCGTGTCGTCACCGCGGCCCGGCTGCTGGCGGCGCGTCCAGCGCCTCCCCGAGAATGAGTCGATCGCGTTCCTGTTTGGAGAGCCGACCGAGAGCGGCCGCGCGCGAGGCGTAGAACGTGGCGCCGAGGGCCACCCAGCAGAAGAGCGCCACCCACGACGGCCACGCCATGAAGCCCGGCATGCCCGGCACGCACAACAGGACGAGAAAGCCCACCGAGACGAGGGCGCCGGTGACGGCCAGGCACTGGCGCGCCACGGACGCCCGCTGACGCCGCAGCAGGAGGGCCGCTGCAGCGCATGTGTAGAAGAAGCCGATGGCCGTGCCGACCGCCGCCATGTCGACCACCCAGGTGATCACTTGTCGGCCGAACCAGGGCGCGATGAGCGACACACCGCCCACGAAGAGAATCGCGTTCGACGGCGTCCCGTACCGCGGATGGAGCCGTCCCATCCATTCGGGCAGGATGCGGGCACGGCTCATGCTGAAGAGGAGCCGGCTCGATGCCATGAAGAAGCCGTTGATGCCCGTGAAGATCCCCATGCACACGGCGGCCGTGAGCGCCATCAGTCCCGCCGCCCCCAGCGACTGTTGGGTGACGAATCCGGTCGGCCACACGTGCTTCGCGGCCACGAGTTCCTGCCAGGGCATGGTGAAGGCGGTTGACAGCAGCACGACGACGTAGAGCGCCCCGCCCGCCAGGATGGCGCCGACCATCAAGATGAAGCTCTTCTCCGGCGGGAAGTTGAACTCCTCGGCGGCCTGCGGCAGCGTGTCGAAGCCGACATAGAGCCATGGCGCGATGGCGAGCATCGCCAGCACGCCGGCCAGCGGCGTGCGCTCCGGGCTGAACGCGGGCTCGAGGTGCGAGAGCGATCCGGTTGATGACAGCGCGCTGCCGGCGCCCACCAGCACCACGGCGCCGACCAGGATGGCGGCCATCGCCAGCTGGGTCGCCCCCACCACCTGGGCACCCCGATAGTTGAACACCCCGAACAGCACCACGGCCCCCGACGCCAGCAGCACTTCGCCGGCGCCGACGTCGAAGCCGGCCACACGGTACAGGAGGCCCTGCGTGAAGATGTCCGGCACCAGGAACTTGCCGAGCACCGCCAGCGCAGTCGCGTTGAGCGGCACGATCGACAGGTAGCCGAGTGCCAGGAACCAGCCGCACACGTACGCGTGGTGCCGTCCGGCCGCGTAGTAGGCAAAGCAGAACTCGCCGCCCGCGACGGGAAAGCGGCGGACCATCACGCCGTAGCTCCACGCGATGGCCACCATCAGTGCCGCGCCCAGCATGATCCCGATCGACGCGCCCACGGGTCCGGCCTCGAGCAGGAACTCCGCCGGCAGGACGAAGCAGCCGAACCCGATGATGCAGCCGAGGGCGAGGGCCCCGATGTGCCACGGGTTGAGATGCCGCTGCAGTTGTGCCCGCTCGCTCATGCCGACGCTCCTGCGTGCCGCCGCGGGGCGGCCGCTTCACGGCCGACCCCTCCGGTCAGCCTCAGACCTGCGCGAACTCCGGGGCGTTCAGGCTCGCGTACTTGGACAGGAGCCGGCGCGGCTTCTTCAGCGCGTCGCGCCGGAACGGGTCGCCCAGCTCGCGTGTGCACATCATCTCGACGATGGTCGTGTTGCCCTGCCGCTGCGCGTCGCACGCCGCGCGGAACGCCTCGCCGACGTGCGAGACCGCGTCGACGACGACGCCCTCGGCGCCCATCGCCTTGGCAACGGCGGCGAAGCTGGGGTTCTCCAGCTCGACGCCGAGGAACCGATTGGCGTAGAAGTCGACGTGGTTCTTCTTCTCCGCGCCCCACTGCTGGTTGTTGAACACTACCGCCGTGACCGGCAGCTGCTCTCGCACGCACGTGAGGATCTCGCCGAAACTCATCGCCCAGGCCCCGTCGCCGACGTAGGCGACAGCCGTGCGTCCAGGGGCGCCAGCCTTGCACCCGATCATGGTCGGGAACGCATAGCCGCAATTGCCGAACATCATCGCGCCGAACATGCTCCTGGGCCGGGTGAACCTCAGGTAGCTGTTGGCCACCTGGCAGATGTTGCCGA
>VGUH01000027.1 GCA_016874295.1 Gammaproteobacteria bacterium | reverse complement strand
AGCCCGTCCGAGACGAAGTCCATCGACCAGCTCAGGTTGGCAGCCAGAGGTTTTGGTAAGGGCTTGCGCTCGAATGGTCCGATGCGTTTGCGCTTGCGCCGCCGCACCGCGAGGCCTGCCTCCCGGTACATCCGATACACCCGCTTGCGATTGACCGCCCAGCCCTCGCGCCGCAGCCGCAGGTACACCCGCCGATAGCCATACCGGCGCTTCTCGGCCGCGATCGCCATCAACCGCTCACGCAGGGCCGCGCAGTCCGGTCGCCGGCTGCGATACCGATACAGGGAGCGGGACAGCTGGACCAGCCCACAAGCGCGCGTCACACCGAAGTCCCGTTCCGCCATCAGCACGGTTACGGCCTCGCGCTTCGCTTGCGGACCTGCCATTTTCGGCCCAGCAGATCCTTCAGCGCCGCCTTGTCGAGCTCGGCATCAGCCAGCAGCCGCTTGAGCTTCGTGTTCTCGGCCTCCAGTTCCTTCAACCGGCGCGCTTCCGACACAGTCATGCTGGCAAACTTCGCCTTCCAGTTGTAGAACGTGGCCTCGGAGATCCCGTGCCGCCGGCACAGCTCCTTGGTCTTCGCTCCAGCCTCCGCTTCCTTCAACACCCCGCTGATCTTCTCTTCCGTATATCTTGTCGCCTTCATGGCCTGCTCCTGGTGAAGCAGACTCTACTCCCGTCCGGGACTAAACTCGGGTGTCAGGTCGCAACCACATTGGCCGACATCTCAAGCAACTCGTCGCGTCTGATCTTGGACGCCTGCCTCCGCCTCCTCCGTCCCCTGGCGCGGATCATGCTTCGGCACGGCCTGTCGTCTTATGATTTCGCGCGTATTGCCAATATTGCCTTTGTTCGGGCCGCCGGCGATATCCTGCGCGAGCAGGGTAAACCCGTGAGTTTCTCGCGTGTTTCTGCAATTACTGGCCTGCACAGGCATGTCGTCAGCAATATTGTTAACTCGCGGGAGTCGGCAGAGGCCGATGTCCCGACCGATAAGGACTACCGCCGCAACCGGCTAGCACGCGTCCTTTCGGGCTGGTACGAGAGCCCGTGCTATACCGATGCCGAAGGGCGCCCGCTGGTGCTGGCCCCCGACGGGCCGGCACCGTCCTTCGCGGCCCTGGTTCGCGAGTTCAGCGGCGACATTTACCCGGGGATCATCCTTGATGAGCTGCGCGAGGTCGGCGCGGTTTCTATCCTGCAGGATGGCCGTGTCCGCACGCTGGCGCGCCGCTACACGAGCGGCGGCGCGGAGGCGGCGGCGATCCAGCACCTCGGGGGTGTCGCGCGCGACGTCTTCAATACGCTCGAGCACAATCTCGCCCATCCCCCGGAGCTTCGGCGCTACGACGACACGGTCGTGTCCTTGCGGCTCGATCGCGCCGCGTTGCCGCTCTTCCGGCGGTTGTTGCGCCAGCGCGGCGCCGCATTCCTCGAGGATATCGAGGGTTGGGTCGCGGAGCACGAACTTCCAGACTCGGCCGAAGCGGTGCGCGCCGGGGTGACGGTGCAGATGTTCGTGGATGAGGTGCCCGAGAGGTCGGAGGAATCCGCGGGTTCGTCCGCCGCGTGATCAGCGCTTGCGCCCGAAGAGCGCCAGGAATTCTTCTTCGCTGAGTAGCCTGAGACCAAGCTCGCCGGCTTTCTTGAGCTTCGATCCCGCGTCTGCCCCGACGACGACGTAGTCGGTCTTCCTGGAAACGCTTCCGGATACCTTCCCGCCCCGCGCGCGAATCAGGTCGCCGGCCTCGTCGCGCGAAAGCGAAGCCAGCGTGCCGGTGAGGACGAAGGTCTTCCCTCCGAGCTCCATGCTGGCCTCTTCGACGCTTGGCATTTCCGGCCAATGCACGCCGAGCTGCACCAGCGCATCGATGACGCGGGCGTTGCGCGGCTCGCGCAGAAACGCATGCACGTGGGCCGCGGTGACGGGCCCGATGACGGGTACATCCTCAATCTCGGCGGCCGTGGCATGGCGCAGCCTGTCGAGAGTGCGGAAATGCCGCGCAAGCGCCTCGGCCGTGGCCTCGCCAACGTCACGGATGCCGAGCGCGAACAGGAATCGCGGCAGCGTGGTGGTCTTGCTGCGCTCGAGCGACTGCACGAGCTTGGCCGCCGATTTCTCGCCCATGCGGTCAAGCTCGGCCAGTGCCTCGGCACGCAAGCGGTAGAAGCCCGCGGCATCCTTGACCAGCCCCTGGTCGACGATCTGGTCGACCAGCTTGCTGCCCATGCCCTCGATTTCCATGGCACGACGCGACGCGAAATGCCGCAGCGTCTCCTTGAGCTGTGCCGGGCACACGAGCGCCCCGGTACAGCGGGCTACCGCCTCACCCTCCTCCCGCTCCACGTCGGAGCCGCATGCCGGGCACCGGTCCGGCAGCCGTTCTGACCTGGTTGCCGGCGGCCTCTTTTCCAGGATGACGCGCACGACTTCCGGTATGACGTCGCCCGCGCGGCGCAGCACCACGGTATCGCCCACCCGAACATCCTTGCGTCGCAGTTCGTCGATGTTGTGCAGCGTCGCATTCGAAACCGTCGCGCCTCCCACGAAGACGGGCTCGAGTCGCGCAACGGGCGTCAATGCGCCGGTGCGCCCGACCTGCCACTCGATGGCCCGGACTTTCGTGACCTCTTCCTCGGCCGGGAACTTGTGGGCGATCGCCCAACGGGGCGCGCGCGCGATGAAGCCGAGCTCGCGCTGCTCCGCGAGCGAATCGACCTTGTAGACCACACCGTCAATCTGGTAACGAAGCTTCGGCCGCTTTGCGGCGATGTCCTCGTAGTAGGCAAGCAGTCCTTCGACGCCTTCGACGACGCGGGTTTCCGGCGATGTCCGCAGGCCCCAGCTGCGCAACGCTGCGAGAACCTCACTGTGACGCCCGGGCAGACGCGCGCCTTCGGCGAATGCGGCACCGTAGAAGAAGACCTCGAGCGGCCGCGAAGCGGCCAGGCGGGGGTCGAGCTGGCGCAGGCTGCCGGCCGCGGCGTTGCGCGGATTCACAAACACCTTCTCGCCTTTCGCTTCCGCGCGCCGATTCATCTCCTGGAAACCGGCGATCGACATGAGCACTTCGCCGCGTACGTCGAGCACTTCCGGAAAGCCATTGCCGGCAAGCCGCAGCGGGACGGACTGGATGGTCCGGATATTGTGCGTGACGTCCTCGCCGACCGCGCCGTCGCCGCGCGTGGCCCCGATTTCGAGGCTGCCATGACGGTAGGTCAGGCTCACCGCCAGGCCGTCGAGCTTGGGCTCGCAAAGGTACCGGATTGCGCGCTCGGTCTCGAGCCGCTCGCGTACCCGCCGGTCAAAGGCAAGCACTTCTTCACGGGAGAAGGCATTGTCGAGCGACAACATCGGTACGCGATGGCGGACCTGCGCGAATGCCTCTACCGGCGCGCCGCCGACCCGCTGCGTGGGCGAGTCCGTCGTGACCAGCTCCGGATAGTCCTGCTCGAGCGCGCGCAGATCCCGAACCAGCTGGTCAAAAGCGGAGTCCGGGATTTCCGGGTCATCCAGGACGTGATACCGGTAATTGTGGTGCTCGATCGCGTCACGCAGCTGCGCGACGCGCTGCCGAACGGCCGCGGGCGCCGGCTTCTTCATCAGCTTCGCCGCAGGCGCCGGTTGCGATGCTCGAAATGGACCAGCTCTTCGCGCAGGTTCAGGATCCGCTGCGCGGTGAGCGTGCTGCCCTGTTCGTCCTGAAGCTGTCCCCCGAGGCGCTCGGCAAGGTTGCGCCCCGCGGTCAATACCAGGTCGAAGATCGCGGGCGCATCGAGCACACCGGGGACGATGCCGAACAAGGAAATACCCGAGAATTCCTGTTCATCCATACGCGCCGGGTCGAACGAGCCAGGTTCCATCAGGCTCGCGACGTAGAACAGCGTCTTGCCGTCCTCGCGCGGGCGATGAAAAATCGAATACGGCCCGAACTCGAGCCTTTCCGCCTCCAATGCGGCGCGCAGCTCTGCGCCCAGCCAAGGTTCGCCAGGCGCGACCAGCCGCAGCGCGACGATTCGCTGTTGCGATGCTTCGGCCGTGCGGCGCTCGACGACATCGGTGGGCGGCTCCGGCGGCGCCGCGACGCGCTTCGGTGCAACTTCGTCCAGGTCCAGCGGCTGGGTCCGGACCCAGGGCGCGCGATGATCGTCATCCGGCTCGTTGGCGTCTTCGCCCATCGCTTCCTGGTCGTCCGGCGCGTCTGCGAACCCGCTATCGCCCCCCGGTTCGGCGACGTGCGCAAACTCCGATTGCAGCGGGTGCCGCCGCTCGATCCCGACGAAGTCCGACACGTCGACTTCCATGTCCTCGGGAATCTCGATGATCGGCGGCCTGCGCTCGACGCGCACGCGTTCGATGGTCCGCGCATACGTGACGGCTGATTCGACGTCAGGCTGCGCAAATTCCTCCGCGCCCTCGGCCTCGCCTTCCGGCGCGCCCGACACAGTCGACTTCGATTCCTGCGGCCGGCGCGTCTCCCACCACCACAGGCCGAGGATCAGCGCGATGCCGGCTCCAAGCAGTATCCAGCGCAGCTCAGGCACGGCTTCACACCCTGACTAGCCGACCGCGGCCATCCGCACGGCTTCGTCGACGTCCACCGCCACGAGGCGGGACACGCCGGGCTCGCCCATGGTCACGCCGATCAGGTGGCTCGCGAGCTCCATGGTGTTCTTGTTGTGCGTGATGAAGACGAACTGCACGCGCTCGGACATGTCGCGCACGATGTCGCAGAACCGGCCGACGTTGTGCTCGTCGAGCGGCGCGTCGACCTCGTCGAGCAGGCAGAAGGGCGCAGGGTTCAGCTCGAAGATCGAAAACACGAGCGCCACCGCCGTCAGCGCCTTTTCGCCGCCGGACAGCTGGTGGATGGAGCTGTTCCGCTTGCCGGGCGGACGGGCCATGACCGCGACCCCGGCGGTCAGCAGGTCCTCGCCGACGAGTTCGAGGTAGGCGGCGCCGCCGCCGAACAGACGCGGAAATTTCTCCTTGAGGCCGTTGTTGATGCGGTCGAAGGTGTCCTGGAAGCGCGCACGCGTTTCCCGGTCGATTCTGCGGATCGCCTGCTCGAGCGTGTTCAGCGCGTCCGTGAGGTCAGCGAACTGGCGGTCGAGGTATTCCTTGCGCTCCGATTGTTCTTTCAGTTCGTCGATCGAGGCGAGGTTCACCGCCCCGAGCCGCTCGATCCGGTCGGTCACTTCGGCGAGCTGCTGGTCCCAGCCGGGCACTGATGCGTCCGCCGGCAACCCCGCGGTCACCTGCTCGAGATCGAACTGGGTCGCCGTGAACTGCTCGACCAGCGATTCGCGCCGCACGCGGGTTTCCTGCATGCCGAGACTGATCTCCGCGAGCGCAGCGCGCGCGGATTCGGCGACCGCGTCGACTTTCTGCCGCTCCAGGTCCAGCTCGCGCACACCGGCGTCGGCGTCCTCGACCGCGCGCCGCGCCTCGCCGAGCTCGCGTTCGACCGCAAGGCGCTGTGCCAGGAATTCCTGGAGCTGGCGCTCCAGCTCCGCATAGGGGCCTTCGCCGTCGGCCAGCTGGCGCTCGAGATCGACGCGGCGCGCTTCCAGCTGCCGCGACAGGTCGCTCGCGCGCTCGAGGCTCGTCCGCAGCGTCGCGAGCGTCGAGCGCTGCGATTCGACGCGGATGGCCACTTGCTGGGCCGCGCCACTCTCCGCGGCGTGCCGCTCCCGGGCGGTCACGAGGTCCGCGCGCAGCGCGTCGCGCTCCCTTTCCAGCGCCGCGCCTCGCGACGCCAGCCCGCGCTGGCGCTCGAGCCCGGTTTCGAGCCGTGCACGGCACTGCCCTGCGTCCGCACGGTCGCGGGCAAGGTGCCCGTCGACCTGCACCAGCTCCTCCGCGAGTCGCGCCACGCGCTCCGCGATCTGCAGGGCTTTCGAGCGGATGGTCTCGTGAGCGCCCTGCACGCTCACGAGGTCGTGATGCAGGCGATTGACCCGCGTGTGCAGTTCGTCGCGGCTCGCGTCGAGCGCCGCGTGCCGCTCGCGGGTCGCGGCAAGTTCCGCTTCCAATGCGGCGACGGTGCGTTGCCGGCCGGAGATCTTGTCCTGCAGGCGCCGCAATTCCTGTTCGCGCTCGATGACGCCGGCGTGCCCCGCCGCGCTGCGCGCGACGCGCACCCACGCCCGCCCCAGCCAGACGCCGCTGCCCGTGATGACGGACTCGCCGGCCTTCAGAGACTTGCGGCGCGCGAGCGCGTCCGCGAGCGAGTCGACGACGACGATGCCGGCCAGCAGGTCCGCGACGATCGCCGGCCCGCGAACCCGTGCCTGGAGCGTGCCACCGTCGGCCTGCGAGCGTTCGGCCATTCCCGTGTCCGCGACCGTCAGCTGCCCGGTGCCCAACTCTTCAAGCGACGGCGCGACGGTTTCGACGCCGTCGACGCAGACCGCTTCCAGGTAGCTGCCGAGAGCCGTTTCCACCGCCCGCTCCCAGCCGCGGTCGACTTCGATCTGCTGCGCAAGGCGCGGACGCGCATCGAGCCCGTGCTTCTCCAGCCACTCCGTGGTTCCGGCCTGGCCCTTGCCCAGCGCCGCCTTCTGCACGGCATCGACGGTCAGCCACTCGCTGCGCGCGTCGTGCAGCGCAGCCTTCGCGGCGTCGAGCGAGGCCGCTCCCTGCCGTTCGTCTTCGCGCAGGCCCTGCAGCCTGGCGAGCGTATCGTCGAGCTCCTGTTGCGCCGCGCGCCCGCGCTCACTCGCCTCGCTTTCCGCGGCGGCGAACTCGGCGGGTGTCGCACCGGGCACGCCGGCATCGAGCTGTGTGCGTTCATCGGCGAGCCGTTCGCGCTGCGCGTTCAGCCGCAGCAGGCCGGCTTCGATCTGCTCAATGCGCGCCTGCTCGACCTGCGCGAGGCGCGTAGCCTCCGCCGATTCGCGATTGAAATCCTCCCAGCGCTGCTGCCAGCCGGTCATCGCGGTCTCGGCTGCGGTGAGCGCATCGCGCGCCGCCGCTTCCTGCCCCCGTGCCGCGTCCAGCTCCGGGTCGGCCAGTTCCAGGAACCGCGCGAGTTCGGCGAGCTGCTCGCCGTCGCGCGCGACCAGGGCCGAGGACTCCGCATGCTCGGCCATGACTCGCCCGAGATCCGCACGCTGGCGCTGCTTCAGCTCCCGCGCGTGCTGAATCGCCTGCTCGGTGCGCGTCGCGTCCGCCCCTGCCTGGTAGTAGCGCCCCTGCACGGCCGTCAGCGCGTCCGAGCATTCCATGTGCCGCGAGCGCGCGCGCTCGACGGCAGCCTCGGCTGCGCGCAATGCCGCGATCGCGGCCTGGGTTTCGCTCTCGCGCTGGCCCACGAGCGCGTGCCGGCCGGCAATGTCGGTGTCGAGGTCGCGGATTCGGAGCGCGAGCAGCTCGGCCTGCAGCTGCCGCTTCTGCTGCATGCTCTCCTGGTAACGCCGCGCGATGCCGGCCTGGCGCTGCAGGTGGCGGATCTGCTTGTCGACTTCCTCGCGCAGGTCGTTCAGCCGTTCGAGATTCTCGCGCGTCTGCGCCATCCGGTTCTCGGTCTCGCGGCGGCGGTCCTTGTAGCGCGAGATGCCGGCGGCCTCTTCGACGAAGGCCCGCATGTCCTCGGCGCGCGCCTCGATCAGGCGCGAGATCATCCCCTGCTCGATGATCGCGTAGCTGCGTGAGCCCAGGCCGGTGCCGAGGAACAGGTGCGTGATGTCCTTGCGGCGGCACTTGGCGCCGTTGATGAAATAGGTCGAGTTGCCGTCGCGCGAGACGAGCCGCTTGAGCGACACCTCAGTGTAGCCGGCATACGGCCCCGCCAGCTTGCCGTCGCTGTTGTCGAACACGAGCTCGACCGAGCCGCTGCCGATCGGCTTGCGGGTGCGTGAGCCGTTGAAGATCACGTCGGTCATCGAGTCCCCGCGCAGGTGCTTGGCGGAGATCTCGCCCATCACCCAGCGCACCGCGTCGATGATGTTCGACTTGCCGCAGCCGTTCGGGCCGACGACGCCGGTCAGGTTGGAGGGGAAAGAGACGGTGGTGGGATCGACGAAAGACTTGAATCCGGCGAGTTTTATCCTGGCAAGGCGCATTGCGGCTAGTGTAGATTAACCGCCCGCAATTGACGACGACCGAAGCGGATCCGCATGAGCCCGACTGCGCCGTCCCGTGAGATCGAGTTGTTTCCGAATCCGCAGCCCGGCCGCGACTACACGATCCGGATGCGGATTCCCGAGTTCACCTGCCTGTGCCCGCGCACCGGCCAGCCGGATTTCGCGACGCTCGAGCTCGAATACGTGCCCGACCAGCTGTGCATCGAACTCAAGTCGCTCAAGCTCTACATCTGGTCGTTCCGCGACCGCGGCGCATTCCACGAGGCGGTGACCAACGAGATCGCGGATCTGCTCGCCGCCGCGCTGAAGCCGCGCTTCCTGCGCCTTGCGGCCCGGTTCAACGTGCGCGGCGGCATTGACACGAAGGTCGTCGCCGAACACCGACAGGCGGGCTGGGTCGCGCCGCCGCCCGTCAGCCTGCCCTGACAAATTTCCGGCCGGACAAGCCGCATTTTCCGGCACTGGACCCGGCGAAAACCGGGGCTATAATCCGGCGCTCAATTGCATAGGCTGCGGAGAACTTGATGCCTGCCAAGAAGGCCGCCCGACCCAGGAAACCCACTGCCAAAGCTGCGCCGCGCAAGGCGCCCGCGCCCCGCAAGGCGGCAAAGCCAGCGGCCCGCAAGCCGAAACCGGCGCCGGTCCGCGCCAAGGCGGCAAAGCCGGTCAAGGCCAAGTCCCGCCCGATAGTGCCGCCGCGTCCTGCCAAGTCCGCCAGTCAGGCATCTGCCGCCCGCGCTGCGGTCATGGCGAAGCCGAAGGCCGTCATTCCGCCCTCCCAGGTCCCCGAGGCGCACGCCAGCCTGGCTGCGCTCCAGGCGCGTGCCAGCCGGCGGCAGAACGCCGGCGACGAGGACGAGGACGGCACAGGGACACACAGCCTCCTGCTTGGCCCGCGTAACGTCCGTCCGTACCGCGAACGGAAGGGCGAGCTGTACATGGGCCGTGAACAGCTCGATCACTTCCGCGTCATCCTGAATTCCTGGAAGCGTGACCTCATGGAGGAGGTCGACCGCACCATGTCGCACATGAAGGATGAAGCTGCGAACCCGCCGGACCCGAACGACCGTGCGACGCTGGAATCGGAGTTCGCCCTCGAGCTGCGCACGCGCGATCGCGAGCGCAAGCTGATCCGCAAGATCGAGGAAGCGCTGAGCCGGATCGAGGACGGCAGTTACGGCTACTGCAACGAAACCGGCGAGCCGATCGGCGTCAAGCGCCTGGAAGCGCGGCCGGTCGCGACGCTGTGCCTCGAGGCTCAGGAGCGGCGCGAGCGCCGCGAGAAGCAGTACGGCGACCGCGACGACTGGTACCGCTGACGCGCGCGAGCGGGCGCCCTGCGGCCGCTTCGCGCCGACACCCTCCGGACCCCTGCACCTGGGCTCGCTGCTGGCGGCATCCGGCAGCTACCTGAGCACCCGCAGCCAGGGCGGTCGCTGGCTGCTCAGAATCGACGATCTCGATCAGGCGCGCTGCGTGCCGGGTCTCTCGGAAGCCATTCCCTGGACACTCGAGGCATTTGGATTCGAATGGGATGGAAGCGTCTATTTCCAGTCCGATCGAATTGATGACTATGCCGACGCCCTGAGTCAGTTACAGGCAGCGGGTCGCTCGTACGCCTGCCGCTGCAGCCGATCAAAGCTGGCTGCCGCCCAGGCAGCGGATCCAGCGTCCGAGCCCGTCTACCCGGGGACCTGCCGCGGCGATCCGGAAGCAATCTGCGGGCCGCACGCGTGGCGATTTGCAATTGACTCCCGGGCGGCGCCAGTCGAGTTCGAGGATGCGATTCAGGGCCCGTGCCGCCAGGATTGCCGCCGCGAGGCCGGTGACTTTGTCGTCAAGCGCCGCGATGGCTTCTTCGCCTACCACCTCGCGGTGGTCGTCGACGACGCGCGACAGGGCATCAGCGAGGTCGTGCGCGGCGCGGATCTCCTCTCCTCCACCCCGCGCCAGATCCTGCTGCAACGAGCGCTCGGCCTGCCGACGCCGCGCTACAGCCACCTGCCGCTACTCGTAGAGCCCGACGGGCGGAAACTCTCGAAGTCACGGCACGCGCTGCCGCTCGCCGCGGATGCGGCCGCATCGCAACTCTGGCGGGCGCTTTGCTGGCTGGAACAATCGCCGCCGCCTGAACTCGCGCACGCACCCGTGCGCGAAATCTGGGCGTGGGCGATCCCGAACTGGAAGCCGGACAGGCTGAAAGGAATCCGCGAGCGGCGCTTGCCGCCCGCGGGCTAGTTGCTCAGGCGACTCCGCGCATCGACAGCCGCACGCGGCCCTGACGGTCGACCTCGAGCACCTTGACCTTCACGATGTCGCCTTCCTTGAGCTTGTCGCTGACCCGCTCGACGCGTTCGTCGGAGATCTGCGAGATGTGCACGAGGCCGTCGCGGCCCGGCAGGATGGCGACGAAGGCGCCGAAGTCCATCAGCCGCACGACCTTGCCCTGGTAAACCCGGCCGACCTCGACGTCCGCCGTGATCATCTCGATGCGGCGCAGTGCCTCGCGACCCGACGCGCCATCGACCGAGGCAATTTTTACCGTGCCGTCGTTCTCGATGTCGATCGTCGCGCCGGTCTCCTCAGTGATCTGGCGGATGACCGAGCCGCCCTTGCCGATGACGTCGCGGATCTTTTCCGGGTCAATCTTGATCGTGACGATGGTCGGCGCCCAGGTCGACATCTCGGCGCGCGGCTTGTCGAGCACCTTGTTCATCTCGCCGAGGATGTGCAGCCGGCCGGCCTTCGCCTGCTCCAGCGCCACCTTCATGATCTCGGGCGTGATGCCGTTGATCTTGATGTCCATCTGCAGCGCCGTCACGCCGGTCGCCGTGCCCGCCACCTTGAAGTCCATGTCGCCGAGGTGATCTTCGTCGCCCAGGATGTCCGTGAGCACCGCGAACCGCTCGCCTTCCTTGACGAGGCCCATCGCGACGCCCGCGACCGGGGCCTTGATCGGCACCCCCGCGTCCATCAGGGAAAGGCTGGTGCCACAGACCGAGGCCATCGAGCTCGAGCCGTTCGACTCAAGGATTTCCGAAACCACGCGCAGCACGTAGGGAAAACTCTCGAGATTCGGCATGACCGCCATGATGCCGCGCCGGGCGAGGTTCCCGTGGCCGATCTCGCGGCGCTTCGGCGAGCCCATGAAGCCCGTTTCGCCGACCGAGAACGGCGGAAAGTTGTAATGCAGCATGAACGGCTCGCGCCGCTCGCCGGCGAGCGCGTCGATGATCTGCGCGTCGCGGCCGGTGCCGAGCGTCGTCGTCACGAGCGCCTGCGTTTCGCCGCGGGTGAAGATTGCCGAGCCGTGCGTGCGCGGCAGCGCGCCCACTTCGACGCGGATCGGCCGGACCGTCTTCAGGTCGCGGCCGTCGATGCGCGGCTTGCCGTCGAGGATCATGTCGCGGACCAGGCGGTACTCGAGATCATGCAGCGCGGTGCCGACCTGTTCCTTCGTGTACAGCGGCTTGTCGCCGCCCGTGAGCGACTCCTGCGTCTTCTGGCGGATCTCCGCGAGCCTCGCGACACGCGTCTGCTTGACCACCGTCGCATAGGCCGCTTCGAGCGCAGTCTTCGCCTGCGCGGCGACCGCCTGCTGGAGCGCGACGTTCTGGTCCGCGGGCTTCCACTCCCAGCGCGGCTTGCCCGCCTCGGCGGCGAGCTTGTTGATGGCGCTGATCGCGGCCTGCATCTCCTTGTGCCCGAACAGCACGGCGCCCAGCATGACTTCCTCGGACAGGCCCTTGGCTTCCGACTCGACCATCAGTACCGCGTCCTGCGTGCCGGCGACGACGAGGTCGAGTTCCGACTCGGTCTTGACCTGCGAAGTCGTGGGGTTCAGCAGGTACTTGCCGTCTCTGTATCCGACACGCGCGGCACCGATGGGTGAGGTGAAGGGAATGCCCGACAACGCGACTGCGGCCGAAGCGCCGATCAGCGAGGGGATGTCGGAGTCGATCTCGGGATCGAGCGACAGCACCGTCGCCACGACCTGGACTTCGTTGTAGAAGCCCTCGGGAAACAGCGGCCGAAGCGGCCGGTCGATCAGACGGGAAGTCAGCGTCTCCTTTTCGGAGGGCCGGCCTTCGCGCTTGAAGAAGCCACCCGGGATCTTGCCGGCGGCGTAGGTCTTCTCCACGTAATTGACGGTCAGCGGGAAGAAATCGCGGCCGGCGACCGCCTCGCGGCGGCCAACCGCCGTGACCAGCACCACCGTGTCGCCCATCGTGACGACGACTGCGCCGTCGGCCTGTCGGGCGAGCCGCCCGGTCTCGATCGTGACCGGGTGCGCGCCATACGTGAATGTCTGCCTGGAAGCGCTCAAGCGGGTCCCCTTTGATTACAGGTACGGAAAACAAGCGCCTCGCGCCCGCTGCGCCTCAGCGGCGCAGGCCAAGTTCGTTGACGACCTTGGTGTACCGCTCGGGGGCCTTGTCCTTGAGGTAGTCCAGGAGCCGCCGGCGTTGTGCCACCATCTTCAGCAGGCCGCGCCGGGAGGCGTGGTCGCTCTTGTGCGTGGTGAAGTGCTCGGTCAGCCCGTTGATCCGTTCGGAGAGCAAGGCGATCTGGACTTCCGGGGATCCGGTGTCCGTCGCGGCGCGCCGGTACTTGCCGACGACCTCCGCCTTGCGCGCAGTCGTGAGTGGCATCTCGTTCACTTAACCCTTTAAAAAGGCGCGCATTGTACCCGCCGGGCAGGGTCGCCTCAAGCACGCGAGGCGGGGCTGGGCGGCAACTCGACCATGATCCGTTCGGGGGCCAGGCGGGCCCCCTCGGCGCTCATCCGGCCGACGCCAAGGAACTTGCCGCCGACCCCGTACATGCGAACCTGCGCCGAACCCGGCCCGGCCAATAGCACGGACCTCCCCTGCAGGATCGACGCTTCCGCGACGCCGGTGAGCTGGATGGGCGGCAGGCCTGGCAGGGCGCTATCCACGGCCAACAGCAGCCCTTCGAGGCCAGAACTGGCTGCCGCCTGTTCGATCGCCTCGAGCGTCTGCATGCGTTCCCCCGTGAACGGCCCGAGCGCGGTCCGGCGCAGACTCGCCACGTGGCCAACCGTCCCGAGGGCGCGCGCCAGGTCCTCGCCGAGACTGCGCACGTACGTGCCCTTGCTGCAAGTGACCTCGAAGTCCAGCCAGTCGTCGCCGGCTCCGAGCCAGTTGAGACGCTCGATCCGGATGCGGCGCGGCGCGCGCTCGACCTCGACGCCGGCGCGCGCCAGGCGGTAGAGCCGCTCGCCTTCGTGTTTCAGCGCCGAGTACATCGGTGGCACCTGCGTGGATTCGCCCAGGAACGAGGCCGCGATCGCACGCACCCGATCCGGTTCCAGCGGCGGCACCGGCGCCGTGTCGACGGTCTCGCCCGCCCGGTCGCCCGTGCTCGTGCGCGAACCCAGCGCCAGTCGAAATCGGTAGGTCTTATCGGCATCCAGCAGGAATCCGCAGGCCTTCGTCGCCTGCCCGAGGCACACCGCCAGGAGCCCGCTGGCGAGCGGGTCGAGGCTGCCCGTGTGGCCCGCCTTGCGGGCACGGAAAGCGCGCCGGACGCGCTGCAGCGCCGCGTTCGAAGTCAGGCCCTCGGGCTTGTCGAGCAGGACGATGCCGTCCACCTCGCGTCGCGGCACGGCCGGCGCCGGCACGGCGCTCACTCCGGGCCCGGTTCGGTCTCGACGTGCCGTTCCCGGTCGCGCTCGACCGCGTCGTGGATCAGCGCCGACAGGCGCGCCCCGCGCTCCACCGAGTCGTCGATGCGGAACACCAGCTCGGGCGCCACGCGCAGGCGCATCTGGTTGCGGACCTGGTGACGCAGGTAGCCGGCCGCGTGCTGCAGCGCCTCGAGCGCCGCGGCCGCATCGCCCGCCCCGGCGAACGGCGTGAAATACACGTTCGCGTGCGACAGGTCCTTCGAGACCTCGGCGGAGGTGATCGTAATCAGCCCGACGCGCGGGTCCTTGACTTCGCGGCGAACCAGCTCGGAAAGCAGCCGCTTGAGCTGCTCCTCGATGCGCCTCGCCCTCGGGTACTCGCGTGGCATGGGCACCTCCGCCGGTTCAGGTTTCGAGCTGGCGGGCAACCTCGACGCGTTCGAAGCACTCGATCTGGTCCTTCACGCGCACGTCGTTGTAGCCCTTGACGCCGATACCGCACTCGGTGCCGGCGCGCACCTCGCTGGCGTCGTCCTTGAAGCGCTTCAGCGACTCGAGCTCGCCCTGGAAGATCACCACGTTGTCGCGCAGCACGCGGATCGGGTTGTTGCGGCGCACGTAGCCGTCCACCACCAGGCAGCCCGCGACGGTGCCGAACTTGCTGGAACGGAACACCTCGCGCACCTCCGCAAGACCCACGATCTGCTCCTTGACCTCGGGCGCGAGCATGCCGGTCAACGCCGTGCGGATGTCATCGATCGGCTCGTAGATGATGCTGTAGTAGCGGACTTCCACGTTCTGGTCGCGCATGGCGTCGCGTGCCGCGGCGTCCGCGCGGATATTGAAGGCGATGATCCGCGCACGCGACGCCGCCGCGAGCATGACGTCGGACTCGGTCAGGCCGCCGACGCCGCTCGAAATCACCTTGACCGAGACTTCGTCGGTCGACAGCTTGATCAGGGCCTCGCGCAGCGCCTCGGCCGACCCCTGCACGTCGGCCTTGATCAGCAGATTGACGGTGCCCTTGGAATCCTCGCCCAGCTGGGCGAACGCGTCCTCGGACTTCAGCCCCGCCTGGCGGGCTAGGCGAACGTCGCGGAACTTGCCCTGGCGGTAGAGCGCGACCTCGCGCGCCTTGCGCTCGCTGTCGACCACCAGGAGCTCATCGCCCGCGTTTGGCGGGCTCGACAGGCCGAGCAGCTGCGCCGGGATCGACGGGCCTGCGGACTCGAGCTCCTGGCCCTGCTCATCGAACAGCGCGCGCACGCGCCCGAACTGCTCGCCCGCGACCACCGAGTCGCCGATCTTGAGCGTGCCGCGCTTGACCAGCACGGTCGCGACCGCGCCGCGGCCGCGCTCGACGCTCGCCTCGAGCACGACGCCGACCGCAGGCGCGTCCTTCACGGCCGTGAGCTCGAGCACCTCCGCCTGCAGCAGGATCGACTCGAGCAGCTTGTCGATGCCCTCACCGGTCTTGGCCGACACCGGCACGAAGATGTTCTCGCCACCCCATTCCTCGGCGATGACGCCTTCCTGCGAAAGCTCGTTGCGCACGCGCTCGGGGTCGGCATCGTGCTTGTCGATCTTGTTGACCGCCACGACGATCGGGACGTTCGCCGCCTTGGCGTGCTGGACCGCTTCCTTGGTCTGCGGCATGACGCCGTCGTCGGCGGCGACCACCAGCACGACGATGTCGGTGACCTGGGCGCCGCGCGCGCGCATGGCCGTGAATGCGGCGTGGCCCGGCGTGTCCAGGAAGGTGATGACGCCACGCGGAGTCTCCACGTGGTAGGCGCCGATGTGCTGCGTGATGCCGCCCGCCTCGCCCGCGGCGACCCTGGTGCGGCGAATGTAGTCGAGCAGCGAGGTCTTGCCGTGGTCGACGTGGCCCATGATGGTGACCACCGGCGGGCGCGGCAGCGCATCGTCCGAGGCCGCCATGCCGGCCTGCAGCGCCTCCTCGACCTGGTCGGCCTTGAGCACCTTGGCAACATGGCCCATTTCCTCGATCACGAGCACCGCCGTGTCCTGATCGACCGGCTGGTTGATGGTCGCCATGACGCCCATGTTCAGCATGGTCTTCATGACTTCGTTCGCCTTGACCGCCATCTTCTGGGCGAGCTCGGCGACCGTGATTGTCTCGCCCACCGCGACCTCGCGCTGCATCGGCTGGGTCGGCAGCTCGAAGCCGTGCTTGCGATCGGTCGCGACCGCCGCCGCGCGGCGCCGGGTTTCCGGCCGGGCGCGCCTCTTCTTGTGGCGTGCCGACAGGCCGCCGGCGATGTGCAGTTCCTGGCGCCGGAATGGCGTGCCCTTGTCTTCGTCGGGCGCCTTGCGCGACTTTTCCTCGCGCGCGCGGCGTTCCTTCTCCGCCTGCTCGCGCGCCTTCTGCTCGGCCTCACGGCGGGCCTGTTCCTCGGCCTGACGCCGGCTGGCCTCCTCCGCCGTACGGCGCTCGCTCTCCTCGCGCTCGCGGCGCTGCAGGTCGCGCGCCTCTACCTCGCGGCGCAGCTCCGCCTCGGCGGCCGCGCGCTCGGCGTCCTCCTGCTCGCGCTGCTGGTCGAGCGCCTCCTGGGCCACGCGCGCCTGCTCCTCGAGCACGTCGCGCTTGATGTAGGTGCGCTGGCGGCGCACCTCGACGCTGACGGTGCGCGCCTTGCCCATCGGAGCGGCGACCTTGATCTCGCTCTGGGCCTTGCGGCGCAGCGTGATCTTGCGCGGTGTATCGCCGTCCTTGGCCTTGCCGTGCTGCTTGCGCAGGTGCGTGAGCAACTCGTGCTTGGCGTCTTCGCTGATCCGGTCCTTGGGACCCAGCGAGCGGATGCCCGCCTTTTCGAGCTGCGACAGCAGCCTGTCAACCGGGACCTTCAGGACCTCGGCGAACTGCTCGACCGTGACGTCGGACATCTCTATCTACCTCTGCCCGGCCTCAGGCCTGATCCGCCGTTTCGAACAGGTGCGCGCGCGCAGCCATGATGATCTGGCCGGCACGTTCGGGGTCGAGCCCCGGCACCGACTCGAGCTCGTCGAGCGACTGGTCGGCGAGCTCGTCGCGCGTGCGGATGCCGCGCGAGGCGAGCTCGTAGGCGAGCTCCTTGTCCATACCCTCAACGGCCAGCAGGTCGTCGGCCGGGCCGAACTGGTCCAAATTCTCCTCGCTCGCGATCGCCTGCGTCAGCAGCATGTCTCGCGCGCGGTTCCTGAGTTCCTCGACCATCTCCTTGTCGAATTCCTCGATGCCGAGCAGCTCGCTGGTCGGCACGTAGGCGACTTCCTCGATCGTGGAGAAGCCTTCCTGCACGAGCACGCTCGCGATGTCATCGTCCACGTCGAGCTGCGCCTTGAACATCTCGCGCAGCTTCCCCGCCTCTTCCTCGCTGCGCTCGCTCGCCTGCTGCTCGGACATGACGTTGAGCCGCCAGCCGGTCAGCTCGCTCGCGAGACGCACGTTCTGGCCGCCGCGGCCGATCGCCTGCGACAGGCGGTCCTCGGTCACCGCGATGTCCATCGAGTGCGCATCCTCGTCCATGACGATCGAGGTCACTTCGGCGGGCTGCATCGCGTTGATCACGAATTGCGCCTGGTTGTCCACCCACGGGATGATGTCCACGCGCTCGCCCGCGATCTCGTTCGAGACCGCCTGCACTCGCGAGCCGCGCATGCCGACGCAGGCGCCGACCGGGTCGATGCGCGGGTCAAGGCTCTTGACCGCGATTTTCGCGCGTGCGCCGGGATCGCGGGCCGCGCCCAAGATCTGGATCAGGCCCTGGCCTACCTCGGGCACCTCGAGCTTGAACAGCTCGATCAGGAAGTCGGGCGAGGTCCGCGACAGGAACAGCTGCGGGCCGCGCGCCTCGGAACGCACCTCGCGCAGCAGCGCCTTGATGCGGTCCTGCGGGCGTACCAGCTCGCGCGGGACCATGTGCTCACGCGGCACGAAACCCTCCGCGTTGCCGCCGAGGTCCACGTACACGCCGTGGCGGTCCACGCGCTTGACGATTCCGGACACCAGCGTGGCGACGCGGTCCTTGTACTCGTCGACGACCTGCGCACGCTCGGCCTCGCGCACCTTCTGCACGATGACCTGCTTGGCGGTCTGGGCCGCGATGCGGCCGAATGCGACCGATTCCATCGGCACCTCGACGAAGCCGCCGATCTCCGCCTTCGCCTCGACGTCCACCGCGTCCTCCAGGCGCAGCTCGCGCTCCGGGAATTCGAGCTCGGTGGAGTCGTCGGCGAACACCTTCCAGCGACGGAAGGTCTTGTACTCGCCGGACTTGCGGTCTATCTCGACGCGCACGTCGATGTCGTCGCCGTGCTTGCGTCGCGTCGCCGACGCGAGCGCCGCCTCGAGTGCCTCGAAGATGATCTCGCGCGCGACGCCCTTCTCGTTGGAGACGGCCTCGACGACTTCCAGGATCTGCTTGTTCATCAGGTTCCTCAACCCACCAATCGCGCCTTGCTGATTCCGGCGAGCGGCAATTTCCACTCCTTCCGGTCCACCTCGATCGTCACCCGGCCGTCCTCGACGGGACCCAGCCGGCCGCGAAACCTGCGCCTGCCCCCGAGCGGCACCGCCAGCTCGATCCGCGCCTCGCTGCCGGCGAACCGTGCAAAGTGCGCGGCAGTCCTGAGCGGCCGGTCGAATCCGGGCGAGGAAACCTCGAGCTGGTACTCGTGCCCGATCGGGTCGTCGGCATCCAGCACCGCGCCAATCGAACGGCTCGCCCGCTCGCAGTCGTCCAGCCCGATCGCGCCGCCGTCGGTGCGGTCGATGTATGCCCGCACCACTGACCGACGCCCGGCCGAGCCCCACTCGATGTCGACGAGCTCGTAGCCGAGCCCCGCGACGACCGGTTCCAGCAGGCCGATCAGCTTGTCCCTCATTCGGCCCCTTCCCCCGCCCCGGAAACAAAAAATGGGCACGAGGCCCATTTCCCGGCGACCTGGCCGCAACAAAAAGGCCCCGCGAGGGGGCCTTCTGGGCGACCATGCGGTTCCGGGGGGCCATGGCCGGGCCTCGCTGCCCGGAACGCGGTGGCTCCGCCCTGAGCCCCCGACCGGCGCGCATGATACCGCAGCCGCATGCGTCCGCTCAACCCGGGTTTGGCTTGCAATTCCGTCGCTTGCGCCTGCGATAGACTCGTGCGACCGCTTGGGGGTGCCGGTGACGAGACGCTTGCTTCCTGCCGTGCTGCTGCTGGCTGCCGCCCAGGGTTCCTCGGCCAACGTAACCGGCGACGAACTCGACGCTGCGGCCGCGGCACTCCAGTCCCGGGTCATCGTGTGGCGGCGTGACTTCCATCTTCATCCCGAACTCGGCAATCGCGAAATCCGGACCTCGGCCCGGGTGGCCGAGCACTTGCGGGAACTTGGCCTCGAGGTACGCACCGGTATGGCCCATACCGGAGTCGTCGCGGTCGTCGAGGGGGCCCTGCCCGGCCCGACCCTGCTGTTGCGCGCCGACATGGACGCGCTGCCGATTACGGAGAAGACCGACGTGCCGTTCCGTTCCACGGCGACCGGCGAGTTCCGCGGCCAGACCGTGGGCGTGATGCACGCCTGCGGTCACGATGCGCACACGGCGATCCTGATGGGCGTCGCGGAAGCCCTGGTGCGGTTCCGCGACCGGCTGCCCGGCCGCGTGCTGCTCGTGTTCCAGCCGGCGGAAGAAGGCGCGCCGGAAGGCGAACGCGGCGGCGCACCGCTCATGCTGGACGAGGGGCTGCTCGCGATCGCGCAACCGGATGCCGCATTTGCGCTGCACGTCGGCTCGATGCTGAACACGGGCCAGGTCATGCTGCGTCCCGGACCGCTGATGGCCGGGTCCGACTTCTTCCGGATCCTCGTCACCGGCCGCCAGAGCCACGGCGCGCGCCCGTGGAAAGGCATCGACCCGATCGTGGTCGCGGCGGAAATCGTCAGCGCCCTGCAGACCATCGTCAGCCGGCAGCTGGATATCACCGACCTGCCGGCGGTCGTCACGGTGGGCGCCATCAACGGCGGCGTGCGCCACAACATCATCCCGGACACGGTCGAAATGCTCGGCACGATCCGCACATTCAGCGATGCGTCCCGCCAGGACGTGATCGAGCGCATGCGGCGGACCACGTCGAACGTCGCCGCGGCGAGCGGCGCGACCGCCACGCTCGAGTTCATGCCGGTGCGGAATCCGCCGGTCGTCAACGACCCGGCGCTGACCGAGCGAGTCACGCGTTCGCTGAAGCGTGCACTCGGCGACAACGCGGTCGGCACCAGCCCCCCGCTGACCGTCGGCGAGGACTTCGCCCATATCGCGCGCGCCGTACCGAGCGTTTATTGGTTCGTCGGTGTCACGCCGGCCGGAACCGACCCGGACCAGGCGCCCGACAATCACTCCGAGAGCTTCTTCGTCGACGAGGCCGGCATCCAGGTGGGATTGCGCAGCCTGCTGCATGTCGCGGTCGACTTTCTCCAGGCCGGCCGAGGTCAGTAGCGCCGCTTGGTTTCCATGGCAAATAGCCTTTGACAGGCGGCGACTCCGGGCTTAGCGTGTCGGCAGCTCCGGTGCTGGATCCTTCGGGCCCGCATCGTGGCGATCAACCACAAGCCGCACGAGCGGCCAATCGTAAGCTCCCCCGCCTCGGACACAGTGAATAATAGACTCTCCCGGCATCGCGGGAGAGGTCATGAAGAAGTCGAGGTTTACGGAATCGCAGATCGTGGCGATCGTGAAGGAAGGGGGA
>VGUH01000026.1 GCA_016874295.1 Gammaproteobacteria bacterium | reverse complement strand
GGACAACATCAAGATGGTGGTGGAGCTGATTGCTCCGATCGCCATGGAGGAGGGCCTGCGGTTCGCGATCCGCGAGGGCGGGCGCACGGTCGGCGCCGGCGTCGTCTCCAAGGTGCTGAAGTAAGGGCGAAACGACAGGGCAGTAGCTCAATTGGCAGAGCGGCGGTCTCCAAAACCGCAGGTTGGGGGTTCGATTCCCTCCTGCCCTGCCAGCCCTCGTAACGGAAACGCATGAACGAGCAAGCCGAAAAAGCCGGCGTCGCACTGGTTGACGCCTTCAAGCTGGTGCTGGCTGCGGCCGCGCTGCTCGGCGGCATGGTCGCCTACTACTGGTACGACCAGCAGCCACAGGTGCTGCGCGTGCTGATGGTGCTCGCCGGCCTGATCGCGGGCTGCGTGCTGCTCTACTGGTCGGCGCCGGGCCGCGAGCTGTGGGACTACATCCAGGGCTCGCGCGTCGAGCTGCGCAAGATGGTCTGGCCGACCCGCCAGGAAACCTGGCGCACGACGCTCGTGGTGTTCGTCTTCGTGCTGGCGCTCGGCGTGTTCTTCTTCATCGTCGACTGGGTGCTGGCCAAGGGCATGCGCTATGTCACCGGACAGGGGGCCTGACGCCGTGTCGCTGAACTGGTACGTCGTGCACGCCTACTCGAACTTCGAGCACAAGGTCGCCGCGAGCCTCAAGGAGCGCATCAAGCTCCACGGCCTCGACGAGAAATTCGGCGAGGTGCTGGTGCCGACCGAAGAGGTCGTCGAGATGCGCGCCGGCCAGAAGCGCAAGAGCGAGCGCAAGTTCTTCCCCGGCTACGTGCTGGTGCAGATGGCGATGAGTGACGAAGCGTGGCATCTCGTGAAGGAGACGCCGAAGGTGCTCGGCTTCATCGGCGGCACGCCGGAGAAGCCCGCGCCGATCACCGACAAGGAGGCGAACGCCATCCTGCGCTGCGTCGAGGAAGGCGTCGAGAAGCCGAGGCCGAAGGTGCTGTTCGAGCCCGGCGAGGTCGTGCGCGTGGTCGACGGCCCGTTCAACGACTTCACGGGCATGGTCGAGAACGTGAACTACGAGAAGAGCCGCCTGCAGGTCGCGGTGCAGATCCTCGGCCGGTCGACGCCGGTCGAGCTGGACTTCAGGCAGGTGGAGAAGGTCTGAGGAGACTTCCGGGGAGCCGCAAGGCGCCTGCACCCGGATAGCGAGGAACGATGGCGAAGAAGGTACAGGGCTACATCAAGCTGCAGATCCCTGCGGGCGGGGCGAACCCCAGCCCGCCTGTCGGGCCTGCGCTCGGCCAGCAGGGCGTGAACATCATGGAGTTCTGCAAGCAGTTCAACGCGGCCACGCAGAAGGAGGAGAAGGGCCTGCCGATCCCGGTGATCATCACGGTGTACAGCGACCGCTCCTTCACTTTCGTGCTGAAGACGCCGCCTGCCGCCGTGCTGGTGCGCAAGGCGATCGGCATCGAGAAGGGCTCGGGTACGCCGAACACGAAGAAGGTCGGCAAGATCTCGCGCAAGCAGCTCGAGGCGATCGCGATGCAGAAGATGCCCGACCTGACCGCGGCGGACCTCGACGCGGCGGTGCGCACCATCGCGGGCAGCGCCCGCAGCATGGGCGTCGACGTGGAGGGCACCTGACATGGCGACCGTCTTCAAGCGCCAGAAGCCCTGGACCGAGCGCGTCAAGCCCGGCCATCCGTACCCGGTCGACGAGGCCTTCGCGCTGGTCAAGGAATTCGCGAACGCGAAGTTCGACGAGACCGTCGACGTCGCGATCAATCTCGGCATCGACCCGGCCAAGTCGGACCAGCAGGTCCGCGGCTCGACGGTGATGCCGAACGGCACCGGCAAGAAGGTGCGCGTCGCAGTGTTCACGCAGGGCAAGAACGCCGACGCCGCGCGCGAAGCCGGCGCCGACATCGTCGGCCTCGAGGACCTTGCCGAGAAGGTGAAGGCCGGCCAGATGGACTTCGACGTCGTGGTCGCGAGCCCGGACGCGATGCGGGTCGTCGGCGGCCTAGGCCAGATTCTCGGACCGCGCGGCCTGATGCCGAACCCGAAGGTCGGCACGGTGACGCCCGACGTCGCGGGCGCGGTGCGCAACGCCAAGGCGGGCCAGGTCCGCTACCGCGTGGACAAGGCCGGCATCGTCCACTGCACGATCGGCAAGGCGAGTTTCGACGCGAAAGCGCTCAGGGAGAACCTGGTCGCGCTGATCGCCGACATCCAGAAGCACAAGCCTTCGACCTCGAAGGGCGTGTTCCTGCAGCGCGTGTCGGTGTCCTCGACGATGGGTCCCGGTGTTGCCGTGGACCGCGCGTCGTTAGGGGTCTGACCCCTCCGGAGGCGCAATTTCGAACGTCCGGGACGTGAACCCGGGCCATCGAAGACCGCAGGCGGGGCACCGGCCCCTTAATGGCAGCCCGCGCAGATGGTGGAACCCCAGCCGGCCCGGCCGGCAGGTCCCACCCAGGAGGAGAGGATGGGACTGAGACTGGAAGACAAGCAGGCGATGGTGGCCGAGGTGCAGGCCGTTGCGCAGTCCGCGCATTCGGTCGTCGCGGCGGAATATCGTGGCCTGACGGTCTCGCAGCTGACGGGCCTGCGCGCGAAAGCGCGCCAGGCAGGCGTCTACATGCGGGTCGTCAAGAACACGCTGGCGCGCCGTGCAGTCACCGGCACTCCGTACGAGTGCATCGCCAAGAGCCTCAAGGGGCCGCTGGTCCTCGCGTTCTCCAGGGAAGACCCGGGCGCTGCCGCCCGCGTCGTCAAGGAGTTCGCGAAGGGCAACGAGAAGCTGGTTCCGACGCTGGTCGCGCTCGGCGGGCAGGTGTATCCGCCCGCGGACATCGACCGGGTCGCGAGCCTGCCGACCAAGGCGCAGGCCCTCGCGATGCTGCTCGGCGTGATGAAGGCGCCGGTGACGAAGTTCGTGCGCACGCTGGCCGAGCCCGCCGCGAAGCTGGTGCGCACGGTCGACGCGGTGAAGGCCGTGAAGCCCGCGTGACCGGCTGACAAGGGTTCCGACGAAACACATTCATATTGGAGAGATGACGATGGCTGCTAACAAGGAACAGATCCTCGAGGCGATTTCCAACATGACCATCATGGAAGTGGTCGACCTCGTGAAGATGATGGAAGACAAGTTCGGCGTCACCGCCGCCGCCCCGGTCGCCGTCGCGGCCGCAGGCAGCGCCGGCGCTGCCGCGCCTGCCGCGGAGGAGCAGACGGAGTTCACCGTCACCCTGAAGGCGTACCCGGCCGAGAAGAAGGTCGGCGTCATCAAGGTCATCCGCGAGATCACGGGTCTCGGCCTCAAGGAGGCCAAGGATCTGGTCGAGGGCGCCCCGTCGACCGTCAAGGAAGGCGTCTCGAAGGCGGATGCCGACAAGATCAAGAAGCAGCTCGAAGACGGCGGCGCCCAGGTCGAGGTCAAGTAAGGACCTCCGTGCGAGGGCTTTGCCTCGCAGGCCGCGGCTCCTGACGCGGGCCCGCCGCCTCCCGGGAGGGAGGCGGCGGCGCCCGCGTCCGCGCGTGAAATTGGCTGAACCAGTTTGCAGGTGATGAAGATGGCCTATACGTTCACCGAGAAGAAGCGCATCCGGAAGAGCTTTGGCAAGCGCCAGGGCATCCTGGACGTGCCGCCGCTGCTCGCGATCCAGACCGAGTCGTACGCGCAGTTCCTGCAGCTCGACGAGTCGCGCGCGCTGCACGCGGAGCTGTCCGCGCACTCGGGCGGCGCCGTCGCGGGCGGCCGGCTGCTCTCGGAGGAGCAGGAGAAGGCGATCATCGACCGGCACCTGCGGCGCGCCGGCCTGCATGCCGCGTTCCAGAGCGTGTTCCCGATCAGGAGCTATTCCGGCCACGCGACGCTCGAGTACGTCTATTACTACCTCGGCGAGCCGGTGTTCGACGTCAAGGAGTGCCAGGTCCGCGGCCTCACCTACGCCGCGCCGATCCGCGTGCGCCTGCGCCTGCGCGTCATGGACAAGGAGTCGCCGGGCGCATCGCGCGTGAAGCGCGCGATCGAGCAGGAGGTCTATCTCGGCGAGCTGCCGCTCATGACCGACAACGGCACCTTCATCGTCAACGGCACCGAGCGCGTGATCGTGTCCCAGCTGCACCGCAGCCCCGGGGTCATCTTCGACCACGACAAGGGCAAGACCCACAGCTCCGGCAAGCTGCTGTTCCAGGCGCGCGTGATCCCGTACCGCGGCTCCTGGCTCGACTTCGAGTTCGACGCCAAGGACTGCGTGTTCGCGCGCATCGACCGGCGCCGCAAGCTCCCGGTCACGATCCTGCTGCGCGCGCTCGGCTACTCGAACGCCGACATCCTGCGCCTGTTCTTCGACCGCAACACCGTGCACCTGACGAACAAGCGCCCCGAGCTGGAGCTCGTTCCCGAGCGCCTGCGCGGCGAGACCGCGCTGTTCGAGATCAGCGCCAACGGCAAGATCATCGTCGAGGAGGGCCGGCGCATCACCGCGCGCCACGTGCGCCTGCTCGAGGAGACCGGCGTCAAGCGGCTCGCCGTGCCGGTCGAGTACCTCGAAGGCAAGATCCTGGCCCACGACGTCGCCGACCCGGCGACCGGCGAGGTGCTGGCCTCGGCCAACGACGTGCTGACGACGCAGCTGGTGCAGCGCTTCGTCGAGGCCGAAGTCGCCGAGATCGGCACCCTGTACGTGAACGACCTGGACCGCGGCCCGTACGTTTCCGACACGCTGCGCATCGACCCGACCACGACCCGGCTCGAGGCGCTGATCGAGATCTATCGGGTGATGCGCCCGGGCGAGCCGCCGACCAAGGACGCGGCCGAGAACCTGTTCCACAACCTGTTCTTCAACGGCGAGCGCTACGACCTGTCGGCCGTGGGCCGCATGAAGTTCAACCGGCGCGTGAATCGCGCCGTGCCGGAGGGTCTCAGCGAGGCCGGCGTCGAGCGCTGGCTCGAGGAGCCGGGCATCCTGTTCGACGGCCGCTACTTCGCGACCGTGTCCGAGCAGCGCAAGGACGAGACCGGCAAGCTGCTGGTCGCCAAGTACGGCGCGGAGATGTCCGACGTGGTCGACGTGCTGCGCACGCTGATCGCGATCAAGAACGGCGACGGCAAGGTGGACGACATCGACCACCTCGGCAATCGCCGCGTGCGCTGCGTCGGCGAGATGGCGGAAGTCGCCTTCCGCATCGGCCTGGTGCGCGTCGAGCGCGCGGTCAAGGAACGCCTGACGCTGGCCGAGAGCGAGGACATCAACCCGCAGGACATGATCAATGCGAAGCCGGTGGCGGCCGCGGTCAAGGAGTTCTTCGGCTCCTCGCAGCTGTCGCAGTTCATGGACCAGAACAACCCGCTGTCCGAGATCACGCACAAGCGCCGCGTGTCGGCGCTCGGCGAGGGCGGCCTGAAGCGCGAGCGCGCCGGGTTCGAAGTGCGCGACGTGCACCCGACGCACTACGGCCGCGTGTGCCCGATCGAGACGCCGGAAGGGCCGAATATCGGCCTGATCAACTCGCTCGCGGTCTACGCGCGCACCAACAAGTACGGCTTCCTCGAGACGCCGTACCGGCGCGTGCGCGACAAGCGCGTGACCGGCGAGGTCGACTACCTGTCGGCGATCGAGGAGAGCGAGTTCGTGATCGCGCAGGCGAACGCGCCGCTCGACGAGAAGGGCCGCTTCACGGGCGAGCTGGTCTCCTGCCGCTTCCAGAACGAGTTCACGCTGATGCCGGCGGAGCGCATCGAGTACATGGACGTGTCGCCGCGCCAGATCGTGTCGGTCGCGGCGGCGCTGATCCCGTTCCTCGAGCACGACGACGCGAACCGCGCGCTGATGGGCTCGAACATGCAGCGCCAGGCGGTGCCGACGCTGCGCTCGGCCACGCCCCTGGTCGGCACCGGCATCGAGCGCACGGTGGCGATCGACTCCGGCGTCGCGGTGATCGCGCGCCGCGGCGGCGCGGTCGACTCGGTCGACGCGTCGCGCGTCGTGGTGCGCGTCAACGAGGCCGAGGTCACCTCCGGCGAGCCGGGCGTCGACATCTACAATCTCACCAAGTACACGCGCTCGAACCAGAACACCTGCATCAACCAGCAGCCGCTGGTGCGCGTGGGCGACTCGATCGCGAGGGGCGACGTGCTGGCCGACGGCCCGTCCACCCACCTCGGCGAGCTGGCGCTCGGCCAGAACATGCTGGTCGCGTTCATGCCGTGGAATGGCTACAACTTCGAGGACTCGATCCTGATCTCGGAGCGCGTGGTCGAGGAAGACCGCTTCACGACCATCCACATCGAGGAGCTGACCTGCGTCGCGCGCGACACCAAGCTCGGGCCCGAGGAGATCACCGCGGACATCCCGAATGTCGGCGACACGGCGCTCGCCAAGCTCGACGAGGCCGGCATCGTGTTCATCGGCGCCGAGGTCAGGGCGGGCGACATCCTGGTCGGCAAGGTCACGCCCAAGGGCGAGACCCAGCTGACGCCGGAGGAAAAGCTGCTGCGCGCGATCTTCGGCGAGAAGGCCTCGGACGTGAAGGACACGTCGCTGCGGGTCCCGCCGGGCATGGACGGCACTGTGATCGACGTGCGCGTATTCACGCGCGACGGCGTCGAGAAGGACAGCCGCGCGCTCGCGATCCAGAAGTCCGAGATCGAGAAGGTCCGCAAGGACCTGAATGACCAGCGCCGCATCCTCGAGAACGACCTGTTCTCGCGCCTGCGCGGCGAGCTGCTGGGCGAGACCGCGAGCGGCGGCCCGCACCGCCTGAAGGCGGGCGCGGTCGTGACCGCCGAGTTTCTCGACGAGCTGCCGCACGACGAATGGTTCGAGATCCGCATGCGCGACGAGGGCCCCTCGGCCGCGCTCGAGGCGGCGAAGAAGCGCCTCGCCGAGCAGCACAAGGAGTTCGAGCGCCGCTTCGACGCCAAGAAGGCGAAGATCACGGCGGGCGACGACCTGGCGCCGAGCGTGCTGAAGATGGTCAAGGTGTACCTCGCCGTGAAGCGCCGCGTGCAGCCGGGCGACAAGATGGCCGGCCGCCACGGCAACAAGGGCGTGGTGTCGACCATCGTCCCGGTCGAGGACATGCCCTACCTCGCGGACGGCACGCCGATCGACATCGTGCTGAACCCGCTGGGCGTGCCTTCGCGCATGAACATCGGCCAGATCCTCGAGACCCACCTCGGCTGGGCCGCGCGTGGGCTCGGCACCAAGATCGGGAAGATGCTGCAGGCGCAGGAGGCGGTCGTCGAGCTGCGCAGGCTCCTGGAGCGCATCTACAACGCGACCGGCGGCCAGAAGGAAGACCTCGCCTCGCTCAGCGACGACGAGGTCCGGGAGCTGGCGCGCAATCTCGCGGACGGCGTGCCGATGGCGACGCCGGTGTTCGATGGCGCGAGCGAGGCCGAGATCAAGGCCCTGCTCGAGCTCGCCGACCTGCCGGTGTCCGGCCAGACCACGCTGACCGACGGGCGCACGGGTGAGGCCTTCGAGCGCCCGGTGACCGTCGGCTACATGTACATGCTGAAGCTGAACCACCTGGTGGACGACAAGATGCACGCGCGCTCGACCGGGCCGTACAGCCTGGTCACGCAGCAGCCGCTCGGCGGCAAGGCGCAGTTCGGCGGCCAGCGCTTCGGCGAGATGGAAGTGTGGGCGCTTGAGGCCTACGGGGCTTCCTACACGCTGCAGGAGATGCTGACCGTCAAGTCCGACGACGTGAACGGCCGCACCAAGATGTACAAGAACATCGTGGACGGCAATCACCAGATGGATGCGGGCATGCCGGAGTCCTTCAACGTGCTGGTCAAGGAAATCCGCTCGCTCGGCATCAGCATCGAGCTCGAGCAGGAAGGGTGATCGAATGAAAGACTTCATGAAGTTCTTCAAGCCCCAGGTGCAGGTCGAGAATTTCGACTCGATCCGCATCGCGCTGACCTCGCCGGAGATGATCAAGTCCTGGTCGTACGGCGAGGTGCGCAAGCCCGAGACGATCAACTACCGCACCTTCAAGCCGGAGCGCGACGGCCTGTTCTGCGCCAAGATCTTCGGGCCGGTCAAGGACTACGAGTGCCTGTGCGGCAAGTACAAGCGCCTGAAGCACCGCGGCGTGGTGTGCGAGAAGTGCGGCGTCGAGGTCACGCAGTCCAAGGTCCGGCGCGAGCGCATGGGCCACGTCGAGCTGGCGAGTCCGGTCGCGCACATCTGGTTCCTGAAGTCGCTGCCGTCGCGCATCGGCCTGATGGTGGACATGACGCTCAGGGACCTCGAGCGCGTGCTCTACTTCGAGGCCTTCGTGGTCGTCGACCCGGGCATGACGCCGCTCGAGCGCGGCCAGCTCATGTCCAACGAGATGTACCTCGAGGCGATCGAGAAGTACGGCGACGAGTTCGACGCGCGCATGGGCGCGGAGGCGATCCTCGAGCTGCTGAAGACCATAGACCTCGCCACCGAGGTCGGCAAGGTGCGCGGCGAGATCGAGGGCACGACCTCGGAGACCAAGATCAAGCGCCTGAGCAAGCGCCTGAAGCTGCTCGAGTCGTTCATCGAGTCGGGCAACAACCCGCAGTGGATGGTGCTGACCGTGCTGCCGGTGCTGCCGCCCGACCTGCGCCCGCTGGTGCCGCTCGACGGCGGCCGGTTCGCCACGTCGGACCTGAATGACTTGTACCGCCGGGTCATCAACCGCAACAACCGCCTGCGGCGCCTGCTCGAGCTGAATGCGCCGGACATCATCGTGCGCAACGAGAAGCGCATGCTGCAGGAGTCGGTCGACGCGCTGCTCGACAACGGGCGCCGCGGACGCGCGATCACGGGCACCAACAAGCGCCCGCTCAAGTCGCTCGCCGACATGATCAAGGGCAAGCAGGGCCGTTTCCGCCAGAACCTGCTCGGCAAGCGCGTCGACTACTCGGGCCGCTCGGTCATCGTGGTCGGCCCGACGCTGCGCCTGCACCAGTGCGGCCTGCCGAAGAAGATGGCGCTCGAACTGTTCAAGCCGTTCATTTTCCACAAGCTGCAGTTGCGCGGTCTCGCCACCACGATCAAGGCCGCCAAGCGCCTGGTCGAGCGCGAGGGACCGGAGGTGTGGGACATCCTCGAGGAAGTGATCCGCGAGCACCCGGTGCTGCTGAACCGCGCGCCGACCCTGCACCGCCTCGGCATCCAGGCCTTCGAGCCGGTGCTGATCGAGGGCAAGGCGATCCAGCTCCATCCGCTGGTCTGCACCGCGTTCAACGCCGACTTCGACGGCGACCAGATGGCCGTGCACGTGCCGCTGTCGCTCGAGGCCCAGCTCGAGGCGCGCGCGTTGATGCTGTCTTCCAACAACATCCTGTCGCCCGCCAACGGCGACCCGATCATCGTCCCGTCGCAGGACGTGGTGCTCGGCCTCTACTACCTGACGCGCGAGCGCGCCGGGGCGAAAGGCGAGGGCATGATGTTCGCCGACGTGCGCGAAGTGCACCGCGCTCACGAGACGCGCGAGGCCGACCTGCACGCCGGGATCCGCGTGCGCATCGTCGAGTGGGCGAAGAACGCCGACGGCGAGCTGAGGCAGAAGCGCCGGCTGGTCAAGACCACGGTCGGCCGGGCGCTGCTGTCCGAGCTGCTGCCGAAGGGCCTCCCGTTCGACCTCGTGAACCAGGACATGACCAAGAAGCGCGTGCAGGCGGTCATCAACTCCTGCTACCGCGCGCTCGGCCTCAAGGAAACCGTGATCTTCGCCGACCGGCTGATGTACACCGGCTTCTCGTACGCGACGCGCGCCGCGATCTCGATCGGCGTGGACGACATGATGGTGCCGCCGCAGAAGGGCAGGATCCTGTCGTCCGCCGAGCGCGAGGTGAAGGAGATCCAGGACCAGTACGAGTCGGGTCTCGTGACCAACGGCGAGCGCTACAACAAGGTCGTCGACATCTGGTCGCGCACCAACGACCAGATCGGCAAGGCGATGATGGACCAGCTGCGCCACGAGGAGGCGACCGACCGCAAGGGCCGCAAGGTCCAGCAGGGCTCGTTCAACTCCATCTTCATGATGGCCGACTCCGGCGCGCGCGGCTCCGCGGCGCAGATCCGCCAGCTGGCCGGCATGCGCGGCCTGATGGCGAAGCCGGACGGTTCGATCATCGAGACGCCGATCACCGCGAACTTCCGCGAGGGCCTTAACGTCCTGCAGTACTTCATCTCGACCCACGGCGCCCGCAAGGGCCTCGCGGACACCGCGCTGAAGACCGCGAATTCCGGCTACCTGACGCGCCGGCTGGTGGACGTCGCCCAGGACCTGGTCGTGACGCTGAAGGATTGCGGCACCAAGCGCGGGCTCGACGTGACCCCGATCGTCGAGGGCGGCGACGTGGTCGAGGGCCTCGGCGAGCGCGTGCTGGGCCGTGTGGCGGCCGCCGACGTGCCGAAGCCGGGCAGTGACGAGGTGCTGCTCGAGACCGGCATGCTGATCGACGAGCACTGGGTGGCCGAGCTCGAACAGCACGGCGTCGACCAGATCAAGGTCCGCTCGCCGATCACCTGCGAGGTCCGCTACGGCGTGTGCGCCATGTGCTACGGCCGCGACCTGGCGCGCGGGCGCCTGATCTCGATCGGCGAGGCGGTGGGCGTCATCGCCGCGCAGTCCATCGGCGAGCCGGGCACGCAGCTCACGATGCGCACCTTCCACATCGGCGGTGCGGCCTCGCGCGCGGCCGCGATCTCGCTGGTCGAGATCAAGGGCAAGGGCACGCTGCGTTTCCACAACGTCAAGTCGGTGCGCCACGTGAAGGGCCACCTGGTCACGACCTCCCGCTCCGGCGAGATCGGCGTGATCGACGAGTTCGGCCGCGAGCGCGAGCGCTACAAGATCCCGTACGGCGCCGTGATCGTCGCCGACGAGGGCGACAAGGTGCAGCCGGGCCAGGTGGTCGCGAACTGGGACCCGCACACCCACCCGGTGGTCACCGAAGTGGCGGGCTTCCTGAAGTTCAACGACTTCGTGGACGGCGTGACCGTGCAGTCGCAGGTGGACGAGGTGACGGGCCTGTCCTCGGTCGAGGTGCTCGACCCGAAGCAGCGCGCCGCCGCGGGCCGGGACCTGCGCCCGGTGCTGAAGCTGGTCAACGCCAAGGGCAAGGAAGTCACGTTCGCGAACACCGACATCCCTGCGGTCTACACGCTGCCGGCGGGCGCGCTCGTGTCGCTCGAGGATGGGGCCAAGGTCTCGGTCGGCGACGTCATCGCGCGCATTCCGCAGGAATCCTCGAAGACCCGCGACATCACCGGAGGCCTGCCGCGCGTCGCCGACCTGTTCGAGGCTCGCAAGCCCAAGGAGCCCGCGATCCTCGCCGAGGTGACCGGCACGGTCAGCTTCGGCCGCGAGACCAAGGGCAAGCGGCGGCTCGTCATCACCGGCGAGAGCAGCGAGCGCTACGAGGAGCTGATCCCGAAGTGGCGCCAGCTCAACGTGTTCGAAGGCGAGCACGTGGAGCGCGGCGAAGTGATCGCGGAAGGCGAGCCGAACCCGCACGACGTCCTGCGCCTGCAGGGCGTCGCGGCGCTCGCCAACTATCTCACGCGCGAGATCCAGGACGTGTACCGCCTGCAGGGCGTGAAGATCAACGACAAGCACATCGAGGTCATCGTCCGGCAGATGCTGCGCAAGGTCGAGGTCAAGGAGTCCGGCGATTCCACGCTGCTGAGGGGCGAGCAGCTCGAGCGCGCGCGCATCCTCGAGCTCAATGACCGGCTGGAGAGCCAGGAGAAGAAGCCGGCGGAGATCGAGCCGATGCTGCTCGGCATCACCAAGGCTTCGCTGCAGACCGACTCGTTCATCTCCGCGGCCTCGTTCCAGGAAACCACGCGTGTGCTGACCGATGCGGCGGTGCGCGGCATCAAGGACGACCTGCGCGGCCTCAAGGAGAACGTCATCGTCGGCCGGCTCATCCCGGCGGGCACCGGCTTCTTCTTCCACGCCCAGCGGCGCGCCAGGCGCGGCGCGGACGAGGGCCATCGCGGTTTCCTCGACTCGAGCGCGGAAGTCGCGACCGAGGAGCCGGCGGTGCAGGAGGCGGTCGGGGAGTAAACTCCGGCAGGTATGGTGATCGAGTGAAGATCTCCAGCCTCGAGGCCATTGCGAAAGCGCTGGAAACGGCGAGTGTCCGTTACCTGATCGTCGGCGGTCTGGCCGTAGCGGCTCACGGCTACGGTCGCGTAACGTTTGACATCGACCTCGTCGTGCAGCTACGACCGGAAAATGTGAAACGCGCCATGGTTGCGCTGGAAGCGCTGGGATACCAGCCGACCGTACCGGTGCCCGCGATGCAATTCGCCGACCCGCATCAGCGCGAGGCTTGGATCCGGGACAGGAACATGGTCGTCTTTCAGATGCGCAGCGATCTACACCGCGAAACGAGCATCGATCTCTTCGTACGGGAGCCATTCGACTTCGACAGCGAATACGACCAGGCGCTGATCGGAGAACTCCTGCCCGGCTTGAAGGCTTGTTTCGTGCGTCTGGATACGTTGATTCGCATGAAGGAAGCAACCGGAAGGGAGAAGGATAGAGAAGATGTCCGGCAATTGCAGCTTGTGCGGCAGGATTCCAGAGATGGCTGAGCGCGCATGGCCAGCGGCGCCGGACGAGGCGTCAGCCTGGCGCGAACATCAGTGTTCGCAACTGCGCTATTTCGCGTCGCTGTCACTGCGGGACAAGATGCAGGCGGTGGAGGGGATGGCAGACGTGGTGCGGCGATTCAGGGAGATGCGGGAACAGGGGAAATTCACATCGGGGCCCGGGAAGGATTGATCGCCGCGCGGCGGTCGACGACTTTGCGGGCACGCGCGGCCAGGTAATCGCGCGCGACCTGGTCGCACAGGGCCTGGAAGGACAGCTGCGCGGGCGCCAGCCTGCTCGCTTGGCATTGCAATTTGCCAGCCATCGGTCGACTGAATCGGTCCCGATCACTCGCCGAGCGGGGCCTCCCACAGGGCTGCCACGAATGCCTGTCGATCGACCGACAGCTGTCGTATGCCGACGCTCTCGGCCCGCTTCAGGGCGAGTATTGCGCCTGCATGCCGTCCGGTCGGGGAATGAGCCTCACGTGTGCGGGACCGCCGGTCGCAGCAGGCGCGTGCGTGATTGGCTTTGCGCCATGCGCGCCTCCATACTTGCCGCATGGCTTCCGTGTCGCGGCTCGGCAGGCAGATCGAGGAGGTCGTGGCGGCGCTGAATCGCATCGATGCGCGCTTCGCCCTAATCGGTGGTCTGGCGCTGGCCTCGCACAAGGTGGTGCGCGCGACCCAGGACGTGGACCTGCTGATCGACGCCGACCGCGCCGACGAGATCGATGAGACGCTGCTGACACTCGGCTATCGTTGCGTGCATCACAGTGTGATGCCGGAAATTATCTGCGCGGTGACGAGCGTCTCGATCTTCTCTACGCGACTCGCCCGACGGCCCGGAAGCTCCTGGCCAGCGCTGCGAAGCGCGACACTGCCTTCGGTCCGTTGAGCGTTGTCACTCCGGAAGGACTGATCGCCTTCAAGCTTCAGGGCTGGGTCAACGATTCACGCCGGACCCAGGACCTGGAGGATATCCGCGCACTGCTGCGCGCCAACCAGGGGACGCTTCGCCTCGACGACCTGCGCGATTACTTCCGTCTGTTCGGGCGCGAGGATCTTCTGGACAAGTTGCTGAATGAAGTCCGCTGAGCAGACGCGCGAGCCGCTCCAGCCGCTCGCGGCCGGTGGTGGCTGCACGGTGAAACCCGCGTGCAGCCGCGATCCCTACGAGGTCCTCGACGACCTGATGGCCGTGATCGAAGCGCTGTGCCCGGAATGGCCGCCGCGCAGGGTATTTGATCCCCGCGGGTCGTGGCTGCTGTGAGCCGGGCCGACCAGTGACAGGCGCCGCAGCCCGCCTACCGGCGCTCAATCACTACCTCGTAGCGGCCTTCGAGTTCCGCCACGCGGCGGTCGACGGCTTCGCGGGCGCGCGCGGCCAGGTAATCGCGCGCGACCTGGTCATGCGCGGCCTGGAAGGACAGCTGCGCCGGTGCCAGCCGCTCGGTCGGCAATACGAAATGCCAGCCCTGGATAGACCGGATCGGGCCGGACCATTCGCCGAGCGGGGCTTCCCACAGGGCCGTCACGAATTTCGGGCCGAACAGGCCGCGCAGCATGCTGATTCCGTAGCGGGGGAATTCGGCGCCGAAACGCGCAGGGTCCCCGGATGCCTCGCTGCCGGCGCGCAGTTTTGCGGCCAGCGCCGCCGGGTCCGGCGGTTGCGCGGCAAAGAAGACTTGCTCGAAACTCGCGGCGGGCTCGGTTTCGTAGAGCCGCAGGTTCTCGGCGTAAAAATTGACCAGGTCCTCCTCGCCCGGCTCCCGCAGTCCGTCCGTGATGCGCTGGCGCATCCGGTCGATGAGCTGCCGGCGTACTGCACCATCGCTGAGGTGCAGTTCCGCGGCCAGCGCGTCGCGGTACAGCAGCTCGTCGGTGACGAACTCGCGTTCGAGGCGCGCCACGTCCTCCGCACCGGCCGGGCCGCCGGTGATCGCCTCGAAGTCGGCGATCAAGGCGGCCCGGGTCGCGGCCGCGAGACGGACCGGCTCGTTGCGTCGCGCCTCCAGCAGTGCATAGGCGGCGAACAGGGCGGCGCCGGCTGCCAGGAAATGGAACAGCGGTTCGCGGACCACACGCGCCAGCATCGCGATTGTCCGCGGCGGTCGAATCGTCGGCGCCGCGCTCAGTTCCGCGGCCCGATTCCAGTCCCGTACGTCGGCTCGACCTTCTCGGCCTTGCCGTCGCGCGCGGCCTGCTGGCCCGCTGCCGGCTGCATGTGCTCGGTCGCGAGCTCCGCCAGGAATCCGGGATCGGTGATCCCCTGCTTGCGCATCGCGACGCCGGTGAGGCAGGCATGCAGGATGTGGTTGGCGTTCAGCGCCGAGCGATAGGTGCTGTCCAGGTTAGGCGCGAGCTCGACGATGTCGAAGCCGACCAGCTCGTTCTGCGCGCACAGGCCGCGCACGATCGGCAGCGCTTCGCGCATCGTCAGCCCGCCCGGTACCGGTGTGCCCGTGCCCGGAACGAACGCCGGATCGAGCACATCGACGTCGAATGAGACGTAGAGTTTCCTGCCGTTCTCGCGTGCCTCGGCGAGCGCCCGCTTCATCACCGCGTCCCAGCCGTGCTTCTCGACTTCCGCCATGGTGTGGTAGCGCAGGCCGTTGTTGCGCATCCATTCGAATCCCTCCGGGGAGGGCCAGTTGCCGCGCAGGCCCACCTGGACGAAATGGCTGCCCAGGACGTGGCCTTCCTTGATGGCCCGGTACACCGGCTGCCCGTGGGTGATGAAGTGGTCCCTGGCGCCGGCGGCGTCGTAGTGCGAATCGAAATGCACGATGCCGAAGCTGCCCTTGCCATGGACGTCCGCCAGGCCCGCGATGTTCGGATACTCGAGGCTGTGGTCGCCGCCGACCACGAACGGAATCGCGCCGGTGCGCGCGATCTCCGCGACGCGCTCCCGGACGTGCTGCACGGTACGTTCCGTGCTCATGTTGTCGACCGTGATGTCGCCGTAATCGACGATCGTCAGCACCTCCGAAGGGTCGACCATGGTGTACATGTCGTTGCCGTCGGCGCCGTCCTCGTTGCGCATCGCCTGCGGGCCGAACTTGGCGCCACGGTAGTACGAGCCCATGTCGAGCGGCGCGCCGACGATCGCGACGTCGACCTTGCCGGCCACGAGGTCCTCCGCGTAGATCGCGACCGGCGCGCTGGCGAAGGTCGCGATGCCGCTGCGCCAGGCGTCCGCGTAGTAGCTGAGCGAAAACGGACCCGGCTCGCGTTGCGGATTGAGGCTCGGCGGTCGCCGGACCTTCCAGGAATTGAATTCCGGCGATTCGGTATTGAGCGGAATCGAGGCCATGTCCGTGGCGGGGTTGAACTTGCGGTCCTGGACCACCGTCATCATGCCGTCCACATAAGCGGCGATTTCCTCCGGCGATTTGTTCCGGAGCCTCTGATAGAGCTTCTCCCGGGTACCCGTGAAGCCCTCCGCCTCCTCGGAAAGCAGGAACGCGCGCTGTTCATCGCTGAGCGTGCGCGTCTGTTCGGCCAGCCAGGCCGGCAACTCTGCCGCCGGCGCGTTTTCGGCGGCGAGTCGGACCGGTGCCAGGATCCCGAGCAGTACCAGGCAGGCAACTTCGCGGCGGATTTTCACGTGCCCCCTCGACGCCGCGTCGCACGCGGCTAGCGATCCCCGCGGCATTGCAGGACGAATGCCGCAGGTGCGCGCTGCCGAGTCGGCGCTCCGCGGGCTTCAGGGAATCGGCGGAAGCGTCGCTGTCCGCACCCGCTCGTCGGTCCAGGCGATCACGACCGTTTCGTCGGCGCGCGCCATCTGCGGAAAGGCGTTGGCGCGCACCGTGGCGGCCGGCACCACCGTGATGGCGGGCGCGAGGCTCCCGTCGGCGCTCACGCGGCGCACGCGTAGCCGGTTGGCGTCGCCCGCCTGTTCCAGCCAGCTCACCAGCGCGCTGCCGTCATCGAGCAGCAGTGTGTCGACCCGGCCGAGCGGCTGGCCGTCGTCGACGACGATCGCCGGGCCGAAGGTCGCGCCGCCATCCCTGGAAAGCGCGAGCTTCACGCGCGGCTGCTCATTGGCCAGCGTGAACCAGGCGACGGCGACCTGCCTGCCATCGGCGGCGACCGAGGGGCCATTCACCGGGCAGCCGTGGATCTTCCAGCCATCCCTGGCGACCGTGCGCGGCTGGCTCCAAAGGCCGTGGCGCCGGCGCACGATGGCGATGTCCCGAATCTCCTCGGGCGATCGGTCGCGGAACACGACGACCGGTCCCTCGGAAGTCACCGCCGCCGCGGTCTGACAGCAGTCGCAGACGCGCGCATCGAGCAGTGTCTCGGCGCGCAGCATCCCGTCGCGGCCGAGGGCGGCGTAACGCAGCGTCATCGCGCCGCCCCTGCGCTCATGAACGCCGGCGCCCGCGCCGGTTTCGCGCCCGTCGAGCCAGGCCGCGCCGAGCAGCCCGTCGCCGGCGGAAAACAGGGACACGAAGCCATGCTCCGTCTGCGTGCCGTCGCGGTGCGGCGCGCTGGGTACGCTCCAGGTGGCGCCACCATCGAAGGAGCGGGAAATGTGGACGTCGTAGGCGTAGGTCCCGTCGCCGCTCTTGACCAGCCAGTGCGCGGCCAGCGAGCCGTCGGGCAGGGCGGTCATGGAGGGGAAGTCGGCCCAGTTGACGAACCAGTTCGCCCCCTCGGCGATGGTGCGCGGGGCGGACCAGCCGTCACCCTCCCGGATCGCGAATCGCAGCCGGACGCCCGAATCGGCCCGGGGCTCCAGCCAGCTCAAGTAAATGTGCCCGTCGGGGGCGGCGACCAGGTTCGGCTGGCCGCTCCCGGGGCCCGCCGGAGTGAGGATTTCCCGGACCTCGGCGAGGCCCAAGCTCGAGGTTAGCAACGCGACGGTAGCGAGCAGCAGGCGTCTCACGATCATCTCCAATGAAAACAGGCAGTTAGTATGGCCATGTAGCGCCGCCGGCGCCACGCGGGGCTCGACTTGACGCTCCACCGGCGCGGTCACTAAAATCGCGGGCCTTTTCGGCCCCCACCCCCAATTCGGGTGGGGCGTTGAGACCCAGCATACCAATCCGGGCCGCCACTGGGCGGCCCGGCGTTTCATGCGTCCGGGAAGCCGGGCGCTGCGGGGACCGGGATACGATGTCGACGACTAACCAGCTGATCCGTGGCGGCCGCACCGCGGCCACCTACAAGTCGAAAGTGCCGGCGCTGCAGCGCTCGCCGCAGCGCCGCGGCGTGTGCACGCGCGTCTACACGACGACGCCGAAGAAGCCGAACTCGGCGCTGCGCAAGGTCTGTCGCGCGCGCCTCACGAACGGCTACGAGGTCACGAGCTACATCGGCGGCGAGGGCCACAACCTGCAGGAACACTCGGTGGTCATGATCCGCGGCGGCCGCGTGAAGGACCTGCCGGGCGTGCGCTACCACACGATCCGCGGGACCCTCGACTGCGCCGGCGTCGCCGACCGTAAGCAGGGCCGCAGCAAGTACGGCGCCAAGCGCCCGAAGAAGTAACGGAGCCTCATCGATGTCCCGCCGCACCTCAGCGCCGATCCGCGTCATCCTGCCCGACCCGAAGTTCGGTAGCGAGATGCTCGCCAAGTTCATGAACATGATCATGACCAGCGGCAAGAAGTCCGCCGCCGAGCACATCGTCTACGGCGCGATCGACCGCATCTCGGAAAAGACCAACCTCAAGGGCGACGCCGCGCTCGAGGTGCTCGCGAATGCGCTGGAGAACGTCAAGCCCGCGGTCGAGGTGAAGTCCCGCCGCGTCGGCGGCGCCACCTACCAGGTGCCGGTCGAGGTTCGCCCGGCGCGCCGGCAGACACTCGCCATGCGCTGGCTGATCGAGGCCGCGCGCGCGCGCAGCGAGAAGTCGATGGCGCATCGCCTCGCCAACGAGCTGATGGACGCCGCCGAGAACCGCGGCACGGCCGTGCGCAAGCGCGAGGATACGCACCGCATGGCGGAGGCCAACAAGGCCTTCGCGCACTACCGCTGGTAACGAGACCGTCATGCCCCGCTCCACGCCCATCGCGCTGTACCGGAACATCGGCATTTCGGCGCACATCGACGCCGGAAAGACGACCACGACCGAGCGCGTGCTGTTCTACACCGGCGTCTCGCACAAGATCGGCGAGGTCCACGACGGCGCCGCCGTGATGGACTACATGGAGCAGGAGCAGGAGCGCGGCATCACGATCACGGCCGCGGCGACCACCTGCTTCTGGAAGGGGATGGACGCGCACTATCCCGAGCACCGCATCAATATCATCGACACCCCGGGGCACGTCGACTTCACGATCGAGGTCGAGCGTAGCTTGCGCGTGCTCGACTCGGCGGTCGCCGTGTACTGCGCGGTGTCCGGCGTGCAGCCCCAGTCCGAAACGGTCTGGCGGCAGATGAACAAGTACAAGGTGCCGCGCGTTGCGTTCGTCAACAAGATGGATCGCGCCGGCGCGAACTTCCTGCGCTGCGTGGACCAGATCCGCACGCGCCTGAAGGGCAACCCGGTCGTGATCCAGCTGCCGATCGGCGCCGAGGAAAAGTTCGCCGGCGTGGTCGACCTGGTGCGCATGCAGTCGATCTGGTGGGACGAGGAATCGCAGGGCATGCGTTTCGAGTATTGGGACATCCCGGCCGACATGCAGGCCGAGTGCGCCGAGTACCGCACCAGGATGGTCGAGGCGGCGGCCGAGGCCAACGAGGAGCTGCTGCACAAGTACCTCGAGGGCGCCGAGCTCACGGTCGACGAGATCAAGAAGGGCCTGCGCGAGCGCGCGATCAGGAACGAGATCTGCATCGTCACCTGCGGCTCCGCGTTCAAGAACAAGGGCGTGCAGGCCGTGCTCGACGCGGTCATTGACTACATGCCGTCGCCGGTCGAGGTGCCCGACGTCAAGGGACAGACCGAAGAGGGCGAGGAGATCACGCGCACGTCCGACGACGAGGCGCCGTTCTCCGCGCTCGCGTTCAAGATCCTGAACGACCCGTTCGTCGGCAACCTGACGTTTTTCCGCGTCTACTCGGGCACGCTTTCCTCGGGCGACCAGGTGTACGTGCCGAACCGCTCGCGCAAGGAGCGCATCGGCCGTCTCCTGCAGATGCACGCCAGCGAGCGCGAGGAGATCAAGGAAGTCCGCGCCGGCGACATCGCCGCGGCCGTAGGCCTCAAGGACGTGACGACCGGTGACACCTTGTCCGATCCGGACGATGTGATCGTGCTCGAGAAAATGGAATTCCCGGCGCCGGTGATCTCGGTCGCCGTCGAGCCGAAGACCAAGGCCGACCAGGAGAAGATGGGCATCGCGCTGCAGCGCCTCGCGAAGGAGGACCCGTCATTCCGCGTGTCCACCGACCAGGAGTCGGGGCAGACGATCATCTCCGGCATGGGAGAGCTGCACCTCGAGATCATCGTCGACCGCATGAAGCGCGAGTTCAAGGTCGAGGCGAATGTCGGCAAGCCGCAGGTCGCCTACCGCGAGACGATCCGCAGGTCGGTCGAGCAGGAAGGCAAGTTCGTGCGCCAGTCGGGCGGCCGCGGCCAGTACGGCCACGTCTGGATCCGGCTCGAGCCGCTCGAGGAAGGCAAGGGCTACGAGTTCGTCAACGAGATCGTGGGCGGCGTGATCCCGCGCGAGTACATCCCGGCTGTGGACAAGGGCATCAAGGAGGCCCTGCAGACCGGCGTGATCGCCGGCTTCCCGATCGTGGACGTCAAGGTGGCGCTGACCGACGGCTCGTACCACGACGTGGACTCGAGCGAAATGGCGTTCAAGATCGCGGGCTCGATGGCGTTCAAGGAAGGCTTCGCCAAGGCGAAGCCGGTGCTGCTCGAGCCGATCATGAATGTCGAGGTCGTGACGCCCGAGGAGTACTCGGGTGACGTGATCGGCGACCTGAACCGCCGCCGCGGGCAGATCACCGGCATGGACGAATCGCCGTCCGGGAAGATCGTGACCGCCGACGTCCCGCTCGCGGAGATGTTCGGCTACGCGACGACCGTGCGCTCCATGAGCCAGGGCCGCGCGACGTTCACGATGGAATTCAAGAAGTACGTCGAGGTGCCGAACAACGTCGCCGAGACGGTCCTGAAGAAAGCCTCTTAAGGGAAGGTTTCGCAATGGCCAAGGAAAAATTCGTACGGTCGAAGCCTCATGTGAACGTGGGGACGATTGGGCACGTGGATCATGGCAAGACGACGCTGACGGCGGCGTTGACCAAGGTGATGGCGACGATG
>VGUH01000025.1 GCA_016874295.1 Gammaproteobacteria bacterium | reverse complement strand
CGCTTCACGACGCGCAACCGCCACGAGCCGGACCGGGCGCTGACGATGAGCCTCGTTGACGGGCCCTTTAACCATCTCGAGGGTCGTTGGGAGTTCACGCCGATCCGCAACGCCGGCACGCGCGCGAACCTGCATGTTTCGTTTGCGACCCACGGCGTATTCGGCGCGATCACGCTCGGTCCCGCATTCGAGGGCGCCTGCAACCATCTTGTGGACGCCTTCGCACGCCGCGCGCGGCAGGTCTTCGGTGGCCGCTGAGCGCATCGCGGTCGAGGTCGCCTGCGCCGAGGCGGACCGGCAGACTGTCATCGCACTCGAGCTGCCTGCGGGCTGCACCGCCGGGGACGCTGTGCAAAGGTCGGGGATCTTCGGTCGGCACGCTGCGCTGGATCCGGCGGTCTGCCGGGTCGGAATATTCGGGCGCGAGGTCGGACGCGAGCATGTCCTCGCGGACGGCGACCGGGTGGAGGTGCTGAGGCCCCTGGCGGAGGACCCGAAGGAACGCCGGCGAAGGCTGGCCCGTGCAGGGCGCTCGATGCGGGCGCGTTCAGCCGGTGACGGCTGACGGCGCGCGCGGCACCGGGATCGGCTCCTCGATGCGCGTGACCGTGTCGCCGTCGAACCAGACGACGAGCTGGCGCTTGGTGACCTCGCGCGTTCGCCCGTGGCGCAGGCTGTAGATGTAGTCCCAGCGGTTGGCGTCGAAGGCGTCGATCACCATCGGCGTGCCGAGCAGGAAGCGCACCTGGCTGCGCGTCATGCCGACCTCGAGCTGTTCCACCTGTTCGGCGTCGAGCAGGTTGCCCTGCTGGATGTCCATCCGGTAGACGCAAGCGGTCAGGGAGAGCGTGGCGGCAACGGCGGCCAGGTGGAAAGCAGGTCGCATCAGCAAAGATCCTAGGGGATAATGAGGCCGAATCATAGCGGAATCGCCGCGCCGCAGGGCGGGAGTGCAGGGTGGAGACGAACGACCTTCGCAAGGCGGGGCTCAAGGTCACGCTCCCGCGCGTTCGGATCCTCGAGATCCTGGCCGGCAGCCACGGCCGTCACCTGTCGGCCGAGGACATCTACCGCGCGCTGATCGAGCAGAGCGAGGACATCGGGCTCGCGACGGTCTATCGCGTGCTCACGCAATTCGAGGCCGCGCAGCTCGTCAAGCGCCATCATTTCGAGGGTGGCACGGCCGTCTTCGAGTTGAACGAGGGCGAGCACCACGATCACATCATCTGCATGGATTGCGGCCGGGTGGAGGAGTTCCTCGACTGCGGCATCGAACGCCGGCAGACCGACGTCGCGACGCGCCTCGGCTTCTCGATCGAGGAGCACAACCTGATCCTGTACGGCCGCTGCCGGCGCGAGAACTGCCCGCACCGCCGCAAGCGCAGCTAGATCCGAAAGGGACGCGCCCCTTCAGCGAGAGAAGCGCCTAGCGGGCGCACACGAGCCGGCGGGACTCGCCTCGCTCGCTCAGGGCGGCGACCGCATTCGCTCGCTCGGCGGTCCCGCAACGGCTCGTGCGCGCCGGACAGGCGCCGCTATCGCTGGGGAGGCGCGCCGAATTAGGCGCTGGCGTGCCACGCACGCAGGCCGGGCGGGGTCCCGGACGAGCGACTTGCGGTCGCCGCCAGGAGCGAGTCCGGGACCCCGCCCGGCCTTCCTGCGCGGCAGGTCTGCGAATGATGAAGGGGTGCGTCCCCTTCAGATCGATCCCGCGGTTTTTAGCATCTCGCGCGCGTGCTCGCGCGCCTTGCGCGTGATCGCCACGCCACCCAGCATCCGCGCGAGTTCTTCCACCCGCTCGTCGTCGCCGAGGGTGCGTACCGACGTGCGGCTGCTGCGCCCGTCGGTGAGCTTCGCGACCCGGTGCTGGTGGTGGGCCTGGCTCGCGACCTGCGCCAGGTGTGTCACGCACAGGATCTGGCCGCGTGCGCCGAGCTCGCGGAGCTTGCGGCCGACGATTTCGGCGACTCCGCCGCCGATGCCGGCATCCACTTCGTCGAACACCAGGCAGGCGCGCGCGCGGCGGCGGGCGGCCGCCACCTGCACGGCGAGGCTGATGCGCGACAGTTCGCCCCCGGAGGCGACCCGCGCGACCGGCTTCGGAGGCTCGCCGGGATTCGCGCTCATCAGGAACTCGACCCGGTCGGCACCCGTCGCCTGCGGCAGGGCGCGGGCATTGGACTCGACGGCGACCTCGAAGCGGCCGCCGGGCATGCCGAGCTGGCGCATCAGGGCCGTGACCGCGGCGCCGAGCTTGCGGGCCGCTGCCTGCCGCGCGTCGGTCAGCCCCGAGGCAGCCGCGTCGTAGCGCCCGCGCAAGTCTGCGAGTCGCGCATCGAGATCGCCCAGCGTCACCTCGGACTGTTCGAGCTTCGCGAGTTGGCCGCGCAGCTCCGCGAGCCTGGCGGGCAGGCCGGCAGCTGCAACGCGGTGTTTGCGCGCCAGGTCCTCGATGGCGGCGACGCGCCGCTCGACCTCGTCCTGCCGCGCGGGGTCCGCGTCGAGTCTTTCGAGATAGGCACCGAGCCCGCTGCCGGCTTCGCGCAGCGCGATCAGCGACTCCTCGGCGAGCCGCAGTGCCGGTGCGAGTCGGTCGTCGAGACTTGCAGCCTGTCGCAGCAGGCCGGCAGCGCGCGCGGCAAGGGCGTGCGCGTCGACCCCGTCGCCCTCGTAGAGGAGCGCGAGCGCGCCTCGCGCCGACTCCGCGAGCCGGCCCCGGTTGGCAAGGCGGTTGCGCTCGTCCATGAGTGCCTCCGCCTCACCCATGGCAAGGCCGAGCGCCTCGAGTTCACCCACCTGATAGCGCAGCAGTTCAAGCCGCGCGGCGCGGTCGTGGGCCTCGCTCGCGAGGGCGTCACGCTCGCCGGCGCAGCGACGCCATTCGCCGGCGAGCCTTGCGACGTTCGCCGGCAGGCCGGCGTCCGTGAGGTGGTTGTCGACGATCTCGCGCTGGGCCTCGCGCCCGACCAGTGACTGGAATTCCTGCTGGCCATGAATGTCGACCAGGAGCTCGCCGAGCGCGCGCACGCTTTGTGCCGGCAGTGCCTGGCCATTTACGTACTGGCGCGAGCGCCCGTCACGGCCGATCACCCGCCGCAGCACGAGTTCGCCGCCCTCGGCCTCCATCGCCTGGTCCTCGAGCCAGCGGCGCAGGGCCGGGTCTGCGCCCGTCTCGAAAGTGGCCGTGACCTCGGCACGCTCGGCGCCGTGGCGCAGCACCTCCGCGCTCGCCCGCCCGCCGAGCGCGAGCATAAGCGCGTCGACGATGATCGACTTGCCGGCTCCCGTCTCGCCGGTGTGGGTGGTGAGCCCGTCGGCGAATTCGAGTTCGGCCGAATCGATCACCGCGAGGTCGCGGATCTGCGGGTGCGCGAGCACGCTCAGTACTCCTCGCTGTCGGTGCGCCCGCTGCGGCCCCAGTGAAGCTTCGAGCGCAACAGCCGGAAGTAGTCATGGCCCTTCGGGTGCAGGAGCGTGATGCGCTCGGCGGCCGGGCCGATTTCCAGTCGTGCGCCCGCCTCGAGATCGCCGAGCCGCACGCCGTCGCAGGTCACCTGGGCGCGCGCGCCCGAGCGCGCGACCAGCCGGATCTCGATGCGGCACTCGCGCTGCACGACGATCGGCCGGTCCGAGAGCGTGTGCGGCGAGATGGGCGCGATCACGACCGCACCCAGCGCGGGATGGATGATCGGTCCGCCGCAGGACAGCGCGTATGCGGTCGACCCTGTCGAGCTTGCGACCACGAGGCCGTCGCCGCCGTGCGTGTTGACGAAGCTTCCGTCGATCCGGACTTCGAGCTCCACCATGCGCCCGGATTCCTGCCGCTGTGCGACGACGTCGTTGAGCCCACGGCCGGTGACCGAGGTGGCGTCGGCCTGTGCGAGCGTGGCCGCGAGCAAGTCGCGCCGGTCGGTCTCGTAGCGGCCCTCGAGCACCGCGTCGACGCTCGCGATCATTTCGTCGGGCAGCACGTCGGTCAGGAACCCGAGCCGGCCGCGGTTGACGCCGAGCAGCGGGACATTGCGCGCGAGCGCAAGCTGCGCTGCGAACAGCATCGTGCCGTCGCCGCCGATGGCGACGATGAGATCCGCGTCCTGCCCGAGTTCGCGTACCGGCCGGCGGTCGAGACCCTGAGGAAGGCCTGCCAGGTCCATGTCGCGGCTGATCGCCACCGCGAGGCCGCGCGCCAGCAGGTGCGCGGCCAGCAGCGCGAGGGAATCGGCGACCCGTGCGTCTTCGACCTTGCCGACCAGGGCAATGCGGGAGAAGGATTTGTTCATTCGACTTCCCCGGCTTTTTATCATGCGTGTCCCCGGTGGGCCACATTCCCGGTTGACACTCGGCGAGTGCGATTGCTAGTTTGGCCCCTGCGGCGCAGGCAATTGCCATTTCCCTTTTGCAACAGGGACTTATGCCGGACACGACACGTCCAGCCGACAGCGGGCCGAATGACCGGGCGCAGCAGCTCCTGCGCACGCTGGTGGAGTGCTATATCCGCGACGGCCAGCCCGTCGGGTCGCGCACGCTGACGCGGGAGTCCGGCCTCAGCCTGTCTCCCGCGACGATCCGCAACGTCATGGCGGACCTCGAGGATCACGGATTCGTGAGCTCGCCGCACACGTCAGCGGGTCGCGTGCCGACGGACAAGGGCTACCGGTACTTCGTGGATGCGCTGCTGCGCTACCAGCCTCCGGAGCAGTCCGAGCTGGCGGAATTGAAGCGCCACCTCGAGCAGCGCTCTGCGGACCCGATGGCGCTGGTCGCGGCGGCCTCGCAGGCGGTCTCGAGCCTCACCCATCTCGCGGGCGTCGTGACCGTCCCGCGCGAGACGCACGCCGCGCTATCGCAGATCGAGTTCGTAGGGCTTTCCGGCAACCGCGTGCTGACCATCCTGGTGGTCAACGGCCGTGATGTACAGAACCGTGTCGTGCAGCTCGATCGGCACTTCGCGGCCGAAGAGCTGCGCCGCGCAGCGGCCTACCTGAACGAGCTCCTGGGCGGCCACGAACTCGCCGGCGTGCGGGCGCGGCTCGTCGCCCAGCTGCAGGAAACCCGCGAGCAGATGAATCGCATGATGGTGGACGCGATCACGCTCGCGCAGCGTGCCTTCGCCGACCAGCCGGTCGAGCGGGATGCGGACATGGTGGTGGCCGGGGAGACCAACCTCATGGGCTTCGCGGAATTGTCCAACGTGGAGCGCCTGCGGCGCCTGTTCGAGGCGTTCAACGAGAAGCGCGACATCCTCCACCTGCTGGACCAGAGCCTGCATGCCGAAGGCGTGCAGATCTTCATCGGGCACGAGTCGGGCTACCGGATCCTCGACGACTGCAGCGTGGTGGTCGCGCCGTATACGCATGACAACCGCGTGGTCGGTGTCCTCGGCGTCATCGGACCCACCCGGATGGCCTACGAGCGCGTCATCCCGGTCGTGGATATCGCCGCCCGGCTGCTGGGGGCCACCTTGAATTCGCGCGACTGAGCCCCACACCCGGCGCGCATGAAGGTCATGGAAGGCGATCAACCGGCCGAAGCTGCGGAGAACGGCAGCCCCCCGCAGCCCCCGACCCTGGAAGCCCAACTGGCTGAGGCCGAGGCGAAGGCCGGGCAGTACCGCTCTGACTACCTCAGGGCCATCGCCGAACTCGAGAACGTCCGCAAGCGGGCGGTGCGCGAGATCGACGCTTCCCGGCAGTACGGCATCGAAAAATTCGCGGGCAGCTTGCTGCCGGTTGTCGACACCCTTGACCTTGCCGTGCAGTCCGCTGCCGGCGCGGACGTGGCGACCCTCGCCGAGGGCCAGGGCGCGACCCTGCGCCTGCTGCTGCGTGCCTTCGAACAGGCAGGTCTCGTGTGCATCGACCCGGCCGGACAGGCCTTCGACCCTGCACAGCATGAGGCGATGGCCATGCAGCCGGCCCCCGGTGCCCTGGCACATTCCGTGCTGCAGGTCGTCCAGAAGGGCTGGATGCTGAACGGCCGCCTGCTGCGCCCGGCCCGCGTGATCGTCGCGGCGCCCGGGCCGGAAGCCGGTCCCGGCGGTTGAAAGCCTTCCCCTGAGACCCCACAAACGGATCAGTCCAACCTCACCGGAACCTACCGTAATGGTCAAGATCATCGGTATTGATCTCGGAACGACGAACTCCTGTGTCGCAGTGATGGAGGGCGCGACGCCCAAGGTCCTCGAGAACAGCGAGGGCGACCGGACGACCCCGTCGGTCGTGGCCTTCACCAGGGACGGTGAAGTCCAGGTCGGCCAGCCCGCCAAGCGGCAGGCGGTCACCAACCCGCAGAACACCTTCCACGCGGTCAAGCGCCTGATCGGCCGGCGTTACGACGATGCCGTGGTGCAGAAGGACATCCCGCTCGAGACCTACCGGATCGTGTCCGCCGAGAACGGCGACGCCTGGCTCGAGTCGCAGGGCAAGAAGATGGCGCCGCAGGAGATCTCCGCGCGCGTCCTCGGGAAGATGAAGAAGACCGCCGAGGATTACCTCGGCGAGACGGTCACGGACGCCGTGATCACGGTCCCGGCCTACTTCAACGATGCCCAGCGCCAGGCGACCAAGGACGCCGGCCGCATCGCCGGCCTGAACGTGCGCCGCATCATCAACGAGCCGACCGCGGCGGCGCTCGCCTACGGCATGGACAAGAAGGGCAAGGACCGCAAGATCGCGGTGTACGACCTCGGCGGCGGCACGTTCGACATCTCGATCATCGAGATCGCGGACGTCGATGGCGAGCGCCAGTTCGAGGTGATGTCCACGAATGGCGACACGTTCCTCGGCGGCGAGGACTTCGACCGCCGTGTCATCGATCACGTCGCGTCCGAATTCCAGAAAGAGAGCGGGGTCGACGTGCGCAAGGACCCTCTCGCGGTGCAGCGCCTGAAGGAAGCCGCCGAAAAGGCCAAGATCGAGCTGTCCTCGGGGCAGCAGACCGAGATCAACCTGCCGTACATCACGGCCGACGCCTCGGGACCCAAGCACCTGACGCTGAAGCTCACGCGCGCCAAGCTCGAGTCGCTGGTCGAGGACCTGGTGCGGCGCACCGTCGAGCCGTGCCGCATCGCGCTCAAGGATGCCGGTCTTGCGATCGGCGACATCGACGAGGTGATCCTGGTCGGCGGGCAGACGCGCATGCCGTTGGTGCAGAAAGCGGTCAAGGACCTGTTCGGCAAGGAGCCGCGCAAGGACGTGAACCCGGATGAGGCGGTCGCGGTCGGCGCCGCGATCCAGGGCGGCGTGCTGGCCGGTGACGTCAAGGACGTGCTGCTGCTCGACGTCACGCCGCTGTCGCTCGGCATCGAGACGCTGGGCGGAGTCTTGACGCGCCTGATCGAGAAGAACACCACGATCCCGACCAAGGCGACCCAGGTGTTCTCGACCGCCGAGGACAACCAGAGCGGCGTGACGATCCACGTGCTGCAGGGTGAGCGCGACCGCGCGAGCGACAACAAGTCGCTCGGCAAGTTCGACCTCTCGGACATCCCGCCGGCCCCGCGCGGCATGCCGCAGATCGAAGTGACCTTCGACATCGACGCGAACGGTATCCTGAACGTGTCGGCCAAGGACAAGGCGACCGGCAAGGAGCAGCGCATCGTCATCAAGGCGTCGAGCGGGCTCTCCGAGGAGGAGATCAAGCAGATGATCCGCGACGCCGAGGCGCACGCGGCCGAGGACAAGAAGTTCCGCGAGCTCGCCGAGACCCGCAATCGCGCCGACGCGCTCCTGCACGCCACGGAAAAGGCCGTGAAGGACCTTGGCGACAAGGTGACTGGCGAGGAGCGGGTGGCGATCGAGGCTGCGATCTCCGACCTGCGCGGCGTGCTCAAGGGCGACGACCAGTCGGCCATCGAGCACAAGGCCGAAGCACTCGCGAAGGCAAGTGCACCCGTCGTGCAGCGCGCCTATCAGGCACAAGGCGCGGGCGGGGCGGGCGCGGCAGCAGACGACCAGGCGAAGCCGGGCGCAGACGCCGCCAAGGACGACGTCCTGGACGCCGAGTTCGAGGAAATCAAGGACAAGGGCCAGAAGCCGCACTGAGGCGCGGGCCCGCGTCGCGACTGACACCGGCCGCCGGGTGACGGGAGGTCACCCGGCGTTCGTGCATGCGGAGCGCCATGTCGAAGCGTGATTTCTACCAGGTGCTGGGCGTGCCGAGAAACGCCACCGAAGAAGCCATCACCAAGGCGTACCGGCGCCTGGCCATGAAGTATCACCCGGACCGGAATCCCGACGACAAGGAAGGCGAGGAGCGCTTCAAGGAAGCCAAGGAAGCCTACGAAGTCCTGACCGACGCTCAGAAGCGCGCGGCCTACGACCAGTACGGCCGTGCCGGCCTCGACGCGGCGCGCGGCGCCGGCGCCGGTTTCAGCCCGTCCGACGCTTTCGGCGACATCTTCGGCGAGATGTTCGGCGACATATTCGGGGGCGGGCGACGCGGCGGGAGGCACGCCGTGTTCCGTGGCGCGGATCTGCGCTATGAGCTGGCGCTGGACCTCGAGGAAGCCGTGTTCGGCGCAGCCAGGGAAATCGACTTTCAGACGCTGCGCGACTGCGATGAGTGTGCCGGCTCGGGGGCCGCGCGCGGCCACTCGCCGGTCACCTGCGAGGCCTGCTCGGGCTCCGGCCAGGTACGAATCAGCCAGGGCATCTTCGCGGTCCAGCAGACCTGCCCGCGTTGCAAGGGCCGCGGCACGATCATCAAGGATCCCTGCCCGAAGTGCGCCGGTCACGGCCGCATGCGCGCGAGCAAGCGGCTCTCGGTCAAGGTGCCCGCGGGCGTCGACAATGGCGACCGCATTCGCCTGGCGGGCGAGGGGGAGGCGGGGCGGAACGGCGGGCCGCCCGGCGACCTGTACGTCGAGATCGCGGTGCGCGAGCACCCGATCTTCGAGCGCGACGGTGCGCACCTGTCCTGCGAAGTGCCGGTCAGCTTCGCGACCGCCGCGCTCGGTGGCAGCGTCGAAGTGCCTACGCTCGATGGGCAGGCCGCCGTCAAGATCCCGGCAGGAACGCAATCAGGCCGCGTGTTCCGCCTGCGCGACAAGGGTATCAAGCCGGTCCGGGGCGGCGCGACCGGTGACCTGTTCTGCCGGGTGGTCGTCGAGACCCCGGTGGAGCTCAATGCCCAGCAGAAGGACCTGCTGCGCAAGTTCGAAAGCGCCCTGGCGGCCGACGGCAGGAGTCACAATCCGCGCCAGAGCTCCTGGTTCGATGGCGTGCGGCAGTTCTTCACGAAGAGCGGACACTGACATGACGAACGTCGCGGTGCTCGGGATCAGCGGCCGGGTCGGGCGCTGCCTGGTGCGCGCGATCCGCGAGTCGCCGGACTTCACGCTGACTGGCGCCCTGGCCTCGCCGACGAGTGCGGCGCTCGGCCGCGACGCGGGCGAGGTCGCGCAGACCGGCCCGGTGGCCGTGCCGATCACGGCTGACCGCGCGCAGGCGCTCGCAAGGGCTGAGGTGGCCATCGATTTCACGCTCCCGGAGGCGCTTGCGGACAACCTGGCGGCCGTCGCACGTGCCGGTGTCCCGCTGGTGGTCGGGATTACCGGCCTCGATGCCGCGCGGCAGGCGGAACTGCGCCGCTGCAGCGGACGGCTGCCACTGCTCGTGGCGCCGAACATGTCGCTGGCCGTCAACCTGCTGTTCGGGCTTGTCGGCCGTGCGGCCGCAGCATTGCCCGCGGACTATGACGTGGAGATCCTCGAAGCCCACCACCGCGGCAAGGCGGATGCGCCATCGGGCACGGCGCTCCGGCTCGGTGAAATCGTCGCCGGCGCGCGTGGCGGCACGCTCGCCGAGCACGCCGTGCACGGCCGGGTCGGCAAGTCGGCGGGTCGCGTGCCCGGCGCGATTGGCTTCGCGAGCCTTCGGGGTGGCGACATCGTCGGCCTGCACGAGGTGCTGTTCGCAGGGACCGGAGAGACCCTGGAACTCGTGCATCGGGCCACCGACCGTATGACCTACGCCACGGGAGCGCTGGCTGCCGCGCGCTGGTTGCTCGGGCGCCCGCCCGGGCTCTACGGAATGTCCGACGTTCTCGGCATCTGACGGGGGCGCGCCTCGCCAGCGATAGTAGCCTCTGCCGGGCGCGCACTTCGCCGGCGTGCGTGACGGTGCCGGGTGACGGTGCCGGTGACGGTGCCGGGTCGCACTTATCGCACTTATTTCCTTGCAATAAGTGCGATAAGTGCGACCCGGCACCGTCACCGGCACGGTTCACCCGCCCGGCCTTCTTGCGCGGCAAGTCTGTGAACGATGAGGGGCGCGTCCCCATTGCGCGAGTCGTGATGTAGAATTACCCCTCAGGTCGCGGCCCCCTGCGAAGTTACAGCTGATGACCGGTGGAGTCCCCGACGGCTCCATCCACTGACGTCCTGCGCCTCGTGCCGGTGATCGGCGGGACAGGACCGGGAGAACGCCCTGGTGACACCGACACCTGCAGTGCTCGCGCTCGAGGACGGCACGGTGTTTCAGGGCATTTCGATCGGCGCTTCCGGTGTCACGACCGGCGAGGTCGTGTTCAACACCGCGATGACGGGCTACCAGGAGATCCTGACCGACCCATCGTACGCGCGCCAGATCGTCACGCTCACCTATCCGCACATCGGCAATACGGGCGTCACGCCCGAGGATCTCGAGTCGGATTCGATCCACGCCGCGGGGCTCGTGATCCGCGACCTGCCGCTGCGGCATTCCAGCTGGCGTGCGAGCCACTCGCTGAAGCGGTTCCTGGTCGAGGGAGAGACCGTCGCCATCGCCGGCGTCGACACACGCAAGCTCACTCGGATCCTGCGCGAGCGGGGCGCGCAGGGCGGGTGCATCGCCACGGCCGACCGTGCGGATGCAGACGTCGCCCTGCGCGCGGCGCGCGCATTCCCGGGCCTCAAGGGCATGGACCTCGCCAGGGTCGTGTCCGTGCGCGCACCGTACCAGTGGAATGAGGGCGGTATCGGCCGCGAACAGGCGCGGGTGCTGCGCCCGGGCTCGCGCCTGCACGTGGTCGCCTACGACTTCGGCATCAAGCGCAACATCCTGCGGCTGCTCGCCGACTACGGCTGTCGAATCACGGTCGTGCCGGCCCAGACGAGGGCGGCCGACGCCCTCGCACTCGGTCCCGACGGCATATTTCTGTCCAATGGCCCGGGCGATCCGGAGCCTTGCGACTATGCCATCCATGCGATCCGCGAATTCCTCGAGACTGACGTTCCGGTGTTCGGCATCTGCCTCGGCCACCAGCTGCTCGGCCTCGCGAGCGGGGCGCGCACCGTCAAGATGAAGTTCGGCCACCACGGTGCGAACCATCCGGTTCAGGAGCTCGCCGGCGGACACGTACTGATCACCAGCCAGAATCACGGCTTCGCCGTGGACGAGGACTCGCTGCCGGCGCGGCTCAAGCCGACGCACCGCTCGCTGTTCGACGGCTCGCTGCAGGGCGTCGCCCGCACCGACCGGCCGGCCTTCGGCTTCCAGGGCCACCCCGAGGCGAGCCCCGGCCCGCACGACCTCAGGCCGTTGTTCGAGCACTTCGTGTTCCTGATGGTGCGCCGTCTGCAGAATCAGCTGCGCGCCCAGACCGCAGTGGCCGAAGAGGCCGCGGCGAGGACCCTCTGATGGGCAAGCGCACCGACATCGAGAGCATCCTGATCATCGGCGCCGGACCGATCATCATCGGCCAGGCCTGCGAGTTCGATTACTCCGGTGCCCAGGCCTGCCGGGCGCTGCGCGAGGAGGGCTATCGCGTCATCCTCGTGAACTCGAATCCCGCGACGATCATGACCGACCCGGAGATGGCGGACTCGATCTACATCGAGCCGGTCGACTGGCGGACGGTCGCGCGCATCATCGAGAAGGAGCGGCCGGACGCGCTGCTGCCGACCATGGGCGGCCAGACGGGCCTCAACACCGCCCTCGACCTGGTGCGCGAGGGCGTGCTCGAGCGCTTCGGCGTCGAGATGATCGCGGCTTCGCGCGAGGCCATCGACATGGCCGAGGACCGCGAGCTGTTCCGCAATGCCATGCGGGGCATCGGGCTCGAGTGCCCGAAGTCCTACATCGCGCACGACCTGGACGAGGCGCTGGCCGTGCAGGCCGAGGTCGGCTACCCGACCGTCATCCGGCCCTCGTTCACGCTCGGCGGCACGGGCGGCGGCATCGCCTTCAACCGCGAGGAGTTCGAGGAGATCGTCCTGCGCGGTCTCGACGCCTCGCCAACCGCGGAGGTGCTGATCGAGGAGTCCGTGCTCGGCTGGAAGGAATTCGAGATGGAGGTGGTGCGGGATCGCAGGGACAACTGCATCATCGTGTGCTCGATCGAGAACCTCGACCCGATGGGCGTGCACACCGGCGACTCGATCACGGTGGCGCCGGCACAGACGCTGACCGACAAGGAATACCAGCGCATGCGCGACGCGTCGATCGCGGTGCTGCGCCAGGTCGGTGTCGAGTGCGGCGGCTCGAATGTCCAGTTCGCGGTGAACCCGGAGGACGGGCGCATGCTGGTGATCGAGATGAACCCGCGCGTGTCGCGCTCCTCAGCGCTCGCCTCGAAGGCGACCGGGTTCCCGATCGCGAAGGTCGCGGCGAAGCTCGCGGTCGGTTACACGCTCGACGAGCTCAGGAACGAGATCACGGGCGGGGCGACGCCGGCCTCGTTCGAGCCCACGATCGACTATGTCGTGACCAAGATCCCGCGCTTCACCTTCGAGAAGTTCCCGGGCTCGAACGACCGGCTCACCACGCAGATGAAGTCGGTCGGCGAGGCGATGGCGATCGGGCGCACATTCCAGGAGTCGCTGCAGAAGGCGCTGCGCAGCCTCGAGACCGGCTGCGACGGGCTCACGCCCGTGCTTGCGCTGCCGCTGGACGCCGACCGGGAGCTGAAGCTCGCCGAGGAATTGCGTCACCCGGGCGCCGACCGCATCCGCTACGTGGCCGACGCGTTCCGCGCCGGCTGGCCGCTCGAGCGCGTGCACGCCGAGACCATGATCGATCCGTGGTTCCTGGCGCAGATCGAGGACCTGGTCCGGGAGGAGGAGGGTGTGCGGGCGGAGGGCATCGCCGGGCTCACCGTCGAACGCATCCTCGCGCTCAAGCGCAAGGGCTTCTCGGACGCCGCCCTCGCGCGCGCAATTGGCGCACCCGAGACGCGGGTCCGCGCGCGGCGCCTCGCCTGCGGCGTGCACCCGGTCTACAAGCGCGTCGACACCTGCGCGGCCGAGTTCGCGACTTCGACGGCCTACCTCTACTCGACGTACGAGCAGGAATGCGAGTCCGACCCGACCCCGCGCCCCAAGATCATGATCCTGGGCGGCGGCCCGAACCGCATCGGCCAGGGCATCGAGTTCGACTACTGCTGCGTGCACGCGGCACTCGCGCTCCGGGAGGACGGCTACGAGACCATCATGGTCAACTGCAACCCGGAGACCGTGTCAACCGACTACGACGTGTCTGACCGCCTGTACTTCGAGCCGCTGACCTTCGAGGACGTCATGGAGGTCATCGGCCGCGAGAAGCCGCAGGGCGTGATCGTGCAGTTCGGCGGGCAGACGCCGCTCAAGCTTGCGCGGCAGCTCGCTGCGGCCGGCGCGCCGATCATCGGCACGAGCCCGGATTCGATCGACGTCGCGGAGGATCGCGAGCGCTTCCAGCAGCTGCTGATTAAACTCGGCCTGCGCCAGCCGGCGAACGCCACGGCGCGCGACGAGGAGCGCGCGATCGAGCTCGCGCGCGAGGTGGGCTTCCCGCTGATCGTGCGCCCGTCCTACGTGCTGGGCGGGCGGGCGATGGAGATCGTCTACGAGGAAGAGGATCTGCGTACCTACATGCGCGAGGCAGTCAAGGTCTCCAACGAGAGCCCGGTGCTGCTCGACCGCTTCCTCGACCTCGCGATCGAGGTCGACGTCGACGCCATCTGCGACGGGCAGGACGTGCTGATCGGCGGCATCATGGAGCACGTCGAGCAGGCGGGCGTGCACTCCGGCGACTCGAGTTGTTCGCTGCCGCCGACCAGCCTGCCGGCCGGCATCCAGGACGAGCTGCGCGGCCAGACCCGCAGGATGGCGCAGGCGCTCGGCGTGGTGGGCCTGATGAACGTTCAGTACGCCATCCAGAACGGCGTGGTCTACGTCCTCGAGGTCAACCCGCGCGCGTCGCGCACCGTGCCATTCGTGTCGAAGGCGACCGGCCGGCCGCTGGCCAAGATCGCCGCACGGGTCATGGCCGGCCGCACGCTTGCCGATCTGGAGGCGACCGAGGAGCGCGTGCCCCCGTACTACTCGGTGAAGGAAGCCGTGTTCCCGTTCAGGAAGTTCCCGGATTCCGACCCGATCCTCGGGCCGGAAATGAAGTCGACGGGCGAGGTCATGGGCACCGGGCGCACGTTCGGCGAGGCTTACGCCAAGTCGCAGGCGGCGAGCGGCATCCGCCTGCCGACCCGCGGCGTGTGCCTGATCTCCGTGCGGGACCGGGACAAGGACAGCGCCGTCGAGCTCGCGAAGCGCCTCACGGCGCGCGGCTTCGAGATGATCGCGACCCAGGGCACGCAGACCGCCCTCGAGTCCGCGGGAATCGCCTGCCGCCGCGCGCTCAAGGTGCGCGAGGGCCGGCCGCACATCGTCGACATGATCAAGAACGACGAGATCGACCTGATCGTCAACACGACCGAGGGCAAACGCGCGATCCGCGAGTCGCACTCGATCCGGCGCGAGGCCGAACTGCGCAAGGTGACCTACTACACGACCGTCGCCGCGGCGCATGCGACCTGCGATGCGCTGGATCACCTCGAGGACCACGACGTCAACCGCCTGCAGGACCTGCACCTGGAACTCGGGACCGCATGAGGACGCCGATCACGCTGCAGGGCGCTACTAGGCTGCGCGCCGAGCTCCGAAAGCTCAAGGCGGAGGACCGGCCGGCGATCATCCGCGCGATCGCCGAGGCGCGCTCGCACGGCGATCTCTCGGAGAATGCCGAGTATCACGCGGCGCGCGAGCAGCAGGGCTTCATCGAGGGGCGCATCAAGGAGATCGAGAAGCGGCTTGCCAACGCGCAGGTGATCGACCCGGCCCAGCTGCCGGATACCGGCAAGGTCGTGTTCGGGGCGACCGTCGAGCTTGCCCCGGTGGACGGCGGGCCTGAAGTCCGCTACCAGATCGTCGGGGACGACGAGGCCGATATCCGCCAGGGACTCGTCTCGGTCAATTCGCCGATCGCGCGCGCGCTCATCGGCCGTGCCGTAGGCGATGAAGTGGAAGTGGTCGCGCCGGGCGGCGCGCGCAGCTTCGAGGTGCTCGCGGTGCGCCGGGCCTGAGGTCAGGAATCCGGAAGAAGTATTTTCTGTAACTCGCCGTTTTTCTTGTAGAACAATGCCACGTTTCCGATCCGGAAGGCGAGTTCAGAACGGGTGAGACGGGCCAGTTCCGCTAGCATTCCGTCGCGCTCCTCGCGGCTGCCGGCGCGTGCGCGCAGCTTCACGAGCTCGTGGTGCGCGAGCGCGAGCTTGAGCTCATCGACGACCCCGGCAGTGAGCCCGCGCTGCCCGACCAGCACGATCGGGTGCAGATCGTGGCCCAGGCGCCGGAGGTGTTTTTTCTGCCGCTCGGTGAGCGCCATCGACGCATTATAGGGGCTGCAACCCGGAGACCACCGTTGTCGCGACGCAGCAAGTCCAGCGGTCGCTGGCTCGAGGAACATTTCTCGGATCCCTACGTGAAGCGCGCGCAGGACGAGGGACTGCGCTCGCGCGCGGCCTACAAGCTCGCGGAGATCGACGCCGTGGAGAGGCTGATCTTCCCGGGCGCCGTGGTCGTCGACCTCGGTGCCGCGCCGGGCGGCTGGAGCCAGTACGCGGCGCGCAAGCTCCGGGGACAGGGTCGCGTGTTCGCGCTCGACCTCTTGCCCATGGACGCGATCGCGGGGGTCGATTTCCTGCAGGGCGATTTCCGCGAGCAGCCAGTGCTCGACCAGCTGATCGCCGCGCTCGGCGAGACGCGCGCAGACGTTGTGATGTCCGACATGGCTCCCAACATCAGCGGCGTGGACGTGGTCGACCAGGCGCGTGCGGCGGAGCTCGAGTCGCTGGCACTCGACTTCGCGCTCGAAACCCTGGGGCCCGGGGGCGTGCTGGTCATGAAGGTGTTCCAGGGTGCGGGCTTCCAGGAGTTGCTGGCGCGGGCGCGCCGGTCGTTCCGGCAGGTCCGGATGCGCAAACCCAAGGCCTCGCGTCAGCGGAGTTCCGAGACGTATTTGGTGGCCAGGGACCCCCCGTCCGGTGTAAGGTGAAACGTTGAGGCATGGCTGCGGTCCAAGTCCTTGAACTGGCTGTAGTTGCCGCGTCAGGAGGAGCCCGGGTTTGAACGATCTGACCAGAAACATCGTCCTGTGGGTGGTCATCGCGACCGTGCTGCTCGCGGTGTTCTCCAATTTCGGCCAGCGACCGGGCACGCCTGCCCAGATCGACTACTCCCAGTTCCTCTCGGAAGTCAGGAGCGGCGGCATCGAGACTGCCACCTTCAAGGGTGACACCATCATCGGCCAGCGCTCGGGAGGCCAGGCTTACGTCACTTTCAACCCGGAGACCGACAACTCGGTCCTGATCGGCCTGCTCGACAAGCAGAAAGTGAAGTTCAGTGCCGCCCCGCCCGAGAAGCAGAACTTCCTGCTGCAGCTGCTCATTTCGTCGTTCCCGATCCTGCTGCTGATCGGCGTGTGGATCTATTTCATGCGCCAGATGCAGGGCGGGGCAGGCGGGCGCGGGGCCATGTCCTTCGGCAAGAGCCGGGCCAGGCTCCTGTCCGAGGATCAGGTTACCGTGACATTCGCGGACGTCGCCGGCGTCGACGAAGCCAAGGAGGAGGTCGCCGAGATCGTCGACTTCCTGAAGGATCCGTCCAAGTTCCAGAAGCTCGGCGGCAAGATCCCGAAGGGAGTACTGATGGTCGGCAGCCCCGGCACCGGCAAGACGCTGCTCGCGCGCGCGATCGCGGGCGAGGCGAAGGTCCCGTTCTTCACGATTTCGGGCTCCGACTTCGTCGAGATGTTCGTTGGCGTCGGTGCGAGCCGCGTGCGCGACATGTTCGAGCAGGCGAAGAAGCACGCCCCTTGCATCGTGTTCATCGACGAAATCGACGCGGTCGGCCGGCACCGCGGCGCGGGCCTCGGTGGCGGCCACGACGAGCGCGAGCAGACGCTGAACCAGCTGCTGGTCGAGATGGACGGCTTCGAGGGTAACGAGGGGGTCATCGTCATCGCGGCGACCAACCGGCCCGATGTGCTCGACCCGGCGCTGCTGCGCCCGGGTCGATTCGACCGGCAGGTCGTCGTGCCGCTGCCCGACGTGCGTGGCCGCGAGCAGATCCTGAAAGTCCACATGCGCAAGGTGCCGATCGCGGACGACGTCAAGCCGTCGCTGATCGCCCGCGGCACCCCCGGTTTCTCCGGCGCGGACCTCATGAATCTCGTCAACGAGGCGGCGCTGTTCGCTGCGCGCGCCAACAAGCGGCTCGTCACGATGGACGAGTTCGAGCGCGCGAAGGACAAGGTCATGATGGGCGCCGAGCGCCGCTCGATGGTCATGAGCGAGCAGGAAAAGCGCAATACCGCCTACCACGAGGCGGGGCACGCGATCGTCGGCATGAGCCTGCCCGAGCACGACCCGGTCTACAAGGTGACGATCATCCCGCGCGGGCGCGCGCTCGGCGTCACCATGTTCCTGCCGGAGGAGGACCGCTACAGCTACAGCAAGCGGCGCATCGAGGGGCAGATCACCAGCCTGTTCGGCGGGCGCATCGCCGAGGAACTGGTGTTCGGGCCGGATGCGGTGACGACCGGGGCGTCGAACGACATCGAGCGCGCGACCAATCTCGCCCGCAACATGGTCACCAAGTGGGGCCTGTCCGAGCGGCTCGGTCCGCTGTCCTACATGGAGGATGAGGGCGAGGTCTTCCTGGGCCGTTCGGTGACGCAGCACAAGCAGGTTTCAGACGTCACGGCGCATGCGATCGACGAGGAGATCCGGCGCGTGATCGATAGTGCCTACGGCCAGGCGCGCAGGATCCTCACCGACAACCGCGAGAAGCTCGACGTCATGGCCAGTGCGCTCATGAAGTACGAGACCATCGACGAAGGGCAGCTCAAGGACATCATGGCCGGCCGCGCGCCGCGGGCTCCCCAGGACTGGGACGAGTCCGGTGCGTCGAGCGGCGGCCAGAGCGGCCCGAAACCCGAGCCGGTCATCGGCCCGCCGGCGAGCCAGACCTGAGTCGCGCGCGGCGCGTCGCGCCGCCTCCGGACGCCAGACCCGCGCCGATGCACCTGCAGTGCGGCCGCCACCGGATCGATCTTGCGCATCCCGTGGTCATGGGCGTGCTGAATGTCACGCCGGACAGCTTTTCGGACGGCGGGCTCTACTTGGAGCCGGCCGCAGCGCTCGACCGTGCAGTTCAGCTCGTCGAGCAAGGCGCAGCGATCGTCGACATCGGCGGCGAGTCGACGCGCCCCGGAGCGGCACCGGTCCCGGCCGGGGAAGAACTGCGGCGCGTCGTGCCGATCGTCGAGCGGCTCGCAGGCACGCTCTCCGTCCCGGTCTCGGTGGACACGCGCAAGCCCGAAGTCATGCGCGCAGTGCTGGCTGCGGGTGCGACGATGGTGAATGACGTGATGGCGCTCCGGGCGCCAGGGGCGGTCGAAGCGATCGCCAGCAGTGCGGCCGCCGTCTGCCTGATGCACATGCAGGGCGAGCCGGGCACGATGCAGGCCGCGCCGCGCTACGGCGACGCGGTCGCGGAAGTGCGCGGGTTCCTCCGCGTTCGAGCCGCTGACTGTATGGCCGCCGGCATCGCGCGCGAGCGGCTCGTGGTCGACCCGGGTTTCGGCTTCGGCAAGACGCTGGAGCACAACCTGGCGCTGCTCGCGGGCCTGTCCGCCATCGCGGCCGACGGGCTGCCCGTGCTTGTGGGCCTGTCGCGCAAGCGCATGATCGGCGCTCTGACCGGGCGCGCCGAGGACGAGCGGCTCGCCGGCAGCCTGGCGGCGGCGGTCGTCGCGGCGATCAACGGCGCGCGGATCATCCGCGCGCACGACGTGGCTGCGACCGTGGATGCGCTAGCCGTGTTGTCGGCGAGCGGCGCAATGCGGGACAATTGATCATGCGTTACTTTGGCACGGACGGTGTGCGCGGCCGCGTCGGGACCCATCCGATAACCGTGGAATTCGCCCTGCGCCTCGCCGGTGCCGCTGCGCGCGTGCTGGCGCCGGATGGCGGCCGCGTGCTGATCGGCAAGGACACGCGGCTCTCGGGTTACATGTTCGAGGCGGCGCTCGAGGCGGGCTTCGTCGCGGCCGGTGTCGACGTGCAGCTCGCCGGGCCAATGCCGACGCCCGGGATCGCCTACCTGGTGCAGCGGCTCGGCGCCGACTTCGGCGCAGTCATCAGCGCCTCGCACAACCGCTACGACGACAACGGGATCAAGTTCTTCGACCGCAACGGCGCCAAGCTCACGGACCAGCTCGAGGAAGCCATCGAGTCGCACCTCGACGAGCCGGCGCCGACGCGCGAGTCGAGCAAGCTCGGGCGGGCCACGCGCGTCGACAGCGAGCGCGCGCTCTACCAGGCGTTTTGCGCCTCGACGCTCCCGCAGGGCATGAACCTGGCCGGCTTCAAGCTGGTGGTCGATTGCGCGAATGGCGCGGCTTACAAGGTGGCGCCCCGCGTGCTTGCCGCTCTCGGCGCGGAGACCGTGCCGATCGGCTGCTCCCCGAATGGCCGCAACATCAACGACGGCTGCGGGTCCACGGACCCGGGCCTGCTCAGGCTCACCGTGTCCGGCGTGCGCGCCGACGCCGGCATCGCCCTCGATGGCGACGGCGACCGCTTGGTCATGGCGGATCACCTCGGGCGCGTGGTGGATGGCGACCAGCTGCTCTACGTGCTCGCGCGCGCACGCCTCGCGGCCGGCGGGCTCAAGGGCCCGGTCATCGGGACTGTCATGTCCAACCTCGGGCTCGAGCTTGCGCTGAAGGAGCGCGGCATTCCCTTCCTGCGCGCCGCGGTCGGCGACCGCAACGTCATGCAGCTGCTGCGCACGCAGGCGGGCGTCCTGGGCGGCGAGTCCTCCGGCCACCTGCTGGTCCTCGACAAGACGACCACCGGCGACGGGCTGATCGTGGCGCTGCAGGTCCTGGCGGTGATGAAGTCGACCGGCAAGACGCTGGCCGAGCTCGCGGCGGGTATGCAGCGCTTCCCGCAGCAGTCCGTCAATGTCCGTGTCGCGCAGTGCTTCGATGCGGCGGGCGAGCCCGGTGTCGCCGCGGCGATCGCGCACGTCGAACGCTCGTTGGGTGATCGCGGGCGCGTCGTGCTGCGCGCGTCGGGCACCGAGCCGCTGATCCGCATCATGGTCGAGGGCGAAGACGCCGAGTTGGTCGAGCGCCATGCGCAGGAGCTCGCGGCAGCGGTGCGCGCCGCGGCGCCGGCGGCATGAATCCGGCCAGCCGCCGGCCGCTCGTCGCGGGCAACTGGAAGATGCACGGCAGCCGCGCGGATGCCGCGTGCTTGATCAACGAGCTCGTGGCGCGCGGCGTGGGCACCGGCTCGTCCGAGGCGGTCGTCTGCCCGCCATTCGTGCACCTCGAGGAAGCGCGCCGACGGCTGGAGGGCAGCCGGATCGGGCTCGGCGCCCAGGATGCCTGCGCGGAAGAGCAGGGCGGGTACACCGGGGAGGTATCAGCGGCGATGCTCGCGGACGCGGGCTGTCGTTACGTCATCGTCGGCCATTCCGAGCGGCGTGCCCTCTACGCGGAAAGCGACGACCTCGTTGCGCGCAAGTTCCTGGCTGCGGGCCGCCATGCGCTCGTGCCGATCCTGTGCGTTGGTGAGTCACTCGCGGAGCGCGAGCGGGACGCGACCCGTACAGTCATCCTGCGCCAGCTCGACGCCGTGCTGGGCGCCGCAGGCGTTCCGGCTTTTGGCCGCGCCGTGGTCGCGTACGAGCCGGTCTGGGCCATCGGGACCGGCCTCACCGCGAGCCCGGCACAGGCGCAGGAGGTCCATGCGCTGATCCGCGGCCGTATTGCCGAGAATGATGCTACAATTGCTGCTTCCCTTCGGGTCCTTTACGGGGGCAGCGTCAAGGCGGCGAATGCCGCGGAGCTGTTCGCGATGCCCGACGTGGACGGTGGGCTGATCGGCGGGGCCTCGCTCAAGGCGGACGAATTCGCCGCCATCTGCGCCGCCGCCGACCGCTGACGAACTGGACCTGGCGAAACGGACATGCTTCAGAACCTGATTGTGTTGCTGCACGGTCTGCTGTGCTTCGCGATCGTCGCACTCGTGCTCCTGCAGCGCGGCAAGGGCGCGGACGCGGGCGCGGGATTCGGTTCGGGCGCTTCGGGCACCGTGTTCGGTGCGCGCGGTTCGGCGACATTCTTCTCGAAGCTGACCGCGGTGCTCGCGACGCTTTTCTTCCTGACCAGCATGTCGCTCGCTTGGTACGCAACCAGGCCGCGCGACGAGGGCCCGAAGAGCATCGTGGACACCGTGGTCACGGAACCGGCGCCCGCGTCGGGTGTCGATGCCGGTGCGGTTCCGGCCCTGCCGGATAGTGCGCCCGCCGAGCCGCCTCAGCCGGACGGGCAGTGAGCGGAAGACCTGATCGAATTCTGTGCCGACGTGGCGGAATTGGTAGACGCGCTAGCTTGAGGGGTTAGTGGGGAAACTCGTGTCGGTTCGAGTCCGACCGTCGGCACCATTCCTGGTCCCAGCCTGAGCGCCGCCGGGGTCCCAAGCGACCTCACGGGCGGTTACAATGCGGCCGGTCTGCGGGACCCTGTCCCGCCTGCGAGAGCGACCGGACTTGCTCGATAACTACCTGCCCACCCTGGTTTTTCTCGCGGTCGCCGGCGGCTTCGGCCTTGTGCTGCTCGCGGCGGGCTGGCTGCTCGGCCCGCGGCGGCCGGACGGCGAGAAAGTCTCGCCGTACGAATGCGGCTTCGAGGCCTTCGCCGATTCGCGCACCAAGTTTGACGTCCGCTACTACCTGGTCGCGATCCTGTTCATCATTTTCGACCTCGAGATCGCGTTCCTCTTTCCCTGGGCCGTGTCGCTCGACGCGATCGGCGGATTCGGGCTCGCGTCGATGGGCGTGTTCCTCGCCGTGCTGGTAGTCGGATTCGTCTACGAATGGAAGAAAGGGGCGCTCGAATGGGATTGACGGAAGCCGCCCCGGAGCTCGCGCCCGTCGTGCAGGGCCGCGGGTTCGTGACCACGACGGTCGACAACCTGATGAACTGGGCGCGTACCGGCTCGCTGTGGCCGATGACCTTCGGCCTCGCCTGCTGCGCGGTCGAAATGATGCACGCGGGCGCCGCGCGCTATGACCTCGACCGCTTCGGCGTCGTGTTCCGCGGCAGCCCGCGCCAGTCGGACGTCATGATCGTGGCAGGCACGCTGGTCAACAAGATGGCGCCTGCACTGCGTAAGGTCTACGACCAGATGCCCGAGCCGCGCTGGGTCATCTCGATGGGATCCTGCGCGAACGGCGGCGGCTACTACCATTATTCGTATGCCGTCGTGCGCGGCTGCGACCGCATCGTGCCGGTCGACGTGTACGTGCCCGGCTGCCCGCCGACCGCGGAGGCGCTGGTCTTCGGCATCCTGCAACTGCAGGACAAGATCCGCCGCACCAGCACCATCGCGCGCAGTCCTGCATGACGCGCGTCGAAGCGACCGCGGAAGCCTTGGTGTCCCGGATCGGCGAGCGAGCCACGCGGCTCACGGCGCTGCCGGGCGAGATCGCGATCGAAGTGGCCCCGGCCGACCTCGTCGCCGTCTGCAGGGAGCTGCGCGACGCACCCGGGCTCGCATTCGAGCAGCTCATCGACCTGTCGGGCATCGACTATCTCGACTATGGCCGGGCCGAGTGGGCGACGACCGAGGCGACCTCGACCGGCTTCAGTCGCGGTGTTGAGCGGCCGCCGCGCGCCGAGGCGCCCGCGAGCGCGGGCCGCTTCGCGGTCTCCTACCAGCTGCTGTCGGTCTCGCGGAATACCCGTCTGCGCGTGCGTTGCCGCTGTACGGCGGGCGAACCGCCGATGATCGATTCGGTGTCCGGTGTGTGGACGTCGGCCGATTGGTACGAGCGCGAGGCCTTCGACCTGTACGGTATCCTGTTCCGCGGCCACCCGGACCTGCGCCGGATCCTCACCGACTACGGCTTCATCGGCCACCCGTTCCGCAAGGACTTTCCGCTGTCCGGGCACGTCGAAGTGCGCTACGACCCGTCGCGCGGGCGCGTGGTGAACGAACCGGTCAGCATCGTGCCGCGCGTCACGGTGCCGAAAGTCATCCGCAAGGGACGCGATCCCGGCGCGCCAGGGGCGGGCGGAGATGCCTGAGTTCCAGAACTTCACGCTGAACTTCGGTCCGCAGCACCCGGCTGCGCACGGCGTGCTGCGCCTGGTGCTCGAGATGGACGGCGAGGTGATCCAGAAGGCCGATCCGCACATCGGCCTGCTGCACCGGGCGACCGAGAAGCTGGCGGAGTCGAAGCCGTTCAACCAGTCGATCGGCTACATGGATCGCCTCGACTACGTGTCGATGATGTGCAACGAGCACGCCTACGTGCGCGCGATCGAGAGGCTGCTCGGCATCGAGGCGCCGGAGCGCGCGCAGTACATCCGCACGATGTTCGATGAGATGACGCGCATCCTGAACCACCTGATGTGGATCGGTTCGCACGCGCTCGACATCGGTGCGATGACCGTGTTCCTGTACGCGTTCCGCGAGCGCGAGGACCTCATGGACTGCTACGAGGCGGTCTCGGGGACGCGCATGCACGCGACGTATTACCGCCCGGGCGGGGTGTACCGCGACCTCCCGGACGCCATGCCGCAGTACCAGGAGGCGAAGGGCCGCAGCGCCGCCGACCTGAAACGGCGGAACGCCGCGCGCGCGGGGTCGCTGCTCGACTTCATCGCCGACTTCACGGACAGGTTTCCGGCCTGCGTCGACGAATACGAGACGCTCCTGACCGATAACCGGATCTGGAAGCAACGCACCGTCAATATCGGCGTCGTCACGCCGGAACGGGCGCTGCAGCTCGGCTTCACCGGGCCGATGCTGCGCGGCTCAGGGATCGCCTGGGACCTGCGCAAGAAGCAGCCGTACGCCGCCTACGACCGGGTCGACTTCGACGTGCCCGTGGGCGTGAATGGCGACTGCTATGACCGCTACCTGTGCCGGATCGCGGAGTTGCGCCAGTCGAACCGGATCATCCGCCAGTGCGTCGAATGGCTGCGCGCCAACCGCGGCCCGGTGATGCTCGACGACCACAAGCTGACGCCCCCGCGGCGCGGCGAGATGAAGGACGACATGGAATCGCTGATCCATCACTTCAAGCTCTTCACCGAAGGCTATTGCGTGCCGGAGGGCGAGACGTACGCGGCGGTCGAGGCACCGAAGGGCGAGTTCGGCGTGTGGCTCGTCTCGGACGGCGCGAACAAGCCGTACCGCGTGAAATGCCGCGCCCCCGGCTTCGCCCATCTCGCGGCGATGGACGAGTTGACCCGCGGCCACATGCTGGCGGACGTCGTCGCCATGATCGGGACCATGGACATCGTGTTCGGGGAGATCGACCGGTGAGCGCGCATGGCGCGGCGGCGGGCACGCTCAGCGAACACACGCGGCACGAGATCGACCGCTGGCTGGCCCGGTTCCCGCCGGAGCGGCGCCGCTCGGCGGTGATCGCGGCGCTGCGCGAGGCGCAGCACCAGAACGGCGGCTACCTGACGGTGCCGCTGATGGACGCGGTCGCGGAGTACATCGGTCTGCCGCCGGTCCAGGTGTACGAAGTCGCGAGCTTCTATTCAATGTTCGAGACCCGGCCCTGCGGGCGGGTGCATGTCTCGATCTGCACCAACATCAGCTGCATGCTGCGCGGCTCGGACGAGCTCGTCGCCGCCGTCGAGCGGTACCTCGGCATCAGGACCGGGGAGAGCACGCCGGACGGCCGCATTTATCTGAAGCGCGAGGAGGAGTGCCTCGCCGCCTGCAACAATGCGCCGATGATGATGGTGGACCACGTGTACCACGAGAACCTGACGCCGGAGTCGGCGATCAAGGTGCTGGACGGGATCAAGTAGCCATGGCGCGCGCCATGAACCAGGTCGTCTTCGAACCGCTCGCGCATGCCGAGAGCTGGACGCTGCCGGTGTACGAGAAGTTCGAGGGCTACCGTGCCTGGCGCAGGATTCTCGCGGAGAAGACGCCGCGCGAGGCGATCATCGAGGAGGTGAAGGCCTCTGGCCTGCGCGGCCGCGGCGGCGCGGGCTTTCCCACCGGCGTGAAGTGGAGCTTCATGCCGCGCAACGCCCCGGGCCAGAAGTACGTGGTCTGCAACTCGGACGAAAGCGAACCGGGCACCTGCCACGACCGCGACATCCTGCGCTACAACCCGCACTCGGTGATCGAGGGCATGGCCATCGGCGGCTATGCGATGGGCGCGACCGTCGGCTACAACTACATCCGCGGGGAATTCCTCGCGGAGCCTGTCCCGCGCTTCGAGGCCGCGCTCGCCGAAGCCTACGCGGCGGGTCTGCTCGGCAAGAACATCCGGGGCACGGGCATCGACTTCGACCTGTACGGCGTCGCCGGCGCGGGCGCGTACATCTGCGGCGAAGAGACCGCGCTGCTCGAGTCGCTCGAGGGCAAGCCCGGCAAGCCGCGCTTCAAGCCGCCGTTCCCGGCCAGCTTCGGCCTGTACGGCAAGCCGACGACCGTCAACAACACGCTGTCATTCGCGTCCGTGCCCGCGATCCTGCGCAACGGCGCCAAGTGGTTCGCCGAGCTCGGCGTGCCGAATGCCGGGGGCACCGTGATCTTCTCGGTGTCCGGTCACGTCGAGAAGCCCGGCAACTACGAGTTGCCGATGGGCATCCCGTTCCGCGAGCTGCTCGACATCTGCGGCGGGGTGCGCAAGGGCCGCAAGCTCAAGGCCGTCATCCCGGGAGGCTCCTCGGTGCCGGTGATGCCTGCGGCGAACATCATCGACTGCACCATGGACTACGACTCGCTGCGCAAGGCGGGCAGCAGCGTCGGCACCGGCGCGATGATCGTGATGGACGAGACAACCTGCATGGTGCGCGTGCTCGAGCGCATCTCGCGCTTCTACATGGCGGAGTCCTGCGGCCAGTGCACGCCCTGCCGCGAAGGCACGGGCTGGCTCACGCGAATGCTGCGCCGGATCCTCGCGGGGCAGGGCAAGATGTCGGACCTCGACCTCTTGGTGCAGGTCGCGACCCAGATCGAGGGCCACACGATCTGTGCCCTCGGCGATGCCGCCGCCTGGCCGGTGCAGAGCTTCCTCAAGCACTTTCGCCACGAGTTCGCCTACATGGTCGAGCACGGCGGGCGCAGCATCGTCGACGCCCCTGCGCAGGCGGTCGCATGAGCGACGACGTCGTCAACGTCGAGGTCGATGGCCGGCCGCTGAAGGCGCGCAACGGCCAGATGATCATCCAGCTCACCGACCAGGCGGGCGTCTACGTGCCGCGCTTCTGCTACCACGAGAAGCTCACGATCGCCGCCAACTGCCGCATGTGCCTGGTCGAGGTCGAGAAGGCGCCGAAGCCGCTGCCCGCCTGCGCGACGCCGGTCACCGAAGGCATGAAGGTCTTCACGCGCTCGCCGCGCGCCATCGCCGCGCAGACGGCGACCATGGAGTTCCTGCTGATCAACCATCCGCTCGACTGCCCGATCTGCGACCAGGGCGGCGAGTGCGAGCTGCAGGACCTCGCGCTCGACTTCGGGGCCGCCAACTCGCGTTTCGACGAGCGCAAGCGCACGGTCAGGGACCGGAACCTCGGCCCGCTCGTCTCGACCGACATGACCCGCTGCATCCACTGCACGCGTTGCGTGCGCTTCACGGCCGAGATCGCGGGTTTCCAGGAGCTCGGCGCGACCGGGCGCGGCGAGGACATGGAGATCGGCACGTTCATCGAGAAGAGCGTGGACCACGAGCTGTCGGGCAACGTCATCGACCTGTGCCCGGTCGGCGCGCTCAACTCCAAGCCCTTCAGGCACCGCGCGCGCTCCTGGGAGATGACCGAGCACGCGCTCGTGTCGCCGCACGACGGGGCCGGAACCAACCTCTACGGCCACGTGCTGCGCGGGCGCCTGATGCGCGTCGTGCCGCGCGAGAACGAGGAGATCAACGAGACCTGGATCGCCGACCGCGACCGCTTCTCGTACGAGGGAGTCTACGCGCCCGACCGGTTGCGCGAGCCGATGCTGCGCGTCGAGGGCCGTTGGCAGCCCGCCACCTGGGAGGCGGCGCTCGAGGCCGCGGCCGGGCTGTTGCGCGCGGCGGTCGCGGAGGGCGGCGCCGGCCGGCTCGGGTTCCTCGCGGCGCCCGGTTCGACGAACGAGGAGGCTTACCTGTTCGCGCGCCTCGCGCGCGGGCTCGGCTCGCACAACGTCGACTCGCGGCTGCACCAGCTGGATTTCACCGACCAGGCGAGGGACCCGGCCTATCCAGGTCTCGGCATCGCGCTGCGCGCCATCGACGGGCTCGGCGGCCTGCTGCTCGTGGGTTGCCACGTGCGCGAAGAGGCGCCGATAGTCGCGCACCGCGTGCGCAAGGCTGCGCTCGCCGGCTGCCGCGTGAGCCTCCTGTCGACGGAGGCGCAGCAGTGCCACTTTCCGGTCCTGCAGCAGTCCATTGTCGGCGCCGGGGACATCGCCGCGGAACTCGCCGCGCTCGCGGGCGCGAATCCGCCCGCTGCCGGCAAGGCGATCGTCGAGTCGCTGGCGGGCGGGCGCGGTGCGATCGTGCTGGGTGGCGTCGCCATGCGTCACAGTCACTTCGCCGACATCCGTGCTGCCGCAGCGGCCCTAGCGGCGAGAACCGGCGCGACGCTTGGTTTCCTCCCGGAAGGCGGCAACGCGGCCGGCACGTCGCTGGCGGGCGCGCTGCCGCATCGCCTGCCGGGTGGCCGACCCGACCCGCAGCCGGGGCTCGATCTCGCGCGCATGCTCGAGTCACCGCTCGCCGCCTGCCTGCTGCTCGGCGGCATCGAGCCCGCGCACGACATCGGTCTGCCGGGTGCCGAGCGCTCGCTCGGGACCTGCCGGCGGCTCATCGCAATCACGCCCTACGCCGACCCGTCGACCATGGCGCTCGCCCAGGTCCTGTTGCCGATGGGCACGTTCGCGGAGACCTCGGGCAGCTACGTCAGCGCGGAAGGGCGCTGGCAGGAGTTCCGCGGCTGTGCGCAGCCGGTGGGCGAGGCGCGGCCGGCCTGGAAGATCCTGCGCGTACTCGGCAACCTGCTCGGGCTCGAGGGTTTCGGCTACGAAAGCAGCGCGGACGTGCTCGCCGAGTTCAGGGGGCTCGCCGGCGCGGCTGCCTACGGTGGCCGGTTCACGACCCCGCGCGCGGCGAGCGCCGAGCGCCGCGGCACGACGTCGCGGCCGCGGATCTATGGCGTCGACGCGATCGTGCGGCGCGCGCCGGCGCTGCAGCGCACCCGCGCGGCGCGCGGCGCCGGGCAGGGGGCTGAGTGATGCCTGACTTCCTCGCCGAGCGCTGGGCCCTGCTCGCACCGGACCTGCAGTCGCTGATCATCGTCACGCTGCAGATCGTCGGCGTCCTGCTCGCGGTCGTGGTCGCGGTCGCGATGCTGACGCTCGCCGAGCGCAAGGTGATCGGCTACATGCAGCTGCGCCGTGGGCCGAACCGCATCGAGATCTTCGGCCTGCCGTTCCTGCGCGGGCTCGCGCAGCCGTTTGCCGACGTGATCAAGCTGCTGCTCAAGGAAATCATCGTTCCCGGCCATGCCTCGCGCTTCCTGTTCCTGCTGGCGCCGCTGATCGTGCTGGTGCCGGCGCTGGCGACGTGGGCCGTGATCCCGTTCTCGCCGGAATTCGTGCTCGCGGACGTCGACGCGGGCCTCCTGTACGTGCTCGCGCTGACCTCGCTCGGCGTGTACGGCGTGATCCTGGCCGGCTGGGCGAGCAACTCGAAGTACGCCTTCCTCGGCGCCATGCGCTCGGCGGCGCAGATGGTCGCCTACGAGATCGCCATGGGCTTCGCGCTGGTCGGGGTGCTGATGGCGGCGGGCAGCCTCAACCTCGGCGCGATCGTGCGCGCCCAGGAGGGCGGGTTCGCGAGCTGGAACGTGTGGTGGCTGTTTCCGCTGTTCCTGGTCTACTTCGTCTCCGGGCTGGCCGAGACCAACCGCGCCCCGTTCGACGTCGCCGAGGGCGAGTCCGAGATCGTGGCAGGCTTCCACGTCGAGTATTCGGGTGCCGCATTTGCGACCCTGTTCGTGCTGCCCGAATACGCGAACATGATCCTGATCTCCGCGTTGACCTCCGTGTTGTTCTTCGGCGGCTGGCTGTCGCCGTTCCAGGGTTATGCCGCGGACGCCGCATGGTATTCGGCGCCGAGCTTCTTCTGGCTGTTCCTCAAGATCGGCTGCTTCCTGTTCGTCTTCCTGTGGGTCCGCGCCACGTTCCCGCGCTACCGCTACGACCAGATCATGCGCCTCGGCTGGAAGGTGCTGATCCCGATTACGCTGCTGTGGATCGCGGTCGAGAGCGTGCTCGCCTGGCGCGGCATCGGGCCTTGGGCGGCATGAGGCGGTCATGAACTCCAACCGCTCGATGTTCCGTACGCTGTTCCTTACCGAGCTCCTGCGCGGCCTGTGGGTCACGGCGAAGAACTTCCTCCGGCCCAAGGTGACGCTGAACTACCCGGAAGAGAAGACGCCGCAGTCAGCCCGCTTCCGCGGGCTGCACGCGCTGCGCCGCTACCCGAACGGGGAGGAGCGCTGCATCGCCTGCAAGCTCTGCGAGGCGGTGTGCCCGGCGCTCGCCATCACGATCGAGTCGGACGTCGGGCCGGATGGCACGCGGCGCACGACGCGCTACGACATCGACCTGTTCAAGTGCATCTACTGCGGTTTCTGCGAGGAGGCCTGCCCGGTCGACGCGATCGTCGAGACGCGGATCCACGAGTACCACATGGAGAACCGCGGCGAGAACATCATGACCAAGGACAAGCTCCTCGCGATCGGCGAGAAGTACGAGACGATGATCGCCGCCGACAAGGCGGCGGACTCGCCCTATCGGTAGGCCCATGCTTGTCGCAATCCTGTTCTGGGCCTTTTCCGCCGTGCTGGTCGGCGCCGCTCTCGGCGTCATCCTGGCGCGCAATGCCGTGCACTCGGTGCTGTTCCTGGTGCTGTGCTTCTTTAACGCCGCCGTGCTATGGCTGCTGATCGAGGCCGAGTTCCTCGCCATCGTGCTGGTTCTCGTGTACGTCGGTGCGGTGATGGTGCTGTTCCTGTTCGTGGTGATGATGCTGGACGTCGACATCGAGGCGCTGCGCGAGGGCTTCGCGCGCAATGCGCCGCTCGGCGCGCTGATCGCACTGATCGTCGTGGTCGAGCTCGCCTACGTGCTCTGGGTCAGGCGGCTGGGAGTCGAGCTGCCGGGCGAGACCGCCCCGCTCGCGCAAGGCGCGAGCAACACGGCCGAGATCGGCGCCGTGCTGTACACGCAGTACGCCTATCCATTCCAGCTGGCTGCCATGGTACTGCTGATCGCGATCGTCGCCGCCATCTCGCTCACCATGCGACGGCGCCCGGGCCTCAAGGCCCAGGACGTGTCCCGCCAGGTCTCGGTCGATCCCGCGGAGCGCGTGCGCCTGGTCAGCATGCCGCCGGAGCGCGAGCCGTGATCGGACTCGCGCATTACCTGCTGCTCGCAGGCGTGCTGTTCGCGATCGCGGTGGCGGGCATCTTCATCAACCGCAGGAACGTCATCCTGCTGCTGATGTGCATCGAGCTCATGCTGCTCGCGGTCAACTTCAATTTCGTCGCGTTCTCGCGGTTCCTCGGCATCCTCGACGGGCAGGTGTTCGTGTTCTTCATCCTGACGGTAGCGGCGGCCGAGGCGGCGATCGGCCTCGCGATCCTGGTCGTGCTGTTCCGCCAGCGCCGCAGCATCAACGTCGAGGATCTCGACGCCATGAAAGGTTGACCGTGGACTTCGCCGCAGTCTGCCTGATGATCGTCCTGGCGCCGCTCGCGGCCGCGCTCGTCGCGGGCCTCGGCGGCCGCTACGTCGGGCGCGCTGGCGCGCACACCGTTTGCATTGCCGGTGTGGCCATCTCGTTCGCGGGCTCCGCCTGGATCCTGGCCCGGATGCTGGGCGGCGCGGCGGTGTTCAACGAGAACGTCTACACCTGGGGCGTCAGCGACGGCCTCGCGATGAATATCGGCTTCCTGGTCGACAGGCTGAGCGCGCTGATGATGACCGTGGTCAGCTTCGTGTCGCTCGCCGTGCACGTGTACACGATCGGCTACATGCGCGACGACCCGGGCTATGCGCGCTTCTTCGCCTATATCTCGCTGTTCACCTTCGCGATGCTGATGCTCGTGATGTCGAACAACTTCCTGCAGCTGTTCTTCGGCTGGGAGGGGGTGGGCCTGGTCTCGTACCTGCTGATCGGTTTCTGGTACAAGCGCCCGACCGCGATCTTCGCGAACTACAAGGCCTTCATCGTCAACCGCATTGGCGACTTCGCGTTCATCGTCGCGATCGCGATCATCGCCGCCTACATGAGCAGTCTTGACTACACGGAAGTGTTCCAGCGCATCCCGCGCGCGATAGGCCATGACCTGTTCCTGACGCCCGGCGAGCCGTCGAAGGTCATCACCGTGATCTGCGTGGGCCTGTTCATCGGCGCGATGGGCAAGTCCGCACAGGTGCCGCTGCACGTGTGGCTGCCGGATTCCATGGAAGGCCCGACCCCGATCTCGGCGCTGATCCACGCGGCGACCATGGTGACGGCCGGCATCTTCATGGTGGCCCGCCTGTCGCCGCTGTTCGAGATGTCGCCGGATGCGCTGCACTTCATCGTCGTGATCGGCGCGACCACAGCGCTGTTCATGGGGCTGCTCGGCCTGGTCAACAACGACATCAAGCGGGTGGTCGCCTACTCGACGCTGTCCCAGCTCGGCTACATGACCGCGGCGCTCGGCGCAGGCGCGTACGGCGCCGGCATCTTCCACCTGATGACGCACGCCTTCTTCAAGGCGCTGCTGTTTCTCGCCGCCGGCTCGGTGATCATCGCGATGCACCACGAGCAGGACATGCGCCGCATGGGCGGGCTGAGGAAGTACCTGCCGGTCACCTACTGGACCTGCCTGGTCGGCGCACTGGCGCTGATCGGCTTCCCGGGGCTGTCCGGTTTCTTTTCCAAGGACATCATCATCGAGGCGCTGCATCACAGCCGCACCGAAGGGGCGGGGTACGCCTACTGGTGCGCGTTGATCGGCGTGTTCGTGACCGCCCTGTACAGCTTCCGGCTCGTGTTCATGACGTTCCATGGCAGGGAACGCATGGACGAGCACACCCGCGAGCACCTGCACGAGAGCCCATGGGTCGTGACGGCCCCGCTCATCGCACTCGCGATACCCTCGATCGCGATCGGCTGGCTGACGGTCGGGCCGGTCGTGTTCGGCGACTTCTTCGCGGGCGCGCTCGCGCAGGCGCCCGACGGCCCGATCGTGGTGCTCGGCGAGGAGTTCCACGGGCCGGCCGCGTTCATGCTGCACGCGTTCGGCTCGCCCGCGGTGTACCTCGCGCTCGCCGGCGTCGTGGCCGCCTGGTACCTGTACCTGAAGCGGCCCGAGCTCCCGGACCGGATCGCGGCGCGCTTTTCACGCACCTACCGCCTGCTGGTCAACAAGTACTACTTCGACTGGTTCAACGAGAACGTCGTCGCGGCCGGCGTGCGCAACTTTGGCACCAGCCTGTGGAAGCGCGGTGACGAGACCGTGATCGACGGCTGGCTGGTGAACGGCAGCGCGCGGGCGGTCGCGGCGCTCTCGGCGGCCGTGAGGCACGTGCAGTCGGGCTACCTGTACCACTACGCGTTCGCCATGATCATCGGCCTTTCGCTGCTGCTTGGCTGGCTGCTGCTGAGGTCCTGAGGTGACGGTACCTGCAAATATTCTCAGCTGGCTGGTCTGGCTGCCGATCGCGGCAGGCCTCGCCGTGCTCTTGCTGGGCGACCGGCGCATCGCGGCCGGGCGCTGGGTCGCGCTTGCGGCCTCGCTGGCCGTGCTCTTGCTGTGTGCGCCGCTGTGGGGCGCCTTCGACACGACGACGCCGGCGCTGCAATACGTCGAGCGCGAGCCCTGGATCGGCGCGGTCAACGCCTGGTACTACCTCGGGCTCGACGGCATCTCGCTGCCGCTCGTGGTGCTGACGGCGTTCACGACCCCGCTGGTCGTGATCGCCGCCTGGTCGAACATCGAGAAGCGGCCGTCGCAGTATTTCGCCGCGTTCCTGGTGATGGAGGGACTCATGATCGGCGTGTTCGCGGCCGCGGACGCGCTGCTGTTCTACGTGTTCTGGGAAGCGATGCTGATCCCCATGTTCCTGATCATCGGCATCTGGGGCGGCACCCGGCGCGTGTACGCGACGATCAAGTTCTTCCTGTACACCTTCCTCGGCTCGGTGCTGATGCTGGTAGCGCTCATCTGGCTGTATCTGCAGGGCGGCAGTTACGAGATCGCGGACCTGCAGCGCATGCCGATCGGCATGACCGCCCAGGTGCTGATCTTCCTGGCATTCTTCGCGGCCTTCGCGGTCAAGGTGCCGATGTGGCCGGTGCACACCTGGCTGCCGGACGCGCACGTCGAGGCGCCAACCGGCGGCTCGGTCGTCCTGGCCGCGATCATGCTGAAGATGGGCGGCTACGGCTTCCTGCGCTTCAGCCTGCCGATCACGCCTGATGCGAGCCGAGAGCTCGACTGGCTGGTCATCACGCTGTCGCTGATCGCGATCGCCTACATCGGCTTCGTCGCGCTCGCGCAGCGCGACATGAAGAAGCTGATCGCCTACTCGTCGATCGCGCACATGGGCTTCGTGACGCTCGGCGCCTTCGTCGCCTGGGACATCCTGGCGACGACCGGGACATTCGACGGGGCGGGCATGGGCCTCGATGGGGCGATGGTGCAGATGGTGTCGCACGGCCTCGTGTCGGGCGCGCTGTTCTTCTGCGTCGGCGTGCTCTACGACCGGCTGCACACGCGCGACATCTCGGCCTATGGCGGCGTCGTCAATACGATGCCGGTGTTCGGATTCTTCGCCGTGCTGTTCGCCATGGCGAATGCCGGGCTGCCGGGCACGTCGGGCTTTGTCGGCGAGTTCCTGGTCATCGTCGCGAGCTTCAGGGCCAACTTCTGGTACGCCTTCGTGGCGGCGCTGACATTGATTCTCGGCGCGGCCTACACGCTGTGGCTCGTCAAGCGCGTGATCTGGGGTGAGGTCGCGAACGACGGCGTCGCCTCGCTCAAGGATCTGAATGCCTGCGAGTTCATCGTCCTGGCCTCGCTCGCCGTGGCCGTGCTCGCGCTCGGCGTCTGGCCCGCGCCGCTGCTCGACGTCATGCGCCCGGCAATCGAGCAGCTCGTCGGTCAGCTCATGATCAGCAAGCTCTGAGGTTCGCCGCATGGACGTCATGCCCATGATCCTCACGATGGCCGACGTGATGCCGGCCGCCGCGGAAATCTTCGTGGCCGCGGCAGCCTGCGTGCTGCTGCTGGTCGATGCGCTCGGCGGCGGACGCGCACGCGGCCTCGCGTTCGTGCTCGCGATCGCCGCGCTCGCAGGCGCGGCCTGGGTCAGCTCCACGGTCGGAACGGATGGCCGCACGGTGATCCTCTGGGGCCACTTCGTCGCCGACCCGATGGGCACGGTGCTGAAGCTCTTTTCCTACGGGGCCGCCGCGCTCACGCTCCTGTATTCGCGCGAGTACCTCGAACGCCGGGATCTCTTGAAGGGCGAATACCTCGTCCTCGCGCTGTGCGCGGTGCTCGGCATCCAGGTGATCGTGTCCGCGGGCAGCTTCCTCTCGCTCTACCTCGGCATCGAGATCATGTCGCTGTCGCTCTACGCGATGGTCGCCTTCGACCGCGACGACGGCGTCGCGGCCGAGTCGGCCATGAAGTACTTCGTGCTGGGCGCGATCGCCTCCGGTGCGCTGCTGTACGGGATCTCGATCCTGTACGGGGTCACGGGCACGTTCCTGATCGACGGTGTGGCGTTCGCGGTCGCGCAGGGCAGGGCGCCTGACATCGGGCTGCTGCTCGGCATCGCCTTCATCGTCGTCGGCGTCGCCTTCAAGTTCGGCGCCGTGCCGTTCCACATGTGGCTGCCGGACGTCTACCACGGCGCGCCGACGCCGGTGACGCTGTTCGTCGGCTCGGCGCCGAAGATTGCCTCGTTCGCGCTCGCCATGCGCGTGCTCGCCGAGGGGCTCGGCGGCGCGCTGGATGCCTGGCAGGACATGCTGGTCGTGCTGGCGGCGCTGTCGATGGCGGTCGGCAACCTGGTTGCGATCGCGCAGACCAACATCAAGCGCATGCTGGCGTATTCGACCATCTCGCACGTCGGCTTCATCCTGCTCGGCATCCTGGCGGGCAACGCTGCGGGCTACCGCGCGGCGCTGTTCTACACGCTCACCTACGTGATCATGACGACCGCCGCGTTCGGCGTGGTGCTCTGGTACTCGCGCAAGGGATTCGAGGCGGACGCGCTCGACGATTACAAGGGGCTCAACCGCCGCCATCCCTGGTTCGCGTTTGTCATGCTGCTGGTCATGTTCGGGCTCGCGGGCGTGCCGCCGACGGTCGGCTTCTGGGCCAAGCTGCAGGTGATCGCGGCCGTCCTGGACGTCCGGCTCACTTGGCTCGCGGCATTTGCCGTGCTGATGTCGGTGATCGGCGCCTATTACTACCTGCGGGTCGTGAAGCTCATGTACTTCGACGAACCGGTGACAGCCGGCCAGGACGAATCGCGGTTCGCGGTGCGCCTGGTGCTGAGCCTCAATGGCCTCGCAATCCTGGCGCTGGGGCTGTTTCCCGGATACTTGCTGCGCCTCTGTGAGCAGGTGCTGCGCTGACCGCTTGCCGTTTGTAAACGGCGGTCCCGCTGTCTATAATTCGCGGCCCTGTTGCGGGGTGGAGCAGTCTGGCAGCTCGTCGGGCTCATAACCCGAAGGTCGCAGGTTCAAATCCTGCCCCCGCTACCATTAATTCAGACTCGCCCCCGGCCACAAGCCGCAGGGGCGTTTCTATTTCTGCCTCGAGCACGAGAAACCGCCGCGACGGGTCGGGAAACAGTCGCAATCCCGAGGGCGGCACGAGGTCATCGAGCGCCGCCCGGCGCCGCTCCGGGTCCGCATCCGCGAGCATTCGGTCGAGTTTCCCGCATAGCGCGTCAAACCGCCGGCCGAGGTTCGGCGCCAGTACCGCCGGAGCCGGCCGGGCCGCGAGCTGCTCGAGGCGCTTGAGCTCGGCCTCGGCGAGCCGTCGGGCGAGGGCGGGCGACCGGCGCAGCAGACCCTCGGCGATTGCTTCCGTGAGGTTGGAAACCTCGTCGCGTAACTTACCGATAGTGCCTGGTCGATTTTATCGAGCGCCGAGGAAAACTTGTTCATGTTAGTGTCGTACACCAGCTCGGCTTGAGCAAACGCGGGGTTCTCCATTTCGAGAATATCAACACCAGATGATTTACCCGCGCCCGTGCCTCCTGCCGTGAACACGACGACCGGCATTTTGCCTTTTGGGGTCGGTTCTGCCAGGCGTTTAGCGTAAAGCTTTTTGATGAAAGCGCTCGCCGGTTCGTGTACGTCTGCCGATTTGGTGCGATCTTTCAAATATTCGGGCTCAAGCTCGCGGGCCGTGTCGGTATTGAGTACCCGCCCGCCCTTAGCATCTTCCAAAGCATTGTATTCGTCGATTAGGGTATCGAACTCGTCGTCCACCCTGCGCTGGCCAGCGCCAGCAGCTGTCTAGCGTCGAAGATCTTAGCGCTGCCCAAGCTGGAACAACGAGAAGAAGTTGTAGGACGGGTCGGCTGGCCCCGGCTTGCCGATATACGCGCCGGCGAGGAAGGGGTGATCCAGCTTCACTGCCGAGGGCGAGGCGGGATAGGCCCAGTCCGCGACGATGGCGCGGTGGCTGAACTTCCACACGCCGGCACGTTTCTCGTATTTGTCGAAATAGCGCCCGCCGATGAGTACGTCGTAGCCCGCGCCGCCATCCTTCACCTTATGGAAGGCGAGGATGTAGACCTCGCCCTCGGCGCGGTCACCATCCAGTTTGAAATTGGTGGTGGTGACGTTGTGATGCAGGATGTCCATGGCTTTCTGGATCTCCGGCAGCTTGTCTATGAACTCCATGGCCGGCCCCTTGGCGAAATGGCCGTGATCGTCGATCGCGTCCTCGTGGTAGAGCGCGCGCATCTTGGCGTGGTCATGCCGGTCCGCGGCATTGCAGTAGGCATGCACCAGCTCCTGCAGCGCCTGTTTGTCCAGCAGTTCCTGCAGACGGGGGTCCAGTGCAGCCTCTGGCATGGCGAATCCTCCGGGGTGATGGCGTATTATCTGCCATCGGATTCCAGTCTCCAAGACTTCACTAGCCATGAACCTCAATTATCTAGATTTTGAGCAGCCCACGACCATGGCCCGGAGTTCGAGGGCCAGGCGCTGGATGCCTGGGCGTACGAGAATATCGTGCAGCTGTCGTTCATCCGTCCGGGCAAGCCGAACGAGAACGCCCATATCGAGTCGTTCAACGGCAAGTTCCGCGACGAGTGCCTGAACGAGCACTGGTTCCTGACGCTGCAGCATGCCCGCGGGGTGATCGAGCCATGGCGGATCGAATACAACACGGAACGCGAGCACAGCTCGCTCGGCAAACGGACCCCGCAGGAGTACGCGCAGATGCTGATCCAGCGGAGCGAAAAAGCAGTATCTTTAACCGCGGACTCTAGATCCGGACGGGACTAAAAAGGGTGTCAGGTCA
>VGUH01000024.1 GCA_016874295.1 Gammaproteobacteria bacterium | reverse complement strand
CGTGTCATTGGAGAGTGGATCCGCTTCTACAACCACCGTCGGCCCCACCAGGCCCTCGGCATGAAAACCCCCGCTATGGCGTATGCTTTAGCGGCCTGACCTGTGCAGAAACCGGTGGGTCAGTACACGCCCTCAGTAGTTGTTTTCGCGCGACGAATGCAGTTCGCCATCCTGCGCGCGCAGGCCATAGGCGATGCCGCCGGTGCCCTGCCAGCTTGCGATGTCGAAGCGTCCCCCGGGCCCGACGCGATACACGGAAATCGGCGCGGTCGTGAGCGGCTGCCCGTGAATGCACGCAGGCGGTGGCCCTTGCGGCGCCATGAAATACGCGTAAGGCGTCGGGTGGTCCGCGGTCGCAAAGACCTGCACCGTCCCCGTCGCCGGGTCGATGTGTACCGCCGTCTCCCGGTCGGCCGCGATGGCCCGCGGCGCCGCCGACCAGCCGTCCTGCTGCAGGCGGGCGAGCAGGGCGACCGTGCGGCCGATGCGGTCGCGTTCCTGCAGGTGCTGGTCCAACAGGGTGTTCTCGAGTCCGGGCAGCGCGATGAAGTTGCGCGCGAGGGTCAGGTCGGGCGCATAGGGGTCGGTGAGCGCGACCCCGGAGGTCAGGCTTTCGCGCCCCTCGGCGGAATAGACGAATTCGCCCATCACCGCCATGCCGGCGCTGGTGCCGCCGATCGGGGCCGGCTTCGCAGCGACAAAGTTGATGGCGTCCTCGACCGGCGTGTCCTTCCAGTGGCGCACGTAGTTCGACTGATCGCCGCCCGCGATGAAGACCGCCTCGGCGTTGCGGATCGTCGCAATGACGAACGGGTCCAAGGCAGCAGCACGCTGGTCGAACACGATCGTTTCGACCGAGTCGCATCGGCACAGGTCGAAGATATAGTCGTTGTAGTCGTCGTCGCCCGAGGCGCGCAGGACGACGAAGTCGCCGCCGCCGCCGTAGGCGCCCATGCGCACGTAATTCGCGTCCACGTCGTCGCCGCCGCCCTGCGCAACCCAGAGTCCGCGGGTCGGCCTCACGACATCGGCGGGATTGCCGGTGACGTAGTACCGGTAGCCGGGCCTGCTGCGCTGCGGCGTCGCGGCGGCGCAGGCGGCGAGGAGCAGGGGAGCGGCGAGCGCCAGCGCTGCTGGATTCACGTGTCCATCCGTGAAAGCCGATAGTGTAACCTCGCGCAATGATGCGCACGCTGGTTGCCTGCCTCGCACTCCTGCCGGCGCTCGCAGGCGCGCAGGGCATACGGCTGCCGCCGGAGATCACGCGGCTCAACCAGATGGCGGCGCGCTTTGCGCCGGTCGACATCCGTGTCGACGTCGGGAGCCTGCCCGAGGGCGAACGCCGCGCGCTCGCGCACCTCATCCGCGCGGCGCGCATGACCGACGCGCTGTTCATGCGCCAGATGTGGGCGGGCAACGCGCCGATGCTGCTGCGCCTGATGGAGGACGACACGCCGCTCGGCCGCGCGCGCCTCGAATATTTCCTCATCAACCGGGGACCCTGGTCGCGGCTCGACGACAACGCCATCTTCATTCCCGGCGCCCCCGCGAAACCGGAGGCCGGTAACTTCTACCCGGCGGGCGCGACACGCGCCGAGGTGGAATCCTGGCTCGCCGGTCTGCCCGAGGCAGAGCGCGCGGCAGCCACTGGATTCTTCACCACGATCCGTCGCGACGCGGCAGGCCGGTTCCTCGCCGTGCCCTACAGCCTCGATTACCAGGGCGAGCTCGCGGAGATGGCGGCGGAGCTGCGCGCCGCAGCCGCGGCGACGGGGAAGGCGACGCTGCAAGCCTTCCTCGAGTCGCGGGCGGAGGCCTTCCTCTCCAACGACTACTACGCGAGCGACGTCGCCTGGATGAAGCTCGACGCCGCCGTCGAGCCTACGATCGGGCTGTACGAGGTCTACGAGGACGGTTGGTTCAACTACAAGGCGGCGTTCGAGGCCTTTATCGCGGTCCGGGACGACGAGGCGACCGCGAAGCTCGAGCGCTTCGGCGGCGAGCTGCAGTGGCTCGAGGACCGACTGCCCATTGACCCGGCCTATCGCCGCAAGCAGCTCGGCGGGCTTGCGCCGATGCGGGTGGTCAACGTCGTGTTCTCCGCCGGCGACGGCAACCACGACGTGCAGACCGCCGCCTTCAACCTGCCGAACGACGAGCGCATCGTCGCCGAGATGGGCTCGAAGCGCATGATGCTGAAGAACTACCAGCAGGCGAAGTTCGACCGCACGCTGGTGCCGATCTCGAGCGTCGCGCTGGCCGCCGGCGACCAGCCGCACGTCGACTTCGAGGCCTTCTTCTCGCACATCCTGATGCACGAGGTCATGCACGGCCTCGGGCCGACGAATACCGGCCGGCACGGCGCGGGCGGCGCCGGCTCGAAATGGCACGGGGCGGCATAGTCGAGCATGAGGAACGGCGAGAGCGGCTCGCGGCCCAGTCCGTCGTAGGAGAAGATCGAACGCACCGGGAAGCCATCGCCGACCCAGTGGGGCGGGGCGGCATCGTGGACGGCAATGACCTGTCGCATTACGGCCGACTCCTTCAACGCGAATCCCGGAGCCGGAGCCCCTTGAGGTCCGGCGCGACGAGCCGCGCGCCACGCGCGCCGCGCACCTGCCCGAAGCGGTCACCTTCCTGCCAGTCGCGGGTCGCCTGCTCCATCTCGGCGTATGTGCGGGCGACGAAGTTCCACCACAAGAGGATCTCTTCGCCAAACGGCCGGCCGCCGATCAGGAGCAGGCGCGCGGCGGCGCGGGCTTCGACGGCGAGCCGCTCGTGACCCGCCCCGAAGTAGAGCAAGGTGCCGGCCGCGAGCGGTTTTCCGCCTACCGTGACCTCGCCCTCGAGGGCTATCGTGCCGTGCTCGAATTCAGGATCGAGCGCGAGCTCGGTGCGCGCCGGGCCCGCGGCCGCGAGATCGATGCCGACCAGCGGGGAGAAAACCTCAGTCGGCGCACGCTCGCCTGCGAAGCGGCCGGCGAGCACCGTGATGTGGAATCCGCCGCGCTCGAGCACCGGGAGCTCCGGATAATGCCGGAGGGAGGGTCCCCGATGGCGTTCGGCATCCGGCAGCGCGATCCAGAGCTGGGCGAGCTGGAACCGGCCCGGTGCGTCGGCGCCCGACTCCTCGGCGTGCGAGATGCCGCAGCCCGCGGTCATGAGGTTGACCTGGCCCGGATGAATCCACTGCCTGTACCGCAGGCTGTCCGTGTGCAGGATGCTGCCCTCGACCATCCAGCTGAACGTCTGCAGCCCGATGTGCGGGTGCGGGCCAATGACCCCGGCCTGGCGCGTAGTCCGCGGGCCCCGCGTGGTCGAGGAAGCACCAGGCGCCCACCATGCGGCGGTGCCGGTGCGGCAGTGCGCGCCGTATTTCGAAGCTTCCCCCGACGATCACGCGCTGTGCTTCGAGTCTATCCGTCGTCACGGGCGGATCATGCAGTGGCTGGCGAGGGCTTACAATCGGCGCCGGTCTCGTGTTGCGCGAGAAGTCGACCTTTTCGCGCATTGCCGTCCAGCTGCATGATAGTGCCTGATGGTGCGATCCTTGCGCTTCCTGCTCCTGCTCGTCGCGGTACCCGTGGGCCTTTATGCCGGCCTGTGCCTGCTGCTGTTCGCGACGCAGCGGTCGCAGATCTATTTCCCGGTGCGCGACTCCGCGGTACCGGGCGCGACACCCCTGCGCGTCGCGGTCACGGATGCCGAGCTCAAGGTTTGGGCAGTGGAGCGGCCCGGCGGGGCGGCGCTGCTCTACTTCGGCGGGAATGCCGAAGACGTCGGCGCGAGCATCGGCCATTTCGCCGCGCTGCTGCCGGAACATTCGCTCTACTTCGTCAATTACCGAGGATATGGCGGCAGCTCCGGCAGCCCGTCGGAGGTTGCGCTTTGCAGCGACGCCGTCGCCCTCTATGACCTGCTGCGACCGCGCCACGCGAAGATCTCCGTGGTCGGCCGCAGTCTTGGTAGCGGTGTCGCCGTCCGGCTCGCGAGCGAGCGCGAGGTCAGCCGTCTCGCCCTGGTTACGCCCTTTGACAGCCTCGTGGCGGTCGCGCGCGATCACTTCGGCTGGCTGCCGGTCGGACTTCTGATGCTCGACCGCTTCGAGTCAGCCACGCACGCGCCGCTGGTTTCGGCCACAACGCTGGTCGTGATCGCGGAAGCGGACGAGGTGATTCCGCGCGCCCGCTCGGATGCTCTCATCGGCGCGTTCCGCTCCGTGCCGCGCGTCGTCGTGCTTGAAGGGGCCCGCCACAACGACCTCGACATGGATCCGCGGTACCTTCAGGAGCTTGCGATGTTCCTTGGCGGCTGAGCGCGTTCGGGCGCCGGGCGGGGAGTGGACCGTGCGGTCAGCGGTGCGTGCGCCACGCTTCAGAGCTGGTCCAGTCCCGTGCGGTGATGCGCCGCGGATTGCAGCATCGCGAGCGCCTGGACCGCGACCGTGTCCTCCCCCTCGCGGGTCAGGATCGTGAACCAAAGCGTCAGCCCGGCCACCTGCAGCGCGCCCTGGCTCATGAACCTAAAGTCGCCGGGGCCGGCATCGCGCTCGGTTGCCGTGAAGTAGTAGCCGCTCCCCTCCGTGCCGCCGAGCAGGCGCACTTCAATCCGGGACTCCGCGGCCTGCGGCTGGATCCGCTCCGCAAGATTGCGGACCGCGTCGCGCAGGGCCGGCAGCTCGCGGATCTCCCTGGCGAGCGGATCGGGCCACTCGGGGGTGACGAAGACCTGGGGCGGCCCGTCCCTGCTGACGGCGATCTCGATGGTCGGGGGTCCGCCGCCTTCCGGCTGTTGCAGGCTGTCGGTCCAGCCGACGGGCAAGGTCAATTCGAGCGTGTCGCGGTTCGGAAGCTCGAAGCGGCGCCGGAGCAGTTCATCCGCGGATGAAACGAAGGCCGCGCCCGATGCGGCCGCAAGCGCCAGGACGGCGATCACGGACCGTTTCATGGCCCGCGCCTGCAGGTGACCGCGTCAGGAGGCGGGCGCGGCTTCCGGAGCGCTGCCGCCGGCGACGAAGCCGACTTTCTGCAGTCCGCCCCGCTGCAGCGTGAACAGCACGTTGGCGACGTACACGTACGGCACGCGGCGGTGCGCATCGACGTGCACCTCCGGCTGCGGATCCTTGGTGTTCTCGACCGCGACGTAGTCGCGCAGTATCTGCGGGTTGATCGGCGTGCCGTTCCAGAAGATCGAGCCGTCGTACTCGACGTAGATGCGCACCACCTCGGGCGGCACGTCGGGCGGATTCGGGTTGTCGCGCGGCAGGTCGATCTTGACCGCATGGGTCATGACCGGGATGGTGATGATGAAGATGATCAGCAGCACCAGCATGATGTCGACGAGCGGGATGACGTTCGGCTCCACCATGGGATCGCCGCTGTCGCCCTTGATCGAAATCGCCATGCAGTCCCCCGCGGGCCCCCGTCCCGGGGCCTTGTTCATCCGGTCCCGGAAGTTTGCCCGTCCCTTCCGGGTCGCGCAAGCGAGCGGGGGCCTTCGGTGTTATTCTTTTTGAAAAACCGGCGGTCGCCGGGCAGGCGGGGGACAGGATGGCGAAAGCGACCGGCGACATACGCAACATGGCCCTGGTCGGGCACGCGGGCGCGGGCAAGACCCTGCTTGCGGAGGCGCTCCTGCTCGCGGCAGGCAGCATCAGGGCCAAGGGCAGCCTCGCCCGCGGCACCACGGTGACGGACCACGATCCGCAAGCCCGCCGGCTGCTGCACTCCGTGGATGCGACCCTGTGCTGGCTCGAGACCGGCAATTGTCACGTCAACCTGGCCGACACTCCGGGTTACCCGGACTTCATCGGCAGGACGTTGCCCATTCTGGAGGCGGTCGAAACCGCCGCGGTCGTGGTGAGCGCCGTCGCCGGTGTCGAGCCGATGACGCAGCGCATGATGGACGCCGCCCGTGACCGCAGCCTCGCCCGCCTGATCGTGATTAACAAGATCGATGCCCGCGAAGCCAATCCCGGGGCGGTGCTCGACGAGATCCGCGAGCAGTTCGGCAGCGAATGCCTGCCGGTCAACCTGCCGGCGGGCGGCGGCGCGAAGGTCATCGACTGCTTTTTTCACAACACCGGCGAGGCGACGGATTTTTCCTCGGTGCAGGAGGCGCATACCCGGATCGTCGACCAGGTCGTCGAGGTGGACGACGACCTCATGGCCCTGTACCTCGAACAGGGCGAAGAGCTCGCGCCGGAGCAGCTGCACGATCCCTTCGAGAAGGCGCTGCGCGAGGGGCACCTCGTGCCCGTCTGCTTCGTCTCCGCGGAGACCGGCGCGGGCGTTGCGGAGCTGCTCGAAGTCATCGCGCGGCTCATGCCGAATCCCGCCGAGGGCAACCCGCCGCCGTTCCTGAAGGGCGAGGGTGCTGCAGCAGAGCGCGTGAATGTTCGACCGGATCCCGGCCGTCACGCCGTGGCGCACGTTTTCAAGATCATCATGGACCCATTCGTCGGCAAGCTCGGCCTGTTCCGTGTGCACCAGGGCACGGTCCGCGGCGGCAGCCAGCTGTTCGTCGGCGACGGCAGGAAGCCCGTGAAGGTCGCGCACCTGTTCCGCATGCAGGGCAAGGACCACGCGGAAGTACCGCAGGCCGTGCCAGGCGACATCTGCGCCGTGGCCAAGCTGGACGAACTGCACTTCGACGCGGTGCTGCACGACTCGCACGACGAGGATCACTTCCACCTCGAGCCGATGACCTACCCGCCGGCGATGCTCGGCGTCGCGATCGAGCCCGAGCGCCGCGGCGACGAGCACAAGCTCGCCGAGGCGCTGCACAAGCTCACGGCCGAGGATCCCTGTGTGCGCGTCGAGCACAGCACCTCGCTCAACGAGACCGTGCTGTACGGCATGGGCGACCTGCACCTGCGGGTCATGACCGAGCGCATGACCGAGCGCTACGGCGTTTCGGTCAAGACCCGTCCGCCCGCGATCCCGTATCGCGAGACGATCACGCGCCCGGCCGAGGGCCACCACCGCCACAAGAAGCAGACCGGCGGCGCCGGTCAGTTCGGCGAGGTGTACCTCAGGATCGAGCCGCTCGCGCGCGGCAGCGGCTTCGAGTTCGTGGACGATGTCGTCGGCGGCTCGATCCCGAACCAGTTCATCCCGGCGGTGGAGAAGGGCATCCGTCACGCGCTCGCCGAGGGTGCCGTCGCCGGCTTCCCGCTGCAGGACATCCGCGTGTCGGTGTACGACGGCAAGTACCACTCGGTCGACTCGAAGGAAGTCGCGTTCGTCTCGGCCGGCCGCAAGGCTTTCCTGGACGCGGTACAGAAGGCCGGCCCGGCGGTGCTGGAGCCGATCGTGCACGTCGAGATCAATGCGCCCGGCACGGTCATGGGCGACATCACGGCCGACCTCGCCACCCGCCGCGCGCGCATCGACGGCAACGAGGCACGCGCGCGGGGCCGCATAGTCGTGTCCGCGTTCGTGCCGCTCGCCGAAGTCACCGACTACCAGAATCGCCTCAAGGCGCTGACCGGTGGCGAGGGCAGCTTCACGCTGCAGCTGTCGCACTACGACCCGGTGCCGCCGCGCAAGCAGCAGGAACTCGCATCCGCCTGGAAGCCCGCGGCGGGCGAGGAATGAACGCCGAGCGGCGAGCCGACACCCGCATCCTGGCGGTATTCTGCGACTTCGAGAATGTCGCGCTCGGCGTGCGCGACGCGAAAATGGCGAGCTTCGACATCCGCAAGGTGCTCGAGCGGCTGCTGCTCAAGGGCAACATCGTCGTCAAGAAGGCCTACTGCAACTGGGAGCGCTATCACGAGTTCAAGCGCGCGATGCACGAGGCGGCCTTCGAGCTGATCGAGATCCCGCATGTGCGCCAGTCCGGCAAGAACTCCGCCGACATCCGCATGGTCGTCGACGCTCTCGACCTGTGCTACACGAAGTCGCATGTCGACAGCTTCGTGATCATCAGCGGCGACTCCGATTTCTCGCCGCTGGTCGCGAAGCTGCGCGAGAACAACAAGCTCGTGATCGGCTGCGGCGTGAAGAACTCGACTTCGGATCTCTTGATCAGCGGCTGCGACGAATTCATCTACTACGACGACCTGGTGCGCGGCGAGGGCCGCGCGAAGAGCGCCCGCAAGGAGAAGGTCGCGAAGACCGCGCCCAAGGCGCCGGCCGGCACCGACGACCGGCGCCAGGAGGGCATCGAGCTCATGATGGAGACCGCCGAGGACCTGTTCGCCGAGCGCGACGCCGAGGAGAAAGTCTGGGGGTCGATGGTCAAGCAGGCGATCAAGCGCCGCAAGCCCGGTTTCAACGAGAGCTATTACGGCTTCAGGACCTTCGGTAACCTGCTCGAGGAGGCGCGTGAGCGCAAGCTGATCGATCTCGAGTTCGACGCCAAGTCCGGCGGCTACATCATCACGCGCGTCGCCGGCGCGGCGTAAGGAAGCAAGGAACTACGACAATGAGGATCCGCACGATGGTCGAACGCCGCCTGTACCCGCTGCTGCTCGCGGTGGCCGGCACGGCCGCCTGCCAGGACGCGCCCCACATGGCGCTGAGCGGCGAGACAAAGGTCGCGGTCACGACGTTCGCAAGCGGCCTCGAGCACCCCTGGTCGCTCGCCTTCCTGCCGGACGGGCGCATGCTCGTCACCGAGCGCCCCGGACGCCTCAGGTTGGTCGCGCAGGACGGCGCGCTCTCGGAGCCGCTCGCCGGGGTCCCGGCCGTGCATGCCGAGGGGCAGGGGGGGCTCCTCGACGTGGTCCTCGACCCGCGCTTCGCGGAGAATTCGACCATCTACCTGTCGTACGCCGAGCCGGGACCGGATGGCACGAACGGCACTGCCGTGGCGCGCGCGCGGCTCGACGGCGCGCGGCTCGCAGACCTGAGGGTGATCTTCCGCCAGCAGCCCAAGATCCGCAGTGACCACCATTTCGGCTCGCGGCTCGTGTTCGCGCGCGACGGCAACCTGTTCGTCACGACCGGCGAGCGCAATTCGGAGCGCGACAAGGCCCAGGACCTCGGCACGCACATCGGCAAGATCGCGCGCATCGCGCCCGACGGCGGCGTGCCGGCGGACAATCCCTTCGCCGGCCGCGAGGATGCGCTGCCGGAGGTCTGGTCGTACGGCCACCGCAACGTGCAGGGCGCCGCGCTGCACCCGGTCACGGGCGAGTTATGGACGCACGAGCACGGCCCGCGGGGCGGCGACGAGATCAACATCGCGCGCGCCGGGCGGAACTACGGCTGGCCGGTCATCACCTATGGCCGCGAGTACAGCGGCCCGGCGATCGGCGAGGGCACGGCGAAAGAGGGCATGGAGCAGCCGGCGCAGTACTGGGTGCCGTCGATCGGCCCCTCGGGCATGGCATTCCACGACGGACACGGCTACCCGGCCTGGCAGGGCCAGCTGTTCATCGGCGCGCTCGCGGCCGCGCAACTCGTGCGCCTCGCCGTCGAGCCGGACGGAATGGTGCTGCACGAGGAGCGCATCGGCATCGGCAGGCGCGTGCGCGACGTGCGCGAGGGTCCGGACGGCGCGCTCTACCTCGTGACCGACGAGGACGCGGGGGAGATCCTGCGCGTCGTTCCGGTACCCTGAACCCGTGGACCGGACCGAACGCTTCTACCGCATCCGGAGGCGGCTGATCGAGAAAGGCGCGCTGACCCGCCGCGAGATCGAGGAGGACCTCGAGATCTCGCATGCGACATTCAAGCGCGACCTCGAGTACTTGCGCGACCGCCTGAACGTGCCCGTGATCTGGTCGCGCGAGCGCCAGGCGTACGTGCTCGATCCCGCGGCCGAGCAGTCGGAGTTGCCCGGCGTGTGGTTCAGCCCGGCGGAAGTGTACGCGCTGCTCGAGATCGACCACCTGCTCGACACGCTGGGCTCGGGGCTGCTCGCGCGCCAGCTTGCGCCGCTGCGGGCGCGGCTCGCCGCGCTGCTCGAGAGCGGCGATCGCGGACACCGCGAGATCCGCCGCCGCATCCGGGTGCTGACGCTCGGCACGCGGCGCGTGAATCGCGACGTGTTCGAGGCGCTCTCGCTCGCGCTGCTCGGGCGGCGACAGGCGTTCATCCGTCACCTTCGGCGCGGGGACGGCGAGGTCACCGGGCGCACGGTGTCCCCGCAGCGGCTCGTGCACTACCGCTACAACTGGTACCTGGACGCCTGGGATCACGGCAAGGAGGCGCTGCGCACCTTCGCCGTGGACGCGGTATTGCACGCTCGCGTGGAACAGGCAGCCGCGCACGACCTGTCCGACGCCGAGCTTGACCGCGCGCTCGGCGCCGGCTACGGAATCTTCGCCGGCGAGGAAACCGAGACCGCGGTGCTGCGCTTCACGCCCGAGAGCGCGCGCTGGGTCGCGGACGAGGTCTGGCACTCGCGGCAGGTCGGGCGCATCGAGGCGGACGGCAGCTACGTCCTCGAGCTGCCCTACAGCCGCGAGCCGGAGCTGGTGATGGACCTGCTGCGTCACGGTGCCGGCGTCGAGGTGCTGGCGCCGCCGTCGCTGCGTGCGCGCGTGGCGGAGGAGCTGGCCGCGGCCGCGGGCCAGTACGCCTAGCCTGCGTGCGACCGGCTCGAGCGGATTCTCGGAAAGTCGTGAGCGATTCTCCGGGCGACACCGCCACCGTTCCGGCCGGTTCACTGGCTTCGGCCGGCGCGACGCCGATCGAGCCCATCGTCCTCTGCGTGGACCTGCCGGCGCCGCCCGCGGTGGTCTTCGCAACGTTCGCTTCGCGTTTCGCGGACTGGTGGCCGGTGAAGACCCACTCCCTGTCGCGTGACGCTGCGACGACCTGCCGCATGACCCTGGATCCCGGCGGCGCGGTGGAAGAGCGGGCGCCGGACGGTACCTGGCACCGCTGGGGCACGATGGAGCTGCTCGAGCCGGGCCGCCGCCTGCGTTTTTCCTGGCACCCCGGCCGGGAGCCGGAGTCCGCGCAGTGGATCGATGTCACGTTCGAGGCCGCCGGTGACGGCAGCCGCATCACGCTCACGCACGGCGGCTGGGTGGCGCTCGGCGAAATCGCGCCGATTCTACGGCGTGAATACGCCGCCGGCTGGCGAACCGTGCTGAACGAATCCTTCGCTGTCTTCGTGATTCGCGGGCGTTAAGTCCAATGGCCGCGTATTGCGGCGCCCGATTTGACGGAACATGGGGAATGTCGTCAGGCGACGACGGAGGTCCGCGAGTCCCGGCTCCCCGGGCATACATACTGGGCGGCGTCGGGTGCCGGAGAGTCCGTCATGAAGACGCCGGCACTTGTGGCCGCGATAGTGGCTTGCGCAACCCTGCTGGCCGGCTGCAGCGAAAGCGGCGGCAGCGGTGGGACAACCGGCAGCCTGATGCTGGCGATCGGCGACGCACCGGTCGACGGCGCGACCGAGGTGGTCATCGTGTTCAGGGCCGTCGAGCTGCATCACGCGGGCTCGACCCGCAGGATCGAGTTCGACGAGCCGCGGGCGATCGACCTGCTCGCCTACCAGAACGGCGCGACCGTCAATCTGCTCGATGGCGTGGAGGTCGATGCGGGCAGCTACCAGTGGATGAGACTCGACGTGCTCGCCGAGCAGAATCTCGGCGATGGATCATTCATCAAGTTCGCAAGCGGCGAGCAGTTCCCGCTGTTCATTCCGAGCGGCTCGCAGAGCGGGCTGAAGATCAACCGGCCCTTCACGGTCGCCGCCGGCGGCATCACGCGCCTGGTCGCGGACTTCGACCTCAGAAAGTCGATCATCGAGCCGCCCGGACTCGAGCCCAACTACGTCCTGAAGCCGGTACTCCGGCTGCTGGATGAGCTGGAGGCCGGAGACATCGACGGCGACGTCGACCTCGCGGCGCTGGCGACCGCGCAGCTCGGTGATGGCGCCTCGCCGGGAGACTGCAGTGGCGGTGTCTATCTGTTCCTGGGCCACGACGCAACGCCGGATGATGCCGACGGCAGCGCAGACGACGGCGCCGACCCGGTCGTCTACCTGCCGCTGGAGTTCGACGGAGTCAATTCCGTGGCGCACTACCACATCGCGTTCGTCGAAGCCGGGGACTACAGCGTCGCCGCGACCTGTAACTTCGATGTCGATGCGTCTCCGGAGGTCAGCGAGTACGATCCCTCGGCCACGAGCGGCCAGCCGGTATTCGAGACGATGGCCTGGACGGCGAATGGCAGCGTGGTTGTCGCCGCGGACGGCACAACGAGCGTCAATCTGCCGTAACGGCGCAGACCGCGCGCGCGGCGAGTCTAGCTGATCTCCTTCAGCCGCTCTGCCGGTACCTTCGGAAACGGGGGAAATTCCTGCGACGCGCCCGCGAACAGCGGAATCGTCGGCTCCGACCGCTGCGAACCGTCGTGCACGGCGATCCTGTGCGGTTTGCCCGGCTCATAGCCCTCCCAGAGCGATACGCCGGCGTACGCTCCGTCCTTGCGGAGGATGTAGTACGTCATGTCCATGAAGCGAAGCCGCTGCTTGTCGCCGCCGTAGTTCCGCACGATGCGCTTCAGCGCGTCCATGCCGGCATCGAGGGGCGACATGCCGTGGCGCATGTTCTCCACGATCGTGTGGGCGCCCGCCACCTTGATGTTCTCCTCGCCGCTGCCGGTCGCTCCGGCAGAACCGACGTCCTGGTCGGTGAAGCAGCCGGCGCCGATGACCGGCGAGTCGCCGAGGCGACCCGGCAGCTTGTAGGCGAGCCCGCTGGTCGTCGTGATACCGGACATCGCGCCCTGCTCGTCGAGCGCGGAACAATGGATCGTCCCGGTCGGCGGGAACAACACCTTGCGGACCGCAGCCATCCGGTACTCGGGCTCGATCCCGAGGTCGGCCGCGCGCTCGGCGAGCCGGCGGATGCCTTGCTCCCGCGCATCGCTCGCGGCGATGTTCTCCGGCGCGCGCCAGTCAGGATGGGCGAGGCCCGGCCCCCACCAGTCGTCGCTCGAGTGGAACTCCTTCCAGAGCAGCCAGGTCTTGCGCGAGCGCTGGGTCAGGAGGTTCTCGCGGGCAAAACCCATGGCGGCGGCGAATCGCTCGGCGCCTTCGCCGACCAGCATCACGTGGCCGGTGTGCTCGATGACCGCCTTCGCGACCAAAGAGACGTTGCGGATGTTGCGCACGCCGCCGACCGACCCCGCGCGCCGGCTGGGGCCGTGCATGCAGCAGGCGTCGAGCTCGACGACGCCTTCCTCGTTGGGCAATCCCCCGAGCCCGACACTGTCTTCATTCGGGTCGTCCTCGGGGCCCTTGACCACGCGGATCGCGGCATCGAGCGTGTCGCCGCCGTCCTTCAGGAATTCGTAGGCGGCATCGAGGTAGTCGTAGCCATTGCCGGACGAGACGATGATCGGCCGCTTGCCCGCGGTCGCGGAGGATCCCGCGCCTGCTGCAGCCGCATTCGCCGCCGCAGCTGCTCCCGCGCCGAGCGCAAGGGGCCCGACCACCGTGGTCGTGATGAAGTCGCGCCGTGAAATGTGCATTGATCCTCCTGGGTTACTGCTTCAGGACCCAGTCGATGACGCTCGCCTGGATCGGCTCGCCGACGCCGTTCTGCGCCCCGGGGTGGTTCACGAACACGACCACGGCGTAGACCTTTCCGGACCGGCCGGTGACGTAGCCCGAGATGGTGCTGACGTCGCGCAAGGTGCCCGTCTTCATGCGGATGCGGCTCGGGTCGTCGATTTCCCGGAATCGCTCCTGCAGCGTGCCGTCAAGCCCGCCCAGCGACAGCGAGGTGAGGAATTCCGGCGCGAAGCGGCTCGCGCGCGCGCCCGCCAGGAGCTTCGCCATGCTGTCGGCGGACATGCGCGCCTCGCGCGACAGGCCGGAACCGTTGCCGATCACCAGCTCCGGGAACTCGAGCCCGCGCGTCCTCAGCCAGCCGACGATGGTCGCCTCGCCGGCTACGGTGTCCGCGGGCGTGCCGTTCATCTCCGCGGCGATCGCGAGCACCAGCGAGCGTGCCATCATGTTGCTCGAGTACTTGTTGGTCACACGCACGATCTCCGAGAGCGGCTCGGATTCGTGGGTCAGCAGCAGGCGGGCGTTCGGCGGCGTCGGGGCGCGCAGCATGCCGCCCCGGAACTGTCCGCCGAGCTGTCGCCACAGGGTCACGAAGGTGCCCCAGGCGTACTGCGCGGGCTCCATGATCGCGAGTCGCTGGGTCTGCGGGCCGCAACTTGCCGAAAGCTTGCCGGTCGCGACCACGTGGTCAGGGCGCTCGGGCTCGATCCCGTAGGCGACCCGCCGGTTCTGGCCGACGCAGCGGCCACTCGTGAGCCGCACGCGGTTCTCGATGACCAACCCCTCCGGAAACGGCTCGATCGCGAGGTCGATACCCTGGCCGTCATCCGCGGGTCGGATCGTGAAGTCCGAGGATTGCCAATTCACGAGCAACGCATCGGGCAGGACGTTGTACGTGCGCCAGAACTGGCCGTCGAAGTCTTCCGGGCGCTCGTCCTGAGCGACAAACCGCGACTGATCGATGACGATGTCGCCCTCGATGCTGCGCAGTCCGGTCTGCCGCAGGTCGTTTACGAAGCGCCACCATCGCTCGATCGTCAGCAGCGGGTCGCCGCCGCCCTGCAGGTAGAGGTTGCCCTTGAGCACGCCCTTGACGACCGGGGCGTCGGCGTAGGCACGGGTCTTCCAGGCATAGGCCGGGCCGAGCAGATCGAGCGCCGCCCAGGTCGGCAACAGCTTCATGGTCGATGCCGGCGAGCGCGGAAATTCGGGATTGAGTTCGAGCACACGCCGGCCATCCGCGACATCCCGCACCACGATGCTGATGGCGGCCTCGGGGACATTGAGGCGGGTGAGTGCCGCGCGCGTCGCCGGGGGGAGCGAATCCGCGAGCGCGGGGGCGGTCAGCCACGCCGCGAGCGCGAGGAACGGGATCCAGGGCCTCATTTGATGCAATACTAATGCGCATGCATGCAACTTGCAGACTGCGGAGCTGTCACAGCGCGGCAGCCATTCTTCATACCGGAGCATCCATGCACGCACCCATGCGCCGGCTCGTGCCGGTCGTGTTGCTCGTTCTTGCCGCCGCCTGCACTCAACCGCCGTCGGCGACCGCCGAAGCCGCGGATCCGGCTGCTGCCGGGCAGGTGGCGCCCGCGCCCGCCGTTGCTTCGCCCGCGGAACTCGCGGCCACTGCCGCGCTGCCGAACTTCTCGGCGCTGGTGGACGCCTATGGTCCCGCGGTCGTCAACGTCAGCACCGTTACGGGCGGCCGACAGGTCCGCCGCGGCGGCGTTCCGGAGATCTCCCCGGACAATCCGCTCTATGATTTCTTCCGCCACTTCGGCGATCCGCGCGGCGGCCAGGCCCCGCCCGCACGCGGCGAAGGCTCGGGCTTCGTGGTCAGCGCTGACGGCTACATCCTGACCAATGCGCACGTCGTCCAGGGTGCGAGCGAGGTCACGGTGCGGATGACGGACCGCCGCGAGTACCGCGCCGAGGTCGTGGGCATCGACCGGCGCACCGACGTCGCCGTGCTCAAGGTCGACGCCAGGAATCTGCCCGTGGTGCGCATCGGCGACGCCGGCCGCCTGAAGCCCGGCGAGTGGGTGATCGCGATCGGTTCGCCGTTCGGGTTCGAGAACTCGGTGACCGCGGGCATCGTCAGCGCCACCGCGCGTTCGCTCGGCAATCCGGACACCTACACGCCGTTCATCCAGACCGATGTCGCGGTGAATCCCGGCAACTCCGGCGGCCCGCTGTTCAACCTGAAGGGCGAGGTGGTCGGCATCAACTCGCAGATCTACAGCCGCACCGGCGGCTACCAGGGCGTGTCGTTTGCGATCCCGATCGATGTCGCGATCGGCGTGAAGGACCAGCTCGTGGCGACCGGGCACGTGCAGCGCGGCCGGATCGGCGTCGGGATCCAGGAAGTCAACCAGGCGCTCGCGGACTCGTTCAGGCTATCGCGCCCGCGCGGCGCGCTGGTGAGCGAAGTGGTGGACGATGGCCCGGCGGCGGAGGCGGGAGTGCAGGTCGGCGACGTGATCCTCGCGGTCGACGGCAAGGCCATCGAGCGCTCGAGTGAGCTGCCGCCGATCATCGCCGGCATCAAGCCGGGCAGGCAGGCGACGCTAACGGTGTGGCGCGACCAGGCCGAAAAGACCCTGCGCGTCAAGGTCGGCGAACTCGACGAAGGACCGGTCGTCGCCGCGAACGACGGCGCTGACGGCGGCGAAACCGGCAAACTCGGCCTCGCGGTGCGGTCATTGACCGGCGTCGAGCGCGAGCAGCTGAATACGGTCGGGCGTCTGGTGGTCGAGGTTGCCGAGGGTCCCGCGGCCATCGCCGGCGTCGAGCGTGGCGACGTGATCCTCTCGGTCAACGGCCGCCAGGTCGCGACGCCTGGCGAGTTTCGCACAGCCGTCGACGCTGCCGGCGCCGCGGTCGCGCTGCTGATCCAGCGCGCCGACGCGCAGATCTTCGTGCCGGTCCGGGTCGATTCCTGATGCGGCGCGCCGCCGCGACGCTCGCACTGGCGTCGATCGCGGCGGCGGCTCCTTCCTGGTCCGCGGAGCCCGGGCACGAGCCCGGTTCAACCTTCCGCGACTGCGACGACTGCCCGGCAATGGTCGTCGTGCCGGCGGGCGTGTTCGTGATGGGCACGCCGGGCGCGGCCGCGGCGCGCGGAGCCGCAGCCGCCGAGGGGGAGACGACGGTCGTCACGATCTCCCGTGCGTTTGCGCTCGGCCGCCGGGAGGTGAGCCGTGGCGAGTACGCGCGATTCATTTCCGACAGCGGGCACGAGCCGCAGGCCGGGTGCCGGGTCTGGGACCCCGGGCTCGAACGCTTCAGCGACGATTCGCGCCGCAGCTGGCAGGATGCCGGGCCCGGGGACGATGGGCCGGCAACCTGTGTCTCGTTTGCCGACGCGATTGCCTACGTGCAATGGCTGGCGGCGAAGACCGGCGCGCGCTACCGGCTCCCGTCGGAGGCGGAGTGGGAATACGCGGCGCGCGCAGGCAGCCGCGCGTTGCGGCCCTGGGGCGACGCCGCCGAGGACGGCTGCGGCGCTGCGAACACCTACGACCTCGTGGCGGCCGCGCGCTTCCGGCTAGGCTGGCCGGAGACTCGTTGCCGCGACGGCTACGGTGAGCTGGCGCCGGTCGGGCAGTTCGCCGCGAACGCATTCGGTCTGCAGGACATGATCGGCAATGCGCGCGAGTGGGTCCAGGACTGCGCGACGGGCAGCTACGTCGGTCGCCCGCGTGATGCGCGCGCCTGGGAATGGATCGGCGGCTGCGGCGAGCGCATCCAGCGCGGCGGCAGCTGGCTGTCGCCCCCGGAAGAGAGTCGCAGCGCCGCGCGGGCCGCCGCCCCGGGTGGCGAGCGTGCCGCGGATGCGGGCTTTCGCGTCGCGCGCGACCTCGAGAAGCGCGCGCGGGAGGAGCGATGAAGCGCGCCTACCTGGCCGCCCTCCTGCTGCTGGCCGCGACGCAGGCGCCGGCGCAGCAGGCACCCGTTTCCGAACCGCGTGACTGCCCCGCGTGCCCGGATCTTGCGCTCGTACCGCCCGGGCAGTTCCAGATGGGTTCCACGCCGGATGCGCCGGAGCTGGAACCCGGCCGCGGCGAATCCCCCGCGGCCCGCCTGTCATTCGCGCGGCCATTCATGGTCTCGGTTCGCGAGGTCACGCATGGCGAATTCCGCCGGTTCGTGGAAGCGACCGGCGCGGAGCCCGCGCCGGGCTGCCGCGTGTGGTCCGGCGGCCAGTGGATCGAGGATCCGGACCGCAGCTGGCGCGACCCCGGTTTCGCGACGGCGCCGCGCGACGACGAACCCGTCGTTTGCGTGAGCTGGGAAGACGCGCGGGCATACGCAGAATGGCTCTCGGCCGAAAGCGGGAAACGCTATCGGCTGCCTTCCGAGGCGGAATGGGAGTACGTCGCGCGCGGCGGCACGTCCTTCCCGCGCTACTGGGGCGAGAACGATTCGCGCGAGGACCTCGCGCTCTCGCTCGCCTGTGATTTCGCGAATGTCTACGATGCCTCCGCGGTCGATGCGCTGCGCCTGCCCTGGCCCAACGCACGCTGCAGCGACCGCGCGACGGCGCTCGCACTGGCGGCGCAGTACAAGCCGAACGCCTTTGGCGTCCACGACATCATCGGCAATGCCCGCGAATGGGTGATGGACTGCTTCACGGCCAGCTATGCGGGCCGGCCGACGGATGCGCGAGCCTGGATCTGGCAGGGCGGCTGCGAGCAGAAGGGCGTGCGCGGCGGATCCTTCGCCAGCCGCCCGCGTGATGCGCGCGCGCCGGCACGCGGCGCGGAACCCACCGGTCACCGTCAGTCCGACCTCGGCTTCCGCGTCGCCCGCGACTTCTGACGGTGCCCGACTTCTGACGGTGCCGGGTCGCACTTATCGTACTTATTGGCGTACCCGCCGCGATGAGAACGCCGCAATAAGTACGATAAGTGCGACCCGGCACCGTCAGAACGGCACCGTCAGAGCCGGATCAGCTTCCAGGCGCCATGCCGCCAGCGCAGCCACAGCGCCGAACCGATCGCGACCACGTAGACGAGGATCGCGCTCCAGCCGCCGACGGCGCCCAGGCCGAGGCCTGGCGCGCTGCCAAACCATCCCTGGCCCGGCGCGAAGGTGAGGTAGTGCGTGAGTGGCAGGAACAGCAGCGATCCGCACGCCAGCACGATGAGCGCGGGCACGCGCGCGTCGCCCGCCCCGCGCAGGGAGAATGCGCTCGCGAGATTGACGCCGTCGAAGAACTGGTAGGCAGCCGCGAACCACAGCAGCGATGAGCAGAGCGCGATCACTTCGGCCGCCCGCGGGTCCGCCGCGTTCACGAACAGCGGCACCAGCCAGTCGCCGACCAGCGCGATCACGAGACCGATGCCGCCCATGTAGCAGGCGACGATGGCGATGACGCGGTTGCCGAGCCGTTCGGCCCAGCCGCGGTCGCCGGCGCCGATCGCCTGGCCGACGAGGGTCGTGCCCGCGAGTGCGAGGCCGATGCCGGGCATGTAGGCGATCGCGGTGAAGATCGTCACGATCTGCGTCGCGGCGCCGTCGACGATGCCGGCCTGCACTTGCATGAGCTGGAACAGCGCTGCGGCGCCCAGGTCCGCGCAGGCGGTCATGGCCATCGGCAGGCCGAGCGCGATCAGCGCGACGATCCTCGGCACATTCGGCCGCCAGGTGAGGTGCGGCGCGAAGCGCCGCTCATCCTGCGCAAGGATCATGCGGATCGCGAGCGCGACGCCGACGAGTTCCGCGCAGGTCGTCGCCCAGGCGGCGCCCGCCATGCCCCAGCCGAAGCGGAAAATGAATACCTCGTTCAGCACCGCGTTCGAGGCCAGCACGGCGACGCCGATGGCGAGCGGGATACGCGTGCGGCCGATGCCGTTGAAGAACGCGACCGCGGCCCACAGCGCGGCCGCCAGCGGCCCGCCGATCATGCGTGGTATCCAGAACTCGATCGCGAGCGCCTCGACCGCGGGCGTGAGGCCGAACCAGCGGATCATCGCCGGGCCGACGGCGACCGTGAGGCCAAAGGCCGGAACGGTCAGCAGCGAGGCCCACAGACCCATCCACGCGATGCGCGTCGTGCGGCGGAAGCGGCCCGCGCCATAAGCCTGCGCGACCAGCGTCTGCACGCCCATTGCCACGCCCCCGATCAGGAAAATCGCGAGCAGCGCAAGCCAGTGAACGGCTGCGATGGCGGCCGTCGCCGCGGTGGACAGGCGGCCGATGAACCAGGTGTCCGTGAGGTTCAGTGCGGCCTGTACCGTGCTATTCAGCACCAGCGGCAGGGCAAGCGCCGCCACGGCGCGCATGTCGATGTGCCTGCGGCCCTCGGCGTCGAGACGCAGCGCGGGCAGGGCGGCCTCGCGCCGCGCGCGGTCGAGCGGCGCAGTCATGCCGTCGGCGTCCCGATCTTCCGGTGCCAGGCACCGCCCGTCCGACCCGCGACCCAGGCGTGCAGCTCACCGGCAGCGGCGAGCGCGATCGCTTCCGGAGTGCGCGCGCCGATGTCGAGGCCGACCGGTGCGTACAGGCGCCCGTCGAGCCGCGCGGCTGTCGGCCCGAGCATCGCGAGCAATCGCTCTCGCCGCGGCGCCGGGCCGAGCAGGCCGATGTAGCCGATCCCTGCGCAGTCGGCGAGCGCGCCGAGATAGGCGGCATCGGCGGCAAGGTAGTGGCTCATCACGATGGCCGCGTCGCAACCGGCGAGCTCCGGCACGCGCGCGAACTCACCGATCGGCTGGCCACGCAGTCGGCAGTGCGGAAAGCGGTCGGATGCCAGCAGCGCCGGGCGGTGGTCGCAGACCGCTACGTCGAAACCGAGCGCGACCGCCTGTCGCGCCAGTGGCCGCGCATCGTCGCCGGCGCCGCAGATCACGAGTCTTGGCGGTGGCTGCACCGGCAACAGCAATACCTGGAGCGTACCGGTGCCGGACTGAAGCTCCGCGACACCCGCAGAGACGCAGGCCGAGCGCGCAGCATGCACGGCGGCCGGCTCGAGCTCGGCGGCATTGCCGCCACCGGGCCACCACGCGCGCCCGGCGGCGGGGCCCTCGACGAGGATTGCGAGCGCGCCGCCGGTGCGCGACTCGACGAGGCTGGCGATGGCCGCGAGCGGCTGCCAGTCCTCTGCCGGCCCGACCCGCTGCAGGAGCACGCGCATCGCGCCTTCGCATCCGCTGCCGATCCCGAACAGCGCGTCGTCCTCGCCGCGCATGTCGTAGGCGGTAATCTTCGCCTGCCCGGATGCCAGCACCGTGCGCGCGTGTTCCACGAGATCCACCTCGAGGCAGCCGCCCGAAAGCAGGCCGCGCGGCTCCCCGGACGCCGTGATCAGCATCGGCGTGCCGGCCTTGCGATAGGTCGAGCCTTCGGTGGCGAGTATCGTCGCGAGCACGAACGGACGCGCCTCGGCCTGCAGTTCGCGGAAATCGCGAACCAGCGGCAGCAGGGGCGTTTCGAGCGCGTGGGTCATAAGACTGCGTAGCGTACCATCGGGTAGAATTCCGGCCCTCACCGCCGCCTGGCGGCTACGGGGAACACGTGGGCAGCAGCGACAACGAATCCGCCGCGGGCGGCGCGATCCGGACCGAGTGCGTGATCGTCGGCGCGGGACCGGTGGGGCTATTCGCCGTGTTCGAGCTCGGACTGCTGGGAATCCGGTGCGAGATCGTCGACTCGCTCGCGCACCCGGGCGGTCAGTGCACCGAGCTCTATCCCGACAAGCCGATCTATGACATCCCGGCGCTGCCGGTCTGCGGCGCCCAGGAGCTCATCGATCGCCTGATGCAGCAGATCAGGCCGTTCAGCGCGGGCTTTCACCTCGGCCAGGAAGTCGTCGAGATCGCGCGCCGCGCCGACGGGCGCTTCGATGTCGCGACGGCAGCCGGGGCGCGCTTCGACGCGGCCAGCATCATCATCGCGGGCGGGCTCGGCTCCTTCCAGCCGCGGCGGCTGCTGGTGCCCGAGGCGGAGCGCTTCGAGGGCCACCAGATCCATTACCGCGTACGGCGCGCCGAGGAATTCCACGGCAAGAACGTCGTGGTCGCGGGCGGCGGCGACAGTGCGCTCGACTGGGTGCTCGAGTTCTGCGGCAAGGCGCGCTCGCTCGCGCTGGTGCATCGGCGCGAGGAGTTCCGCGCGCAGCCGGCTTCCGTGGCGCGCATGCGGCAGCTCGCCGCCGAAGGCAGGCTGCGCCACCTCGTCGGCACGATCCAGTCGCTCGCGATCAAGGGCGAGCGGCTCGCCGGCGTGCGCGTGCTCATGCCCGACAAGTCGACGGCCGACCTGCCCTGCGAGCTCGTGCTCGCGTGCTTCGGCCTGCACCCCAAACTCGGTCCGATCGCCAGCTGGGGGCTCGCGCTCGAGAAGAAGGCGCTCAAGGTCGACACCGAGAGGTTCCAGACCAGCGAACCCGGGATATTCGCGATCGGCGACGTGAACACCTACCCGGGGAAGAAGAAGCTGATCCTGTCCGGATTCCACGAGGCGGCGCTCGCCGCGTTCGGCGTGCAGCACCACGTCTACCCGGAGAAGCGCCAGTACCTGCAGTACACGACCACCAGCCCGATCATGCGCGAGCGCCTCGGCGTCGCACCGCCGGAGTGAGGCCGTGACGGCCGTGCGCCTGCCGGAGCTGCTGAAGCTGCTCGACCTCGCGCGGATCGAGGACAACCTGTTCCGCGGCGGGAGCCGCGACGTCGGCGCGCCGCAGGTGTTCGGCGGCCAGGTGCTCGCGCAGGCGCTGGTCGCCGCCTCGCGGACCGTGGAGGCGCGGCAAGTGCACTCGCTGCACGCCTACTTCCTGCGCCGCGGCGATCTCGCAGTCCCGATCGTGTTCGAGGTGGACCGCAGCCGCGACGGCGGCAGCTTCACGAGCCGCCGCGTGGTCGCGATCCAGCACGGCCAGCCGATACTCACCATGTCGGCGTCCTTCCAGGTGGTCGAGCCCGGGTTAGACCACCAGGCCGCCATGCCCGATGCCCCGCCGCCCGAGTCCCTGCGTGACCTCGCCGAGGTCGAGGCCGAGATGCTCGAGCGCATGCCGCACAAGGCCACCGGCTATTTCCGCAACCAGCGGCCATTCGAGTTCCGCGCGGCCGATCCGGGGGAATACCTCACGCGCGAGAAACGGCCCGCAGCGAAGCAGGTCTGGTTCCGCGTCGTGGGCGAGATGCCGGACGACCAGGCGCTGCACCGCGGCCTGCTGACTTACGTCTCCGACTACCACCTGCTGCCGACCGCGACCATGCCGCACGGCGTGAACTTCCTCGAGCTGCAGGTCGCGAGCATCGACCACGCGATCTGGTTTCACCGCGACCTGCGCGTGAACGAGTGGCACCTGTACTCGATGGAAAGCCCGAGCGCTTCGGGCGCGCGCGGCTTCAGCCGCGGGTCGATCTACGCACGCGACGGGCGGCTGGTCGCGAGCGTGGCGCAGGAGGGGCTGATCCGCCAGCACAGCCGCTGGACCCGGCCGGCCGGCCAGCAGGTCTGAGCGCGCCGCGTCAGCGGCGCAGCCGCTTCCAGGCGTAGTAGACCGGGATGCCTGCGGCTGAAAGGCCGAGGTTGACCGCCGCGATCTCCGGCGTCTGGATCAGTGCGCTGGCGAGCACGGTCGTGGCGGCCGCGACGTACAGCACGAGCACCAGCCGGTATGCCGGGCAGCGGTAGGGGCGCGGCGCGTCCGGGCGCGAGCGCCTGAGGCGCGCAACCCCGAGCGTCGCCAGCATGTACATCGGTATCAGTCCGAGCACGAAGGTCGCGGCGAACTGCTCGAAGCTGCGGATGCTCACATAGGCGCAGGCGATGGCGGTGGCCGCGATGATCGCGACGTGCGGCGTCTCGAAGCGCGGATGAATGCGGCCGATCGTGGCGAAGAAGTTTCCGTCACGTGCCATCGCGAAGAACACGCGCGGATCCGCCATGCTCGAACAGGCCACCGCGCCGAGCGTAGAGATCATCACCAGCGCGGAAATCACCGCTGCCGCACCCGCGCCCAGCACGCGCGCGCTCGCATCCGCGGCGACCAGCGGCGACCGGGCAATTACGTCGAGCGGCAGCACGTAGAGGTAGGCGACGTTGACCGCAAGGTAGAGCATCATGACCAGGCCGATGCCGATCAGCAGCGCCCGCGGCACATTGCGCTGCGGTTCGCGTACCTCGCCGATCATGCTGCAGAAGGTCGCGAGGCCGTCATACGCCCAGAGCACGAGCACCAGCGCGAGCAGGAACCCGGCGGCGGACGACGGCAGCCACGAGATCGGCTCCGCAAACGTGCCGCCGGCCGGATCGCCGAGCGCCAGTATGAAGAGCGCGAGCCCGAGGAGCGCCAGGAGCTTCGCGGAACTGAACGCCCTCTGGATCGCCGCGCCGAGCCGCACGGAGTGGTAGTTCGTGACCGCCAGCGCCAGGATGAGGCCGAGCGCGACGCCGCGCCGGCCGGGCTCGGAGAGCGGCACGAACTTGCCGAGGTACTCCGCGAAGACCATCGCGATGGCCGCCCAGCCGGCCGGGTTGATCAGCAGGTAGGTCCAACCGAACACGAATGCGGGCAGGGGGCCCCAGGCCGCGCGCACGAATCCGTACAGACCGCCGGCGTGCGGGTACATCGCCCCGAGTTCTGCGAGCAGGAGCGCGAAGCACAGCGTGAGCAGGCCGCCCGCGACCCAGACCAGCAGCATGGCGCCCGCCGAGCCCGCTTCGGTCGCGACCCCGGACGGGACGCGGAAGATGCCGCTGCCGATCATGATCCCGATCACGACGGCGACGGCGGAGTACAGCCCCAGGCGTCGAGGCAATTGCCCGGCGGCCTGCTCGCTCAAGGATTCACTCGCTGCCACGCAGGACCTTGCCCGGGTTCATGATGCCGTGCGGGTCCAGCGTGCGCTTCATGGCGCGCATGAGGTCGAGGGCAACCGGGTCCTCGTAGCGTTCGAGCTCGCCGACCTTCGCCTGCCCGATGCCGTGCTCCGCGCTGAAACTGCCGCCGTGCGCGGCGACCAGGTCGTGCACCGCGCGGCGGATCTCCTCCGACTGCCGGCTCAACGCTCCGCCATCGCCGCCGGCCGGCTCGCTCAGGTTGTAGTGCAGGTTGCCATCCCCGAGGTGGCCGTACGCGACCAGGCGTGCGTGCGGCGCGAGCCGCGCAACAAGCGCCGCGCCCGCGGCGATGAACGCCGGCAGCCGGCCCGGCGTGACCGAGATGTCGTGCTTGAGGCTCACGCCCTCGTGCCGCTGCGCCTCCGGGATGGTCTCGCGCAGGCGCCACAGGGCCTCGCGCTCGGCGCCGCTCGAGGCAATGACCGCATCCTGCGCGTGCCCGTCCCCGATTGCCGCGGCGAGGACCGATGCGAAGCGCGGCGTGAATTCCGGGTCTTCGGCGCCGGCGGTGGCTTCGACGAGCGCGTACCAGGCATGCGGCGCACCGAACGGGTCGCGCGTGCCCGGAACGTGCCGGCAGACGAACTCCAGCGCGAGCCGCGGCATCAGTTCGAAGGTCGTGACGGCGTCGCCGAGCGAATCGCGCAGCGCCGCCAGCAGCGCGAGCGCGGCGGCGGGCGTGGGCAGGGCCGCGAACGCGGTCGCGGTGACTGCCGGACGCGGGAACAGCCGGAGCGTCGCCGCCGTCACGACGCCGAGCGTGCCCTCGGCGCCGATGAAGAGCTGCTTGAGGTCGTAGCCGGTGTTGTCCTTGCGCAGGCCGGACAGCTGGTTGAGCACGCGCCCGTCGGGCAGCACGACCTCGAGCCCGAGCACCAGCGCGCGCATCATCCCGTAGCGCAGCACCGCCGTGCCCCCCGCGTTCGTGGACACGAGGCCGCCGAGCGTGGCGCTCCCCTCGGAACCGATCGACATTGGCAGCAAGCGGTCGACGGCGGCCGCGGCGGACTGCAGCTCTGCGAGCACGCAGCCGGCCTCGGCGGTGAGTGCGTCGCCTGCCGCATCGACCGCGCGGATCCTGCGCAGGCGCCGGAGCGACAGGAGGATTTCGTTGCCGGCGGGGCGCGGCGTTGCGCCGCCGCAGTAGCTCGTGTTGCCACCCTGCGGCACGATCCCGACGCGCCCGCGCGCGCACAGCGCGACCACGCGGGCAACCCGCTCGGTGCTGTCTGGCAGCGCGATCAGGGCCGCGGGCCCGTGGTACAGGCCCCGGAAATCGGTCTCGAACGGTGCGCGGTCCGCGGGCGCCTCGAGCCAGCCGCCGGGCCCGAGCGTTTCCTTGAGCGCGGCAATCATGACAGCCGGCACCGGCGGCGCGGGATCGTCCATGGCGGCCATCTTACTGGGCCGCCTGCGGCGCCGCCGGGGCGGCGAGCGCTCAGCCTGCCGGCTGCGCCTGCAGGGCCGCGATCCGCTCTTCCAGCGGCGGATGGCTCATGAACAGCTGCTTCAGACCCGCGCCTTGCCCGCCGCTGATGCCGAAGGCCGCCATCTTCTCGGGCAGCGGTTCGCCGCCGCGGCCGAGCGCCTGCAGCGCGGCGATCATGCTCTGCCGGCCCGCGAGGGTCGCGCCGCCGTGGTCGGCGCGGAACTCGCGCCGGCGCGAGAACCACATGACGATCATGGTCGCGAGGAACGAGAGCACGGACTGGGCGACCAGCGTCGTGATGAAGAACGCCGGGCCCTGGCCGCGCTCGTTGCGGAACACGACCTTGTCCACGATCGTGCCGATCACCCGCGCCGCAACGAATACGAAGGTGTTCACGACGCCCTGGATCAGCGTCAACGTGACCATGTCGCCGTTCGCGACGTGGCTGACCTCGTGGCCAAGGACCGCCTCGACCTCCTTGCGACTCATGCGCTGCATCAGACCGGTGCTGACGGCGACCAGCGAGCTGTCGCGGCGCGCGCCGGTTGCGAAGGCGTTGGGCGCTGGCGAGTCAAAGTAGCCCACTTCCGGCATGCCGATGCCCGCCTGCCCCGCCAGCCGGCGCACGGTCTCGACCAGCCAGGTTTCCTGCTCGCTGCGCGGCTCGCTGATGACGTGCACGCCCATCGCGCGTTTCGCCGTCCATTTCGATATCGCGAGCGAGACGAACGCACCGCCGAACCCGAGCACCGCGCCGAAGATCAGCAGCGAGTTGAAATTGATGCCGTTGGCATCGAGCCAGGGCTCGACACCGAGCAGGCGCAGCGTGACGCTCGCAACCAGGAGGATCGCGAAGTTGGTCAGGACGAACAGAAGAACTCTCATCATCGGCGCTCCAGTGTGAATCGTGACACCGCGTCCACATGACTCCGGTGGCAGGCGGAATCAAGGCCGGCAGCGGCGGGCCTACTGCGGCGTCGCCGTGTCACCCGCCTTCGGTTCCTTGCCCGGCTCAGGTCTCGCGGGTATGGCGAGCCCGAGCTCGAGCCGGCGCTCGTCGGAAAGCTGCTCGAGGCCGAGGATGCGGCAATTCTCGACCCGCCCCATGCGCTGGAATGCGAGCGAATCACGGCCGTATCCGCATATCTGGCCGTTGCCATCGCCATCCACGGCCGTCAGCGACACCTGGCCGCCAAGGTCGAAGCAGACACCGGTCAGTTCGGCGAGGTAAGCCCGGCGTCGGCCCCCCGAATATAGCACGACGTGCCGGTCGTCGAGCGTATCGAAGCCGTCGATCCCGGACTGGAATACGCAGTCGCCGGTGCGCGTGAGCTCGATGCGCCGCTCCTGCAGAGCGCGCTCCTCGGTTCCGAGCAGCGACTCCGGGCCCTGGCTCACGCAGGCGGACGTCAGCAGGAGGAAGCTCAGGGCGAGAAGGCGGGCACTCATGCAGCAAATTCCGGTCGATCCTGCCGCTTGGACCCGATGCCGGGGCGGAGGGTTCCCCGGCACGCGCGCATCCGTCAATAGTCGTCCCGGTCTCCGTAATCGTCGTCATCGTCCCAGTCGTCGTCCTCGTCCTCGTCATCCTCGTCGGAACCCGACCAGCCTTCCGGTTCGTCCGTGAGGTCGAGGTCCAGCTCTTGCCAGGTCTCGTAATCGATCTCCTCGACGTCGCCGTCCTCATACTGCAGCTCGATGAGCTCTGCGTCCTCGTCCACTGACAGGACCTGGAATACTTCCTCGTCGTCGAGGCTCTCGTACCACTGTCCAGGCACTGGATTGTGATCGCGGCCCATTGACTCCCTCACGTGGAGCGCCAGCGAACGCTGAACTCCGCTCCGCCGCCGATATTACGGGCGCGGATGGACCCCTAGCAAACTGCCGGGGCCGCTGATCACGGCCGTGCCGGCCTTGAAACCCCCGCGGCCCGCTCCCATTGAGGAGGCCAAGCCCGCCGCAGGCGGAAGGAGGCAGGAAAATGACACTGATTCGCTGGGAACCGTTCAGGGAACTGGACGATGTCTTCGCGCGCTACAGCCCGTTCTTCGGCCGCCTGGCCGCTGCCCGGGCGGGTGCCGCGGAAGAGGGCGCGACTGAGGCGTGGACGCCGGTCGCCAATATCTCCGAGACCGAGACCGACTACCTCATCAAGGCCGAGCTGCCGGAAGTGAGCAAGGAGGACGTCAAGGTCACGGTCGATGAAAACGTCATCACGATCAGCGGTGAGCGCCGCAAGGAAGCTGAGCACAAGGACGAGAAAGTCTACCGTGTGGAAAGCTTCTACGGCCGCTTTTCGCGCAGCTTCCGGCTGCCTGAGGACGCCGACATCAATGCCATCCAGGCGGAGAGCCGGAACGGGGTATTGAAGGTCAGGGTACCGAAGACGCCCGCCCCGAAGCCCAGGACGGTCGAAGTACGGGTAAACTGACAGGACCTGAGGGCGGCGGCGTGAGCCGCCGCCCTGTCATCCGAGGGTCCCATGGCGCACGAGTACGACGCCGTCCGGCGCAAACTGGAACGACAGAAGCAGGAGTTGCTCGCGCGCGCTGCCAAGGTGCGTGCCGATATCACGCGTTCCTCCGGCCCGCTCGACAAGGATTTCGCCGAGCAGGTCGTACAGATGGAGAATGATGCGGTACTCGCCGGCATCGGCGAAGCGACCGCCGCCGAGCTCGCGCAGATCAACCGCGCGCTCGCCCAGCTCGATGCGGGCAACTATGGCCTGTGCAGCCAGTGCGGCCAGCCCATCGGCGAGCGTCGCCTGCAGGCCCTGCCGTATTCCGACCGCTGCATCACCTGCGCCGAAGCGGCTCGCTGAGGGCGCCGCGGCCCGCATGCCCGCCTACAAGGTCCCGCTCCGCGAATACCGATATCTGCTTTACGAGGTGCTGGGCGCCGAAGCGCACTATCGCGCGCTCGGGCGCAGCGACGTGAACTTGGAATTGATCGAGAGCGTGCTCGAGGGCGCCGCGCGCTTTGCCGAGGACATCATCGCGCCGACCAACGAGCCGGGGGATCGGGTCGGTGTGCGCCGCACGGACGACGGTCGCGTGATCTCGCCGCCCGGCTTCGTCGCCGCCTACCGGCAGTTCGTCGAGGATGGCTGGGCGGCGCTGTGCGGTCCAACCGAAGCCGGCGGCCAGGGGCTGCCGGAGAGCATCGGCGGTGTGCTCGGCGAGATGCTCGTCTCGGCCAACATGTCCTGGAAGCTCTACAGCGGCCTCACCGACAGCGCGGTGCTCGCGCTCGATCGCCACGGCAGCGAGGAGATGCGGCGCGTCTACCTGCCGAAGCTCGTGAGCGGCGTCTGGAGCGGCACGATGGTGCTGACCGAGCCGCACGCGGGCACCGATCTCGGCCTCATGCGTACCCGCGCGGAGCCGCAGGAGGATGGCAGCTACCGCGTGACCGGGACCAAGATATTCATCACCAGCGGCGAGCACGACCTGACCTCGAACATCGTTCACCTGGTGCTCGCGAAGCTTCCGGATGCGCCGGCAGGCAGCCGCGGCATCAGCATGTTCCTGGTGCCGAAGCTCCTTCCCGACGCGGCCGGCGAGCCCGGGGAGACCAACGGCGTCAGCTGCGCGAGCGTCGAGCACAAGCTCGGCATCCACGGTTCGGCAACCTGCGTGATGAACTTCGACGGCTCGCGGGGCTGGCTGATCGGCGAGGTCAACGGCGGCCTCAAGTGCATGTTCACGATGATGAACCACGCGCGGCTCTGGGTCGGGCTGCAGGGCCTTGCGCAGTGCGAGCGCGCCTTGCAGGCCTCGCTGGCCTACGCTCTGGAGCGGCGCCAGGGCCGCACCTCCGCGAGCAGCGGTGCGCCAGCCGACCCGATCATTGGTCACCCGGACGTGCGTCGCATGCTGCTCACGCAGAAGTCGCTCGTCGAGGGCGCGCGGGCGCTGATCTGGTTCGCCGCGCAGCGGATGGATGGCGCGCTGCACCACCCCGACGCTGCGACGCGCGCGGAGGCCGCCGATCTGCTCGCGGTGCTGACACCGGTGGTGAAGGGATTCGTCACCGGCATGTCGCTGGAATGCACCAGCGAGGCAATCCAGGTCCACGGCGGGCACGGCTACGTGCGCGAGACGGGTGTCGAGCAGTTTTTCCGCGACGCGCGCATCACGATGATCTACGAGGGCGCCAATGGCATCCAGGCGCTCGACCTGCTGGGCCGCAAGGTGCTGGGCACGGGCGGCGCGCTCGCCCGTCGGCTGGGCGGGCTGATCGGTGGCTTCTGCGAGCGTCACGCGGGCGGCGGCGAGCAGGCCGAGTTCGTCGCGCGGCTGGCCGGGCTCCTGAAGGAATGGACCGTCGCGACCGAGGAGGTCGCGCGCCGCGCGGCCCGCAGCCCCGATGAAACCGGCGCCGCCGCGATGGACTACCTGCAATTGACCGGCTACCTGTGCCTGGCGTGGAGCTGGGCGTGGATGGCGACGGTCTCCGCGGCGGCCCTCAGGACCGGCACGGCCGAGGCCGCCTTTCACCGCGCCAAGCTCGCCACGGCGCGATTCTATTTCCAGCGCATCCTGCCGCGCGCCGAGGCGCACCTCGACGCGATAGGTGCCGGTGCCCGCTCGCTGATGGAAATTCCGCCCGACCAATTCGCGTTCTGACAGTGCCGGGTCGCACTTATCGTACTTATTGCCAAGCAATAAGTACGATAAGTGCGACCCGGCACCGTTAACTTTGCGCGGCGAGGCCTCCGGCCAATGACCAGACGTTCGCGTGGCCGCGGGCGCGCAGGAATTCGGCGGCCGCATGGCTGCGCACGCCGTGCGCGCACACGAGCAGGTACGGGTGCCCCGCCTCGACCGCGAGCGCGCCGTCGAGCAGGCGCCCGAGCGGCATCGACTGCTGGCCGGAGACCGGCAACGGCTCGAAGGCGCATTCCATCGGCTCGCGGATGTCCACGATGCGATAGCCCGCCGCGACCGCGGCGGCGAGCGGCAGCCTGAGATCCACGTCCGTTGCCGGCGGCGCATGCGCCGCCGCAGCATCGACGCGGACGCAGCGACCCGCACAGGCTGGATTGCGCGGCGCGGCGAGGCGCCGCTGGCCGTGCTCGAGCAGGTCGACGAGCAGAAGCTCGTCCTGCAGTTGCCCCGGCAGATCGAGCAGGAGCTTCAGGACCTCGAGCGCCTGCAGCTGGCCGAGGATCGCGGGCACGGGTCCGAGCACGCCGGCCTCGACGCAGTTGCCGACCAGGCCGTCGCGCGTTGCCTCCGGCCACTGGCAGCGCAGGCAGGAGCCGCCGCGGTCGGCGCGGACGACCTGCAGCTGGCCCTCGTACTGGTACACGCTGGCGATCACGGCGGGAATGCCCGCTCGCTGGGCGGCGTCATTGACCAGGAACTTGGCGGCGAAGTTGTCGGTGCAGTCGACTACCGCGTTGGCGCCGGCGAGCAGCGCGGCCCCGAGCTCGGCATCGAAACGCCGCGCCACCGGCACGTAGCGAAGGCCCGGGTTGTAGTCCGCCAGCCGGCGCGCCGCCGCCTCGGCCTTCGGCCGGCCGACGTCGGCGATCGCGTACAGCGGCTGGCGATGAAGATTCGACGCCTCGACACGGTCGTGGTCGACGATCGTCAGGCGGCCGATACCCGCACCCGCGAGGCTCGCCAGCACGTGGCAACCGAGCCCGCCGGCGCCGACGACGACCACGTGTGCCTCGGCGAGGCGCCGCTGTCCGGTGGTCCCGACTTCCGGCAGGGCTGACTGCCGCGAGTAATCGAATTCCGCCACCGCGGGGTGCGCCGCGTGCTCGCAATTCACCCAGCCGCTGTCGGCGTCCGCGTAGTGTTCCTTCTTCCAGATCGGCAAGCGGTGTTTCACGGCGTCGATGATCTCGCGGCAGGCGGCGAAGGCCTCCGCGCGATGCGGCGCGCTGACCCCGACCCAGACCGCGACGTCGCCCACCGCGAGGCGACCCGTACGGTGCACGCAGCGCCCGAGCGTCGCGCCATGCCGGCGCACGGCATCGGCGACGATGCGCTCGCCCTCGGCGACGGCCAGGGCCTCGAAGGCCTCGTACTCGAGTGACCGCACGGTGCGGCCCTCGTTCTGATCGCGCACCCGGCCCTCGAACGCGGCGAAACCGCCGGCGGCGGGCGAGGCGAGCGGGCCCGCGAGCCCAGCCGTGTCGATCGGCGCCGCCGAGAAGCTGAATGCACTCATCCGCCGGCCACCGGTGGGATGAAGACGACCTCGTCGCCGTCCCGCAGCGGCCGGTCCCAGTCGCTGAACGCCGCGTTGACGGCGACCCGCAGCTGCGCGACCGGCAGGCGGAACCCGTGCCGCGCCGCGAGCTCGGCATAGAGGTCCGCGGGCGTGGCGGCCGCGGTATCGACGGTTTCGGACTGCCGGCCCGCCTCCTCACGCAGCAGGGCGAAGTACTGCAGCCGTACGCGGGGCATCAGGCGGTCCCGCGCGCCGCAAGCGCCGCGCGCGCCGCGGCCGCGTCCTCCGGCGTGTTGGCGTTGTCGAGCGCGGCGCTGCTGCGTGCCGCGAGCACGCAAACGTCCTGGCCGGCGAGGAATTTCCGCGGGCAGTCACGGCCGGCTGCGACATGGGCGAGGAGCGGTTCTCGACTCGCCGGCTCGTACACGGCGCACAGCGGCTCCGGCAACCCGTCGTACGCACTCGCAAAACAGGTGGCCAGCTTCGCCGGGTCGCGGCGCCGCAGCAGATCCTCGAGGGTCATGTCGTCGAGTTGCGGCAGGTCGCAGGCGACGACCAGCCAGGCGCGATCGGGGTGCCGCGCCTGTGCAGCGAGGATGCCGGCGATCGGCCCGCGGCCCGCATCGCCGTCGATCACCTGTGGATAGGCGGCGCGCAGCGGCTCCGCGGTCTGGTCCGCACGCACCGAGACGAACGCCCGCGCGACGTGGCGCGCGACGAGGTCAAATGTCTCGGCGAGCTGGGGACGGCCGCCGTAGGCCAGCGCCGCCTTGTCGGCGTGCATGCGCGTCGACCGGCCGCCTGCGAGCACGAGCCCGTATAGCTGGGTCACGGCCGCGGCCCCGCGCCGAATCCGCTCTTGCCGCCGCTCTTGCCGGTCAGGCGCAGCGATTCGACGACGATCGCGTGCGACAGCGACTTGCACATGTCGTAGACGGTGAGCGCCGCGACCGAGGCGCCGGTCAGTGCCTCCATCTCGACGCCCGTGCGATGGTGCACCGCGGCCGTGCAGCGCACGCGCAGTGCGTCTTCGCCCGCAGCTTCGATCACGACGTCGCAGCGCTCGAGACCGAGCGGATGGCAGAACGGTATCAGCTCGTGGGTGCGCTTCGCGGCCATCGTGCCCGCGACGATCGCGGTGTGGAATACCGGGCCCTTCGCGGTCGCGAAGCCCTGCGCCTTCAGCGCGGCGAACGCGGCGGCGGGGAAGCGCAGGAGCGCCTCGGCCTCGGCCGTGCGCAGCGTCACGGCCTTGGCGCTGACGTCGACCATCGCGGGCGAGCCGTCCGCGCCGACGTGCGACAGTTTCGGTGCCTCATCCGCCAATGTAGTACATCTCGATCTTGCGCTCGGTCGCGACGGCGGCATCGCGGCCGCGCAACTCGCTGTAACGGTCCTCGCGCGCGCGCCAGGTCGCGCAAATCATGCGGCGCAGCTGTTCGTCGCCTGCGCCTGCGCGCAGCGCCGCGCGGAAGTCCGTGCCGGCGGTAGCGAACAGGCAGGTGTAGAAGACGCCGTCCGAGGACAGGCGCGCGCGCGTGCAGCCGCCGCAGAACGGCTGGGTCACGGAGGCGATGAAACCGATTTCACCGGCGCCGTCCGCATAGGCGTAGCGTTCGGCGACCTCGCCCGGCTGGGCGGGCGCGAGCGGCACGAGCGGCCAGGCGGCGGCAATGCGGTCGCGCAGCTCGCGCGCCGGTACCACCAGTGCAGGCCGCCAGTCATTGCGGCTGCCGACGTCCATGTACTCGATGAAGCGGACGATGACGCCGGTGCCGCGGAAGTGGCTTGCGAGGTCCAGGGCCTCCCCGTCATTGACGCCGCGCTGCACGACCGCATTGACCTTGACCGGCGTCAGCCCCGCCTCGAGCGCGGCGCGGATGCCGTCCAGCACACGGTCGAGCCCGTCGAAGCCGCCGCTCATGCGCCGGAATGTCGCCGGCTCGATCGAGTCGAGACTCACGGTCACGCGCGCGAGTCCCTGGGCGCGCAGCTCCGCCGCGTGCTGGGCGAGCAGCACGCCGTTGGTCGTGAGCGCGAGGTCGTCGATGCCGTCGATCGCCGACAGCTCGCCGACCAGGTCGGCGATGCCGGTGCGCAGCAGCGGCTCACCGCCTGTCAGGCGGATCTTGCGCACGCCCTCGGCGGCGAACTGGCGCGCGAGCCGCACGATCTCGTCGAACGAGAGCCGCTCGGCCGCTGGCAGGAAACGGTAGCCCTCGCCGTAGGTTTCGCGCGGCATGCAGTACGGGCAGCGGAAATTGCAGCGGTCCATGACCGAGATGCGCAGGTCCAGCAGCGGCCGTCCGCGCACATCGGTGACGGCGCCCGGCGCGCCGATCGCCACCAGCTTCCTGCTCTTGCTCTGCGTCATCTGTTACCAGCGATAGAAGGGAACCGCGAGCCCGGCGCGATGCCGCGCAGGTCCGCAGGGCAGCTCGACAAAGCCATCCGTGCCGGCGAGCGCGATGAAATCCCCGGATCCGCCGGTCGGCCGCGGCTCGGCCATGGCCCGACCCTGCTGATCGTAACTTAGGGCGACGGGCAGGAAGAAGACGAGGGGCTTTTCGAAGGCGAATTCCTGCGCCAGGACGACTGTAGGCGGGGTCCGGGGCGGCAGATCGACCAGCCGGCCGAGCGCCGGGATGACATATCGCGCGAGGCAGACCAGGACCGACACCGGGTTGCCGGGCAGCGCGAATACGGCCTGCCCTTGCGCGCCGGTGCCGAACCACATGGGCCGCCCGGGCCGCTGCGCAATGCCGTGCAACACCTGCCGCGCGCCGAGCGCGGCCAGGACCCTGGGCACGTAGTCGAAGCGCCCGGCGGAGACGCCGCCCGACAGCACCAGCACGTCGTGGCGCTCGAGTGCGTCACCGAGCGCCTTCGCAAGCGCGTCCTCGCGGTCGGGCAGGTGCAGCGAAATACGCGGCGAGAATCCCGCGAGCGCCAGCGCCGCCGCGAGTCCGTAGGCATTCGAACGACGCACCTGGTGCGCGAGGATGGGCGTGCCCGGCTCCACGAGCTCGTCGCCGGTCGAGATCACGGCGATGCGCGGCTCGCGCGATACCGGCAGTGCCGCGAGGCCCGAGGAGGCGGCGACTGCGAGCTCGGGGCCAGCGAGCCGTACGCCGGTTGCGAGCAGGACGTCACCCGAGCGGGCGTCACTCGCCTGCCGATGCACGTGGCGCCAGGGCGTCGGCTCGACGCCGTCGAGCAACTCGGCGGTGCCGCCGGCGAGCTTGATCTGCTCCACCGGGACAACCGTGTCGCAACCGCCCGGCAGGATCGCGCCGGTCATGACCTCGAAGCAGTCGTCGGGCGAGGTGAGCTGCAGCGCTGGAGTTCCCGCAGCCTGAACGCCAGCCACGCGGAAACGGTTGCGGCCGCTGCCCGCGCGGATCGCGATTCCGTCCATCGCCACGCGGTGGAAGGGCGGCGCGTCGCGTTCCGCACGGAGCGCGGCGCGCAGTACGCGCCCGGCGCAGGCTGCGAGCGGCACGGTCTCCTGCGACACCGGCGCCAGGGCGGCGGCAATCGCCGCATCGGCCTCGGCGGGTGTCAGCAATTCAGCCCCCGCGTCAGTCCTGCTTGTCGCGGGCCTTGAAGATGCGCAGCTGCTCGTTGAAGCGGTCGGCGACGGCCTGGACTTCGTCCACGGCCGCATTGTTCTTCTTCGCCTGCATGGCGCGCAGTTCCGCCAGCCGGGTTTCGTCGTGCTCGCCGCTCGTCTCGAGCGCCTGCATTTCCATGTCGAGACAGGTGTTGTACGCGGTGATGTCGGCGTTGAACTGTTGCACCGCCTTCTGCCCGGCCACCATCTCCTCGTAAGTCGCCTTGGCGCCGTCGGGGATCTGGTCGGGTGCGCGTGGATAGATGCAGGCGGCCTCAGCTTCGGCAGCGGCAGCGAGCAGCGTCAGGGCGAGCATGATTCGGGTCATTACGGCAGTTTCTCCCAGCGGAATGTTCAGCCATGGACAGCGCAAGCCTGCCCGGGTTCGGATCCGGCGGATTGTAGCGCAGTAGCGGCCAAGGGCAGGGGCGGGGGTCAGGCCCGTGCGGCGGTCAGGGGAATGGCGGTATCGGCCTTCAGGGTTTCCAGCACGAGGCTCGAGCGCACGTCGCGCACGCCGGGAAACTTCAGCAGCTGGTGCAGGGTCAGGCGCCCGAGCGCGTCCAGATCCGGTACGACGACGCGCAGCAGGAAATCCATTTCCCCGGTCATGGCATGTGCGGAGATGACCTCCGGCCGCTCGGCCAGCATGCGGCGGAACTGGCCGATCACCTCGTCCGTGTGGCGCTCGAGCTTGATCTGGACGAAGGCGAGCACGTTCTGGCCCACGCGTTTCGGATCGACGAGTGCCGTGTATTTCTCGACCACGCCATGCTTCTCGAGCCTGCGGATGCGCCGCGCACAGGGGGAGGGCGAAAGGCCGACTTTGGCCGCGATCTCGACGTGGCTCATCCGGCCGTCCGATTGCAGCAGGGCGAGGATCCTGAGGTCAGTGCGGTCGAGCAGGCGTTCGGTCATTATCTGTCGTGCCAAGTCTATTTATTGACGATTATCGCCATTACTGGAGATGATATTCAAGGTTTGCGCCAATAAACGGCGTGCCGTTGCCTGTACGATTCGCGGCAACCCATGCTCGCCGCGCCTGCAACGCGATCCCGAGTCGGCGTCGACTGGCGGCGCCTCCTGCGCACGGTGTTCATCTCGCGCGCGCTCGATGCCCTCGAGGAGACGCGGCTGGTCCCCGAGCGCAAGGTGCTCTACCAGTTCTGCGCCCGCGGTCACGACGTGACCCAGGCCCTCCTGGCCCAGCGCCTGGATGGCCGCCACGACGCGGTGGCCCCGTACTATCGCTCGCGACCGCTCGCGCTCGCCCTCGGGCTGCCGACCGAGGAGGCGCTCGCGTCGACGATGATGCGCGCCGCGGGCATGTCCGGCGGCCGGGACATCGGCGCCGTCATCAACCGGCCCAACCGTGACGGGCCCTGCCTGCTGCCGGCCTGCGGCGGCGTCGGCACACAATTCACGCCCGCAACCGGCTGGGCCCAGTCGCTCGTGTACCGCGCCCGCGTGCTGGGCGATGCCACGGTCGCCGGCTCGCTGGCGGTCGCCCATGGCGGCGAAGCGTCGACTTCCGCCAACGGCTTCTGGGCCTCGCTCAACATCGCAACCACGGCGCGGCTGCCGCTCCTGTATTTCATCGAAGACAACGGTTACGGGATCTCGGTGCCCGCGGCGCGCCAGACGCCCGGCGGCGACATCGCGGCCAACCTCGCCGCATTCGGCAACCTCCACATCCTCTCAGGCGACGGCGCAGATCCGCTTGCGGCGGCCGCACTGATCGACGAGGCGATTGCCTGCGTGCGCGGCGGGGATGGCCCGGTCCTGCTGCGGCTGCGCGTGCCGCGGCTCTCGGGACACTCGGGCCAGGACACGCAGGCGTACAAGAGCGCGGAGGAGCTCGCCGCCGAGCGTGCCCGCGATCCGCTGCTGGCCTTGCGCCGGCTGCTGGTGCCTGCGGAACTGGGCGCGGAGGAGTGGGCGTCCCTCGAGGACGCAGCCGCGGCGGAGGTCGCCGCCGCACTCGAGCGAATCGAGGCCGGGGCGCCGCTCGACGCATCGAATGTTACGCGCCATGTCTTCACCGAGCGGCGCGGCGACGGAAGTCTCGAGCTGCAGGTCCAGGGCGGCCAGCGCGCGGACGGCGTGACCCCGCCGCCGGGCAACCCGACACCGCGGCCGGAAGGCGCGCGCATCAACATGTTGACCGCGATCCGGCGCACGCTCGAGCACGAACTCGCCATCAACCCGCGCGTCCTCGTATTCGGCGAGGACGTCGGCAGGAAGGGCGGCGTGCACGCGGCGACGCTCGGCCTGCAGGAGCGTTTCGGCGCGGATCGCGTCTTCGACACCAGCCTGTCGGAGGAGGGCATCATCGGCCGGGCGGTGGGCATGGCGTTCGCCGGACTCGTGCCGGTGCCGGAAATCCAGTTCCGCAAGTACGCGGAGCCGGCGGCCGAGCAGCTGCACGACTGCGGCACCCTGCGCTGGCGCACGGCGAACCGCTTTGCCGCGCCGATGGTGGTGCGCATGCCGGGCGGATTCCTGAAGTGCGGCGATCCCTGGCACAGCCAGTGCAATGAAGTGCAGTTCGTGCATGCCGTCGGCTGGCAGCTCGCGATCCCATCGAACGCCGAGGACGCCGTAGGACTGCTGCGTACCGCGCTGCGCGGCAACGAACCCGTGATTTTCTTCGAGCACCGATACCTGCTCGACGGCGCGGCGGCGCGGCGGCCCTGGCCGGGCGACGACTTCATGCTGCCGTTTGGCCAGGCGAAGCGCCTGCGCGAAGGCTCGGAACTCACCGTCGTGACCTGGGGCGCGATGGTGGAACGTTGCGAGCAGGCGGCAGCGGCATCCGCGATCGACGTGGAACTCCTCGACCTGCGCACGCTCTCGCCCTGGGACCAGGAAAGCGTGCTGGCATCGGTCATGAAGACGCGCCGCTGCCTGATCGTGCACGAGGACAATGTGACGGCGGGTTTCGGCGCGGAGATCGCCGCAGTGCTCGCCGAGCACGCATTCTTTCACCTCGACGCGCCTGTGCAGCGGCTCGCGATGCCGGACGTGCCGAGTCCGCACTCGCCCCGCCTGCTGGAAGCCGTGGTCCCGTCCGTCGGTGATATCGTGGCGGCCATGCGCCGGATCGCGAGTTACTAGCCGATGAGCGCGCCTGTCGATGTCGTGCTGCCGCAGGACCGGATCGAGGGCACGCGCTCGCAGGTTCAGCGCTGGCTGAAGGCCATCGGCGACGCTGTCCGGCAGGACGAGCCGCTGGTCGAGATCGAGACCGACAAGGTGACGGTGGAAGTTCCGGCACCGGTGGAAGGCGTGCTGGCGGAGATCGTCGCGCCTGAAGGCACCGACGTCGCGCCGGGCGACGTACTGGCGCGGATGCAGGCCGGCGCCGTGGACGCCCCGCCTGCCGCCCGCGCGCCGGGCGCCGCCGCCGTGGCGAGGCCATCCGTTCAGGCACCCGGCGCGCCGCCGAGGCCAGGTGCGCTGAGTCCTGCAGTGCGCAGGCTGCTGGCGGAACGCGGTCTCAGCGCGGATGCCATCCGGGGCAGCGGGGAGGGCGGTCGCCTCACCGTCGATGATGTGCTCGCCGCCGCGCCCGGCGCCGCGGCGCCTGCAGCCGCCGCAGCAGCAGCGCCGGACGAGCCGGGTGTGCGGCGCGTGCCGCACACGCCGATGCGCCGGCGCATCGCCGCGCACATGGTCGAGAGCCTGCTGCGCACTGCGCCGCACGTCACGACCGTGTTCCAGGCCGACATGAGCGCGGTGCTCGCCGATCGCGCCCGGCGCAAGGCGCAGTTCGAGCGGCAGGGACATCCGCTGACGCTCACCGCCTATTTCGTGGCCGCCTGCGTCGCTGCGATCCGTGAGGTGCCGGAAGCGAACGCGCGCTGGACCAACGACGCGATCCTCGTGCACGAGCGCATCGACATCGGCATCGGCACGGCGCTGCCGGGTCGTGGCCTGGTCGTGCCCGTCATCCGCGACGCCGGAAGTCTCGATATCGCGGGCATCGCGGCGGCGCTCGCTGCGCTCGTCACGAAAGCGCGCGACGACGCCCTCACGCCCGCTGACCTCCAGGGCGGCACGTTCACGATTTCGAATCACGGCGTGAGCGGCAGCCTGGTGGCAGCACCGATCGTGATCAACCAGCCGCAGTCCGCGATTCTTGGCGTCGGCAAGCTGGAAAAGCGGGCCATCGTCACGAGCGAGGGCGGCGAGGACCGGATCGTGATCCGGCCATGCTGCTACGTGACGCTGACCATCGACCATCGCGTGCTGGACGGC
>VGUH01000023.1 GCA_016874295.1 Gammaproteobacteria bacterium | reverse complement strand
GAGCACAGCTCGCTCGGCAAACGGACCCCGCAGGAGTACGCGCAGATGCTGATCCAGCGGAGCGAAAAAGCAGTATCTTTAACCGCGGACTCTAGATCCGGACGGGACTAAAAAGGGTGTCAGGTCAGATCTGCTTCAGCCGCCCTTCCTCGGCGAGCTCCACCGCCAGGTCGAGGAAAGCGAGGTTGACCGATAGCAGGGCGCGGCGCGTGGATTCGTCGAGCAGGCTGCGCTGATGCCAGTCGGCATCGCCGGCGGGCGGCGCGAGCGCAAGCGGGTGTTGGCGATGCATGGCATTTCTCCCCGTAGACACGCCATTTCGCGGTTCGCCGGCTCTGGGGCCGGCTTACGATTGACTGGTACGAAACTACCAGTACCATCCCGTAGCGTCAAGGCAGATTCCATGCGCATCACCGACGACCGTTACACGCGCGACCGCCTGCGCCTCGACCTGGCGCTCCGGCTCATCCGCCACGAGGCGCGGACCCGGACGATCCGCAGCTGGACCGGCCTCACGGATGACCGGGTCCGCAAGCTGTAGCGCTCCTACGTCGCCGACGCCGGCCGGCGCGACGTGCGCAGGCACTGCGGCAAGAGCCCGCGCCAGAGCGCCTACTTCATGCGCAATGCCGGCATCCGCCACGAGGCGGCGGGGCTCGCCACCCTGCTCTGCGTGCTCGGGATCCTGAAACGCGATGGCGGCGCCGCAACCGGCGCCCTGGAACAACTGCGCTTCGGGGAAACATTCTGCGAGGCCTACGAAACCTTCCTGAGCCTCAATGAGCGCCCGCAGATCTCCTTCGAGCACGCCTGTCACCTGCTGCGCTCGCTCGAGAAACAGAACGAGATCTGCCTCGACGACTGCGAGGGCTGCGGGAGCCCGCTGGTCGTCCTGCGCTACGCGCAGCGACCGAAAGTCTGCGAGTTCTGCGCCTCGACCCGGCCGCCGGCACGGCCCGGGCTGTCGGTAGGCGACTGCTAGAATGACGCGTTTTCCTGCCAGGTACGGGAAGGGATGCGCCCCAACGTATTCGCCGGGCCGCACGTCGACCGGCTCAAGCTTGCGAACGCCGATACCGACGCCATCGCGCGCGCGATCGCCGGCGGTTCCGCGCGACTGATCCCGGTCTGGAAGTCGCGCTGCCCGGTCGTCCGGCAGCCCTCCCCTGCGGCATATCTGTTCCCCATCGACAGCGGCCCGTTCGCCGGCATCGCGCTCGACGAGCTGGTCCTGCTCGGCGATTACCGGGGGCTCGCGGTCTTCACCGCCGAGATCGAGGCGGCGAGCCCGCTCGAGCTCGCCGCAGGCGCGGAGTTCGCGGACTTGAGGCTCGCGGCCGCGCTCCTGCCGCACGACGAGGCGGGACTCGTCGCCTACGCGCGCGCCATGATTTCCTTCCGCCACCGTCATCGCTACTGCGGCAGCTGCGGCGCGCCGACGCTGCCGAAGAAGAGCGGCCGCGTGATGGTCTGCACGCGGCCGGGCTGCGAGACGGAGTTCTTCCCGCGCGTGGACCCGGCCGTGATCGTGCTGGTGACCGACGGCGACCGCGCGCTGCTCGGGCGCCAGCCCGGCTGGCCGGCAGGGCGCTACTCGACGATTGCGGGGTTCGTCGAGCCCGGCGAGAGTCTCGAGGACGCGGTGCATCGCGAAGTGCTCGAGGAGACCGGCGTCGAGACCGGCATGATGAGCTACCAGTCCTCGCAGCCCTGGCCGTTCCCGCGCTCGCTGATGCTCGGATTCCGCGCCGAGGCGCGCACCACCGAGATTCGGATCGGCGACGCCGAGCTCGAGGACGCGCGCTGGTTCCACCGCGACGAGCTGAAGGGCGGCGCGATGCTACCATTCCCGCAGTCGATCGCCTACCGGCTGATCCAGGAATGGCTGAACCCCTGAACATGCTGCTCTCGGTCGCGACCGGTATCGCGCTCGCGGCCGCCGCGGGATTCCGCGCATTCGTGCCGCTCCTCGCCGCCGGCCTCGCGATTCATTTCGGCTGGGTGGAACCCGGGCGCGGCTTCGACTGGCTCGGCGAGCCGGTTGTGCTGACCGCACTCGGGATCGCGACGGTGGCCGAGATCGCCGCCTACTACCTGCCCGGCGTCGACCACGTGCTCGACCTGCTCGGCGCGCCCGTCGCAGTGATCGCCGGCATCGTGGCCGCCGCCGGCGTGATGGTCGGCCTGCCCGACTGGCTGCGCTGGCTCACCGCAATCGGCGCCGGCGGCGCGATCGCCACCGCGGGCCACGCATTGAATGCCGTCGGCCGCGCGAAAACCGGCGCCATGTCCGGCGGCATCGGCAATCACGCCTATTCGACCGCCGAGCTCGCGAGCTCGATCGTGATCTCTGCCCTCGCGGTCGTCCTGCCCGTGATTGCGATCCTCGTGCTCGCCGCCCTCGGAGTCTGGATGCTGCAACGCCGGCGCCGGCGCAAGGCCTGACTTCCCGTGCCGCTCGTCCTGCCCGCCGCCGCGTGCATGGCGTTCCTCGCCGCTCAGCCCGCGAGCGGGGGAACCGCGTCGCTGCCGCCCTGCGGCAAGGCGGAGGCCGGTGCGGCCGCGGTGGTCGAGGTCGAGTTCCGGGGCGTCGACGGCGCGCTGCTCGACAACGTGCGTGCGCTCTCCAGCCTCAACCGGCTGTCCGCCGCGCAGGACCTCGATGCCGAAATGATCGCCCGGCTCGTGCAGCGCGCTCCGGCGGAGGCGCGCGCGGCGCTGCGGCCCTTCGGCTACTACGAGCCGAGGGTCGCGACCAAGCTCGAGCAGGAAGACGAGGGCTGGCACGCGGTCATCACCATCGAGCCCGGCTCACCGGTGATGCTGGTCGCGCAGGACGTCGCGATCACCGGCCCCGGCCGCGACGAGCGCTTCCTGCAGCGCGTGCTGGAGCAGTCCCCGCTGCGCACCGGCGAGCGCCTGAGCCACCCGGCCTATGACCAGCTGAAAGGCGAGCTGCTGCGCGCGGCGCTCGGCAACGGCTTCCTCGATGCGCGCTTCACCGTCAGCTTGCTGTCGGTCGACCCCGCCACGCTCGCGGCGCATGCCCGGCTCACGCTGGACACCGGCGAGCGCTACCGCTTCGGGCCCACGGCGATCGAGCAGGACGTGGTACGTGACAGCCTGGTGCGGCGCATGCTGCGGTACCAAGAAGGCGACTGGTACAGCGCCGAGGCGCTGCTGCGCACGCAGTTCGCGCTCGACGATTCGCAGTACTTCTCGCTGTCGGAGGTGCTGCCCGGCGAGCGCGACCGCGTCGCGAAGGTCGTGCCGGTGCGGATCACCTCCGAGCGGAACGAACGCCACGTCTGGACGATCGCCGCGGGCTACGGCACCGACACGGGGGCACGCGGCACGCTCGGCTGGGAGGACCGCAGGCGCAACGATCTCGGCCACCGGCTGCGCGCCCAGGCGCGCGCCTCGGACGTCGAGGATTCGGTGAGCCTGACGTATGTCGTTCCCTCGACCGACCCGGCACTCGAGAAGCTCGCGTTCGAGCTGCGCGGCTTCGATGAGCAGCGCGCGGACGTGGAGACCACGGGCGGGACGTTCAAGACGGCCCTCACGCAAGTGCGCGGCCGCTGGCAGCGTGTGCTGTCCGCGACTCTCGACAGCAGCGAGGACAAGGTCACTACGGCCTCCGGCGACTCGACCCAGGTGGATCGCAGCCGCAGCCTGCTGCTCGTGCCGGGAATTTCGTTCGCGCGCCTGCCGCCCGATTTTCTCGGTACCAACGCGATGGCGACCGGCCTGCGCGCCGAGATCCTGGCTTCCACCAGCGCGCTCGGATCGGACACCGATTTCACGCGGCTGAATGTTCGCGACGAGCGCTTCCTCCGACTGAATGACAAGTGGCGGTTCTACCTGCGTGCCGAGCTGGGCGCGAGCGTGGTCGGCGATTTCCAGGAACTGCCGGCGCAGTACCGGTTCTTCGCGGGCGGCGACCAGAGCGTGCGCGGCTACGGCTACCAGGAACTGTCACCGGTCGACGCGGCAGGCAACAAGGTCGGCGGCCGGCATCTCCTGACCGGCACGGTCGAACTGCAGCGCAACCTGCCGCGCAACCTGGTTGCGGCGGTATTCGTGGACGGCGGCAACGCCTTCAATACCTTCGGCGATCCGCTCGAGTACTCGGTCGGCGTCGGTTTGCGTTATCGGCTGCCATTCCTGAGCGTCGGGCTCGACGTCGCGCAGTCGGTTTCGGAAGCCGACCGCTCGCCGCGCCTGCACGTCAACTTCACGCCGGAGTTCTGACGTGAAGCGGCAGATCCGTCCCTGGGTTCGCTGGCTGGCCGCCGGAATCGCCGGGCTGCTGCTGGCGGTGCTCCTCGCGGCAACTTGGCTCGTGACCACCGAGGCGGGGCTGCGTCGCGCGGTCGCGCTCGCCGAATCGCTGGGAACGGTGCAGATCCGGCTCGAGGGCGCGCGCGGCCGGCTGATCGGCCCGCTCGACATCGACGCGGTCGAGATCGAGCATCCGCGCGCGTCGATCCGCGTGCGCGGGTTCGCCGCGGACTACGAACCGCTCGAGATCCTCGCCGGGCGCATCTCGGCCGACGGCGCGCGCATCGCCGAGGCGCGCGTCGTGCTGCGGCCGCGTTCCGGCCCAGCGCGCCCGCCGTCGTTCATGCCCGGCTGGCTGTCGCTGGTGCTGGACGACATGCAGGCCGCCCGCGTGTCGATCGTCTCGCCCGCCGGCGTCGAGACCGCGTTCACGGACATCCGCGGCTCGGCGAAAGTCTCGCGGGCCCGCATCGAGTTCGACGGCGTCGGCGTGCGCGGCACGGGCTGGGCCGTCGCCGGCGCGGGCGGCACGCTGTACGCGCGCGAGCCGCTCGCGCTCGACGTCCGTGCGGCCTGGTCCCTCGGCGACGACAACCGCGCCGCCGGCGTCGCGCACGCGGTCGGAGATCTCGACCGGCTGCTCGTCGACGCACCGATCGCCTCGCCCGGCACCGGTCGCGTCAGGGTGGAACTGACGAATCTCGCCGCCGGCCCGCGCTGGCGCGGCACGGCAGACATTGAGCAGCTCGACCTCGCGCAGTGGATGGACGCCCCACCCGTCGGCCCACTGGCCGGGGCATTCGAAATCGAAGGGGATCTCGCGCACTACCAGGCAAATGGAGTCCTGCGCGGCGCGGGCCTGCCAGGGGCGGGCCTGCGGGTGGACGCAAGACTGCGCTACGCGGAGCAGGTGCTGCACGTCGAGCCGCTCACCCTCGAAACCGCGCCGGGGTCGGTACTGCGCACGACGGGCCGGATGACGCTCGGCGACGATCCAACCTATGCCGTATCGGCCGACTGGACGAATTTCCGCTGGCCGCTCACCGGCGAACTGCTGGTCGCCTCGCCGCGCGGCTCGCTCGCCGCGCAGGGCTGGACCGAATTCTCCTGGCGCGTGAACGGTAAGTTCCGGCCTGCCGCCGGGCCCCCGCTCACCGGCGAGGGTACGGGAAGATTCACGGCCTCGGCGATCGAGGTCGAGGATTCGTCGTGGCAGGTCCTGGGTGGGGGCGTGTCGCTCGCGGGCTCGCTGGGCCGCGATGGGGGCAATGCCTGGTCGGCCCGCGGCCGCGCCACGGACGTGAATCCCGCGGTGCTGCGCGAGGAGCTGCCGGGGCGCCTCAGCTTCGAGTTCACCGGATCGGGCAGCGGATTCGCGGCAACAGGCCCGTGGTCGGCGAGCATCCGTCAGTTGCGCGGGACCTTGCGAGGCCTGCCTGCCAGCGGCAGCGGCGCCATGCGGCGCGCGCCGGGCACGATCGAGCTCGAGGACGTTGTTCTCAAGCTCGGTTCGACACGCCTCGAGGCGGACGGCAGGCTTGGCCAGGACGCTGACCTGCGCGCACGGGTCGTTTCGGACGACCTGTCCGCGCTACTGCCCGAGTTCGGGGGCGAGCTCGATGCGAAGGTCTCGGCGCGCGCGGACACGATCGACATCGGCATCACGGGTCACGGGCTCGCCTGGGGCGAGCACCGCGCGGTCGTGCTGTCGGCCGATGCGCGCATCGATCGCGGAGGCCAGGACCATTCCTGGCTTCGCCTGCGCTCGAACGGCATCAGCGCGTCAGGGTTTCCGATCAACGACACGCGCCTCGCCCTCGACGGGCTCACGGGCGATCACGCGCTGCGATTCCGTGTCGGCTCCGGCCAGGACGCGCTGTCGCTGCATGGTCACGGCGCGTGGGTGGATGGCCAATACACGCTGCGGCTCGAAGGCACCGAGGCAAGCGGGCCTCGCCTCGTGCCCTGGCAGCTGGAATCGCCGGGAGCGCTGTCCGTGAACCTGAGGGAGGCCTCGCTCGATCCGGTCTGCCTCGTGTACGAGGAACGGCGCTTCTGCCTGCAGGGCCGCTGGCGATCGGGCGGCGACTGGACGCTGCAGGCGGCGACGGAATCGTTCCCGCTCGAAGCGCTCGACCCCAAGCGTCTCGGCGCGCCCCGCTACCGGGGCTTCCTGGCGGTCGATGCCGAGATATCGGGCCGTGCCGGCACGCCCTGGCTCGCCGACGTCAACGCCGAGATCCGCGACGCGTCGCTGACCTACCAGTCCGCGAGCGGCGCCGAGCGACGCGTCGAGCTTGGCCTCACACGCCTCACGCTCGCGTCTGCCCCCGAACTGCACCGCCTCGACCTGCGCGTGGCCGACCCCGCGGCCCTCGAACTCGACGCCACGCTCGAGGCGATCCGCACTCCGGGCAGCGACCTCGGCGACCTCCCGCTTGCCGGCAGCATCAAGGGCCGCACGCGTCAACTCAACCTGCTGCCGCTGCTCGTGAACACGACCGACAGCGCCTCGGGCGAGGCCGAGCTCGACTTCCGGGTCGCGGGGCGGGTCGCCGCGCCTGCGCTCGAGGGCGAAGCGCGCCTCGCCGGCGGCACGCTCGACTTCTACCAGGCGAATCTGCGGCTCCGGGAACTGCGCGCTACCGTGCGCCTCGCCGACACGTCGCTGACGCTCGATGCCGCCGGCAGGGCCGGCGACGGGACACTCGCGCTCGACGGGCGGCTCGGCTGGCGCGACCGGCGGCTCTCGGGCGAGCTCGCACTCATCGGGGAGCGACTCCTGGTCGCCAACGTGCCGGAGGCCCGCATCCTCGCCTCGCCGGACCTGCGCTTCCGGCTGGACGACCGGCACATCGCGGTGACGGGTGAAGTCGTCATCCCCGAGGCCTGCATCCAGCCTGCCGACACGGCGGGCGCGGTGCTCGTGTCCGCGGACGAGCGCATCGTGCGGCCCGAAGCGGAACCGGACGTCGCGGAGCGGTTCTCGGTCACGAGCGACGTGCGGCTCAGGCTCGGCGACAAGGTCCAGGTCAGGGCCTTCGGCCTGGCGGCAGCGGTGACCGGCGCGGTGCGCGCGCAGTCCGCGGCCCAGGGCGGCACCACGGCCGCCGGCGAGCTCGAAGTGGCGCAAGGCGTGTACCGCGCGTACGGGCGCGAGCTCGAGGTCGAGCGCGGGCGCCTGCTGTTCACCGGCGGCGCGGTCACGGATCCCGGCGTCGACCTGCGCGCGATCCGCGAGCTGCCCGGCTACACGGTCGGCGTCATCGCCCGCGGCCCGCTGCGCCGGCCGCAGCTGACGCTGTTCTCGGAACCGAGTCTGCCGCAGGCCCAGATCGCCTCGATGCTGATCGTCGGCCGCTCCAACGTCCAGGGCGACCCGGGGGCGCCGGAGAGCGAGCTGACCGACACGGAGCGCGGCGGCGCACTGCTCGCCGGCCAGCTCGGCAAGTACGTCGGCCTCGACGACGTCGGCCTGATCGAGGACGCGGGCGCCGGCGCCGAGCTGGTGCTCGGGAAATACCTGTCGCCGCGGCTCTACGTCAGCTACGGTATCTCCCTGGTGGACGAGATCAACACGCTGAAGCTGCGCTACACGATCGGCGACCGCTGGGAGATCGCCGCCGAGTCCGGCAGGGAATCCGCCGTCGATGTCGAGTACCGGATCGAGAGATGAGGAGGACCTGACCCCATGAACGAAAACACCGGCAAGCTCATCCTGCGCGTCGTGCTCGGCCTCCTCGTCCTGCTGCACGGCATCAGCAAGCTCAGGAACGGCATCGGCTGGCTGGACGGCGCGCTCGCGAATGCCGGGCTGCCGGTGTACCTCAAGTACGGCGTCTACGTGGGCGAGGTCCTCGCCCCGCTTGCCGTGATCGCGGGCTGGTACGCGCGCATCGGCGCCTGGCTGATCGCGGTCAACATGCTGTTCGCAATCGGCCTGGTGCACGGCGCGGAGCTGTTCGAGCTCGAGCCGCAGGGCGGAGGCCTGAAGCTCGAATTGCAGTACATGTACTTCTTCACGGCCACCGCGCTCGCGCTGATCGGCCCCGGGCGGCACGCCGTCAACCAGAAATGAGGGAATACCACGGGTCCGGCCGCGCGGGCTGGCTGCGCGCAGCCGTCCTCGGCGCGAATGACGGCATCATCTCGATTTCGAGCCTGCTGATCGGGGTCGCGGCGGCCGGCGGCTCGCAAGCAGCGGTCTTCACCGCCGGCCTCGCCGGGCTGGTCGCCGGCGCCATGTCCATGGCGGCGGGCGAGTACGTCTCGGTGAGCTCCCAGGCCGACACCGAGCGTGCCGACCTCGAGCGCGAACGCCGGGAGCTCGCGGATGACCCTGACGCCGAGCATCGCGAGCTGGCGGCGATCTACGTGGGCCGCGGGCTCGACCCGCAGCTCGCCTCCGAGGTCGCGAAACAGCTCGCCGCGAAGGACGCCCTCGAGGCCCACGCGCGCGACGAGCTCGGCATCCTGGAGCGGCTGCGGGCACGGCCAATCCAGGCGGCGCTCGCCTCTGCCGCCGCCTTCGCGGCCGGCGCGGCGCTGCCGCTCACCGCCGTGGCGCTGTCCCCGGCCGAGACCGCGCCCAGGATCGTCGCCGGCCTGTCGCTTGTTTTCCTCGCCTTCCTCGGCGCCGTCTCCGCGCGCATCGGCCGCTCGGGGGCCGCCAGGGGCGCGCTGCGCATGACCTTCTGGGGCGCCATCGCGATGGCGCTGACCGCCGCGATCGGCCGCACATTCGGCATCGCCGCCTGAGGCACCCGCCATGGCCGGGCACGTCCTCGACAATCCCGTCTGGCACGCGCTCTCGACCCAGCATGCCGGGCTCGCGCTGACAGCCGACGGCGCCGCGCGCTACCCCGCGGCCATCGTGCCGTTCGCCGCCGTCGGCGTGCCGTCGCCGCGCGCGGCCGACCAGCTCACCAGTCTCATCGACGACGACGAGTCGCTGTTCGTCGTCGGCGTCACGCCGCAGCCGCCGCCCGGCTGGAAGCTGGAGCCGAAGAAACCGGTCCTGCAGATGGTCTGCAACGCGCGCACGACCGTCGTGGACGGCCCGCCGGTGTCGGTCATGACGGCCGAGAACGTCCCGGACATGATCGGCCTGACGGACCTCGTTTTTCCCGGATTCTTCCGGGCGCGAACCCTCGACATGGGCCGCTACTACGGCATCTACCACGGGTCACTGCTCGCGGCGATGGGCGGTGAACGCATGCGCCTCGACGGTTACCAGGAGCTGTCCGCGGTTTGCACGCACCCGGACTACGCCGGCCGCGGCTACGCGCACCGGCTGCTCGGCATCCTATGCAGTCGGGCATTCGACCAGGGCTTCACGCCGTTCCTGCACGTCTACGCGGACAACACCCGCGCGATCGGCGTCTACCGGCGGATGTCCTTCGCCGACCGCACCGTGCTGCCGTTCTGGGCTCTGCACCAGTGACGGCGATCGAGACCGAGCGCCTCGTGCTGCGCGAGTTCACGGCGGATGACGCCGGGTTCGTGCACCGGCTCGTCAACGAGCCTTCGTTCCTGCGCTACATCGGCGATCGCGGCGTGCGCACGCTCGACGACGCGCGCCGTTACATCACGGATGGCCCGGTTGCCGGCTACGCGCGCCACGGCCACGGTCTGATGAAGGTAGTGCGCAAGGCCGACGACGCCGGCATCGGCATGTGCGGGGTGCTGAGGCGCGACACGCTGCCGGAGCCGGACCTCGGCTTTCCTTCTTCCCGGAGCACTGGTCGCAGGGCTACGCGCTCGAGTCCGCGCGCGCGGTCCTGCACCATGCGCGCGAATCGCTCGGGCTCAGCCGGATCCTCGCGATCACGACACAGGACAATGAGCCCTCGATGCGCCTGCTCGCCAGACTCGGGTTCCGATTCGACCGCATGATCGCCTTCGGTTCCGAGGAGTTGCGCCTGTTCGTGAGCGACCCGTGAAGCGCTGCGCCTGGGCGCAGTCGCCGGCGATGATCGAGTACCACGACCGTGAGTGGGGCGTGCCGGTTCACGACGACCGCGTGCTGTTCGAGTTCGTCACGCTCGAAGGCGCGCAGGCGGGTCTCAGCTGGGAGACGATACTGAACAAGCGCGGCGCCTATCGCCGGGCGTTCGCGGGTTTCGACCCGGCGAAGGTCGCGCGTTTCACGGCGCCGCGGCAGCGGCGCCTCATGCAGGATGCCGGCATCGTGCGCAACCGCCTCAAGATCAACAGCACGATCACCAATGCACGCGCGTTCCTGGACGTGCAGCGCGAGTTCGGCAGCTTCGACCGGTTTCTCTGGGATTTCGCCGGCGGCCGGCCGATCGTGAGCCGCGGCGGCCGCCCGCCCGCGCGAACCGCCCTGTCCGACGCGCTCAGCAAGGAGCTGAAGCGCCGCGGCTTCCGCTACGTCGGCACGACGATCTGCTACGCCTTCCTGCAGGCCGTCGGCGTCGTGAACGACCACGCGTCAGGCTGTTTCAGGCGCAAGGCCTCGTGAGTCTTCTCGACCCGCAGGTGCTCGCATTCGCGGTCGTCGCCGCGCTGGTGACGATTTCGCCGGGCGCGGACACCTTCCTGGTCGTACGCAACGCCCTGCGCGGCGGGCGGCGCGACGGCTTCATGACGGTGCTCGGCATCTCGAGCGGCCTCTACTTCCACGCGCTCCTGTCGGCGCTCGGCGTCTCGGCGGTGCTCGCGCACTCGGCCGGCGCCTTCCTCACGCTCAAGATCGCCGGCGCCGCCTACCTCGCCTGGCTTGGCATCCAGTCTCTTCGCGCAGGATTCGGCCGCCTCCCGCCAGCGCCTTCCGGCGAGGTCGCGACGGCCCAGGTGCCGCCCCTGCGCAGCTTCCGCGAGGGACTGCTCACCAATCTCCTCAATCCGAAGGTGATCGTCTTCTATCTCGCGCTGCTGCCGCAGTTCATGGAACCGGGCGACCCGGTGCTCGCCAGGTCGCTCCTGCTCGCCGCGATCCACTGCGCCGAGGGAATCCTGTGGCTCGGCTTTGTCGCCTGGGCGGTGGATCGCTCGCGGCGCCTGTTCCTGACGCCGGCGGTCAGGCGCTGGCTCAACGCACTGTGCGGCACCGTGCTGATCGCGCTCGGCCTGCGACTCGCGTTCGCGCAGCGATGAGCATTAGGATGCCCCCCTGTTCGTCGGCCACGGAAACCCGATGAATGCCATCCGGGCGAATGAATTCCGATCGAACTGGGAATCGCTGGGGCGGCAGCTACCGCGACCGAAGTCCATCCTGTCTCGCGCTGCTCGATTATCGCGACCTCGCACCGCGCGCATGGGCGCTGGCCGCCGACGCCACGGTCCGCGCTCTGGTGGCGGAACGCCGCATGGACGAGCTCACCGCCTGGCCGGGGCGCCCGGAAGCGCGGCTTGCGGTACCCACGGCCGAGCACTACCTGCCGCTGCTGTATCCGGTTGCACTGCAACAAGTCGATGAAACAGCGGAGTTTTTCAACGTCTCGGTGCCGGGAACGATCTCGATGAGCTCGGTGCTGATCGGCGCAGCCGCCAGAGCGTAAGATGCGCGCCAAGAGAGAATTGCTCATGGACAAGAAATTCCTGATCGCCTGGCTGGTCCTGTTCGTCCTGTTCATGGCGGGCGGCATCGTCGTCCACGGCATCCTGCTCAGCGCCGATTACCTGGCGACAGGCCTCATGCGCCCCGAGGCCGAGCAGCAGGAGATGATGCTCCTGATGGTGCTCGCGCACGTCCTGATCGCGGGCGCATTCGTGTGGATCTACGCGCGCGGCGCGGAGAAGGACAAGCCCTGGCTCGGCCAGGGACTGCGCTTCGGCCTCGCGGTGGCGGCGTTGGTCGTGCCGATCTACATCATCTACTACGTCGTGCAACCTACGCCCGGCGCGCTCGCGGCCAAGCAGATCGTCTTCGAAACGACCATGACGCTGATCCTCGGCGCGGCAGTTGCCTACTTGTACCGCGGCCAGGGACGTTGACCACCCGCCATAAGGGAGACTGGAAATGACAGCAATCGCCGCGCTCTGGTTCCCGATCCTCGTTTAGGCCGTGCTCGTGTTCGCCGCGAGCTCGGTGATCCACATGGCGCCGCTCTGGCACCGCAACGACCTGCCGGCGCCGCCCGACGGCGACCGCCTGCAGGACGCGCTGCGGCCGTTCGGCCTCAAGCCCGGCGAGTACATGCTGCCGCGCATGCAGAGCATGAAGGAGTGCAACTCGCCCGCGTTCATCGAGAAGCTGACTCGCGGACCGGTCCTGATCATGACCGTGATTGCGAACGGGCCCATCAACATGTCCCGGCCGCTCGTGCAGTGGTTCATCTTCGTGGTCGTCGTGTCGATGCTGACTGCCTACGTCGCGGGCGCGACGCTCGCCGCGGACGCGAGCTACCTGTCCGTGTTCCGGGTCGCGGGCACCACGGCCTTCATCGCCTACGCAGCGGGCGTCTGGCCGCAATCGATCTGGTACAGCCGCCCGTGGTGCACGACGCTGAAGTTCACGCTGGACGGGCTGATCTACGGGCTGCTGACCGGCGGGGCGTTCGGCTGGCTCTGGTGAGGGCGCGTTGATCGGCGGCCTGTTCCGGATCCGGGTCGACGTGCGCGGCGTGAACGGCCGCATCCCGACCATCCTCGACCGTTTCGACATGGGCGTGCGCATCGCGACGCTGCACCGCGAGCAGACGCCGCCGATCCGCCTGGCGCTGCTCGGCCATGAGCCGATGATCCACCCGGAGCGGTTCGGCGAGATCGTGGCCCGCAATCGCGGTGCCGATGCGCGGGTATTCACGGTCGAGGCCGAGGCGCTCGACTGGCTGACGGCGGCGTAGCGGATGCGCTAGACTCGGTCGCCGTACGTGGGGGGTAGGGATGAAGTGTCTCTATTACGTCGCACCGGAGCTCGACAGCACAGCGCGTGTTGCCGACGACCTGCATGACGTCGGAATCGACGATTTCTTCGTCCACGTCATCGCCAAGGACGAGTCCGGGCTCAAGAAGCGGCATATCCACGCCGGCAACTACCTCGAGACTCTCGACTTCATCCGCGAGGGCTTCATGGGCGCGGCGATCGGCCTGTTCGCAGGCGTGGTCGGCTGCATCATGCTCGACCAGTTCGGGCCGTTCGAGAACATCCCGTGGTACGTCTACGTCGCGCTGTGCGGCGTGGCGACGCTGTTCGGCGCCTGGGAAGGCGGCCTGATCGGCGTCGAAAAGGAAAACAAGAAGCTCGAGCGCTTCCACGACGACATCGAGGCCGGGAAGTACCTGATCCTCATCTACGCGCGCCGCGACCAGGAATCCGTGGTCCGGCACATGATGAGCAGGCGCCATCCGGAGGCGGAGTTCGCGGGCCTCGACAGCCACTTCGTAAACCCGTTCACGGCCGTCAGGCGGCGCCGGACCACAGGCGATCGGGTCCGAGCGTAACAAGGGGGTTCCCCGATGGCGATTGCGGTAGTCCTGGTCCTCCTCGTCATCGGCTCCCTGATATTCCATTTTGCGAGCCCGTGGTGGTTCACGCCGATCGCGTCGAACTGGTCCACCATGGACGACACCGTGATCCTCACGTTCTGGGTCACGGGCGTCGTGTTCATCGCGGTCAACCTGTTCCTCGCCTGGGTGGTCTGGAAGTACCGCCACCGCAAGGGCCACAAGGCGAAGTACGACCCGGAGAACAAGAAACTCGAGTGGTGGCTCACGATCGTCACCTCGATCGGCGTCGCCGCGATGCTCGCCCCCGGCCTGTTCGTATGGGGCAAGTTCGTCAATGTCCCCGAGGACGCGGCGATCGTCGAGGTGGTCGGGCAGCAGTGGCACTGGAACTTCCGCTTCCCGGGCGACGACGGCGAGTTCGGCCACAGCGACGCGACGCTGATCACGCCCGAGAATCCGTTCGGTCTCGACCCGGACGATCCAAGAGGCAGCGACGACGTGCTGGTCGCGTCGCCGGAACTGCGCCTGCCGGTCGACCAGCCGGTCAAGGTGCTGCTGCGCTCCAAGGATGTGCTGCACAACTTCACGGTCACCCAGTTCCGCGTGAAGATGGATCTGGTGCCCGGGATGATCACGCACATGTGGCTCACGCCGACAGTGCCGGGTTCCTACGAGATCCTGTGCGAGGAACTGTGCGGAATGGGCCACTTCGCCATGCGCGGCCGCGTCGTCGTGACACCGCGCGAGGAGTTCGAGACCTGGCTCGCGGCGCTGCCGACCTTCGGCGCGACGCAGGCGCTTGCCGCCGCGGATCCTGCCGCGGGCGCGGGCCTGTACGCAGTCTGCACGGCCTGTCACGGCGCTTCCGGTGAGGGCAATCCGGCGCTGAACGCGCCGCGGCTCGCCGGGCAGCAGGCCTGGTACATCAGGCGCCAGCTGGACGCCTTCCGCGACGGCCGGCGCGGCGCGAAGGAAGGCGACGTCTACGGCGCGCAGATGCGCGCCTTCGCGGCGATGGTCCAGGACGACACATCGGCCCGCAATCTCGCGGCACATCTCGAGGGCTTGGCCGCGCCGCAGCCGCAGGCAACCGTTGCAGGCGACGTGGATCGCGGTCGGCGCCTGTACGCGAACTGCGCTAACTGCCACGGCCACCAGGGCGAGGGCATCTGGGCGCTCAACGCGCCGCGCCTCGCGCACATGTCCGACTGGTACCTGGTCCGGCAGCTGCAGAATTTCCAGCACGGGGTGCGCGGCACGGATGCCGGGGACTACTACGGCTGGCAGATGGCGACCTTCGCCGACGCGCTCAAGGACGAGCGGTCGATCAACGACGTAGTCGCCTACATCAACACGCTCGATCCTGAGCCGGTTCGCACGGCGAGGAAGGACTGATGGCATACGTCGCAATCGCGGACCGTGACGCCCCGATCCACGATCCGCATACATTCATCGAGAAGTACATCTGGAGCCAGGACCACAAGGTCATCGCGATCCAGTATTCCATCGTCGCGATCTTCGTCGGCCTGGTCGCGCTCGTGCTGTCGGGGCTGATGCGCCTGCAGCTCGGCTTCCCGGACAGTTTCCACTTCGTGGATCCGAACCAGTACTACCAGTTCATCACCATGCACGGCATGATCATGGTGATCTACCTGCTGACCGCGCTGTTCCTCGGCGGATTCGGCAACTTCCTGATCCCGCTCATGTGCGGCTCGCGGGACATGGTGTTCCCGTACATGAACATGCTGAGCTTCTGGGTGTACCTGCTCGCGGTCATCGTCCTGCTCGCGAGCTTCTTCGTGCAGGGCGGCCCGACCGGCGCGGGGTGGACGCTCTACCCGCCGCAGGCGGTGCTGCCCGGAACGCCCGGCGCCGGCCTCGGCATCATCCTGATGCTCGTCTCGCTCGGCATCTTCATCGTCGCTTTTACGATGGGCGGCCTTAACTACGTGACCACGGTCCTGCAGGCGCGCTGCAGGGGCATGACGCTGATGCGCATGCCGCTGTCCGTCTGGGGCATCTTCGTGGCGACCATCCTCGGCCTGCTCGCATTCCCCGCGCTGTTCGTCTCGGCGATCATGATGACGCTCGACGGCACGCTCGGGACCAGCTTCTTCATGCCGGCCTTGAGTTCGATGGGCCAGGCACCCGAACACGACGGCGGCAGCCCCCTGCTGTTCCAGCACCTGTTCTGGTTCTTCGGCCACCCGGAGGTCTACATCGTCGCCCTGCCCGCCTTCGGCATCGTCTCGGACCTGCTCGCAACGCACGCACGCAAGAACATCTTCGGCTACCGGATGATGGTCTGGGCGATCCTCGCAATCGGCGGCCTCTCGTTCGTCGTGTGGGCGCATCACATGTACGTCAGCGGCATGAATCCCTATTTCGGGTTCTTCTTCGCGACCACGACGCTGATCATCGCCGTGCCGACGGCGATCAAGGTCTACAACTGGGTGCTGACGCTCTGGAAGGGCGACATCCACCTGACCGTGCCGATGCTGTTCGCGATCGGCTTCATCTTCACGTTCGTGCACGGCGGGCTCACGGGCCTGTTCCTCGGCAACGTGACGGTCGACCTGCCGCTCTCGGACACCTACTTCGTGGTCGGCCATTTCCACATGGTGATGGGCGTGTCGCCGGTCCTGGTCGTGTTCGGGGCGATCTATCACTGGTACCCCAAGCTCACCGGCCGCATGTGGGACGACCGGCTCGGCCGGATCCACTTCTGGCTGACCTTCCTCGGCACCTACGCGATCTACCTGCCGATGCACTATCTCGGCATTCTCGGCGTGCCGCGGCGCTACTACGCCCTCGGCGAAACCGAGTTCCTGCCGCAGTCCGTGCACACGGTCAACGCCGCGATCACGATCGCTGCACTGGTCGTCGCCGCATCGGTCGTCATCTTCCTCTACAACATGATCGTGAGCCTGTGGCGCGGCGAGAAGTCGCCGCCGAATCCCTGGAAGGCGACCACGCTCGAATGGCAGACGCCCGATACGCCGGCGAAACACGGCAACTGGGGTCCGCGCCTGCCCGAAGTGCACCGCTGGGCCTACGACTACAGCGTGCCCGGCGCCCCCGACGATTTCATCCCGCAGAACGTCCCGGTCGACTCGCGCTACGCCACCGGCACGGGTCACCATGGCTGAGGCGGGCCGAGCGTGAGCAACACGGCGATCGTCGTCGCGCTGCTGGTCGGGATCGCGGTCTGGTTCGCGGTCGCGAGCCGGCTGACGGCCAAGCCCTGGGAGAACCGCGAGCAGAAGGGTGACGTCGGCGTGCTGCACATGTCGCCGCAGCGCATTGGCCTCTGGGTCTTCATGGCCGTGGTGACGTCGCTGTTCGCGCTGTTCCTGACCGCCTACTCGATGCGCATGCACCACAGCATCGGCTGGTGCCACCTGACGATCCCGAACATCCTCTGGGTGAACACGGCGATCCTGCTCGCCGCGAGCGTCGCGCTGCAACTCGCCGCGAACGCGGTTTCCGGCGGGCGCCGCGACGCGACACGCACCGCGCTGGTCGCGGCCGGCACGCTGTCGATCGGCTTCCTCGCCGGGCAGGTGCTGGCCTGGCGCGCGGTCGGACCCTCGCTGTACTTCGTGCAGGGCAGCCCCGCGATCGCGTTCTTCTACGTGCTGACCATCGTGCACGGCCTGCACCTGCTCGGCGGGCTCGCGGTGCTCGGCCGCGCGTCGCTGCGCTTCGCGGGCGGCGCCGAGCTGGTCGATCTGCGCCAGAGCCTGTCGCTGTGCGCGACTTACTGGCATTTCCTGCTGCTCGTCTGGCTCGCCGTGTTCGGCGTGCTGCTGTTCCTGTGAGAGGAAGCCCAGCCAATGGCCCATGACGCCCACGCCGCCGCCTTGCCTCCGCTGAAGCAGGTCGCCGCCGACTTCGGCGGCGACAAGCAGTCGTTCCAGGTGCCCTGGGGCAAGGCGATGATGTGGATCTTCCTGCTCTCGGACACCTTCATCTTCACCTGCTTCCTGACCGGTTACATGCACGTCAGGATATCGACGATGGAGTCCTGGCCGAACCCGAGCCAGGTCTTCGCGCTGCACATGTTCGGTCAGGACATCCCGCTGATCCTGATCGCGATCATGACCTTCGTGCTCATCACCTCGAGCGGCACGATGGCGCTCGCCGTCAACTACGGCTACCGCAAGGACCGGCGCAATACGGTGCTGCTGCTGTGCGCGACGGCCGCGCTCGGCGCGACCTTCGTCGGCATGCAGGCCTTCGAGTGGACCAAGCTCATCATGGAGGGCGTGCGGCCCTGGGAGAACCCCTGGGGCGCGCCGCAGTTCGGATCGTCCTTCTTCATGATCACGGGGTTCCACGGCTGCCACGTGACCGCGGGCGTCATTTACCTCCTGGTCACGGCGAAGCGCGTCGGGTCGGGTTTCTACGACCGCAAGGGCTCGTACGAGACCGTCGAGGTGGCCGGCCTGTACTGGCACTTCGTCGATCTCGTCTGGGTATTCATCTTCGCGTTCTTCTACCTGTGGTGACCGCATGAACCAGGCTGTGCAAGCGACCGAGGGCCATCAGCAGCATCCGCTCGCGATCTACCTGTGGATCTGGCTGCTCCTGTTCGTGTTGAGCGCCGGCTCCTACCTGGTGGACTATTTCCACCTGCAGGGGATGCTCCGTTGGTCGCTGATCATCACCTTCATGCTGCTGAAGGCCGGCTTCATCGTCGCGATTTTCATGCACATGGCCTGGGAGCGTCTCGCGCTCAAGTTCGCGATCCTGCTGCCGCCGCTGTGCCTGCTGGTGCTGATCGGCTTCATGGCGATCGAGGGCGACTACACGTTCCTGACCCGCGGAGCGGCGTTCGTCAGGTAGAATCCCGGGGCCGTGAGCCCCGTGATCCGTGAAGCCGACTTCGTGCAGAGCGTCGCGGACGCGCTGCAGTTCATCTCCTACTACCACCCCGCCGACTACATCGCCCACCTCGGCCGCGCCTGGGCGCGCGAGCAGTCGCCGGCCGCGAAGGACGCGATCGCGCAGATCCTGACCAACTCGCGCATGTGCGCGGAGGGCCACCGGCCGCTGTGCCAGGACACGGGCATCGTCAACGTGTTCGTGAAGGCGGGCATGGGCGTGCGCTGGGACACGGCGCGCTCGCTGCAGGACATGGTCGACGAGGGCGTCAGGCGCGGCTACGGGCTCGTCGAGAACCGCCTGCGCGCATCCATCGTCGCGGATCCGTTGTTTGCCCGGAAGAACACGGGCGACAACACGCCGGCCGTCGTGCACGTCGAGCTCGTCGCCGGCGACACGGTCGAGGTGACGGTCGCCGCCAAGGGCGGCGGCTCGGAGAACAAGTCCACGCTCGCGATGCTGAATCCCTCGGACTCGCTGGTCGACTGGGTGCTGGAGACCGTGCCCGAGATGGGCGCCGGCTGGTGCCCGCCCGGCATGCTCGGGATCGGCGTCGGCGGCACGGCGGACAAGGCGGTCGTCCTCGCGAAGGAATCGCTGATGGACCCGATCGACATGCACGAGCTGCTTGCGCGCGGTCCCTCGTCGAAGCTCGAGGAGCTGCGCATCGAGTTGTACGAGAAGGTGAACGCGCTCGGCATCGGCGCGCAGGGACTCGGCGGGCTCACGACCGTGCTCGACGTGAAGATCCGCACCTTCCCGACCCACGCGGCGTCCAAGCCCGTGGCGATGATCCCGAACTGCGCGGCGACGCGGCACGCGCACTTCGTGCTGGACGGCAGCGGGCCGGTCGCGCTCGATCCGCCGCCGCTCGACCTCTGGCCTGACGTGCACTGGCGGCCGGCTGCCGGGTCGCGGCGCGTGAACCTGGACGGGCTGACGCAGGAGGAAGTGCGGAGCTGGAAGCCGGGGCAGACGCTGCTCCTGTCGGGGAAGATGCTCACGGGCCGCGACGCCGCACACAAGCGGCTGGCGGACCTGCTGCAGGCAGGCAAGGAACTGCCGGTCAACCTGCGCGGGCGCGTGATCTATTACGCCGGGCCGGTGGATCCGGTGAGGGGCGAAGCGGTCGGGCCCGCCGGGCCGACGACCGCGACACGCATGGACAAGTTCACGGACCTGATGCTTTCCAGGACGGGTTTGATCGCGATGGTCGGCAAGGCCGAGCGCGGCCCGGTCGCGATCGAGGCGATCAGGCGCCACGGTTCGGCGTACCTGATCGCGGTGGGCGGTGCGGCGTACCTGGTGTCGAAGGCGATCCGGAAAGCGCAAGTCGTCGCATTCCCGGAACTCGGAATGGAAGCGATCTACGAATTCGAGGTCGCGGACATGCCGGTCACGGTCGCCGTGGACGCGCGCGGGGAGTCGGTGCACGAGACGGGTCCGCGTGAGTGGGAGCAGAAGATCCGCGCGCAGGGCATCGGCATGCGAAAGGCCTGAAGCCTTGCGCGTGCTCAACGCCGACCAGGTCCGCGCCCGCGCGCCGCTGCCGGCCCTCGTCGACTGCCTGGAAGAGGCTTTCCGCGGCCGTCCTCATGTTCCGCTGCGCCAAGTCCTGACGCCGCCGGGCGGCGCGGGCGACCGGCGCTTCTTCATCATGCCGGCCTTCGCGGAGGACGGCGTCACGGCCGTCAAGCTCATCACTTACCTGCCGGAAAATTCGGCGCGCAACCTGCCGACGATCCAGGCGGCCATCGTGCTGTTCTCGGGCGAAGGCGTGCCGCTCGCGATGATCGACGGCACCATGGTCACGCGCCTGCGCACGGCCGCGGCCTCCGCGCTCGCGTCGAAGTACCTCTCGCGCGCGGACAGCCGGCGGCTCGCGCTGGCGGGCACCGGTGCGCTCGCGCCCTGGATGGCAGCGGCGCATGCCGCCGTGCGGCCGATCGAGCGGATCGACGTCTGGGGCCGCAGGGCCGAGCGCGCGCAGGCGACCGTCACGGCGATCCGGCCACTCGTCGGAGCACAGGTCGAGGTCCGCGCGGCCGGTTCGTTCGAGGAGGCCGTCCGTCAGGCCGACATTGTCTCCTGTGCGACGAGCAGCGCGGCTTCGGTGCTCGCGGGCCGGTGGCTCGCGCCCGGCGCGTTCGTCGACCTGGTCGGCAGCTTCACGCCCGACACACGCGAGGCGGATGACGATGCCGTGCGCCGGGCGCGCATCTTCGTGGACACGTTCGAGGGCGCGCTCGCCGAGGCGGGCGACATCATCGGGCCGATGGAACGCGGCGTCATCGGCCGCGAGCGCGTGGAAGGCGAGCTCGCGGACCTCGTCAGCGGGTGCGTGCCCGGCCGCCGCTCGGCGGAAGAGATCACGCTCTTCAAGTCGGTCGGCACGGCGATCGAGGATCTCGCCGCGGCCCGGCTCGTCATGGCGGGCGAATAGGCTGAGACGTTTCCGCGGAAACGTCTTTGCCTCGTCGCTGCATCAGGATATCGACGGCGAGTCCGAGGTCGAGCGCCTCGCCAGTCCAGCGGGTGATGGCGGTGGTCGGCGTGATGTCGAGGTGTGCGGCCTTGTGTGCGACCACGATCGCGCGACCATCGGTCGGCGCGGGTAGCGGACTATCGAACGACTCACCGCTCGGTTGCACGAACCGGAACGCGCTATCGTCGAGGGTCTGGATGGCGAACTGACCCTCATGCACCAGCCGGTGGTGGAAGCGGCAGAGCGTGCCCAGGTTTGAGAGTTTCGTCTCCCCGCCCTCCGCCCAGTGCCTGACGTGATGGCCGTCCACGTAGCGCTTGAAGGTACAGCCCGGGAAGCGGCAGCCCTTGTCCCGGGCGTTCAATGCCCGGCGGATCCCTGGCGGGATGGTCCGGGTCTTGCGGCCCACGTCCAGCGGCTCGCCCCGCTCGTTCTCGAGGATCCGCACCACGCTGGCATCACAGGCCAGGCGCCGGGCGGTCTCGGCCGCTAGGGATGGGCCGTGTTCGAGCTCGCAGCGACCTGCACACCGATGCTGGAAGGTCTCGACATCCACATGCACCACGATCTGCTGCCGATCGGCCCCTGACAAGTCTTTCGGCCCATTCGCCAGGAAACTCTCGGCCAGGACTGCGAGCGCCTCGACCCGGCGCGTCCGGGAACGGTGTAAGTCATCAAAAGACGTTTCCGCGGAAACGTCTTTCGGGATCGGCAGACTGTCGAGCGCCGCCTCCAGTGCCCGCCTGAACAACGCGCCGATCTCGGCCGGCACCCGGCCGCGAATGACCATCGATCCGTCCGGCTCGGTGTGGAACCACAGGTGCTGGTCGCGGTGCTGCACAGCCTCGCGCGTCAACTCTGCAGCATCCAGCGCCCGGCGATACCCGCGGACCACGTCCTCGACATGACTCGCCGTGCCATGCAGCGCGATGTTCAGCAAATATCCTTCGTTCCCCGCATCGGCAACCCGGGTGACGGCCCGGACCTTGGCGTAGCTGATCCGACCCTCCGCCATCGCCGCCGCAACCCGCGGCAATCCAACCAACGCACTTGCAACCCGCACCTTCTCCCGCGCCGCACCCAGGTCGATCCCGCACTTCCAGTTGAGCCAGTGCGCACAGCTCTTCACGCCCCACTCCGCCCAGCCACGCCTGCGGTCCAGCTCCCCGATCAGCGCCAGAAACCGCGCGTTCGCCGCGTTCAGATGCCCCGCCAGGGTCGTGATCTCATCCACCAGCTCCGGCGTCGAAAGCGTCGAGAACTCCCCGTCCATGGCGATCTCCGGTAGACTGTTATTTTGTACAGTACTATATCATCCCATATCTTAAACACAAGGATTCCACAGACATCCATATGAGCTTGTTAGCTGGCTCACTCGAGCCGATAATCGCCGCAGGAGGTGACCGGAACATGTCCGTCCCCGCCGATCGCGTCGCGCGCATCCTCGGCCTTCGGCCCCACGTCCGCTCGGTCGCCGGCATCGCCGAGGCCGTTGAGCACGGCCTGCCGAAGCTGAGCCTCGAGCGCGTCGTCGAGCGCGCCGGCATCGAGGGACCTGCCCGCCTCAAGCTCATGCACCGCGTCGTGCCTGCGGCCACGTACAAGCGCCGCCACCGCCTGAAGCTCGTGGAGAGCGAGCGCACGGAGCGGCTCGCGCGCGTGATCGCGCTCGCGGAACTGCTCTGGGACGACGAGGCCGATGCGAAACGTTTCCTCGCGGCGCCGCACCCGGAACTCGGCGGCAAGAAGCCGATCGAGGCCGCGCTCACCGAGCTCGGCGCGCGCCAGGTCGAGGACGTCGTGATGCGCGCGCTGCACGGCCTGCCCGTCTGACCGCGCCATGCGCTTCTATCGCATCGCGGACGCTCGGCACGGCCCCGAGAGTGGCGAAGGCGCCCGCCTTCACGGTGGCCGCTGGAATTCTCCGGGGCGCGCCGTGATCTACGCCTGCGAGACGCAGGCCGGCGCCATGCTAGAGAAGCTCGTGCACGCGAATGGCCGCATGCCTAAACACCAGGTCTGCGTGACGTTCGAGGCGCCGGACTCAATCAGGACGGCCTCGCTCGAGCCGAAAGACGTGCCCGGCTGGTCAAACCCGGACATGATCGCAAGTCGCAAGGCCGGCGACGCCTGGCTCGAGCAATCGAAGAGCGCCGTGCTACGGGTCCCGAGCATCGTCTTCGACGCGGAGCGCAACGTTATGATCAATCCCGGTCACCCGGATTTCCGGCGTTTCAAGGTGGTGGCCAGGCAGCCGGTGCGCTGGGACGAGTGTCTGTTCACGGAAACACTCCGTTCCTAGCACGGTGGAAGGCGCCTCGACTATCATGGCGCTCCCTCGAATCCCGGGCCTGTGATGTTCAACCTGATCCTGGGCTGGGTCCTGAGCGCCGCATTACCGGCCGCTCCCCCGCCGTCAATCGCAAGCGCAGCCGCGATCGCGAGTCTCGCCCCGCAGGTGAACCGCGAGACGCTCGCGCTGGCGATGAAAGCCATGCGCTGCGCGCAGGGCACCGGCCTTGGCGTCGACGCCACGCGGCTGGCGTTCATCGACTACAGCCGGCCGTCCACCGAGCCGCGCCTGTGGGTCTTCGATCTCGCGAGCAACCGGCTGCTCTACGAGGAAGTGGTCGCGCACGGGCGAGGGTCCGGCGAAAACCTCGCCAAGGTCTTTTCGAACGTGAGCGGCAGCCACACTTCCAGCCTCGGCCTGTTCCTGACGGGCGAGACCTACCAGGGACGCAACGGCTATTCGCTGCGCATGGAGGGCCTAGAGCCCGGTGTCAACGACGCGGCGATGGAGCGCGCGATCGTAATGCACGGCGCGCCCTACGTCGACCCGCAATCGGCCGCGAAGCAGGGCCGACTCGGCCGCAGCTTCGGCTGCCCCGCGGTGCGCGAGGCGATCGCGCGCGGGATGATCGACGTGCTGAAGGACGGGCAGTTCGTGTTCGCGTATTACCCGGACGCCGAGTGGCTCAATCGCACTAGATGGACGTGCGCAGGCTGATCAGCTCCGGGAAGAAACCCTTCTTGAGCACGTGCTCGAGGTAGCCGACGCCGCTCGAGCCGCCGGTCCCGCGCTTGAAGCCGATGATCCGCTCGACGGTCTTCAGGTGCGCGAAGCGCCATTGCTGCAGCTGGTACTCCAGGTCCACCAGCTTCTCGGCGAGCTCGTAGAGATCCCAGTGACCGGTTGAGTCGCGGTACACCGCGAGCCAGGCGGCCTCCACGGCAGGATGCGGCCGGTACGGCTGGGTCCAGTCCCGCTCCGTGCACTCGGCCGGGATGTCGAAGCCGCGCCGCGCGAGCAGCCGGATCGACTCGTCGTACAGCGAGGGCGACGCAAGCTCCCGCTTCAGCAGCGAGTACGCCTGCCGGTCGCGCGCGTGCACCTCGATCAGGCGCGGCTCCTTGTTGCCGAGCACGAACTCGAGCAGCCGGTACTGCCAGGACTGGAAGCCGGAGCTCTGCCCGAGCGAGTCGCGGAACTTCGTGTAATCGGCCGGCGTCATCGTGGACAGTACGTCCCAGGACTGGTTGAGCTGCGTCTGGATCCGCGCGACGCGCGCGAGCATCTTGAACGCGGGCTCGAGGTCGTTCGCGCAGATCTGCGCGCGGGTCGCGCCGAGCTCGTGCAGGCAGAGCATCATCCACAGTTCGCTCGCCTGGTGCATGACGATGAACAGCATCTCGTCGTGCTGCCCGGAGAGCGGCCGCTGCGCGTCGAGCACCTTGTCGAGCTGCAGGTACTGGCTGTAGCTGATCGACTTGTCGAGATCCCAGTGGATCCCCGCCATCGGGTCGGCGGGCTTCGCGTCGCGCTTGTCGGTCATTCGGCGTCCGGTTGCGCCTCGGGGCGCGTGGTCGAGAATGCCGGCAGCGTCATCAGGTGGGCGTCGATCGCGACCAGCGCCGGGTACGGCCGCAGGTTTAGGTGCCAGCGCCGCGCGTTGTACATCTGCGGCGCGAGGCACAGGTCCGCCATCGTCACTCCGCTTGAATACAGGTGATTGGTGCCGTCGCCGTGGCGGCGCGCGAGCTCCTCCAGCGCCTTGAAGCCCTGCCCGATCCAGTGGCGCGCCCAGTCCGCAACCGGGCCGTCGCCCTGCGCCAGCGGCCCGCGCAGGTAATTCAGCACGGCGGTATTCTGCAGCGGGTGAATCTCGCAGGCGACGAGCAGCGCCATCTGCCGGACGACGGCGCGTCCGGCGAAATCCACCGGCAGCAGCGGCGGATCCGGGTATTTCTCCTCGAGATACTCGATGATCGCGAGCGACTGCGAGAGCACGCGCCCCTCGTCCTCGAGCGCGGGCACGCGCTCCTGCGGGTTCACCTCGTGGTAGGACTCGGCGTGCTGCTGGCCGCCGTCGCGCACGAGGTGCACGGGCACGGTGCCGTGCGGCAGGCCCTTCCATGACAGCGCGATGCGCACGCGCCAGGCGGCGGAACTGCGCCAGTAGGAGAAGAGCTTCATCGCGCCGCCATGGTGACTTCGAGCCTGCCCACGCCGTCGACGCCGCCGCACACGCGGTCACCGGGTCGAAGCGGGCCGACGCCCGCGGGCGTGCCCGTGAACACGAGATCGCCCGGGTGGATCTCGAACCAGGTCGAGAGTTCGGCGAGGATAGCTGGAACGCCCCAGATCATGTCCGCGATGTCGCCGTCCTGGCGAATCTGGCCGTTGACCTCGAGCCAGATGCGTCCGCGCGCGGGGTGGCCGATGTCGGCGGCGCGCGCGATCGCGGATATCGGCGCGGAATGCTCAAATCCCTTGGCCGTGTCCCAGGGCTTGCCGGATTGTTTCAGCGCCAGCTGCACGTCGCGCCGGGTCAGGTCGATGCCCGCGGCGTAGCCGTAGATCTTTCCGGGGCCCGCGAGTGCGACCACGAGTTCGATCTCGTGGTGCAGGTCCTGCGTACGTCCCGGGAACGGCACGACGCCCCCGCTCGCGACCACCGCCTCGGCCGGCTTGGTGAAGAAGAACGGCGGCGCCTCGAGATCGCTCGCGCCCATTTCGCGCGAGTGTTCCCGGTAGTTCCGCCCGACGCAGAAGATGCGCCGCACCGGGAAGACGAGCGCGGTGTCCGCGACCGCGACGGTCGGCCGGCCAGCGGCGGGAATGGCATGTTGATCGGCCACGCGGCGGGTACACTAACTGAAAGCGCGAAAGGCAGCCAAATGAGCATCTGGTTCCCGCATTTCACGGCCGCGGTGATCGAACGCCAGCCGCGCTAGGCTGGCCTATACTCCGCGCATGCGGATCCTCATCTCGCTCGCGCTCACGCTGGCGGCGGCTGGCTGCGGCCAGACTGGCTCGCTGTACCTGCCAGACGAGAGCGTCGAGACGCCGGTCGAGATCCGCGGGCCGGACCAGATGCCCGCGGAGGAGAAAGAGAAGGACCAGGAGCCCTCCCAGCCGCCGGGGCGCTGATCCCATGGGCAAGACCGGCAAGCTCTGGCTGGTGGACGGCTCGTCCTACCTGTACCGCGCGTTCTTCGCGCTCCCGCCGCTCACGACCTCGCAGGGCGTGCCGACCGGCGCCGTGCTCGGCGTGCTCAACATGCTGAACAAGCTCCTGCGCGAGGAGGATCCGGAACTGGTCGCGGTGGTGCTCGACGCACCGGGCCGGACCTTCCGCGACGATCTCTTCGAGCAGTACAAGGCGCACCGGCCGCCGATGCCCGACGACCTGCGCGCACAGGTCGCGCCCCTGGTCGAGGCGATCCCCGCGCTCGGGCTGCCGATGCTGCGCATCGAGGGCGTCGAGGCCGACGACGTGATCGGCACGCTCGCCGAGCGCGCCGCGCGCGAGGGTCTCGAGGTCGTGATCTCGACCGGCGACAAGGACATGGCACAGCTCGTGAACGAGCGCATCACGCTGGTCAACACGATGTTCGACACCAGGCTCGACCGCGACGGCGTCAAGGCGAAGTTCGACGTCCTGCCCGGGCAGATCGTGGACTACCTAGCGCTGGTCGGCGACAGCTCGGACAACATCCCGGGCGTGCCCAAGGTCGGCCCGAAGACCGCCGCGAAGTGGCTCGGCGAGTACGGCAGCGCCGACAACATCGTCACGCATGCCGCACAGATCGCCGGCAAGGTGGGCGAGAGCCTGCGCGAGAATCTCGCGACCCTCGAACTCTCGCGCAAGCTCGCCACCATCCGCCGCGACCTCGACCTGCCGCACGCGCCCGCAGCGCTGACACGTAAGCCGCCCGACATCGCCGCGCTACAGGCGTTCTACGAGCGCCTGGAACTGAAGTCACTGCAGCGTCAGCTGACCGCCGCAGCCAGCGCGCCGGAGGCCGGCGGCCGGGAGCCGGCGAGCGCGCGACTAAGTTCCGGCGGAGCAAGCGAGCCGGACTCCCGGCCGCCCGCCCCGACGCGCCAGTACGAAACGGTCACGACTACAGAACAACTGGAAACCTGGCTCGCTGCGCTCAATAAAGCGCCGCTCTTCGCCTTCGACACCGAAACGACCAGCCTCGACTACATGCAGGCCGAGATCGTCGGCGTCTCGTTCTGCATCGAGCCCGGCAAGGCTGCCTACGTCCCTCTCGGCCACGACTACGCCGGCGCGCCGGATCAGCTGGACAGGAACAAGTCGCTCGCGAGGCTGAAACCGCTCCTCGAGGACATGAGACTGAAAAAAGTCGGCCATCACCTGAAATACGACGCGCACGTGCTGCTGGGCTCGGGTATCGCGCTCGCCGGCATGCGCTACGACTCGATGCTCGAGTCGTACGTGCTGAACTCGACCGCGACGCGGCACGACATGGATTCCTGCGCCAGGCACTACCTCGGCATCGACACGATCAAGTACGAGGACGTCGCCGGCAAGGGCGCAAAGCAGATCCCGTTCAACCAGGTGCCGGTGGACAAGGCAGCCGAGTACGCCGCCGAGGATGCGGACGTCACGCTGCAGCTGCACCGCGCGCTGCACGCCGCGCTCGGGAGAGAACCGGCGCTGCTCGCCGTCTACGAGGACATCGAGCAGCCGCTGGTCCCGGTGCTGCTCGCGATGGAGCACCGCGGCGTGCTGGTGGACCGCGACCGGCTCAGGAAACAGAGTGCGGAGATCGCGAAACGGCTCATGGAGTTCGAGGCCGAGGCGCACAAGTCGGCCGGCCAGCCGTTCAACCTCGACTCGCCGAAGCAGCTGCAGGAGATCCTGTTCACCCAGCAGGGCCTGCCGGTGCGCCAGAAGACCCGCACCGGGCAGCCGTCGACGGCTGAGGACGTGCTCGAGGAGCTGGCGGAGAAATACCCGCTGCCGCGGCTGATCCTCGAATACCGCGGGCTCGCGAAGCTGCGTTCGACCTACACGGACAAGCTGCCCGAGCAGATCGACGCGAAGACCGGGCGCGTGCACACCTCGTATCACCAGGCGGTCGCCGTCACCGGCCGGCTGTCGTCGAGCGATCCGAACCTGCAGAACATTCCGATCCGCACGCCTGAGGGACGGCGCATCCGCCAGGCCTTCGTCGCGCCCGAGGGCTGGGTCCTGCTATCGGCCGACTATTCGCAGATCGAATTGCGGATCATGGCGCACCTATCGGGCGACGAGGGGCTCCGGCGCGCATTCGCCGAGGACGGCGACATCCACCGCGCGACCGCGGCGGAAGTCTTCGACACCACGCCCGAGCAGGTCACGGACGACCAGCGCCGTGCCGCAAAGGCGATCAATTTCGGGCTGATCTACGGCATGTCCGCCTTCGGGCTCGCGCGCCAGCTCGGCATCGAGCGCCCGGCGGCGCAGGACTACGTGGCGCGCTATTTCGGCCGCTACCCCGGCGTGCGCGACTACATGGAGCGCACGCGCGCGGGCGCGCGCGAGCGCGGCTACGTCGAGACCGTGTTCGGGCGGCGGCTGTACCTGCCGGACATTCGCTCGGGCGATCGCAACCTGCAGCAGTACGCGGAACGCAGCGCCATCAATGCGCCGATGCAGGGCACGGCCGCGGACATCATCAAGCGCGCGATGATCCGGGTGCACGCCTGGCTGGCGGAATCCGGCCTGCCGGCCTACCTCGTCCTGCAGGTGCACGACGAGCTGGTGCTCGAGGTCGCGGCCGGCGCCGTCGGCAAGGTCCGGGAAAAGCTGGTCGAAATCATGTGCGGCGCCGCCGAACTCGCGGTCGCGCTCAAGGTCGACACCGGCACCGGCGGGAACTGGGACGACGCTCATTAGGGCTGGAACTTCCGCTCCCCGCCCCCATCTAAGTTGACGAGCGCCGTGAGACGCTCCCCGCTTCCCTCCCTGAGCGGGTCGCCCGGATGGCATCCCCCAGCCGGGTGTCGGCCCGGCGGTCCTCACGGATCGCCGGGCGTTTTAGCGTGGCCCGCCAGCATCTCCTCGAGTGCGGCCTGCGCCGCATCGACGCCCTCTCCGCTGGTCGCCGAGAAGAGCTGCACCCCGGCGCGGCCGGCGAGTGCCGCCTGCGCGGCCGAGAGCGCCTGCCGCGCCTCATTCCGGCCGAGCTTGTCGGACTTCGTGAGCAGGACGCGTGACGGAATCCCGCGCGCAGCTGCGTACTGCAGCATCGCCTCGTCGCGCTCGCCGAAGCCGCGGCGCGCGTCCACGACGATCAGCAGTCCGGCGAGCGAGGCGCGGCCCGCGAAGTAGGCGTCCATGAGCCGCCCCCACGCCGCCCGGACGGCATCGGGCACGCGCGCGTGGCCGTAGCCGGGCAGGTCCACGAGCCGCTGCCCGGGCTGCAGCTCGAACAGGTTCACCGCTTGCGTCCGCCCGGGGGTCGCGCTGGTGCGGGCCAGGTCCCGGCGGAGGATCGCGTTCAGCGCGCTGGATTTACCGCTGTTGGAGCGCCCGGCGATCGCGACTTCGTAGCCGGAATCGTCGCCGAACGCGGCTGGGGAGCCGGCGCTTCTGAGGAACCGGGCCTTGGAATACCGGGACATATATAATTCTGGCATGAAGACAGCATGGCTCGGCTCGCTCCTCACCCTGGTCGTCGCCGCCGGTCCCGCCACCGCGGGTGACGCCGCGCTCGGCGCGCAGAAAGCCGCCGTTTGCGGCGCCTGTCACGGCATGACCGGCTCGAGCATCAATCCCGAATGGCCCAGTCTCGCCGGCCAGCCGCCGTCCTACCTTGTCGCGCAGCTCAAGCAGTACCAACAGGGCACCCGGGTCAACCCGCTGATGACGCCGATGGCGGCCCCGCTCGGCGAGTCGGACATGGCCGATCTCGCCGCGCATTTCTCCCGGCAGACTCCGACCGGCCTCGAGGCGGACCCGTCGAACTGGAAGGCGGGCGAGAAGCTGTTCCGCGGCGGCAACGCCGCGCGCGGGATTCCGGCGTGCATCGCCTGCCACGGGCCGCAGGGCCGCGGCAACGCGCCCGCCGGCTATCCGGCGCTGCGCGCCCAGCAGGGCGTCTACACGTACAACCAGCTCCAGGCGTATGCGAGCGGCACGCGTACCTCGAGCGGCAACGAGATCATGCAGGGCATCGCCTCGCGGCTGACCGACGAAGAGATGCGCGCGCTCGCCTCCTATACACAGGGTCTGCGATGAACAGGATTTTCTACCCGGTACTCGCCTCGCTCCTCGCCTGCGCCGCCTGCGGCAAGGACACGGCACCCGCCCCGGCGCAGCCGGCCGAGGCGCCGCCCCCGGCGGAAACCGCCGCCACGCCGCCAGCCGCGGTACCGGCGCCGGCGCCGACCGCGGAAGCCGCGCGCGAGAGCGACGGCGAGAGCGTCGAAGCCGCGGTCAGCACGACCACGCCGATCGCGGCCGCCGTCGCGGCGGCGACGCCTGCGCCGGCGTCCGGCAGCCTGGGCCGCTGGAAGCAGGGCGAGAATTTCACCGCCTACCCCGTCGCGCAGCCGGTCAGCACGCCGCCCGGCAAGATCGAGGTCGTCGAGGCCTTCTGGTACGGCTGCGGCCACTGCTACTCGCTCGAGCCGCGGGTCGAGGCCTGGGACAAGTCCAGGCCCGACTGGATCGCGCTGAAGCGCCTGCCGGTCGTCTGGAACGAGGTCACCCGCGAGGATGCGCGCCTGTTCCTCACCATCGAGTCGCTGGGCCTGGTCGACAAGCTGCATGGCGAGGTATTCCGCGAGATCCACGTCAACCACCGGCCGATCACCGTGGTGCGCGGCGGAAGGGTCGACCTGGCCGCAACCGAGAAGGCCGCGCGCGAGTTCCTGACGGCACGCGGCGTGTCGGCGGAAGACTTCGCGAAGCATTACCGTTCCTTCTCGACCGAGAACCGGCTGCGCCAGACGGAGAACCTCTCGCGGCGCTACCTGCTGGACCATGCGCCGATGATGATCGTGCACGGCAAGTACCTCACGGACGTGCAGATGGCCGGCGGCCAGGACAAGCTGTTCGAGCTCGTCAACGACCTGGCGGCTCGCGAGCGCGAAGCGAGCTGACCCGATCCGGGTGCCAGTGTGCTGAACTGCTTCGTACCGGGCAGCCAGGGTCTCGACAGGCTGGATCCGCCGCCGGCGGACATCCCCGAGCAATGCGTCTGGGTGGACCTGCTCGAACCGACACTCGCCGAGGAGCGCGCCGTCGAGCGGCTGCTCGCGATCGACGTGCCCTCGCGCGAGGAAATGCGCGAGATCGAGACCAGCAGCCGCCTGTACGAGGAGAACGGCACGCTGTACATGACGGCGACGGTCGTGACCAAGATCGACACCGACCGGCCCGAATCCGCGGCGATCACCTTCATCCTGTCGCGCAACCGGCTGATCACGAACCGCTACGTCGACCCGCTGCCGTTCCGGCGCTTCGTAGCCTACTCCGAGCGCCACCCGTCCGCCGCGACCAACGCGCCGGCGATCCTCGCGGGACTGCTGGAGGCGGTGATCGAGCGCACCGCCGACGTACTGGAGCGCGTCGGCATCGGGCTCGATGAACTTTCGGGGGGCATATTCGCGACGCCGGCACCGAAAACCTCCGCCCGCGCTCAGGACCTGCGCGGCGTGATGACCCGCATCGGCCGCGACGGCGACCTCACCAGCAAGGCCCGCGAGAGTCTCGTGACCCTCGCCCGCCAGCTCACGTTCATCCAGCAGTCGAGCGCGATCCAGCTGCCCAAGGAACTGGTGGCGCGCTACCGGAGCATGTCGCGCGACGTGCTCGCGCTGTCCGACCACGCGTCGTTCCTCGCCAACAAGTCGAGCTTCATGCTGCAGGCGACGCTCGGCCTCATCAACATCGAGCAGAACAACATCATCAAGATCTTCTCGGTCGCGGCCACCATCCTGCTGCCGCCGACGCTGATCGCGAGCATCTACGGCATGAACTTCGATTTCCTGCCGGGGCTCGACAGCCACTACGGGTACGTCGTCGCGCTGCTGCTGATGGCCTTCTCCTCGGTCGTGCCCTACATCTATTTCCGCCGGCGCGGCTGGCTATGAAAGCGGACGTGACCTCCATTCATCAAGGAAGCCAGAGTCATGCGCCGATTCGTCACTGCCCTGGCCATTACCCTCGCCGGCTGCGGCGGAAACCAGCAGCACCAGATGCCGCCGCCCGACGTGAATGTGGCCGCGGTCGTGCAGAAGCCGGTGACCCGCTGGGACGATTACAGCGGTCACGTGGAGGCGATCGACGCGGCTGAAATCCGTCCGCGCGTCGCAGGCCACCTCGAGGCGATCCACTACCGCCAGGGCGGCCTGGTCGAGAAGGGCCAGCTGCTGTTCACCATCGACAGCCGCGAATACCGCGCCGCTGCGGCTGCGGAAACCGCCGACGCGAGCCGCGCCGAGGCGCGCGTCGCGCTCGCCGGCCAGGAACTCGTGCGCGCCGAGAAGCTGATCGGCGAGCGCGCGATCTCGCAGGGCGAGCTCGACCAGCGGCGCATGGAAGCGCAGCAGGCGCAGGCGGACCTGCAATCCGCGCGTGCGCGCCTGGCGCAGGCCGAGCTGAATCTCGGCTTCACGCGCATCACCGCGCCGTTCGCGGGCCGCGCGGGTGAGGCCTTGGTGAAGCCGGGCAATGTCGTCGTCCCGAACCAGTCGGTGCTGACCACGCTGGTCTCTGTCGATCCGGTGTACGTCACCTTCGTCGGCGACGAGCGCGCGTTCCTGCGCTACCAGGAGATCGTCCGCGCGGGCAATGCCGAGAACCCGCGCAACGCGCATACGCCCGTGCGGGTCGGGCTCGCTAACGAGGATGGCTTCCCGCACGAGGGCGTGGTCGACTTCGTCGACAACGCCCTGAACCCCGCCACGGGCACCATCCGGGCGCGTGCCATCGTGCCGAACCCGGACGGCCGCTTCACGCCCGGGCTGTTCGCGCGCGTGCGCCTGCTCGGAGAATCGCTGCCGAGCGCGCTCCTGATCAACGAGCAGGCGGTGCTGACGGACCAGGACCGCCGCTATGTCTACATCGTCGGCCAGGGCGACACGGCCGAGCGCCGCAACGTGACGCTCGGTCCGCCGGTCGAGGGCCTGCGCATCGTCGAGTCCGGGCTCAAACCCGGCGACCGGGTCATCGTCAATGGCATGCGCAAGATCTTCTTCCCCGGCCAGCCGGTGAAGCCGCACGCGGTGCCTATGGACCAGCCCAACGTGCCGGTGCCGGCGCCCGAGTGATGTCCAGGCACACCGACTTTTCCCGGATCTTCATCGACCGGCCGATCCTCGCGACGGTCCTGTCGGCGCTGATCCTGGTCGCGGGCGTCATCGCGATCCCGAATCTGCCGATCAGCGAGTACCCGGACGTGGTGCCGCCGTCGGTACAGGTGGTTGCGAACTACCCGGGTGCCAATCCGCACACGATCGCCGAAACCGTCGCCGGCCCGATCGAGGAGGCGGTGAACGGCGTCGAGAACATGATCTACATGAAGTCGACCTCGGGTTCCGACGGCCAGATGCAGCTGACCGTCACCTTCACGGGCGGCACGAACGTCGACCTCGCCGCCATGCAGGTGCAGAACCGCATCGCCCAGGCGTTGCCCCGTCTGCCCGAGGCGGTCCGCACGCTCGGCGTCACGACGGTGAAGGCGACGCCCTCGATCATGATGGTCGTGCACCTGGAGTCACCGAACAAGACCTACGACGCGCTCTACCTCTCGAACTTCGCGAACCTGCGCGTGCGCGACGAACTCGCGCGTCTGCCGGGCGTCGGCCAGACGCAGGCATTCGGCGCGGGAAACTACGCGATGCGCGTGTGGATCGACCCGGAGAAGGCCGCGGCGCGCTCGCTGTCGGCGCTCGACATCGTCGCCGCGATCCGCGAGCAGAATGTCGAGGTATCGGCCGGCAGCATCGGCAGCCCGCCGACGCCGGAAGGCGCGGTGATGCAGATTTCGGTCAACGCGCAGGGCCGCCTCGACTCCCCGGAGGCATTCGGCGAAATCGTGCTCAAGGCCGAGGGCGACGAGCTCACGCGCCTCAGGGACGTCGCACGCGTCGAGCTCGGCGCCAGCACCTACGCGATCAAGTCGCTGCTCAACAACGAGGACGCCGCGGCGATCGCGATCTTCGAGGCGCCGGGCGCCAACACGCTTGCGCTCGCGCAGGCGATCCGCGAGCGCATGAAGAAGCTGGAGGGCGGTTTCCCCGCCGACGTCAAGTGGTCGGTGGTGTACGATCCGACGGTGTTCGTGCAGCACTCGATCAACTCGGTGATCGGGACGCTGCTCGAGGCGATCCTGCTGGTGGTGATCGTCGTCGTGCTGTTCCTGCAGACCTGGCGCACCTCGCTGATCCCGCTGGTCGCGGTGCCGATATCCATCATCGGCGCCTTCGCCGTGCTGTGGCTGCTCGGATTCTCGATCAACGTGCTGACGCTGTTCGGCCTGGTGCTCGCGATCGGCATCGTGGTGGACGACGCGATCGTGGTGGTCGAGAACGTCGAGCGGCACATCGAGTCCGGCAAGTCGCCGCGCGACGCGGCCCACCAGGCCATGAGCGAGGTGTCCGGGCCGATCGTCGCGATCACGCTGGTTCTCGCCTCGGTGTTCGTGCCGCTCGCTTTCCTCGGCGGCGTGACCGGCCAGTTCTACCGCCAGTTCGCGGTCACGATCGCGGCGACGGTGATCATCTCCGGGTTCAACTCGCTGACCCTGTCGCCGGCGCTCGCCGCCATGCTGCTGCAGCCGCGCGGCGCGGAGAAGGACGTGGTCGGGCGCTGGATCGAGCGCGTGTTCGGGCGCGTGTTCGCGGCCTTCAACCGCGTGTTCAGGCGCTTCGGCGACCGTTACTCGGGCGGGATCGGCGGCACGATCGGGCGCGCCCCGCGGCTGCTCGCGATCTACGGCGTGCTGATCGTCGTGACCTTCCTCGCCTTCCGCGGCGTGCAAGGGGGCTACATCCCGACCCAGGACAAGCAATTCCTGTTCGCGGTCGTCCAGGTCCCCGAGGCCGCGACCATCGACCGTACCGACGCCGTCATGCGCCGCATGGGCGAGATCGCACTCGCGGTGCCGGGCGTCAGGAACGTCGTGCAGTTCCCGGGCCTGAACGCCGTGCACTTCGTCGCGACGCCGAACGTCGGCGTGATGTTCATCGGGCTCGAGGAACCGGGCAAGCGCGAGCTTGAGGCCGGCGACATCGCGATGCGCATCAACATGGGTTTCGGCCGGATCCAGGAGGGCCTCGCCTTCGCCCTGCTGGCGCCGGCCGTGCTCGGGCTCGGCAACGCGAATGGCCTCGAGCTCTACGTCGAGGACCGCGGCGGCCTCGGCTACGGCGAGCTGTACAGCCAGACCGTGGCCTTCATCGGCGCGGTCAATTCGACGCCCGGTTTCGACCCGATGGCGACCTTCACCTCTTTCCAGTCGAACGTGCCGCAGCTCGATGCGAGCGTCGACCGCACCAAGGTCAAGCAGTTCGGTCTCTCGCTGACCGACGTGTTCAATACGCTGCAGGTCTATCTCGGCTCCGCCTACGTCAACGACTTCAACCTGTTCGGGCGCACCTACCAAGTGTACGCGCAGGCGGATGCCGGGCACCGCGCGAGCGTCGAGGACATCGAGGGACTCAAGGTCCGCAACCAGCGCGGCGAGATGGTGCCCATCGGCAGCGTCGTCGACATCCGGCCGAGCTACGGGCCCGACCCGGTGATCCGCTACAACGCCTACCCCGCGGCCGACATGTCCGTGGGACTCAACCCGGCGATCCTCTCCTCGACCGACGGGCTCGCGAAGCTCGCCGCGGTGGCCGGCCAGGTCCTGCCGCGCGGCATGTCGATCGAGTGGACCGGCCTCACCTACCAGCAGATCACCCAGGGCAACACCGCCCTGCTCGTGTTCCCGCTGTGCGTGCTGCTGGTCTACCTCGTGCTCGCCGCGCTGTACGAGAGCTGGTCGCTGCCGCTCGCGATCATCCTGATCGTGCCGCTGTGCCTGCTGTCCGCCATCGGCGGCATGTGGCTGATCAACTTCCTGCACGGCCTGTGGCTCGCGGTGTCGCCGCCGCCGTTCGCGCCGACCTTCCTCGACAACAACATCTTCACCAAGATCGGGCTCGCGGTGCTGATCGGACTCGCCTGCAAGAACGCGATCCTGATCGTCGAATTCGCGCGCGATCTCGAGGAACAGGGCCGCGGCATCGTCGAGGCGGCGATCGAGGCCTGCCGGCTGCGGCTGCGCCCGATCCTGATGACCAGCTTCGCCTTCATCGCCGGCGTGACGCCGCTGGTGTTCGCGTCCGGCGCCGGCGCCGAGGTGCGCTACGTCATGGGCGTGACCGTGGTGTCCGGCATGCTCGGCGTCACCTTCTTCGGCCTGTTCTTCACGCCGGTGTTCTACGTGGTGCTGCGCAAGCTGGTGGTGCGCCGCGAGGAGCGGAGGCGCCATGCGTAGCCGGCATTGCGTCGTCGTGCTGGCCTTGTTCGCGACGGCGTGCACCGTGGGCCCGCGCTACGACGAGCCCGAGACGCCGATGCCGGCGCGCTTCGACCAGGCGCCTCCCGAGGCGGCCGCGGAGCCGGCCGGTGATGGTCTCTGGGCAGGATTCGGCAGCGCCGAGCTGGATGCGCTGATCGCGCGCGCACTGGAGGCGAACACGACGATCGCGCAGGCCAATGCGCGCCTGGCGGAAAACCGCGCGATTTCCGGCGCCTCCATCTATTACTGGTTTCCGACGGTCACCACGGTCGCGGACCGGCAACGCTCGCAATTCAGCAGCGACGAACCGTTCGCCCCGCCCGGCAGGTTCACGAGCGACGTGTATCGCGCGGGTTTCGACGCCACCTGGGAAATCGACCTGTTCGGCTCGCTGCGCAACGAATTCCGCGCCCAGGACAGCCGCACCGTGGCCGAGGCGGCGGCGCTGGCCGACGCACAGCTCACGATCGTCGCGGAGACCGCGCAGGCCTGGTTCGCCATGATCGGCGCGCGCGAGCGCCTCGCGCTGCAGCGCCGGCAGCACGCGAACCTGGAGGAGAACGTCCGCATCCTCGATGCGCGCGTGCGCGCCGGCAGCTCGAACGCCCTGGATCTCGCCCAGGCGGAAGCCGAGATGCGCAGCGTCGCGGCCTCGGTGACCCAGGCCGAGGCCGACCTGGTGCGCGAGGAGCAGCGGCTCGCGGTGCTGACCGCCTGGCCGGTCGGGACCCTGCGCGAGCACCTCGCGCCGCAGGCGCAGCTGCCGCCGCTGCCCGCCCTGGTCGCGACCGGCACGCCCGAGGAGTGGCTGAAGCGCCGGCCCGACGTGCGCGCGGCCGAGCGCCTGCTTGCGGCCTCCTACGCCGACATCGGCGACGAGATCGCCGAGTACTTCCCCAAGGTCACGCTGCTCGGCAGATTCGGCTGGACCGCCGAGGACCGCTCCGCCATCGGCGAGCGGGAAGCCGAGCGCTGGTTCTACGGCCCCTCGATCACCTGGAGCATCCTCGACGCCGGCCGCACCCGCCAGCGCGTGAAGGCCGCCGAGGCGCGCCGCGACGGCGCGATCGCCGCTTACCAGGAGACCGTGCTGACCGCGCTCGAGGAGACGGAGAACGCGCTCGCGGGGTTTCGCGCCGCCAACCAGTCGGAGCACGAGCTGAAGCTCGGCGCGGCTGCCGCGCGGGAAGCGGCGCGGCTCGCGCGGCTGCGCTACGACACCGGCGCTAGCGACTACCTCGCGGTGCTGGTCGCGGAACGCCAGCAGATCAACCTCGAGGACCAGCACCTGCAGTCCGGGACGCGCCGCGCGACCTCGCTCGCGGCCCTCTACAAGGCCCTCGCCGGCGCCCCCTGAAACGCGCGCAGGATCCACCACGCGGCGAGCGCCGCGGCGAGGTGCTTCAGCGCATGGCCGGCGACCAGCCCGCCGGTGGCTGCGAACACCGCCCCGTCGAAGTGCTCGAAGAGCTTCGCCAGCGCGTAGGCGCCGAAGGCGAGCCAGAGTTTCCGCGCCGCGAGGCTGCCGTCGCGCCAGAGCAGCAGCACGAGCGGCATCAGCAGCATCGGCAGGAACTGCACGAGCGCGTAAGCCCCGAGGTCTCCCGCCCCGACCGCTTCCGTCCGTACCCACCAGGCGATGCTGGCGAGGCCGGCGACGACCATCGGCCAGAGCAGCGCGCGACCGGCCAGCCAGGACACGCGATCCGCGATCAGCGCCGTGAACAGCGCCATGAAGGCGACGGTCATCGGCAGCCGGTCCCAGACCAGCGAGGCGTTCGACGGGGCGAGGTGATACCAGCCGGAGCCGAAGGCGGCGAGCGCGATGGCCGTGCACAGGACGCGGTAGTGCGTCGCGAGCGGCGGCGATGCGATGCGGCCGATCCAGATCCAGCCGAGCAGCCCGACCGCGAGGAACGGTAGGTTACTCGCCACGTTCCAGAAGTTCGGCACGCCGAACAGCAGGCGCCGGTCGGCGAACGCGTGGTACGCGGGGTCCTGCGGAATCGGATCGAGCAGCCACGCGCCGCCGATGGCGGCGGCTGCTACCAGCCCGAGCAGGAGTTCCTTCAAGGCGGGCCCGTCACTTCTCGCGTCTGATGCTCTTAATGGTCCCGTCCACGATCGTGACGACCATGTCGAAGGACTGCGACCCGCGGTCGTAGGTCCACTTCTCGATCGTCGTGGCGATACGCTGACCGCAGCGGAAGCTGTCCGCGGCCGCGGATGAGGTGGCGAGCAAAGCAGCCAGCAGCAAGCCTGCCCGGCGCGCGGCAGGAGAATGGCGCGCCCGGCGGGAGTCGAACCCACGACCTACGGCTTCGGAGACCGTCACTCTATCCAGCTGAGCTACGGGCGCGTGCAAGACCGTCGATTTTAGTGGTCCGGCCGGCCGGACGCTATAATTCGCGCATGGCCAAGCACGACCGGCATTTCGTCAACGTTTTCAGCGCGGTACTCGGCATCCTGATCGCGATCGCGCTGCTCCTGATCGGCGTTTCCCGCCTCGTGGACAGCGGGCCGAAAGGCGCCCGGGACACCGGCGACCCGCTGATGCAGGCGTCCGCGCACGAGCGCATCAGGCCGTTCGGACAAGTGGCCGTGGCCGGCGCGGACAACGTCGCCCTCGCGATTCAGCAGGCGGCCGTCCCGGTGGCAGGCGCACTCGCGGCGGCTCCGGATGCCGCGCAGCCGGCGGACGGCAAGTCAGTCTACGAGTCGGCCTGCATCGCCTGTCATGGCTCCGGCATCGCCGGCGCGCCGCGGATCGGCGACCAGGCCGGCTGGGCGCCACGCATCGCGCAGGGCGCCGCGACCCTTGAACGGCACGCGATCGACGGCTTCCAGGGACAGGCGGGCCTGATGCCGGCCAAGGGCGGGCGCCCGGATCTCTCCGACGAGGCCGTGCGCAAGGCCGTCGAGCACATGGTGGCCCAGAGCCGCTAGGGCGCTGCCACTAGCAGGCCTGCGCCTCCGGCTCACGGTCGAGCCGCGGGTAGCCGATCGCTTCCGACAGTTCCGTGACCCCGACGCGATCCGCGCCCGCGAGATCCGCAATGGTGCGCGCGACGCGCAGCACCCGGTGACAGGCGCGCGCGGACAGGCCGAGCCTGCGGGACGCGGAGTCGAGCAGGCTGTGCTCGCGCAGACCAAGGCCACAGGCTGCCGCCAGCGGACCCGCAGCGAGCGCGGAATTGAGGCTGCCGCGTTCCCGCTGCCGCTCGCGCGCGCGCAGCACGCGCGCCGCCACCGCCGCGCTCGACTCCGAATCGTCGCCCGGCATGAGCGCCGCATATTCGAGCCGCGGCACGTCCATGTGCAGGTCGATACGGTCCAGCAGCGGGCCTGACACGCGCGCGAGGTAACGGCGCACGATCGGCGGCGTGCAGCGGCAGCGGCCGTTCGGATCGCCGGCGTAGCCGCAGGGACAGGGATTCATCGCCGCGACCAGCTGGAATCGCGCCGGAAACACGCCCTGCCACGCTGCCCGCGCGATGCTGACCGTGCCGGTTTCGATCGGCTCGCGCAGCGCCTCCAGCACGTCGCGCCGGTACTCGGGCAGCTCGTCGAGAAACAACACGCCGCGATGCGCGAGCGAAATCTCTCCGGGGCGCAGCCGGCCGCCGCCGCCGACCACTGCCGCCGCCGAGGCGCCGTGGTGCGGCGCGCGGAACGGGCGGCGGCGCCACTCCGCCGCCGGCGGCAGCGGCCGCACGAGCGAGTGCAGCATCGCGCATTCGAGCGCGGCCTCGTCGCCGAGCGGCGGCAGCAGGCCCGGCAGGCGCTGTGCCAGCATGCTCTTGCCGGCGCCGGGCGGGCCGACGAACAGGAGGCTGTGGGAGCCCGCGGCCGCGATCTCGAGCGCCCGCTTCGCTCCGGCCTGCCCGCGCACATCGGCAAGGTCGGGGCCATCCGCCGGGGGTGCCGGGAGGGCCGCTCCCACCGTGAACTCGAGGCCCGCGCCGCCGGAGAGGCTGTTGCGCACTCCGGACAAGGTCTCTGCCGCGGCAACGCGCGCGCCGCGCGCGATCCGCGCTTCCGCGGCGTTCGTGGCCGGCACGACCAGCCGGCGTCCGTCGCGCATCGCGTGCACGGCGGCCGCGAGCGTGCCGCGCACGGCGCGCAATTCCCCCGACAGGGACAGTTCGCCGTAGAACTCCGTGCCTGACAATCCGGCCTCAGGCAACTGCCGCGACACGGCCAGAATGCCGAGCGCAACCGCGAGGTCGTAGCGCCCGCCTTCCTTCGGCAGTTTAAATTGTTGACAACTTGAGGAAAATCAAAGGCGTAAGGGGGTGTACGGCGTCTGTACGGCGCGCCGTACGGAAAAAACGTAAGCCCTTGCCAGATAAAATCTCCAATCATTTCAATGA
>VGUH01000022.1 GCA_016874295.1 Gammaproteobacteria bacterium | reverse complement strand
CTCGGGAGACTCACAGCTGAGCGCGGAGACCCCGGTGCGCAGCACGTCCATCGGGTGCGCCGTGGCCGGCAGCTGTTCGATCACGGCCTTCAGTCGCGGGCTCAGGCCGCGCAGCCCCCGCATGTGCCGCTTGTAGGCTGCGAGCTCCGCGGGACTCGGGAGTTTCTCGTGGATCAGGAGGTGGGCGATTTCTTCGAACTCGCAGGTTTCCGCGATGTCGAGGATATCGTAGCCGCGGTAGTGCAGGTCGTTACCGCTGCGGCCCACGGTGCAGATTGCAGTGTTGCCGGCGACGACGCCGGAGAGCGCTACCGATTTCTTGGGCTCAGTCGATGGCATTGAGACTTCCAGCCAGTTTTGTGCCCAGCAGTCGGGTGATGCCCCGTGCCGCTTCCCTTCCCTCGAACACCGCCGTCACGACCAAGTCCGCCCCTCGCACCATGTCACCGCCGGCAAAGACCTTGGGATTCGTGGTCTGAAACGGCCGCTCGGCTCGTCCGGTCGCGCTTACGCGTCCATCCTCGCGCAGCTCTACCCCCAGGCACTCCAGCCATTGCGGCGGACTCGGCCGAAATCCAAACGCGATGATGACAGCATCCGCCGGGATCACCTGCTCGGTGCCTGGCACGGTCTCGGTCGCCGTTCGCCCACGGGCGACTGCGCCGGGCACCGGCCGGGTCGCCAGCAGGCGTACCCCTTCAACGCAATCCCGGCCGAGTATCTCCACCGCCTGCGCGTTAAAGGCGAACTCTACCCCTTCCTCCTGGCTGCTGCGGAAATCCCTCTTCGACCCCGGCATGTGCGCCTCATCACGCCGGTAGGTGCAGGTGACGCTCGCCGCGCCTTGGCGCAGCGCGGTTCGGTTGCAGTCCATGGCCGTGTCGCCGCCGCCCAGCACGACCACGTGTTTGTCGCGCAAGTCAATGAACTCGCCGGGGTCTTTCTCGAGCCCCAGCAGGCGATGGATATTCGAGACGAGATAGGGCAAAGCGAAGTGGACACCTGGCAGGTCCTCGCCAGGAAAGCCCCCACGCACCGGTTGGTCCGCACCGAGACCGAGGAACAGGGCGTCGAACTCGGCCAAAAGCGTTTCCGCGGAAACGTCTTTCCCGACTTCGGTGTCCAGCACGAATTCGACCCCCATGCCCTCGAGGATCTCCCGGCGCCGCTCGACGACTTCCTTCTCGAGCTTGAACGGCGGGATTCCGAAGGTCAGCAGACCTCCGATGCGCGGATAGCGGTCGAACACGACCGCGTGGACGCCGTTCCGGACCAGCATGTCCGCGCAGGCGAGGCCCGCGGGCCCTGCGCCCACGACGGCGACGCGCTTGCCGGTCGGCCGCACGTGCGACAGATCCGGCCGCCAGCCACGCTTCAGCGCCTCGTCGGTGATGTATTTCTCGATCGAACCGATGCTGACGGCGCCGAGCCCGTCATTCAGCGTGCAGGCCCCTTCGCAGAGCCGGTCCTGCGGACAGATGCGACCGCAGATCTCGGGCAGTGAATTGGTACGGTGGGAGAGATCCGCCGCCTCGAACAGGCGCCCCTGCTCGATGAGCTTGAGCCAGCCCGGGATGTAGTTGTGGACCGGGCACTGCCATTCGCAGTAGGGGTTGCCGCAGTCGAGGCAGCGGCTCGCCTGTTCGGCGGCGCCGCTGGCATCAAAGGACCCGTAGATCTCGCGGTAGGAGTGCAGTCGCTGTTCGACCGGCAGCTTGTCGGGCTCCCGCCGCGGGACATCGAGAAAGCGCAGGTGCCGCTCGTTCATGCGGCACGCCTCAGGTTCTCGATGAGCGTGTCGACCGAAGCGGCTTTCGGCTTGACCAGCCAGAACTTGCCCATGAAGCTGCGGAAGTCGTTCAGGATCTGCGCGCCCCAAGTACTGCCGGTCTCCCGCACGTGCTGGCCGATCAGCGCGCGCAGGTGCTGAAGGTGCGTCTCCATGCCCTCGGGGGCGACCCGGATGATGTCGATCAGCTCGTGGTTGTAGCGGTCGACGAAGTCGCGGTGGAGATCGAGCATGTAGGCAAATCCGCCCGTGAAGCCGGCGCCGAAGTTGAGGCCGGTGCGACCGAGCACGCACACGACGCCGCCGGTCATGTACTCGCAGCAGTGGTCGCCTGCACCCTCGATGACGGCAGTGGCGCCGGAATTGCGCACGGCAAAGCGCTCGCCCGCGGTACCTGCGGCATACAGCTCACCGCCCGTGGCGCCGTAAAGGCAGGTATTACCCAGGATCGGCGTCTCGCGCGCGACGAACGAAGCGCTGGCGGGCGGGCGGATCACGATCTTGCCGCCGGCCATGCCTTTGCCGACGTAGTCGTTGGCGTCACCTTCGAGGATGAGATGCAGCCCGCCGGCGTTCCAGGCGCCGAAGCTCTGGCCGGCGGAGCCGGTGAAGTGCGCCTCGAGGGGCGCGTCCGCTAGCCCCATGTTGCCCCAGCGCCGCGCGATTTCGCCCGAGACGCGCGCGCCGATGGCGCGGTCGAAGTTCCGGATGACGTACGTGAAGCGGCCGCCGCACCGATCCGCAATCGCCGCGCGCATGTCGGCGAACATCCGCCCGGTCAGCCCGCCTGTGTCGCCATCGCGGTTCCGTTCCTCGACGCAGAACTGTGGCCGGTCGTGTGCCAGGCCGGCGGCGGAAAGGATGGGCCGGAGGTCGAGTCGTGACTGCCGCGCGGTGATGCCCGGCAGGATGCCGAGGTATTCCGTCCGCCCGATCAGCGCCTCCAGGCGCCGCACGCCGAGCGAGGCCATGATTTCCCGGCACTCTTCGGCGACGAACCGGAAATAGTGCATGACCATTTCGGGCTTGCCGATGAAGTGCTTCGCTCGCAGTACCGCGTGCTGCGTCGCGACGCCCGTCGCGCAGTTGTTGAGGTGGCAGATGCGCAGGTACTTGCAGCCGAGCGCGACGATGGGAGCGGTGCCGAAGCCGAAGCTCTCCGCGCCGAGGATCGCGGCCTTGATGACGTCGAGCCCGGTCTTGAGGCCGCCGTCCGCCTGAAGCCGCACCCGGTGGCGCAGGTCATTGGCGCGAAGCGTCTGGTGGGTCTCGGCGAGCCCCAGCTCCCAGGGCGCGCCCGCGTACTTGATGGAGCTGAGCGGACTCGCGCCGGTGCCGCCGTCGTAGCCGGAGATCGTGATGAGGTCGGCATGGGCCTTGGCGACGCCCGCGGCGACCGTGCCGACACCGGGCTCGGCCACGAGCTTGACCGAAATGAGCGCCTCTGGATTCACCTGCTTGAGGTCGAATATGAGCTGGGCAAGATCCTCGATGGAGTAGATGTCGTGGTGCGGGGGCGGGGAGATGAGCCCGATGCCGGGCCGCGCATAGCGGAGCCGTGCGATGGTCTCGTTGACCTTGTGGCCCGGGAGCTGGCCGCCCTCGCCGGGTTTCGCGCCCTGGGCGATCTTGATCTGCAGCACCTCGGCGTTCACGAGGTATTCGGGCGTCACGCCGAACCGGCCGGAGGCCACCTGCTTGATCTTCGAACTCGATTCCGTGCCGTAGCGCGCCGGGTCCTCGCCACCCTCTCCGGAGTTCGAGCGCCCGCCGAGGCGATTCATGGCGATTGCGAGCGCCTCGTGGGCTTCCGGCGAAAGGGCCCCGAGCGACATGGCGGCGGCGTCGAAGCGCTTCAGGATGGCCTCGGCAGGTTCGACTTCATCGAGCGGCACGGGCTCCCCGGCTGGCTGGAGCCCGAGCAGGTCGCGCAGGCACGCCGGCGGGCGCTCGTTGACGAGGCGCGCGTACTCGCGGTAGCGCTCCACATCCCCGCTCGCACAGGCAGCCTGAAGGGCCACGACGACCTCGGGGTTGTACCCGTGGTATTCGCCGCCGTGCACGTAGCGGAGCAGCCCACCCGGCTCGAGCGGCTCGGCGGGATCCCAGGCACGGGCGGCGAGCTGCCTCGTGTCCGCCTCGAGTTCGTCGAACCCGACACCTTGGATGCGCGAGGGGGTTCCCGGGAAACAAAGCGAGACGACTTCGTCCTGCAGCCCGACGATTTCGAAGAGGCCCGCGCCGCGGTAGCTCGCGATGGTCGCGATGCCCATCTTGGACATGATCTTGAGCAGGCCCTTGATGATGCCGCGACGGAAGCTCCGCCCGAACTCGCTGCGGGCGGCGGGCTTCAGCTTCAATTCGCCGTTGCGCACCATTTCGGCGAGCGTCTGGTAGGCCATGTAGGGATAGACCGCGGTCGCGCCGTAGCCGATCAGGCAGGCGAAGTGGTGCGGGTCGCGCGCGGTGCCGGTTTCGACCAGGAGGTTGCAGAGGCCGCGCAGGCCCGTCTGTACGAGATGATGGTGCACGGCGCCGGTCGCGAGCAGCGCGTGCACCGGGATCTGGCCCTCTTTCAGGTAGCGGTCGGAGAGCAGCAGGAGAAGACTACCGGCCCGCACGGCGGCTTCGGCCTCACGGCAGACGCGCTGAAGCGCCTCCTGAAGGCTTTGCCCCTGGCTGCCTGCCTTCGGCGTGTACTGCAGGTCGATGAACGCGTGCGTCAGGCCGAGCTCGGGTCCGACGAGCTGGCGGAGCTTGCGCTGCGACAGGATCGGCGAGGCGATCAGCACCTGCCGCGCCTGCCCGGCTGTCGGCTGGAACACGTTGCACTCGGGCCCGATCTGGGTCTGCAGCGACATCACGAGCGATTCCCGCAGCGGATCGATGGGCGGATTCGTCACCTGCGCGAACTGCTGGCGGAAATAGTCGTACAGCGGGCGCACCTTCTCCGACAGCACCGCGAGCGGCGTGTCGTCGCCCATGGATCCCACCGCCTCGCTCTCATCCTCCGCGAGCACACGGATGATCTCCTCGCGCTCCTCCAGCGTGATGCCGAACTGCTTGCGATAGCGGGCGAACGTCTCCGCGTCGAAAGGCTCGGCGGCGAGCCGCGGATCTATGAGGTCCGATTCGAGGTAGCGGACGTGCTGCTTGAGCCAGCGCTGGTAAGGGTGACCGCTCTTCAGCCGGTCGTCGATCTGGCGGCTTTCCAGCAGCTCCCCGGTCTCGAGGTCGAGCGCCAGCATCTCGCCGGGGCCGAGGCGGCCTTTCTTGATGACCTCTTCCGGCGCGCAGTCCCAGACGCCAGTCTCGGAGGCGATCGTCAGGTGGCGGTTCGCCGTGATCAGGTAGCGCGCGGGCCTGAGGCCATTGCGGTCGAGCGTGCAGGCGGCGTAGCGCCCATCCGTCAGGACGATCCCCGCCGGCCCGTCCCAGGGTTCCATGTGGTTGGCGTAGAACTCGTAGAACGCGCGCAGGTCGGGGTCGATCGAATCTACGCCTTGCCAGGCGGGCGGGATAAGAACCCGCATGGCGTGCAGGAGATCGAGCCCTCCCAGGTGCAGGATCTCCAGCATGTTGTCGAGCGTCTCGGAGTCGGAGCCTGTGAGACTCACGAGCGGGCGGAGCTCGGCGAGCTCCGGCAGGAGCGACGAGCGCAGGATCGGTGCGCGCGCCTCCGCCCAGGCGCGGTTGCCCTGGATCGTGTTGATTTCCCCGTTGTGGGCGAGGTAGCGGTAGGGGTGGGCGAGTCGCCACGCGGTTCGCGTGTTGGTCGAGAAGCGCTGGTGGAAGATCGCGACCGACGCCTCGAGCCTAGGGTCGGAGAGGTCCGGGTAGAAGTCCGCCAGGTGCTGCGGCAGGACCAGGCCCTTGTAGACGAGCGTCGAAGCCGAGAGGCTCGGGACGTAGAAGACGGGATCGCGCCCCGCGAGCGCCATTTCGGCGCGGCGGCGGGCGAGAAACAGTTTTCGGTTCAAGCAGGCCGCGTCGATGCCGTCATGCGCGTTGACGAACACCTGCTCGATGGACGGCAGGGTCTCGAACGCCTCCTTGCCGCAGACTGACGCGTCGGTCGGGACCTGTCGCCAGCCGGCCGTGACCAGTCCCTCGCGGGCAATCTGGGCTTGCAGTTCATTACGCGCACGGGCCGCCTGGGCCTCGCGCGGGTCGAGGAACACGCAGCCGACCGCGAAATTGCCGGCGAGTGCGACTCCCGCTTCCTGGGCAACGGCTTTCAGGAACGCCGTCGGACGCTTGAACAGGAGCCCGCAGCCATCGCCCGACTTGCCGTCGGCTGCCACCGCGCCTCGGTGGGTCAACCGATTGAGCGACGAAATGGCAGTGCGCACGAGCCAGTGGCTCGACCGATCGTCGAGACTCGCGATCAGGCCGAAACCACAGGCGTCGTGCTCGTACTCCGGGCGATAGAGCCCTGGATTACAAGGTTTTGAGGAGCGCAAGGACTACTTGGTCGTCTCCGAGGTTGTTGCCGCCGACGAGGTAACCCGCGTCCTTGGCATTGGTGGTGGTGTAGGTGGCCGAGGCGGTCCAGCCCTCGGCAAAGGCGTAGTTGAGCGTTGCGCGGTAGTCCTCGTAGCCGAAGAGCGCGTCGTTGTCCGTGCCGGCGAGGCGTGCGGCCGCGCTCGCTCCCGCGTAGTACTGCTGGCCGGCGTGGAGGACGAGCGAAAGTGAGGCCGGTAAGGGGACCGTGACCGTCAGGTCGACATAGCCGCTGCCTGCGCTGTCCTCCACGCCGAACAGGTCCCCCAGCGAGTGGGAGTACTTGAGCGCGAGCCACTTCCAGCCGAGACTCGCGTAGGCCTCGTCGCTGTGCGGCTCCACGGACCCAAGCGGGAGTACCGGGAACGAACCCGGGTACTGGTAGCGGAGGTATCCGATGTCGCCCGTGATTCCGGCCGGCTCGAAGGTCTTGCGGAAGCCCGCGTAGATGTCTGCCTCGAGGCTGGCACTGGCGTCCGGAAACACGTCCGCCACCCAGCTGACGTTCGAGAGCCAGGTGCCGGCGTAGAAACCGCCGCCATGTGCGTAGTCGAAGCCGCCCTGCAACGCGGGATTCTCATTCGTTTGCGCGAGCCCGCGGAAGACGTATTGCGAGACCACTCCGATGTTGGCGTTGAAGGCGTGAGGGCCGGCGGTGACGTCGTCCGCGTGGGCGGCCGGTGCGAGCAGCAGCGTGGTCGCCAGGGCGTGTTTCAGGTTCATCGTCTCAGGTTTCCTAAGCACGTTCGCCGTGCGTCGTGATGTCGAGTCCTTCCCGTTCGTCCTCTTCGCTGACCCGCAGCTTGCCGGCGAGCTTCAGGAGCCCGAAGGCGGCGAGCGAGACGAGGGCCGACCAGGCAAAGACGAGGGCGACCGCCTTCGCCTGGATCAGGAGCTGCTGGGCGATGCCCGGGTAGCCGACGGTGCCGCTGACCCAGTCCGTGACCAGGCCTGGTCCGCCGAGATCCGGTGAATTGAATACTCCCGTCAGGAGCGCGCCCGCGATGCCGCCGACCGCGTGGATGCCGAAGACGTCGAGTGAGTCGTCTGCCTTCAGCAGTCGCTTGAGTCCGGTGACACCCCAGAAGCAGACAAGGGCCGAGACGATGCCGATCACGAACGCGCCCGGGATGCCGACGTTCCCCGCGGCCGGCGTGATGGCGACGAGGCCCGCGACCGCACCCGAGGCCGCACCCAGCATCGAGGGCTTGCCCTTGACCGCCCATTCCGTGAAGGTCCACGCCAGTACCGCGCAGGCGGTCGCGAGGTAGGTATTCAGGAAGGCGAGCGAGGCGACGCCGTTGGCCTCGAGCGCCGAGCCTGCGTTGAAGCCGAACCAGCCGAACCAGAGCAGCGAGGCGCCGATCATGGTGAGCGTCAGGTGGTGCGGGGCCATCGACTCACGGCCGAGTCCAATGCGGGGTCCGAGAACGTAGGCGCCGACCAGGCCCGCGACGCCCGCGTTGATGTGCACGACCGTGCCGCCCGCGAAGTCGAGCGCACCCCACTGCCAGAGCAGGCCCGCGCTCGCATTGGCCGCGGTCGCCGCCTCGGCGCCTGTGTAGGCATCGGGGCCCACCCAGAACCAGACCATGTGCGCGATCGGGCAGTAGGCAAAGGTGAACCAGACCACGAGGAAAGCGAGCACCGCCCCGAAGCGCACCCGCTCGACCAGCGAGCCCAGGATCAGGCAGCCGGTGATCGCGGCAAAGGTCGCCTGGAAGCCGGCGAACACGATCTCATACATCGGCGTGGCCTTGCTGAAGGTGGCGCCGAGCGCGAAGCTGCCGGTGGCGTTGTCGAAGACGCCGTCGAGGAAGAGCCGGTCGAAACCGCCGATGAAGGGGCCGCCCGCCGTGAAAGCAAGGCTGTAGCCGTAGGCAAACCAGAGCACGGTGAGGAGGGAGAAGCTGACGAACACCTGCATCAGCACCGAGAGCATGTTCTTGCTGCGCACCAGGCCGCCGTAGAAGAGTGCGAGGCCCGGCACCGACATCAGGAGGACGAAGGCGGTCGCAGTCAGCATCCAGGCGGTGTCACCCTTGTCGGGAGCGGCAGCGGCCCAGGCGGGTGCGGCGGCGATGAGCAGGGGGAGGGCGAGGAGCTTTCTCATAATGCCGCCTGGCCGTGATCCCCCGTGCGGATCCGAATCACCTCCCGCAGCTCGGAGACGAAAATCTTGCCGTCGCCGATCTTGCCGGTACGCGCATGCTGCAGGATCGCCTCGATCGCCCGGTCGTAGAGCGCATCAGGCACGGCGATCTCGAGCTTGACCTTCGGCACGAACTCCACCGCGTACTCGGCGCCGCGGTAGATCTCGGTGTGGCCGCGCTGCCGGCCAAAGCCCTTGATGTCGGTGACGGTCATGCCCTGCACGCCGACCTCGCCGAGCGCCGCGCGCACATCATCGAGCTTGAAGGGCTTCAGGATCGCGGTGATGAGCTTCATGCCGTAGAACTTACGGCGCGCTCAATCAGGGGGCCAGCGAATCCTCTTTCACGGCCGGTGAAATTTCCTCAGCGTGCGCGTCAATGCCGCGGCGCGCGGGCGCCGGCGACTCGACGCGGAACTCCGCGACGACCCAGTCGAGCAGCGCAGCCACTTCGGGGCGTTCCGCGTCCCGCGGGCGGCAGACGACATAGCAGGCCTCGGCAGCCGGCGGCTCCACCGGAAATATCCGCACCAGCACGCCGCTCTCGAAGCGGGCCGCGCAAAGCGGCTCCGGCACGAGCGCGATGCCAAGGCCTGCCTCGGCCGCCTGCACGACTCCTTGAATCGTGTCGAGCTCGAAGCGATGCCGGGGCGACGTGGTGTCGAGGCCCGCGGCTGCCGCCCACTCCGCCCAAGCCTGGTACTGTCCCGGGTGCGTGATCAGGGCGATCTCGTCGAAGACACGGGAGCCGAGGCGCGCGGCCCGCTCGGCGATCTCGCGGGCGCAGGCAGCCGTGAAAGTCAACGCGAACAGGCGTTCCGCCCTGAGGCCCGGCGGCGGGACATCCGCCAATACGATGGACACGTCGGTCGTGGGTGGGTGCGAGGGTGGTCCCGCCGACTCCTGGGACTCGAGCTGCATGTCGACATCCGGGTACCTGGCGCAGAAGGCTGCCAGGCGCGGCAGGAAAAGCTCAGTCGCGAAGAAGGGCGGAACCCTGACCCGGAGCCGCCGATGGCTGCGGCGCGCGACACTGGCGAGGGAGCTGTCGAGCGCCGCGAGCAGCGGTTCGAGTTCGTCGAGCAGCGCCTGGCCCGCGGGCGTCAGGACGACCGAGTGCCGCTTGCGCTCGAAGAGATCGACGCCCAGCAGGGCCTCCAGGTCCTTGATGAGATGGCTGACAGCGGAGGGCGTCAGGCAGATCTGGTCCGCCGCCACACGAAAATTGCGGCTGCGCGCCGCGACGCAGAAGGCGCGCAGGCTCTGGAGCTTCGGTGACCGCGTCAGGCGCATGACATGAAAAACCCCGCTCCGGCGAAAGCCCGAGCGGGGTTCCTGTTTCCGCTGACGCTTTAGCCGGATTTCTATCGCGCCCGCAAGCTGAGTCAAATCGGCGCGTACGGGGGATTACAGCGGCCTGGTAGCCGCTGTGTCAATCGGTTATTTGGCTATGGCGATAGGCTGGATCGGCATGTGAGTGCTGCACCGTGGTGGAGCGGCCGCCAACGTTGACGCACCAATATCGGGCGACACTTCTGGTGCATCCACGGACGTCCGGTAGGCTGCGAAACCCTTCTGCCAGAGACACCGGATGACCGCGCCGACTGCTCGTGACCCAATCTACCGTCGCCGGCGTTTCGCGGCTGAAATCAGCGAGTTATGCGTGCGCTGGTGCATCACGTGTCGGCTGAGCGATCGGGACCTCGTCGCCCTGATGGCCGAGCGCGGATTGGGGGGGTCCACACGACGATCCTGCGGTGGGTGATCCGGTACGTGGTGCCGGAGTTCGAAAAACGCTGGGGCCGACGGGCCCGAAAGATCCACTCATCCTGGCGGGCAAGACCGTCGACTTTCTGCTCCGACCCGATCGGGGCATTGCGGCGGCGCAGGCCTTCTTTCGCAAGGCATTGGCCAGCAGCCTGCCGCGGTGGCCGCGCAAGATCACGCTCGACGGGCATGTCCCGAGTCATCAGGCGCTGCGGCGCCTGCGCCGGGAGGATCCGAAGTGGAAGTATGTGCTCGTCAGGAGCTGTCCCTACCTGGACAACCTCATTGAGCAGGATCATCGTGCGATCAAACGCCGCTGTGCTGCCATGCTGGGCTTCAAATCGTTCCGCAATGCGGCCATAACACTCGCGGGCATCGAGTTGGCGCATCGAATTCGCAAGCGACAGTTCTCGTTCGGGCCGGGGCGTCAGTGGCGGAGGCAGTCACTCAAGCAGCTTTGGGACCGGGCTCTCGTTTCAGCCTAATGGCGAGAGCAGAGCCGGCGAATCGCCTGCCTTCTCCTGCCGCCAATGCACCAGAACCCGGGGGGCCGGCCGCGCCATACGAAGCGCGCTCAATATACTCCTGCGATCCGGCGCGTGTACATTCGGCGGCATGGCAGCACCCACCGGGCGGGCTATCAGATCGCCACCCATGCCAATGGCGACGCGGCGATTGACGATGTGCTGTTCGCCTATCGCGAGGCGCTGGCGGAACGGCCGAGGCCCGATCATCGCTTTCGCGTGGAGCACGCGCAGATGACACGCGACGATCAGCTCGATACGATGAAGGCGCTTGGCGTCTCTCCATCCTTCTTCGTCTCGCACACGTATTTCTGGGGCGACCAGCATCGCGACATCTTCCTGGGACCGGAGCGCGGCGCACACATCAGCCCCCTGGCAGCCGCCGTCGCGCGCGGCATCCGCTTCTCGATTCACCTCGACAGCAACTAGCACAGAATTTGGTCGGCAGATGCGCTTTCTTGACGCCTCTCATGATGTGCCGCGCATCTTCCGGTAGGCATCTAGAGCGCGAGTCCGTGTCGCCTTCAGATCAACGATGGGTTCGGGGTAGTTCTTGCCCAGTTGGACACTTGCCGCACGAAGGACACTTGGCGGCGCATCCCACGGCGCATGGATGAACTTCGTCTGCAGTTTCGCGAGCTCAGGTACCCACTCTCGAACATACGCACCGTCGGGGTCGAACTTCTCGCCCTGGCTAACAGGATTGAAGATGCGAAAGTAGGGCGCGGCGTCGGCGCCGCAACCCGCGCACCACTGCCAACCCAGTGTGTTGCTCGCAAGGTCCGCGTCGAGCAGCGTGTCCCAGAACCAGCGAGCCCCGTCTTGCCAAGCGATCAATAAGTTCTTGACGAGAAACGAACCGGCGATCATGCGCACGCGATTGTGCATCCAACCGGTTGCCCACAACTCGCGCATGCCCGCATCGACGAGCGGCACGCCTGTCGAGCCGCCCTGCCAGGCTTTCAGGTGCCGCGAGTTAGTGGCCCATGGGAACTGGGCAAACTCCGTGCGCAAGGGCTGAGTCGGCGTGTGCCTAAAGTGATACAGCAAGTGATACGCAAACTCGCGCCAATACAGCTCCGTCAGGAACTGGTTGGTACGCCACTCGTTAGTTAGCAAACCGACGCGCGCGCCGCGTGTCTTCACGGCATGCCAGACTTGGCGCGGCGAAACTTCACCGAAGTGCAAATGCGGCGAGAGGCGCGACGTACCACGAATCGCCGGAAGGTTACGCGTCTCCGTATAGCCCCAGACATGGCCCTGCACGAATGCCTTGCGATTCTTGGCCGCGCCAGCTTCGCCTGGCTGCCAAGACTGCTCCATTCTGCGATACCAGGCGATCCGCGGCATTAAGTCGAGTGCTGCGAGACTCTCAGTTCGTGGCCATTGGGTCGGCTTTTCGATGGACTTGGGTGCGCTGATTGGCTCGCTCGGATCGGGCCGCTTGAGGCAGTGACGCCAATACGGCGTGAACACCTGAAATGGCTTACCGCTAAGGTTCTGCACCTCCCACGGCTCGTTGAGGAGGGTGGCATTGAAGCTCTGAACATATACTCCTCGCGACTTGAGCGATTCCTTGATCCGCGTGTCTCGCTCGACGATGTCGGGCTCATAGCGGCGATTCCACACTACCGAATCGATGCCGTGCTCTGCGATGATGGTTGTTAGCACGTCAGCGCTCTCTCCGCGCCGCAACACGAGCGCTGAGCCACGCTCACGCAAGTCGCTGTCGAGGGCGGCAAGTGACTGGTGTAACCACCATCGCTGTGCACCACCCATCTGCCACTCACCCTCCGCTCCATCGTCCAGGATGAAAAGCGGAATGACGGCCCCCTGTTTGCATGCAAAAACGAGCGCTGGATTGTCCGAAAGGCGCAAGTCTTGCCGCAACCACACTAGGGTCTTCATGCAATACCCAGCGAGTGGCGTAGCGCGTCTGCCTGTTGACGGATCTGGCGCCGCGCTGCTGCAGCGATCTCCTTAAGGCTGCGCAGTTGCATGTCCATGCGACGATTGCCTTTGAGAGCGTTGTCGTGTCGTAGCAAGAAGTCGCGGTACAGCGTCGCGAAGGGAAATGCGTCATCGCCCACGCGCACGCTCGGTTTGTAGCGACAACCGTTGCAGTAGTTACTCATTCGATCAATGTACCGACCAGAGGCCACGTAGGGCTTTGACGCCATGATGCCGCCATCCGAGTAAGCCGCCATGGGTTCTGGTGCATTGGCGACAGGAGAAAGCATGCGATTCGCCAGCTCTGCTCTCGATATCAGGCTGAAACGAGCGCCCGGTCCCAAAGCTACTTGAGTGACTGGTTCCACCACCGGCGACCCGGACCGAACGAAAACCGTCGCTTATGAATACGCCCTAACTGCGCGCTGGGGAGCACGAATGTGTTCCCAAGGATAGGTCGCAAACATCGGCAACGGGCGCCTTATGCCATCGCGGCCTGAGTCACACGCACCATGCTCCGGAGATCCCGGCGCGGTTCAGAGTACTGGCCAAAAGCCATGGATTCGCCGACTCTATCCACGTAAACAAGACCCGTGACTCCCACGTCCGAACGTACCTGGCGATCTGAGCGCGAGTTTGACAGAGTTGCTTTGAAAGGGATGCGAACTTTTTCCGGCCGAAATCTTGTGGTACAAATATTCGACAGGCTCAGAACATCATTGTGAAACATCACGTTACAGAGGAGTGTGAATCCCTCTCTCTCCGCCATTCCTATTGCCACGATCCCTTGAGAGGGATTCGAACCCGAGATCAATAATGATCAGGGTTCGACGGCTTCGTGCAGCGAAGCTGGTCAACGGCGCGCAGCCGCCGAGCAAGTTCGGTCTGCGCAATCGCTCGGAGATCGGAGTCTCCGCGAATCGGAGCCGGGCACGCACGCGCCAGCCTCGATTCGCATGGCCCGCCGCGAGCCGCGGCCGCGCGACTCAAGCCGGCGCCACTTCAAGCAGTGCGCTGTTCCTCGAGCCCGAGCCGCTCGATCATCTGCTGGCGCATCAGGTACTTCTGGACTTTGCCTGTCACGGTAGCCGGAAAGCTCTCCACGAAAAGCACGTAGCGCGGGACCTTGTAGTGTGCGATCTGTCCGCGGCAAAACTCACGTACCTCTTCCTCGGTCGAGCTCGCATGCGCGTGCAGCCGAACCCATGCGCAAACCTCCTCGCCATACTTCGGGTCCGGCACGCCGATCACCGCCACATCGGCGATCTTCGGGTGTCGGTAAAGAAACTCTTCGATCTCCCGCGGGTACACGTTCTCGCCGCCGCGGATAATCATGTCCTTGGCTCGACCGGCGATGTTGCAATAGCCGTCGGCGTCGAGCGTCGCCAGATCCCCGGTGTGCATCCAGCCCTCGCCGTCGATTGCCTCGCTCGTGCGCTCCGCGTCCTCCCAGTACCCCAGCATCACCGCGTACCCGCGCGTGCACAGCTCGCCAACCGCTCCGCGGGCAACCGTACTCCCCGTCGCATCGATCACCTTTGCCTCCATGTGCGGCTGGATCCGCCCCACGGTGGTCACTCGCCGCTCGAGCGGATCATCGGGAGAACTCTGAAAACTGACCGGGCTCGTTTCCGTCATGCCGTAGGCGATCGTCACCTCACGCATGTGCATGCGTTCGACTACCTGGCGCATCACCTCGATCGGGCACGGCGATCCCGCCATGATCCCCGACCGCAGGCTCGTAAGGTCGAACTCGCCGAACCGCGGGTGCTCGAGTTCCGCGATGAACATTGTCGGTACTCCATGAAGCACCGTGCAACGCTCGGCCTGTACCGCCTTCAGCACTTCGAGCGGATCGAATCCCGCCGACGGGTACACGATCGTCGCCCCGTGGATCACGCACGCCAGGTTCGACATCACCATCCCGAAGCAGTGGTACAGCGGCACCGGCACACACAGCCGGTCCCCTTCTCTCAGCCCGGTGCTGCGTCCGACGAAGTACGCGTTGTTCACCAGGTTGCGGTGCGACAGCGTCGCGCCTTTCGGCAGCCCCGTCGTCCCGCTGGTGAACTGGATGTTGATCGGGTCACGATTAGAAAGGTCCCGAGGCAACGCCACCGGTGCGTCGCCTCGAATCGCCGGAGTGCTCAAGTCCTCGAAGTCGAACCAGCCTGCCCGCGGCCCGCCGCCGATCTTTGCCACGACCTGCAGAGCCGGCAGCCGTGCCGACTTCAAGCCACCCGGACGGCTGCTCGTAATCTCTGGCGCCAGTGCCTCGATCATGCCCACGTTGTCACTGGACTTGAAAGCCGTCGCCGCGATCAGCGACTTCACGCCCACCTTCGTCAAGGTGAATTCGAGCTCGGACAACCGGTATGCCGGATTGATATTCACCTGGATGAGTCCGGCGCGCGCGGTCGCGAACTGGGTCAGCACCCATTCCGCGCAGTTTGGCGCCCACACCGCGACGCGGTCGCCGCGCCGCAATCCGAGCGCCGCGAGCCCCAGGGCAAGTTCCTCGACCCGCCGGCCGAACTCCGCGTAGTTCCAGCGGATCCCTTGTGCCACCGACACGAGGGCCTCTCGCTCCGGCCAGCGCTGCACTGCTCGCTCGAGCATCGCACCGATGGTCGCTTCGATCAGTGGCGTGTCGGTAGCGCCGTGGACATGGCTGGGGCTCTCGTTCATCTTGGCTCCTGCATTCTCAAACCGCATCCAGCCGCGGACTTCGATGCTGTCGATCTCTGATGAGATAATGATCCTGGCAATGTCGGATGGGAAGCGCGGCGGTACGAGGCTGGATCTCATGGCATACGAGGCGGTACCGGGCAGCGAAGCAGGCGTGCTTGTCATTGGCGCCGGACCAGCCGGCTGCACCGCCGCAATCAGTCTCGCGCGGCTCGGTCACGACGTCTCGATGATCGCGTATCCGCGCGGCTTCGAGGCGTACGAGGGGCTTGCGCCGCGCGTCGCGAGCTGGCTCCGGGCGGCGGGGTTCGCCGCAGCACTCAGGGTGATTCCGCAGCCGGTCAAACGCCGCGTGGAATGGGACGGCAGTAGCGTTGATCGCAATGCAGAGAGTATCGTGCGACGTTCCGACTTCGACCGAGCTCTGCTGGAGGATGCCGAAGCCGCTGGAGTCCGGATCCTGCATGACCAGGTGCGCCGGCTGCCGCGCGCCGGCCTCGACGATTCTGGCGTGGTACTGGCTTCGGGCAGGCGCCTCGTCGCGCGGTTTTTCGTTGACGCGCGCGGCCGGGCAGCGCATCGAGCGGGTGATTCGCGCGACGGTCCGGTCACCGTGTCGATCGCGCAGCTCTGGCAGGGTCCCGCGCGCGATCCCGGGACGGCGGTGACGGCGTGTGCGGACGGCTGGGTCTGGTTGGCCCGTGAGGAAAACGGAATCTGCTTCTCGCAGCTGAACTGCGCGGCCGATGTGCCGGGACGGCCCGGTGTCCGCGGTCTGGCAGCGTGGCTGCGAAACCGGCTCGAGTCGGTGCCGCTCGCGTGCGAATGGCTCGACGGCTGCGCGCCCGCGGCCGAACCGGTCGCTCGCGCGAGCACCGCGCGACTGAACCTGCCGCTCGCGCCGCATGGGCGCGTTCTTCGCATCGGTGACTGCGCGATGGCAGTCGATCCCCTGTCCGGCAGCGGCCTGTTCCAGGCGCTGTCTTCCGCGGCACTCGCGCCGGCCGTGATCAACACGCTGCTGCGCATGCCGGATTCCGCGGCGCTCGCGCTGAACTTCTACGAGGACCGGTTGCGCCACCTGTTCGAGCGCTTCGCGCGCACCGGCCGCGACTTCTATCGCGCCGAAACGCGCTGGCCGGCGGCGCCGTTCTGGCGCGAGCGTGCCGCCTGGCCCGACGAAGAAATCGCGCATGGCATGCGGCGGGCACGCGCGCCGGAAGTCGCGCTACGTGCGGTCGTGGACGACGGGCTGATCCGGCAGGCGAGGGTGGTCGTGACCGATGACCAGCCGCTCGGGACTTGGCGGGTGGCCGGCATCGAAGTGGCGCCGCTGCTCGATGGGCTGCAGGCCACGCGCGAGACTGAGCGAGCCGGAGCGCTCGACCGGCTGCTTGGGCAGGCCGGTTGCAATGCGCAGAATGCGTCCGCAGTGCGCAGATGGTTTGCGGGACTCCAGCCTTTCTAGCCACGGGCGCGACACTCGAGACCACGGTATGCGGCGCCTGCGCGCAGGTCTGCAAGCACGGCATCGTTGTCCGCATCCGGCGACCGCGCGAGGCACGCGGCGAGCGCCGCGGTCACCTGCGCACAACCAGCGCTCGCGCCAGCCGCTTTGCCGAAGCCCCAACGCACGCATCCGCCGAAGTCTGCGTGCGGCGCCGCCAGCCAGGATATTTCGCCGGGAGCGCAACGCGCATCGCCGGTCGCGCGCACGACACCGGGGTAGCCTGCGGGAAACACGCGCCGGCCGCGCGCCGGCGCCGCGGCCACGACCAGAATCCGGCGCGCGACGGCCCGGGCACAGGCCTCCCGCAACGCTTGACGGTCCTCGGTTGTGCCGAAGCTGAGATTGATCAGTCGTGCGCCCTGTGCGGTTAGCCAGTCGATGGCCGCGGCTGCCGCAGTGGCGTCGGTGCGGAGCGTGTCACCGTAGATACGGGCACTCAGGAGTGCCACGCCCGCCGTCGCGGCGATGATCGCCGCGACGGCGGAGCCATGACCGTGCCGGTCATGGGCGTCGGTCGCCGCCGTGCCGGTCGGGCGGCCCGGCAGGAAGTCGGCGACCGCAACCACGTGCGCGCGGGCGGCGCCGTCGATGCCGCTGTCCGCGATGCCGACTCGGATCACGCGGAAGTCGCGCGCACGCGGCCCTCGCGCAATTCGAGCAGGACGTCGACGTTCGCAAGCGGAGCTTCGCGGTGGCTCACGATCAGGCGCGTCACGCCCGGAAACAGCCGGTCCACGGCGCCAAGGAGCTCGCGCTCGGTGTCCGCGTCGAGCGCGGAGGTCGCCTCGTCGAACACCAGCAGCAGCGGATCCTGCAGCAGCGCGCGCGCGATCGCGATGCGCTGACGCTCGCCGCCCGAGAGACGGATGCCCCGCTCGCCGATCTCGGTCGCGATGCCATCCGGCTGCTGCGCGACGAATGCGGTGAGACTCGCGGCTTCGAGCGCCGATTGCGCGGCAGCTTCGCTCGCCTCGGGACAGGCATAGCGCAGGTTGTCGAGAATCGAGCCGCGAAACAGCACAATGTCCTGGCCCACCAGCGCCACGCGGCGGCGCCAGGCCTCGAGCCCGTACTCGCGCAGATCCCGGTCCGCGAGCAGGATGCGGCCCTGGTCCGGGTCGTAGTGACGCAGCAGCAGGTCGACGACAGTCGTTTTGCCGCTGCCGGACGGCCCGCGCAATCCGACGCGGCAGCCGGCCGGCACGTCCAGAGTGAGGTCCTCGATGACCGCATCGCCGCCGGGATGACGAAAACTGACGCCCTCGAAGCGAAGCCCGGCCGCTGCACGCGGCGGCTCGATCGTGCCGTCGGTGCGAACGCCAGGCGGAGTATCGAGCAGCGGCCGCACCCGGCCGAGGCTCACGCGCACGCGGTTGAAGCCCATGTACACGCCGAGCAGGCTCTGCACGGGACCCATCGCCATGGCGACGTAGCTCACGAAGGCGACCAGAGCGCCGAGCTCAAGCTGTCCGTTCACGACCTGCCATCCGCCGGCGATGAACACGGCGGCTCGCGCCGCGGCGCCGAGACCTGCGGGGACTGCTGCGGTCGCGAACTCGACGAGTTGCAGGCGCAGGAGCCCGTCCAGGTACGCCGCGTTGAGACGTCGCAGGCGCGCGTGCTCGCGCGCGGTCGCCGCGACGGCCTGGATGTACTTCATGGCCGGCAGCGTCTCGACCAGGAAGGACGAGATGTCCGAGGCGTGACCCCGGTTCTCGGCCGCCCGTTCGCGCACGCGCGCGCGCATGCCGCGCAGCCACAGCCACTCGACCGGCACTATCGCGAGCGCGATCAGCGTGAGGCGCGGACTCAGCACGAACATCAGCCACAGCGTGCCGGCGAGGCCGAACAGGCCGCTGATACCGGCGAACAGGCTGTCGAGCGCAAAGCGCTGGATCTCGGCGACGTCGCCGTCCAGCCTCGCCAGCAGGTCGCCACCGCGCTGGCGGGCGTAGTACGCCGGGGACAGCCGCTGCAGGTGGGCATAGATGCGCTCCCGCAGGCCGAACAGGATGCGGCCCGACAGGCCCGTGTACCACCAGCGGTTCAGGCCGCCGAGTAGCGTGGCCGCGAGTGCGGCTGCCAGCATCAACAGGGCGTAGCGCAGCACTCGGCTGAAATCTCCGGCCAGCAGTCCGTCGTCGATCAACCCCTTGGTGAGCCAGGGCTGCAGCAGGGCGAGCGAAGACACGGCGAGCGAGAGTGCGAGCAGCGCGGTGATCCTGGCCGCGTGCGGCCGCAGGAGCGCGGCGGGCTCGACGCCACGCTGCGTCACGGCACAATCCTCAAGGACGCCGGAACACCTGCGCGGTCGCGAGCGCCATGTCCCCACCTGGCAGCTCGATCGTGCCGCGCCGCTCAAGCGTGTCCGCGTCGTAGATCGCGATCTGGTTGAACGTCCCTGCCAGGTAGACAGTCGACCCGTCGCTCGAGAAGTTGACGCAATAGTAACTGTGGTCGAGGTCGACGCTGGCGAGTTCCCGTTGCTGCCCGACGTCGAACTTCTTGAGCTGGGTCAGTGCGGCGAAGAATTCATTGCGTTTGCCGGGGCGCGTCATGCCGCTGAACAGCACGACCTCGAACGGGCCGAAGTCACGCGCTTCGGCCGCGCCCGTGGCGAGATCGATGCGCTCGTATCCCCACATCAACTCCGCCTTATCCGGCGTGCGCGCGGAGTCGGTAAAACGCTGCGCCGTGTACATGCGGATGAACTCGCCCGACTGTTCGCCAATCGGCCAGATCGACAGCACGTCGCGCGGCCCGTAGCGCGGATCCGTCGCGCTGCGGCTCGGCAGCCTGACCTCGAAGGCGCCGGTCAAGACGTCCATCGCATAGATATCGGGGCCGGCGAGGAATAGCGTCCCGTCCGCGCCGGTCTGGGCAATGATCACCTGGCGTGGTGCAGGAAAGCTCCGCACGGGCTGTGCATCGCGGCCGTCCGCGATGCGGTAGACCACGAGCCTCGGTTCGAGCACCTCGTAGCGGTCCGGCAGCAGCCGGACCGGGTTCTGGTGCACGTACAGCTCCCGGCCGTCGCGGCTGACGGCAAAGGCCGCCGACGTCTTGACGCGCACGTTGCCTGCGCTCTGGATCGCGGAGAAAGTGATCTTGCAGCTGTCCAGGTCGACGCCGTAGATGTTCTCGAACTGGTTGCTGAGCACGAAAGCCGTGCGTCGATCCGGCGACATCTGCAGCGTGCCGTTGCCGTAGCGGCCCGGCAGCTCGCAGCTGCGCACCACCGTGCGTGCCTCGAGATCCACGAGGTGCACCTGGTTCGGCCGGCTGGCGACCGCCATGTAGTCGCGCCCCGGGTTGGCCTCGGCCTGGCCCGCCGGCGTGATGCCGAACGGCAGCAACGCCGCCGCGGCCAGCGCAGTCAGGCGTGCCGCGCGAGGCCGCGGGCAGCCGCGATACCTCCCGTACCTCATTCGCGCGCCTTCGGAAAGACCGCGCCTAGCTTGCGCCAGTCCTCGGCGGCGGACGGGGCATCCTTGTCCCAGTCCGGGTAGGTATTCATGATGTCGGGCACCTGCGCGGGCCACCAGCAGGGGTCGGCGCAGCCGTACAGGTCCGCTTCCATCGGCTGGCAGAGGCCGCCGATGCCGCCGAATGCGTCGACCTCCCAGCCGGGATCGGTCGTCGCGGAGCATCCGACCACGGTCTGCATGGCGACGACTTCGCCGCGCTCGGCCTCCGTGCGCGCGGCATCGAGCAGGTCCGCCTTTGCATTCAGCGGCTTCAGGTGCTTCATGACGTGGCCCTCCGCGGGGCGAGGTGATCGACGAAGAACGCCGGGTTCGCGGTCAGGATGCGCGCATACGCGGCGATTCCGTAGTCGATCCACTCGCGCATCAGTTCGCAGTAATGATAGCTCGGGTGCGTCGGGTCCCCGTAGCGCTGGTAGCTCTCGTGGTAGCACCCGCCCGAACACAAGTTGCGGATCCGGCAGGTAGCGCAGCCGGTACCCTCCCGGTCGAGACGGGCATCCAGCAGGTCGCCGAGCGCGTCCCGCTCCAGCCCCTGCCCAACGCTGCCAAAGGTCGGGAGCTTCGATCCGGTGAAGCGGTGGCACAGGTGCACGTCGCCCGCATAGTCGACGGCGACCATCGAGTAGCCGGCCCCGCAGGGCAGCGCTTTCTTCGTGCCCTGGTGAATGTCGGTCAGCAGCTGATGCAGATTCGAGAAGCCGATGTTGCGGTTCTCGAGCGCCGCCTCGAGGTACAGCCCGCCCAAAACCCGCAGCGAGCCGAACACCGCGACCAGCTCCTCCTCGGTGAGGTTGAAGCTTGCGACATCGCCCGCCGTCACCGGCGCGAAGCCTACCTCAGCGAAGCCGAGCTCGTTGAACAGATGATCCCAGATGCCGACCACGTCGGTGGTACCGCGCGTAAGCGTGACGCGGGCGCCGACCGGCCGCGCGTGATAACGATCGAGTAACAGCCGGACCTTGCGCGCGACCACGTCGTAGGTGCCGCGGCCGCCGACCGTCACCCGGTTGCGGTCGTGCACGGCTTTGGGTCCGTCGATGCTGACGGCGATGCCGAAGCGATGCGCCTGCAGGAAATCGATCACGGTCTCGTCGAGAAGCGTCGCGTTCGTGGTCAGCGAGAAGTCGACGTGCTTGCCGAGCGCCGCAAAATGCGGTTCCGCCCAGTCGACCACCGCGCGGATCAGCGGCAGGTTGGTCAGCGGCTCGCCGCCGAAGAACACGATGTTGTAGCGCAGCTGGTCGGGGGACTCGCGCAGCAGCATCTCGACCGCCTGCCGGGCGGTTGCGAGGCTCATCTTGCGGCCCTTCGCGGGCACCGCGAGGTCTTCCTTGTAGCAGTAAGTGCAGCTGAGATTGCAGCCGGTGTTGACGTTCAGCACCACGGTCGTGAGCGGGAATCGAGTCGGCCGCATCGGCCGCGGTCGCGCGGCGATCGTCGCGTCACCGCGCAGGATTTCGAGGTCGAGCAGTTCCGCGACCGCATCCGCGACAGCCTCCCCGTCGTGACGCGGCAGCAGCGCCGACTGCAGGTCGGCAAGCGAGGCCGAGTTGCGCGTGCGCAACTCGGCGAGCAGGTCACCGGTCAGCTGATCCGATTCGAACAGGGCGCTGCTCGGCACGTGAAACAGCAGCCGCCGCGCATCCACGGCGATCTCGTGCAGGTTGTGCGCTTGCAGGGTGTATGCGCCGGGCACTCGGTTCACCGGATCGGCGGGTTGTTCCAGCGCTGCACGGTGACGAGCAGGTGACCTTCGCCGCTGACCGCCGCTTCTCCCTCGCCGACGGTGGCGATCACCTTGAGGTTGCCCGCGTTGTTGGTCTGGAACCGGCGCAGCGGGTTCGGGCCGGCCTCCGCCGGCGTGAACACGCCACTGTCCTTGTCCAGAGTCCCGGCAAATCGCACGTCGTCGTCTGCTGCGGCCCGGGCGTCCCACGGGGCCACGGACCACCGTGCGGCGATCGGCCCGATGCGCAGGTCGTCGCCGGTGCGGGGCTGGCCGTCGGGACCGTGCCCCCAGGCAATCGCGTCGAAGCGTGCCTGCACTTCCGGCTGCGAGCCCTCGCGGCCGCCGACGCGGCCGACTGCATAGGCGGGCGATACTTCGAGCCGGTCGATGCCCTGATAGACGGTCAGCGCCGCGTCACGCGACGCCGCACCGAGGTTGACCGCCCGCGCACCGACCGGCGCATCGTCTCGCGCGCGCACCCTGATCACGACACGGTCCGGATCGGCAAAGACGCGTTCCAGGACCTCGATGCCCGGCCCGAGGCCCGGTTCGCCCTGCAATGCCGAGCCGACCAGGGTCAGCGTCGCGGTCTCGCCGCGGCGCAGTTGTGACGGCTGGACGGCGAGCAGGGTCGGCATCCCGTCTTCGCGCCGCGCAGCAACGTCGACTCCGCGCTCGACGTGATCCGCCGGGAACATGCGCCCCCCCAGCGTGCCTCCGTCGGCGCTCGCGGCGAGTACCTGCAGGTAATTGACACCTTCGATCTCGATGTTGGCGCGCCATTCGAATCCGGTGTAGACGATGGCGTTGCCACGTCCGCTCACGGTGGAGCCGTCCGACCAGCGCGCATCAAGTTCGACGGCGTAACGGTCGTTGTCGCCGGGCCTGGCGCTCATCACGCCCTCGAAGTCGCCCTTGCCAGGCATGCGGCCGGCCAGGCGCCAGCGGCCCGCGAGACTGGTCTTCGGCGCCTGCTGCCAGTCGGACCACTGCGGTGTCCGCAGCGGATACTCCGACGCGAGTTTCTGCACGATTCGCCCAAGCGCGGTGCCGAGCCAGTCACGGTCCCGGCCACCGGCCTGGTACTCCGTGGTGGGAAACTGTGCCAGGTGAAAGTGCACCAGGTGCCGCCATTCGTCCTCGTTGCGGCGCTGCAGGCCGACGCGCGCCGCCGAATGACAGCGGGCGCACATGACGGCGTACTCCGCGTCCTCCGGGACTTCGATCGTGTCAAGCCGGCGCTCGAGGATGTAGCGGTAGTGCGCGGTCTCGGCGGGAGCCAGTCCCTGGGTATCCGAGAAATGCTTGATCAGCCGGGCGAGCACCTGGTCGGCGTCGGCGGTGCCGCCCGGATCGTGAAACGGCACGTGATGCAGCATCTGCATGCGCCGCAGGGTCATCTCCCACCCTTCCGGAGTCTTGCGCTGCCCCTCGATGCGCGTCAAGTCACCTTGCGGATCGGCCGGGTTCGTGTGGCAGCCGCCGCAGTTGTGGCGCACCAGCACGCCGGTCTCCGTCGCGCCGGCGGCGAATGCCAGGCCTGTGAGGATCACCGCCTGCCCGAGCCGCAACATCGACAAGCCCACCGTGCTCTCCCTCCCTGCCAGGAGCCGTCGCTTGTCCGCAGTTCAATTGCCCCACTGGTAGCGGACCGACGCTCCCCACCAGCGCGGCCGGCCGTAGTACTGCTCGGTCATGCCGAACACGTTGGGGCCCGACAGATCGAAGGTCTGGACCAAATACTCCTCGTCAAACACGTTGTTGAGGAAAGCCGAAATGGTCCAGGCACCGTTCGCGAACGTGTAATTCACCGACACGTTGGTAACTGCGTAGCCGTTCTCCCTCACCGTCTCGAGTCCCGTCAACGCGAAGAAGTGCTCGTCCCGGTACTTCCAGTCTGCCTCCACGGCAAGTGCGCCGTCGGCTATCGCCCATTCGTAGCGTGCCATCGCGTTGAACATCCACTCCGGCGACTGCACAGACGGGACATCGCCCGTCGGCAACTCGACCACGACGTCGTTATACGCGGCACCAAGCAGGAGTTCGAAGCCGTCGGTCGGGGCCAGGGTCAACTCGAGCTCGGCGCCCTGGCTGGTCGCATCGGTGTTGAACGTGATGGTGTCGATTCCGACGATGAAGAATGCCTGGTAGTCGCTGTAGTCGTAGTAGTACACGGCGCCGTTCAGGCGCGCCCGCGCGTCCCAGAGCGTCGACTTGAAGCCGAACTCGATGGCATCGAGCTGCTCCGGATCGTAGGTCATGACCGCGTCGACATAGTCGAGCGGCGGGGACAGCGGAAAGATCGGCGCATTGTAGCCGCCGCCGCGCACGCCGCGGTTCAGGCTCCCGTACAGCAGCAGGTCGTCACTCGGTGTCCAGTTGGCCTGCAGCCGGCCGGCCCACTCCGTGTCCTTGCGTTCGCCGGCGTAAGTGGCGAGCACGAACGGGTTGGCGAGGTTACCCGACGCGTCAAAATCGCGCGCGAACGGATCCAGGAACTCGACGATCGCGGTCTGATACTCGAACTCGTTCTCGTCGCGGATATAGCGACCGCCGGCGATGACGGTCCACTGGTCGCTGACCGCGTACTCGACCTGGCCGAATGCCGACAGCGACTCCAGATCGCGCCGGTACGGATTCAGCAGGCCCGCCTCCGCGCCGGGTGTCGTCGCGGGACCCACGAACGGATCGGTGATTGCTCCGTTGTTGTCGTCGATGTCGAGGTCGAGCCAGTAGGCGCCGGCGACCCAGGTCCATGGGCCCGCCTGGCCGTCGAGGCGCAGCTCCTGCGACGTCTGCTGCGCGTCCGTGTTGAGGAAGAAACTGAAGACCGGGGCCGGCGACGCGTCTGAATCCTCGATGTAGTGGCGCTCGACGTTGGACCGGTCGGTGATCGAAGTCAGCGTCATGCCGCCCAGGTCCCACTCGATCGCCGCGGTGACGCCGTCAGTACTGAGCTCGTTGAAGCCGTCTCGGTCGTAGTCGCCGGCGTAGACGTTGCCGTCGTTGTCAATGTACTCGAGCACCGGATTGAACTGATCCGGCGTCAGCTGCCCCGGGATGATCGACGAGACATTCTCGAAGAATCCGGTGTCGATGTCCTGCTCCGCCAGGCGCCCGGTGAGCCGGATCTCGAGCGCCTCGCTGGGGGTCCACAGCAGGTGCAGGCGATAACTCTGGTCGTCGGCGTTGTTGAGCGTGGTTCCGGTCAGACGGTTGTCGACGTAGCCGTCGTTGACGTGGTAGCTGCCGGACAGCCGGGCCGCGAAAGTGTCAGTGATGCCGCCGCCGATCGCGCCTTCGAGCTTGTACTGGTCGTAGTCGCCGACCGTGCCCTGAACGTAGCCTTGGAACTCCTGCGTCGGCATGCGCGAAACGAAGTTGGCGAGACCGCCGGTCGCGTTGCGGCCGAACAGCGTACCCTGCGGTCCACGCAGTATCTCGACGCGCTCCATGTCGTAGAGCATGAAACCCGAGCCCGACATCTGGCTGATGTAGACCTCATCGAGGTACAGCGCGACTGGGCTTTCGACGTTGGTCGTGAAGTCGCTGCTGGCGACACCGCGGATCGCGAGCGCGTAATTCGCCTCGCCATTCGGCTGTACCGTCGAAACCCCGGGCGCCATCGCCGAGATCTGCTGCGAACTGGTGAGACCGAGCTGCACCAGCTGCTCACCGCTGAACGCGTTGAGCGAGACGCCCACGTCCTGGGCGTTCTGTTCGCGCTTCTGCGCGGTCACGACGACCTCTTCCATCATCTGCGACCACGAGACCGAAGGCGCAAGCACGATGGCTACAGCGGCGGAGACGAGACTGAACTGCCTGGTTGACATGATGACCTCGCGAATCAGGGGCGCAGTCAGCCCGCAAAGTTGATACAGAGAGACTTGCTTTCCAGGCAGGAGTATACAGCCTCGCGCCCGAGTTCGCGCCCCCAGCCTGACTGCTTATAGCCGCCAAACGGCATTGCCGCGTCGAGCACGTTGTGGCAGTTGACCCACACCGTGCCGGCACGCAATTTCGGCGCGAGCGCGAAGACCCGGCGCACATCGCGCGTCCAGATGCTCGCGCCGAGCCCGTAAATGGAGTCATTGGCGGTACGGGCGACGGCTTCGAGGTCGCTGAACGGCTTGACCGTGACGACCGGACCGAATATTTCCTCGCGCACGATCGACATTTCATCGGCAACATCCGTGAATACGGTCGGCTCGACGTAATAGCCGCGCGCATCGACCGCGCGCCCGCCGGTCGCTGCGCGGGCGCCGGCGGAGAAACCCTCGTTCACGTAGCGCATGACGCGTTCCCGCTGCACCGCCGACACGAGCGGCCCCAGTTGCATGGCCGGATCGAGCGATGGCCCGACCTTGAGCGCGCGCGCCTGCTCGACCAGTCCGCCCACCACCCGGTCGTAGTGCTGCTCCGCCACGTAAAGGCGAGAACCGGCGCAGCAGACCTGTCCCTGATTGAAGAAGATTGCGCTCGCAACCCCGGGGATGGCCGCCTCCAGGTCTGCATCGTCGAAGACGATTGCCGGCGACTTGCCGCCGAGCTCCACAGTGACTTTCTTCAGGTTGCCGGCTGCCGCCTGCACGATCAGGCGCCCGACCTCGGTCGAACCGGTGAAGGTGATCTTGTCGACCCCGGGGTGGCTCGCGAGTGCGGCGCCGGCGGTCGGTCCCATGCCGGTAACGATATTGAGTACACCGCGTGGCAGGCCCGCCTCGATGGCCAGTTCGCCGAGCCGCAGCGCGGTCAACGGGGTCTCTTCCGCGGGCTTCAGCACGACCGTGCAGCCGGCTGCGAGTGCCGGTGCGAGTTTCCAGGTAGCGAGCAGGAACGGGAAATTCCACGCGATGATCGCCCCGACTACGCCGATCGGCTCGCGGTGCGAATAGGCGACGTACTCCTGGCCCGGGACCAGGGTCCCCGACACTGGCAGCGTCTGGCCCTCCAGTTTGGTCGGCCAGCCCGCCATGTAGCGCCAGACCTCGATTGCGTGCTTGACGTCCACGTGGCGTGCCATGACGATCGACTTGCCGTTGTCGACTGCCTCCAGCTCGGCGATCTCGTCGGCGTTACGCTCGATCAGATCGGCGAGGCGATGCAGCATCCGCTCACGGTCGACGGGTTTCATCCGCGACCACTCGGAATTCTCGAATGCGATTCGCGCCGCGGCCACAGCGCGGTCAACGTCGGCACGCTCGCCGAGCGCGGCGTGGGTGATGACCTCGTCACTTGACGGATCACGAACTTCGAATGTCTGCCCGGTGGAAGCGTCAGTCCATTCGTTGTCGATCAGCAGCTTGTGCCGCCTTGCGAGAAAGGCGGCGTTGTGCGCGGAAATCGACGACAGGTCGTTTGCGAGCGGGTCGCGCCGCACTGCCGCCACTCGGGTCGCTGAGTTCATTGCGTCTCCCCCTCCCGGTGAAACTTGCGCCGGCATGCCTGCCGCAGCGGCGGCCGGTCCTGCCATGGAGTTTCGGCACTTCGAGCGCGGAATACAAATCGGCCATTGGCAGGGGTCGGCACCGATACTTTAGTATTGTTCGGCCTCCCAGGCTAGGGTGGTGCGGGAACCGGTTCGCAAGGCAGTCGGTCCACATGCAAACAATCGGGAACAGGCGCGTCCTGATGGTTCTGGTGCATTAAGGGCTTCTCGAGGCTGACGCCGCTTTTTTGGCATTGCGGGCGCAAATCACCGCACGCCGAATGCCGGTTTTCCAGGCATTTCGAGATCGGAACCCGCGTTTCGCCTTTCGGTGTGATCTTGATGTCTTGTCCGAACGCCACCAATGCACCAGAACCCAATGGCCGGCGTGAGCGACTCACGCGCGACGGCGCGTTCTACGGCTGGCCGACGTTCTCGCCGGACGGACAGCGCATTGCGATGGCGGTGATGTCGCGGCAGGCCTGGATTGACGATCTGCTGAGCTATGGCGAAGACATGAGTCCGCGCGCGCGGCAACGCGTCGAGCTGGCCTGGATGCCGGCAGCGGGGGGGGATCTGCGACGGGTCATGCCGCTTCATGGCCTGGGGCGCCCGCACTTCACGACCGACCCGGAGCGAATCTTCGTCTTCCAGAGCGCTGATCCGGACTTGTCCGACCATGGCGGCCTGGTATCCGTGCGCATGGACGGCAGCGAGCTTCGCGTGCACGCGACCGGCGAGCTCCACAGCGACGACTGGCCCGACAGCTCGCGCGGGGCGCCAGTCAGTTCGCCGGTCATGGCCCCGGACGGCCGTCATCTGCTGGTAGAGTTGGAGCGCCAGATCTACCTGGTCGACTTGCCGGTCGCAGGCGCAACGCCCACCGACGTCCGGCTGGATGCTTCGCAGCCCGGCCAGTTGGCGCGACGTATCAGCGATGTCGGCGGCGAGTTCGCGGGCTGGAGTCTCGATGGGCGTGAAGCTGTCTTCGCGCTGGGTTCCAGTCTGTATCGCTACGACCTGGAGTCCGGGTCGCGGCAGGAAACGACGGTCCGAATCGAGCTGCCGCGTCAGGTTCCGGAGGGCGACATACTGCTGAGCGGCGCCCGGGTCATCACGATGAACGGTGATGAGGTCTTGCCGATTGCGGACATCCTGATCACGCGAAATCGCATTGCGGCGGTCGGCCCTCACGGCGCACTTCGAGTTCCTGACGACGCGAAGCGCCTCGATCTCGCCGGCAAGACGGTGGTGCCGGGGTTTCTCGACCTTCACAACCACCAGGGTACCGCGCAGGAGACACGCCTGATCCAGCCCTGGGAATTCATCTCGAGCCTCGCGTACGGCGTCACCACCGGGTACGACACGGGAGCGGCGGGCGCTTCGCTCGCGGACTATGCGGATCTCATCGAGGCTGGCGAACTCGTCGGTCCACGATTCTTCGGCACGGGCGGCATCCTGCTGCCGGGGGTCGTCGATGATCTCGAGAGCCTCGATGACGCCCGCAACCTCCTGCGGCGCTACGTGACCGCCTACAACCTGGATGGCGTCAAGGAGTACGCCTTCGGAGATCGCCGCAAGCGCCAGCTGCTCCTGATGGCGGCCGCGGAGTCAGGCGTGCCCGCACATACCGAAGGTAACGGCGAGAACAAGCCTGGCATCACCGAGATCATCGACGGTTACACGACCCACCAGCATTACTTCACGATCGCGCCGCTCTACCGCGACGTCGTGGAACTGATGTCGCGCTCGGGCGTCGGCTATGTGCCGACGCTGCTGATTACGCATGGAGCGCAGGGCGCCGAAGAATACTATTACCCGCGGATGCCAGTTCACGACGATCCGAAGCTTGCCCGCTTTACGCCTCATCCCTTCCTGGATCGCCAGACTCGCCGGCGCGAGGACATCTGGCTGCAGTGGCTGCATGACGATGAATGGGCGTTCCCGCGCTTTGCGAAAGCTGCGGGTGCCGTCGTCCGAGCCGGCGGAAAGGTGGGTGTGGGCGCCCATGGGCAGCGCCAGGGCCTCGGCTACCACTGGGAGTTGTGGAGTCTCGCGCGCGGGATGAGCAATCACGACGTGCTGCGGGCTGCAACCGTGGGTGGTGCCAGCATCATCGGGCTGGATCAGGACCTGGGCACCATCGAGCCCGGCAAGATGGCCGACCTGGTCGTGCTCGATGCCGATCCACTTGAAGACATCCACAACAGCACCGCAATCAGGTATGTCATCAAGAATGGCGTGGTCTATGCAGCCGACACGCTCTCGGAGCTGCTGCCCGAATCCAGGCAGCGTAATTGGCTACAAGGCTGGCAGGACGATCTGCCGGCCCGCTGAAAGGCCCAGCATCAGGGGGATCGCGGGCGGCATTTTCGGATTGAAGTTCAGCACGCGGACTCTCCGGCACGGCGGTAGACAACGCGGCCGCCGAGCACGGTGCAGTCGACCCGGGCCTTCGACAGATCCTCGTCCGGGACCTCGAGTATGTCGCGGTCGAGGACCACGAAATCCGCGAGCTTGCCGGGCGTGAGGCTGCCCTTGAGGTCCTCCTCGAACGCTGCGTAGGCATTGTTCACCGTCATGGTCGCGAGCGCTTCCTGCCGCGTCAGGACCTGCTCGGGGTGGAACCGGCTGCCGTCCGCCATCGCGCGTGTCACGGTTGCGCGGAAGTTCGCCAGCGGATCGATATCCTCCACCGGTACGTCCGTGCCGTTGGCGATGAGCGCGCCCGCATCGTGCAGTGTCCGGAACACGAGGGTCTGCTCGCCGGCGCGCGGCTCGCCGAGACGCTTCACCATCCATGCGCCGTCGGACGCGGCGCCGATCGCCTGCATCGAGGCGATCACGCCGAGCTTTGCGAACCGCGGCACGTCATCCGGGTGCACGTGCTGCGCGTGTTCGATCCGCCAGCGCGGATCACGCGTTTCGGGATGCGCGCGCAGCGCCCGTTCGTACAGGTCGAGAATCTCGCGATTGGCCCGGTCACCGATGGCATGTGTGTTCAGCTGGTAGCCATTCGCCAGCGCGAGGTCCGCAGTCACACCGATCATGGCGACCGCCTCGTGCTCGAGCCCGGTGTTTCCCGGATCGTCTGCATACGGCTCCAGGAGCCAGGCGCTGCGCGATCCGAGCGCGCCGTCGACCAGGCGCTTGATGGCCCGCACGGTGAGGAAATTGCCGCCGTAGCCGACGGTCCGGTACCTGGCCAGCCCGCGCTCGAGACTCTCGTTGCTCTCGCCCCCGATCATCACGTAGAGGCGCAGCGGCAGCTCGCCCCGGTCCGCGAGCGACCGGAACAGATCAATCGTGGCAAATGAAGACCCGGCGTCCTGAAGCGAGGTGACGCCCTTGGAGAGCGCGTCTTGTCCCGCGCGCCGCACCTGGTCGACGAGCACACGGCGCTGCTCGTCGGCGGGCAGCGCTGCGAACGCCCGTTCGCGTGCCGCGCTGACGGGGCCGATCGCCGCGTCGACCAGCCAGCCGGTCGCCCGGCCTCCCGATTCGCGCACGATCACGCCGCCCGGCGGATCCGGCGTGGTATCCGTGATGCCCGCTTCCTTCAGGGCCAGCGAGTTCACAAGCACGCCATGACCACTCGCGTGTTCGAGGTAAACCGGGTTGCGCGGCGTGGCCTCGTCCAGCGAGACGTTGCGCGGCAACCCCTCGACCGCGTCGGCCGGGATGGAAGTCCATTTGTCCTGGTGCCATCCGCGGCCAACGATCCATTCACCCGGACTCGCGGCAGCGGCCGCCCTGCGCACAATCGCGACGATCTCGTTCCAGTCCCGCGCGCTTCGCAGATCGAGCGTTGCGAGCGACTCGCCGAGGGACATGAAGTGCCCGTGGCCCTCGATGAAGCCTGGCACCACGCGACGACCCCGGGCGTCCACTCTATTCGTGTCCGGACCCGCCAATGCGGCGATCTCCTCGTCTCCGCCGATTGCGACGATGCGGTCACCGCGCACCGCGATCGCCGATGCAGCCGGCCGATCGGGGTCCAGGGTCGCGAGTTTCGCGCCGGTCACGATGAGGTCCGCCGGTGCCTCGCTCATGGCAACGATGGGCTGTAGCCCGACACCGAGCGGGACAGTCACCGCCAAGATGGCAAGGAATTGCTTGTGCATGATGAACTTTCTCCTCGAGAACCATGCCGCAGGTGCGAGAGCCGAGCCGCCGAATCGCCTGCTCTTGCCCCTATTGCACCAGAACCGGCGCGACTTAAAGCGCGCCGAAGTGCCTGACCCGCGGCGCGGACATTAGCGCGTCCTTCACGTGCTCGTCCGGCAGCGGCGTGCCGATGCGCGTTTCGATCGGGATCAGCCCGCCCCAGGCAGGCCAGTCGAAATCCGCCTTGTCGTCGGCCGGGCCGTAATCGCGGATCTTGGCAGAGGCTTCGTCGAGCGGCAGCCGCAGCAGGCGCGTCGCCTTCAGTTCCTTCGGCTTCACCGGCCGCAAGTGATCCCACCGCCCAGGCATCAGGCCTTCCATGAAGGTTCGCAGGTGCGCTTCCTTCCGGTCCGGGTCCGTCACTTCCTCAGGCTGCCCGAATATCACCACCGACCGGTAGTTGACAGAGTGGTGGAACGCCGAGCGCGTGAGCACGAGCGCGTCGATTTGCGTCACGGTCACGCAGACCAGGCCCTTGCGCGCGGTGTCGAGCATGCGGCTCACGGCGGAGCCGTGCAGGTACAGGTGATCGCCCTCGCGCCAGTAAAGCGTCGGGATCACGACCGGCGCGCGGTCGTGCAGGAAACCGACGTGGCAGATGAGGCCGCCATCGAGGATCGCGTCGATCGTCGCGCGATCGTAGCGGCCGCGCTTGGGCAGCCGCGCGACGCGCGTGCGAGCCGAGGGCGCGCGCGTCTTGCCGCCTGGCTTCAGTTGCCGCCCCAGCTCTTCGAGAACCCGAGGCCCCAGGTCCGCGGCCAGTTGACCGTGATATTGCCGGCCGGGACGCTCTGCTGGTCGAACAGCACTGCGCGCTCGTTGGTGAGATTGTCCACGTAGACGTAGACATCCCAGTCGTCCGTGGCAAGCCCGATTTTCGCGTCCGCGATCTGGTAGGACGGCTGCAGGTTGGCCGGGGTAATGCTGCCGTCCAGCTCCACGCCGGGCAGTCCGTTGAGGGAATTGCCCATGTAACTCCACTGGTAACGCGCATAGAAATTGCCGCCGGCGATTTCCTGCGGATGGGTGTACTCGATCCACACCGAGCCTTTCTCGTCCGCCGAGAAGGGCAGGCGCGCGCCGGGCGCCAGTCCGAGTTGCGGGCTGTCGGCCTTGGTTTCCCCGTCGAGGAGCTGGAGGTTGAGCCCGAAGTCGACCGAATCCCACAGGTAAGCCGTGAAATCGAGCGACATGCCGTCGATCTCAGCGTCGCCGACGTTCGCGACCAGCACCGCATACAGCGGGCCCGGGTCGACCACTTCAATCTGGTAGTCCTTCCACTCCATCCTGAATGCCGTCAGGTTGAGCGTGTACCTGCCGCCGGCCCAGCGGCTCTTGAATCCCAGCTCGTAGTTGTCGAGGAAATCAGGCTCGTAGTCCGGCGGCAGCACCGTGCCCGGGCGCACCACGTTGCGCCCGCCGGCCCGGAATCCGTCCGAGAACAGCGCGTACACCATCGCGTTCTCGCTGAAGTTGTACTGGACCGAGAGCTTCTTCGTGATATCGCTGGTCGTCTCCTTCGCCGTGGGAAGATTGGCGGTGACGAATCCGTTCGGGGACTCAATGAAGTACTTGCGCGTGCGCGTGTGGTCGAACCAGCGCAGGCCGGCGGTCAGGGTCCAGTCCTCGCTCGGCGAGTAGCTCACCTCGCCGAAGACCGCGAACTGCTCGGTCTGCTGGTCGTTGTTCGAGTTATAAAAGGCGTTGTCGGTCGTGCCGGGCTCGACGCCGTAGTTGGTGTTCCAGAACTGGAACGAGGGCGTGCTCTCGTAGTCCTCGACCCGGGTCAGGAAGTTGAAGCCGCCGTCCAGCTTTTCATAGAACAGTCCGGCGATCCAGGTCGACTTCTCGGTTTCGCCCTGGAGCCGGAATTCCTGCGCGTATCGGTCTGCGCGGTCGCGGTCATCCCAGCCAATGCCGCGCGGGTCGGGGCCGAGGTCGTAGTTGACGTAATTTGGACCGAACGCGTTGCTCAGGTAAAACGTGTAGTCCGTGTTGTCCTGGAAGTAGGAGATGTCGCGCGTGAAGTAGCTGCTCGCCGAAGTGAACTGGCCCCAGCCGAGGTCACCCTGCAGCGTCAGTGCGAATTGTGTCCACTCGTCTTCGCGACGCTCGTCGAGGAAGCGGACGTTGGTGTATTTGCGACCGGTACGCTCGATGTTGTCTTCCGCGTAGGTGTTGGCGTCCATCTGCTGGTGGACGATGCCGGCGTCCACCGTCCAGTTGTCGCCTGCCAGCCAGCGCAGGGCCGCACGTCCGCCGATGTACTCGACGTGGTTGACGTCCTTCGCCAAGACGTCAGCGTTGTCGAATGTGCCGCCGAGGCTCTCGCCCAGCACGTTGTCGATGAAGCCCGCGTCGCGCGCCGAGAAACCGACCAGGCGGATGGCGGTGTTGTCCCCGGCCGGGAGGTTCAGCACGCCCGATACCTCGTAGCCCTCGTCTCCCTGGTCGACCGAGTGGCCGTCGACACGGATGTCCGAGTAGTAGCCGGACGGATCGGGCTTGTTCGTGATGTAGCGCAGCGTCCCGGACTGGGAGCTCGAGCCGTACAGCGTGCCCTGCGGGCCCGGCAGGGCCTCGATGCGCTCGATGTCCACCAGCCGGATCTCGGGTTGCAGGGCGCTTTGCGTCAGCGGCTGCTCGTCAAGGTAGATCGCGGCCGAGGAATCGGCGATGAACGAGGAGGAATCGTCGGCGACGCCCCGGAAGTAGATCCCGCTGCGGCCGGGTGCGGTGCCGTTGACCGTGAGGCTCGGCACGAAGCGGGAGAAGTCCTCGACGCTCTTGAGGTTCGCGCGCTGCAGCTGCTCCTGGCTTATCGTCTGGATTTCCTGGGGAATGTCGAGCAGCGTCTCTTCGCGCTTGCGGGCGGTGACGATGACCGCATCGAGGTCGGCGCTCGGCGTCTGCGCCAGCGCCGCGGGGGCGTAATGCCCGGTCAGCGCGAATGAGACGGCATAGGCGACCGGACTGACCGGCACTTTGAGACCCGATTGCGAACCCATGATTTCCCCCGAAAACATCCCAAAAGCCCGTCGAGAATAAACGAAATCGCGGTCTTCAGCCTAACGCCGGCAAGACCGGCCGCACGATATTGATCAGCGGCGCCAACTCGCGCTCGTAGTTGCGCCAGAAACCCACCGAACTCGCGTAGATCGGCTGCCGCACCTGCTCGGAACTGGCCGTGCGGATCGCGCGGCCGGTCTCCCAGAAGCGCAGGCAGGCGTCCTCGAACGGCAGCCCGCAGAAATCGAGCAGGCGGCGCGCCTGGCCCGGCTGGTCGGCCACGACCTCCTCGTATTGCACGTCGAGCACGCGGCCCGGTAGCGACTCGTGCCAGTGGGCCATCATCTTCTCGTATTCGAGGTAGTACTCGCCGAGCTCGGTGAGGTCGTAGGTGAAGGGTTGGCCACGCGCGAACAGCTGCCGGTAACACGACAGGCAGGTATCGAGCGGGTGCCTGCGCGCGTTGACGAAGCGCGCATTCGGCAGTGCGAGCGCGAGCAGGCCGATGCTGGCGAAGTTGTTCGGCATCTTGTCGATGAACCGCGGGGCGCCGTGCCGGTACTTACGCGTGTCGTCGATGTAGGCGCGCCCGAGCGCTGCCCAGGCGTCACCTTCGAGCTCGCGCGCGGCTTCCGGATAGGCGATGCGATCCGCACGCGCCCGGTTGATGCGCAGCACGAGGCGGCCGGCCTCCGGCAGCTCGTGGGTCGCGTCCACCTGCGAGTGGCTCGCGAGGATCTGCTCGATCAGCGTCGAGCCGGAACGGGGCAGCCCGACGACGAAGATCGGGGCCGGGTCCGGGTGGCCCTGGCCGGCATGACGCTCGAGGAAAGCGGCGTGGAACACGGTGCGGATGCGCTCGTTGATGACCTCGGTCTGCACCGGATCGTAGTGCTCGAGCTTGCGGCGCAGGCGATTGCCCTGCGCGTAGAGGGTAAACGCGCGCGGGTAGTCGCCGCGGTCCTCGAGCGCCTTGGCGAGCGCGAACGAGAACTGCGCGCGGGTCTCGTCGGTTATCGTCTGCGCGGCGAGTTCCCGCTCCATCGCCGCGACATCGGCATCCGTGAAGCGGAAGGTCTTGAGGTTCGATAGGCTCCACCAGGACTCGCTGTTGCCCGGCCGCAGCACCGCTGCCTGGCGGTAGGCGTCAATCGCCTCGGCCTGGCGGCCGATCGTCTTGAGCGTGTTGCCGAGGCCGATCCAGGGCGCGGGTCGTTCCGGATCGAGGGCGGCCGCACGGCGGAAGGTCTCAATCGCCTGGTCGTGGCGGCCCGAGCGGGCCCGGACGTTCGCGAGGTGAATCTGCACGGTCGCCGAGCCCGGGCTCATTGCCGCCGCGCGCTCGATGCTCGCAAGCGCGTTGTCGAGGTCGAGCCGCTCGAGCTGTGCGCGCGACAGGTCGATCCAGGCGGCGAGGTAATCGGGCGCGACCTCGATCGCGCGCTTCAGGAGCTGCTCGGCCTGGCCGTAGTGCTCGCTGGCCAGCGCGACCTGCGCGAGCAGGCGCAGGGCCTCCAGGTGCTTGGGGTCCCGCTGCAGGATCTGCCGGTAGATGTGCTCGGCCTGCTCGAGCTTGCCGGTGCGGTGCAGTTCCGCGGCCTTTACCAGCCACTCGCGCATCGGATCGGCCTGCAGGAAGGCCTGCATGCGGCGCTCCGCCTCGTCCGCGCGGCCGCAGTCCGAGAGCGCGTGGACCAGGATCAATTGCGCGGAGTGGAGTTTCGGGTCGATCTCGAGCGCGCGGGTGATGCTGGCGATCGCCTCCTCGCTGCGCCCCTGCTGGAGCAGGCTGCGGCCGAGCTCCTCGTGCCCCTTGGCATAGCTTGGCTCCAGGGCCAGCCCGTGACGCAGCAGGGGTTCCGCTTCGCGGCCACGGCCCTGGCGATTGAGCGCCGCGCCGAGCAGCGAGGAGAGATTGGGCTCGCCCGGATCCTCGGCGAGCGCATCGCGCAGCAGCTGCTCTGCCATGGCGGCGTCGCCGGCCCGCAGGAACGTGAGGGCGCGGTCAAAGGCGCTGCGCGCTTGCTTGGGGTCGGCGATTGGCGCAGCTCCCGGGTCGCGGTTGAACCTGCATGATAGCCAAGGGACCGCCGGCCGGCAGCAATCAGGCGAACGCACCCACCCGCTCGATGACCCAGAACATGGCGATCGAGCCGATCGCATACGGGACGGCGTAGTCCATCCACCGGCGGCGCAGCAACGGCAGCCGCGCGAGCAGGATACCGATCGCGAGCGCGGCGGCGACGAAGATGAGTTGCCCGAGCTCGACGCCGACGTTGAACATCAGGAGCGCGACCGGGATCGCCTTTTCCGGCAGGCCCACCTCGGCGAGGGCGCCTGCGAAGCCGAACCCGTGCAGCAACCCGAACACGAATGCGACCACCCACGGCGCGCGCGCCGTGAGGCCCGGCCGCCCCTGCAGGCCATGCACGATTTCCGCGGCGACGAACACGATGCTGAGCGCGATCATCGCCTCGACCGGCGGGCCCGGCACGTGCACCCAGCCGAGCGTCGCTGCGACCAGCGTGATGCCGCTCAAGCTCGCGGTCGCGCTGCTCAAGGACAGGAACGGCGTCATCGACATCGACCTGCCGATGACCGGGACTCTCGACGACCCGAAGTTCAGGCTCAGGCCGCTGATCTGGAAGGCGGTCATCGGCCTGCTCACCAGGATCGTGACCGCGCTCGACCCGGCTGGGCTGGAGAAGATGGCGACGGTGCAGAAGGGACTCGTGGAGCGGCCGGCGCTGCAGGTGGACGTGCCGATGGCGTACTCGGCGGAGCTCGACGGCGGGCTGATCGCGAAGCAGGCGCTGGAGGCCGGTCTCACGACGCTCGCCGGCAGCCGGAAAAAGCGGCTCGGTGGCCGGCCGGACGCGGAGGAGGTTGCAGCCATGCTCGCTGATCCCGAGCAACGCTTAAGGAGCGTACGCCGGAGGGATACACCGCCGCGAACCAGGTCATCGAGGACGAGTGGCTGGACAAGCCCCCCGCGACGACGGAGCAACTCGAGGCGCTCGGCAAGGCGCGCGGCCAGGCCATCCAGGAAGCGCTGCTCGGCAGCGGCGAGGTCGACGCCGCGCGTCAGATTGTCGAGATTCCTCCGGTTGACCACTCGATCACCTGCGGGCCCTCAGAATGCGGCGCAGGCCATCTTCGTTGCCGATGACGAACCGCTTGGGGCCCGACAGCAACGATTGCACGGACGGCTTGCGCAGTGAAGCCCGGTCAAGTGGTGAATCCGTACTGAAATACAGCGTCTGGAACCGTCGTCCGAGTCGCTTTTCGGCTGCGCGGAGGTAATCCGACACCCGCGAGTAGCCCGCCTGGCCGATCACGACCAGGTCGAGGTCGCTGTCCGGACGCTCCTGACCCCGAGCCACCGAGCCGATGACGCAAGCGACTTCGATGTCATGCTCCAGATCAAGCAGGGCTTCTCGGACGATCCAGGGGGCCCCTGAAGCCTTCGTGATGAATTCCTTCAGCGCTGCATACACCGGGGAGCGTTTCGCCGCCCGGAGTAGTCGCAGATTGCTTTCCCGTTCTTCCTCGATCAGTCCCGCGTCGAGCAGCTTCTTCAGTTCGCGCGATACGGCCCCGTCGCCTGACTGGACACGCCGCACGAGTTCGTTGAATGAAATGCGCCGGTGCGGGCTGGAGTAGAGCTCGCGCAGGATTGCCGCGCGGGTCTTGCCGAACAGTCGGTCATCGAGCATGGTACTACCATAATGAGAGCGATCACTCCCATTATAGGAGTATATGGGGGCCGAAATCCATGAATCCCCGCTCAGAAGGGCATCGACACCTCGCTCGACACCGTGTAGCGCACGCCGCCGCGGGTGCGCGACACGCGGGTGATGAAGCGCGCGGGCTTCACCACCAGCACGTCGCAGGGCAGGGCGCCGAGCACCCGCTCGGCCGTGTTGCCGATGACGATGCGCTTGAGCGCCGAGCGCGAGATCGCGCCCATCACCGCGATATCGGCGCGCAGCGCCTCGGCCATGCGCGGCACAGCCTCGCTCGGCGCACCCTTGACGAGGTGCCGCCGGCTCGGCGGGGTCCGGGACTTGCCGAGCGCCCGATCGAAGTCCTTGCGCGCCTGCAATTCGGTCGTCGCCAGGACTTCCTGCACCACCTGCGCGCTCGCAGCCATGAACGGCGCCACACCGGGCCGCACCGGCAGGAAGGCGTGCATGACGTGCAACTTGCCCCGGAGCGCCGCGGCGAGCCCGTCGGCCGCCGCTAGGATCCTTGCGTCGAGGCCCGCCGGCTTTGCGAAGGCATGGGCCGGGTCGATGGCGGCGAGCAGCCGCGGCCGCCGCCAGGGGCGGGTGGACTTGACGACCAGCACCGGCACCGGCGAGATGCGCAGCAACTCCCAGTCCGTCAGGCGCAGCAGCCAGGGCGTCAGCCGGTAACCGGCGTGGGCTTCCGCGACGATGAGGTCCGCCTTGATCTTGCGGGCCTGGCGCACGATTGCCTTGTGAATCGGGAAGTCCCAGTCCGCCTCGACGCGCAGCCGAAGCTTGCGGTGCTTGCGCCGCAGGCGCGCGGCAGCGCGCTCCAGCCCCTCGAGGTGGCGCTGGCGGATCTCGCGCTCCTGCTTCCTGAACCCGCCCTGCGCGCACAGGTAAGGCTCGGCGGCGATCGGCACGGCGATGGCGTGAAACAGCGTGAGTTCGGCGCCGTAGGTTTCGGCGAGCTGCGCGGCCTTCTCGACGGCAGGCAGAGCCTGCGCGCCCGGGTCCTTGACGCCGACGAGGATGCGACGCACGGTGTTCATGGGCGTCTCCGCTGGCTGATGACTACCAACATGCTATGCCCGCTGAGCGGCCGCCAACTTGATGCGGATCAACTCCGCGGGAGGCGGGAACGCAGGGCCGTCTTCGACAGGTGCACTAGGTCTTTGGCAACTTCGCCGATCACGGCCGATTTCACGCGCTTCGGCAGTGGGGCGCGCAGTATCGCGCCTGAGCGATAGCGCTTGAAGCATACTCGCTCGCGCCAACCGGGTGGACGCCCGTGCGCGATCCCGCCTACCATCGAGGCATGGCAACGCATCCATTTTCCTCGACACTGCGCCGCATCGTCCTCGCATGCGCGGGCGTCGTATCGCTCGCCGCCGCGCCGCTGCAGGCGGCCACCGACCCGGCGCTCGAGCACGCGCAAGCCCTGCTCGCGAAAGGCATCCTGTTCGACGGCCACAACGACCTGCCCTGGGCTATCCGCGGCTGGAAGGACGCACCGGGCGACGTCGACGCGTACGACATTCGCACGCGCGCGCCCGAGGGCGGCCAGACTGACATCCCGCGCCTGCGCGCGGGCGGTGTCGGCGCCATGTTCTGGTCCGTGTACACGCCGGGCGAGGCGGCTGGCGGCTTCGCGAAGACGCAACTCGAACAGATCGACCTCGCGCGCCGCGTAATCGCGAAGTACCCCGACACCTTCACGCTGGCATCCACCGCTGCCGACATCCGTGCCGCGAAGGCGGCCGGCAAGATCGGCGGCATGCTGGGCGCGGAGGGCGGCCACGCCATCGAGGATTCGCTCGCGCTGCTGCGCATGTACTACGCGCTCGGCGTGCGCTACATGACGCTCACGCACAACAACCACACGAGCTGGGCCGACTCGGCGATGGCCTCGGAGCCTGGCCAGGGCGGGCTCAACGAATTCGGCGAGCAGGTGATCGCCGAGATGAACCGCCTCGGCATGCTCGTCGACCTCTCGCACGCGCATCCCGACACCATGCGCGACGCGATCGGCTTCTCGCAGGCGCCCGTGATCTTCTCCCACTCCAACGCGCGCGCGCTCACCGAGATCCCGCGCAACGTGCCCGACGACGTCATTAGGATGTTGCCCGCCAACGGCGGCGTGCTGATGGTCTCCTTCGTCGCGCCGTTCGCCTCGCAGGCTGCGGCCGACGTTGCCTTCCCGGCGATGAAGGAGTACCTCGTGCGCGCCCAGGGCAGGCCCGAGGCCGAGCGCAAGGCGATCTACGAGGAGATCGCGGCCGAGACGAAGGCGAAGATGCCGAAGGTGACCGTCGCCGCGGTCGCCGACCACCTGGACTACATCAAGATGCTCGCCGGCGTCGACTACATCGGCATCGGCAGCGACTACGACGGCAACAGCAACTGGCCCGAGGGCATGGAAGACGTGTCCACCTTCCCGCTGCTGATCGCCGAACTCGTCCGCCGCGGCTGGTCCGACGAGGACATCCTCAAGGTGATGGGCGGGAATGTGCTCAGGGCGCTCGAGCAGGCCGAGCAGGTCGCGAAGAAACTGCAAGGCGCCGGCGCACCCGCACCTTAGACGTCGAGCCCGGGCCCGCCAGCTCGAACCCCGCCCGGGCGAACAGCCCGCGTGTGCCCGTCCAGGCAAAGGCATTCGGCAGGCGCTGCCCCGGCTTCAGGTTCACCGGGTAACCCTCCGCGATCTGCGCGCCCGCCCGGGCAAGCCGCCCGACCGCATGTGCGAGCAACGCCGCCGCCACCCCCCGATCCCGCCAGCCTGGCTTGATATAGAAGCAGGGGAGCGACCAGACCCGCTCGCCGTCGTCACAGGCGAGCGTCCGCGCACGGTCGAGGCGCGGAAAATCCCGCCGCGGGCCATAGGCGATCCAGCCGACCGGCTCCGTCCCCGCGAACGCGATCGCCCCCAGTGCCTTGCCCGCGGCAACCAGCCGCTTGAATTTCCGCTTCGCCGGGGCGCCCTTCAGGTCGTCCCAGCGTTCGCCCTTCTCCAGGCGCCAGTACATGCACCAGCAGCCGCCGCAGGCCCCGCGCGGGCCGAACAGCTCCTCCAGCGCCGGCCACCGGGCCGGCGACAGATCCCGCACGATCAGCTTCGGCTTCACCGCCCGCAACCCGCGGAAACTCCTCATCTTTCCGGTCTTTGGCGACCTACGCCAACGCCGGCATCCTCTGATAGAATGCGCGCCCGCAACGCGCCCGTAGCTCAGTTGGATAGAGTACCTGGCTACGAACCAGGGGGTCGGGAGTTCGAATCTCTCCGGGCGCGCCAGAATCATCAAAGGCTTACGCAGTGCGTGAGCCTTTAGTTTTTTCTAGCGTAGGGAAATCGTAGGGTTGTTCTCTACGATCGCCCACGTCCTTTCGATTCGGCCAGCCGCTTGCGAGAGATGATCGGGCGCCAAGTGCGCATATCGAAGCACCATCTCGAAAGACTTCCAGCCTCCCAGTTCCATGAGCTCCTGCAGACTCGTGCCGCTCATCACGTGCCAGCTCGCCCACGTGTGCCGCAAATCGTGAAACCGAAATTCCTCGATTCCAGCTCGCCGTAGCGAACGCTCCCATGCTGAGCCCACTGTCTGCATCGGCTCGCCCTGATAGGTAAAGCACCACCGAGCATCAACGTCCTGAACCGACCGGAGGGCGAGGACCGCATCCTTGTTCAGCGGAATGCCGCGTCCCACGCCGTTCTTCGTCGTCCCAGCGACGTCCCCCCGCTTTTGAGTAGCGGGCAGGTTTAGAGTCTAACCCCGGTCAGGAGGTTGGACGTGAAGAAGCGATTCAGTGAGGAACAGATCATTGGCTTTCTGCGGGAGGCCGAT
>VGUH01000021.1 GCA_016874295.1 Gammaproteobacteria bacterium | reverse complement strand
AGTGACCGTCGAGCAACGCCCGCCGCCGAAGCCTAAAAAACCGCAACGCTAGCGAGGCGGTAAGGGATCCCCTGTAACCCACCCCCTCCCCCTGCCGATTGAAGGGGGATGGGGGGTCTGTAATCTAAGAATTTGCTCTGGCCTGCGCCAGCCCGCGAGACGCTTATAAGTTTCGCCCCAGTTTCGCATTCCTTGCGTAGCTGCCACCCAAGAATCCACTTCCGGGGGGCTTGATGCGGCACTACACAAGCGGCTAGTCTTTCGCCCAGGTCAGGTGCTGACCGCAGCAGCTCGAGTCGGTCCACTAATGGGCCACTGGCGTAAATAAAAACGCCATAAGACTCGAGTGACTGGTTGAGATAAGTCCTTGAAAAATGGTGGCCAGGGGCAGAATTGAACTGCCGACACGCGGATTTTCAGTCCGCTGCTCTACCAACTGAGCTACCTGGCCGTGCTCGGGGCTGCGTATTAGACCGGGCCGCCCGCGGGGGCGTCAACCGCCGCGAAAATCAGGGCTTTTCCGCCGGTTCCACGTAGCCCGAGGGTGCCTCGGACCCGGCGCCGAAGAAGTACTTCTCCATCTCGCCGACCAGGAATTGCCGGGCCTTGGGCTCGAAGGGCACGAGCCGGTACTCGTTGATCAGCATGGTCTGGTGGCGGAGCCACTGCTGCCAGGCCTCCTTCGAGACGTGCTCGAGGATGCGCTGGCCGAGTTCACCCGGGTACGGCGCCTTCTCGAGGCCTTCCGCCTCGCGGCCGAGTTTCACGCACTGGACCATCCGCGCCATGTTTCAACTCCTCGAGTAATCTTGCCACGGGCGCGGGCAGTCCGACGGGCCCGTCGGCGCCCAGTTCGACCCACCGCACCTCGCCCTCCGCCACCTCGCCCCCGGCTTCTGCTACCGCGACGACCCAGGGCTCGATGTCGAGATCGAAGTGCGTGAAGGCGTGCCGGACCGTCGCCAGCCGGCGCCTCGGCGCCGCGCTGCCGTAACGCGCGGCGACGAAGGCGGCAAGCGCAGCCTCATCCGCGAATTCCGCCGGCGCCCAGAGCCCGCCCCAGATGCCTTGCGGCGGCCGCCGCTCAAGCAGCACGCGGCCCGCGGACAGCACGAACAGCATGTGCGTGCACTTCAGTCGCCTCGGCGCGCGTCGGCGTGCCGCTGGAATCTCCGCCGTGCGTCCCGCCGCGAATGCGGCGCAGCCGCCGGCCAGCGGGCAGCGGCCGCAGGCGGGATTCGCGCGCGTGCAGACGGTCGCGCCGAGATCCATGATCGCCTGCGTGTAGGCGGCGACGCGCACACCCGGCGTCGCGGCCTCCGAGAGCGCCCACAATTTCTTTAGTCCCGCCGATGACACCGCGGCGTCCTCGACCAGGAACACGCGCGCGAGTACGCGCTTCACGTTGCCGTCGAGGATCGCATGCCGCTCTCCGCGCGACAGCGCGAGGATCGCGCCCGCGGTGGATCTTCCGATGCCGGGCAGCGACACGAGCGCTTCGAATGACTCCGGCAGCTCGCCGCCATGCCGCGCCACGACCTCCGCCGCGGCGCAATGCAGATTCCGCGCTCGCGCGTAGTAGCCGAGGCCGGACCACAGTCGCATCACCTCGTCCTGCGGCGCCGCTGCGAGCGCAGCGAGGTCCGGGAAGCGCGCCAGGAAGCGCTCGAAGTAGGGCTTCACGGTCTCGACCTGCGTCTGCTGGAGCATCACTTCCGAGACCCAGACGCGATACGGCGTCGCATCCGCCTGCCACGGCAGGTCGTGCCGCCCGCGCGTGTCGAACCAGGGCAGCAGCCTCGCCGCCAGCGCCTCCGGCGCGAGGCTCACGGCGCGCCTTCGCCGTCCGGCGTCACGCGCAATACCGCGTCGCGCATCCTCGCACCGGCGATCCGCGCCTCGCCGATGCGCAACTCCGCGTCGATGTCGAGCTTCGCGAGCGGCGCCACCAGCGACTCGAGCGTCTCTTTCTTCGCGGCCGCGCCTGTGCCCGCGGGCTTCGCATCGGGCGGCAGATAGCGGTTGAAGTCGATCGCGTCGAGGCTGGCGCGCACGAGGCGCCGCCCGGGAATCACGCGGCCCTCGAAGTTGGTGTCGTCGAGGCGACCCGAGAGCGGGTCGACCGCGAACTCGCCGTCCTGCATCCGCGCGCGGAACGCGACCTGCAGCGACTCGAACACGGCCGGATCGCCGGTCGCCGGCAGCGGATGGCCGATGATGATCGCCGAGGCGCGCGGCGCGAAGACGTCGGTAGCGAACTCGAATTCGGCGACCAGGGCAGGCTCGTCGAGGTCGAGGCGGCCATCGAAGCGGCCCGGTACTTCCGCGAACTTGAAGCGCCCGCCGGCGAGGCGCGCCTCGCCCGTGACGGTCTCGTATGTCGCCTCGCGCAGCGTGCCGGTGAGCTCGGCACCGGCGAGCGGCAGCGGATCACCGCCCAGCCAGCCGCGGTACTCGAGCCCGCTCGCCGCGTACCGGCCTGCATCGAGGTCCAGGCGAATCTCGCCCTTCGCCGCGAAGTGGATCGTCTGCGTTCCACTCAGGCCGCCAAGCTGCAGCTCGAGCGGGAACTCCGTGCCCGGCGCGACTTCTCCCGCCTTCGCGGCGATCCCCGTGAGTTGCCACCGCGCTCCCGCCGCAGCGTCGCGGTAGTCGACCGTGCCGCCCTCGAGCGCGAACGCGCCGATCGACCAGGGCGCCGGCTCGACCGGGGCCGTCGCAACTTCGTCGCTCGCGGTCTCCGGAAACAGGTTCGACCAGTTGTCGGTGCCGTCCGCCGCGACGCGCAACCGCGCCGTCATCTCCGAGATCGTCACCGCATCCAGACGGTCGGTCGCGCCGAAGATCCGCCGCCACGGCAGCGCCACCTCGACGCGCGCGACCTCGAGCAGCGGCTCGTCGCCGAAACCCGGCGGCTGCGCGATCGCGAGCCCGCCCAGCTCGAGGTGCGGCGATGGGAAGTAACCGATGCGCAGGCGCTCGACGCTCGCCGGCAACCCGACCGCATCACTCACGGCGCGCGCAATCAGCCCGCGCGCGAGCGGCGTGCGCGCGCCGGCCCAGAGGATGGCGAAGGCCGCCAGCGCGACGAGCGCGATGGCGGCCGGAATGCGTGCGTGGCGTCGCTCGAGCGGCATGAACCCGGTGACCCGCAGGGATCACCGGATTCTAGCGAACTCAGCGGTCGCAGACCCGGATCTCGCCCGAGAGCGACTCCAGCTGGACCCGCGCGCCGCCCTCGCCCTGCGTGAATACGAGCTCGCTGCCCGGCGTGTACTTGCGGGTGCTGCGCGACTTCGGGCCAAAGCAGACCTCGATGTCGCCGCTGAACGACTCGAGGTCGAAGTCGGCGTTGACCGGCGGCTTGAGGTTCAGCGCCAGCGCGCCGTTCACGGTCTCCATGTCGATCTCGCCGGCGGGCGCCAGTTCGGCGTTCAGCGTGACCTCGCCCGACACCGTGCTGATCTCGACATTCGTGGCCGCCGCAACGGTCGCCTGGATCTCGCCGCTCACGACCGCGCCCTGGAATTCGCCGCGCACGCCTGTCACGGTGGATGTGCCGCTCACGTTGCTGGTATCGACCGCCGCCTTGCCGCCGGTGCCGGTGACCGTGACGTCGCCGGATACGGCAGCCGCCGACACCGGCGCGTCGAAGGCCTGCGTCCGGACCTCACCGCTCACCGACTCCAGCGCCTGCGGGCCGTGCACGCCGGTCACTGCGATATCCGCGCTCACCGTTTCAATCTCGAGCCGCGCACCGCGCGGCGCGCGCAGCACCAGGTTGGCATCCTCCTGGTTACGGCCGTGGTGGCCCGCCGGCCGCTCGACCTCGATGCGCACCTTGCGCGGCGTCGCCCCGAACTCGAGCTCGTCCTTCACGCTTTCGAGTACGGCGACCAGCTCGACCTCGTACTTGTCCCAGGCAACGACCCCGACGGGGCCCTGGACGTGCGAGACCTCGATCGTCACGTCGGGCGCGACGGTCGCGCGTCTGGTGATGTTCTGCTGCGCCGCGGCGGGCGCCGCAACGACCGCGAGGATCGCGGCGGCCAGCCATGTAATGCGGGTGTTCATCTTCAGGTCCTCCTGGTGAGGCCGTCACGCGCGGTGACGACCGTCGAATACAGCTGCATTTCCTGCTTGTAGGTGCCGAACAGCATGCCCTTCAGCATGCCGCTCGCCGGATGTTTCGCGAGCGCGGCATCGATCTCGTCGGCCGCCGCCTGCATCACCGCGAGGTTCTTCACGACCGCCTCGCGCGTCTCGGGCCTCAGGTCCTCGAACGCGCCGCGGAACTGCGCGGCCAGGTCGTCGCGCACCGCGAGCTCCTCGGCGGACAGGCCCGAGTTCGGGCCGTAGCTCACCGGCACGAACTCGCCGGCGGTCGTCCCCACATCCGCGACCACGGCCGGCTGCGCCGGCTGCGAATCCTGCAGGAGGCTCCAGGTGAGGAGCGCGGAGACCGACGCGACCGCGAGCGCCGCCGCGAGCGCGAGCGGCCAGCGGAAGGCGGGCTTCGCCGGTGCGCCCTGCGCCTCGCCGAGGCGCGCGGCGATCCCGGGCCAGAGATCGCGCGACGGCGCGACGTCCTTCGGCAACTGGGCGGCCTTCGCGAGCAACGGATCCTCAGGGGGCGCGGGCCGAACGGGACGGTATTCATGACGCCTGCTCCCCGCCGAAGCGTGCGCGCATCAGGTGCCGCGCGCGGTGCAGCTGCGCCTTGCAGGTGCCGACCGCGACGCCGAGCATCTACGCGGCCTCCTCGTGGCTGTAGCCGTAGATACCGTGCAGCACGACGATGTCGCGCGCGCCCGCAGGGAGCCCCGCGATCGCGCGCTCGATGTCGATCGGCGTCGCCTCATCCATCGCGGCCTCGACCTCGAACTCCATCTGCTCTCCTGCCTCGTCGGTCATGCTCACTTCGTTCCGGCCCTGTCGGCTGCGGCGTTTCGCGAGCACCGCGTTCACCGCGATCCGGTGCAGCCACGTGGAAAAACTGCTCCTGCCTTCATACCCCGGCAGGCTCCGCCAGGCGTTTACGAACGTGTCCTGCGTCAGGTCCTCCGCCGATTCCGGCTGGCCGGTCATCCTGAGGCAGAGGCCGTACACCCGCCCGACGTGCTGGCGATACAGGGCCTCGAAGGCGCCCGAGTCGCCCCGGCTGGCCCGCGTCACGAGTTCTGCGCCCGAGTCCGCCAGGGGGGCCGGCATCGTCACCTGCTGCATCCGATTCGTTGTCCGTTCATGGTCTTGGACGCCGCGGCCGCCCGGAAGGTTGGAAGCCGTACAATCCGGCCCGTATGGCGCAGTTTGCGACGCTCACGGGCTGGGGCAAGTGTATGCCCCCCGCCGTTCTGTCCAATGCGGATATCGCGACTTTCCTGGACACGGACGACGAGTGGATTCGCACGCGGACCGGCATCCACGAGCGGCGGATCTCGCACGTGTCCCTCGGCGACATGGCCGAGGTCGCCTCCCGCCGCGCCCTCGCCTGCGCGGGCCTCGCGGCCCGGGACCTCGACCTGATCGTATTCGGCACCTGCAGCATGGACGAGCAGGTGCCCAACATGGCCTCCGGCCTGCAGGCGAGGCTCGGTGCCTCCGCCGCGGGTGCCATGGACATCAATACCGCCTGCACCAGCTTCCTCTACGGCCTCACGACCGCGAGCGCGATGATCAAGGCCGGCACGGTGAAGAGCGCGCTCGTGATCGGCGGCGAGCTGATCTCGCCGATGATGGACTGGACGAACCGCAACGTCGCCGTGCTGTTCGGCGACGGCTGCGCCGCCGCGGTGCTGCAGGCGACCGACCGCGAGGAAGGCGTGCTGGCCGATCGGCTGGGCTGCTACGGCGAGGTGCGCGGCATCCTGCAGGTGCACGGCATGGGGCTCAATTACGCCAACCGGGGCTGGCCGCTCGGCGACACGGACTGGGTGTTCGAGGGCCAGGAAATCTTCAAGCGCGCCGCGGTCGGCATGAGCCGCGCCTGCGAGGCGGTGCTCACGGCGCGCGGGCTCGCGGCCGGCGACATCCACCTGGTCGTGCCGCACCAGGCGAATCTGCGCATCATCGAGGCGGTGGTGAAACGCGCGGGCATCCCAATGGAGCGCTGCTTCGTGAACATCCAGCGCTACGGCAACATGTCCTCGGCGACCGTGCCGGTCGCGCTGGTCGAGGCGCTGGAGGCCGGGCGCGTCGCGCCGGGCTCGAACCTGCTGCTGACCGGCTTCGGCGCGGGGCTCACCTGGTCCGCGCACGTGCTGCGCTGGGGCGAGCGGGTGACGCCGCTCGGCATGAGCGATGCGGAGCTGCCGCCCTGCACCAGGACCGCGCTTGAGATGGTGCGCGGCTACATCGCCGTCAAGCAGGGCTCGCGGTACTCCGCCTGACGAGTTCCCGGTAGAGCGCGAGGAAGCGGTCCGCCGCGCCCGCGACATTCGCCTGCCAGTGTTCGGCCGCCTGCGCGTCCGCCCCGTCGCTCACGTACTTGGCGCAGGCGAAATCCGCGCCGGCGAGCTTGCAGGCCTTCGCGAGCGCGTAGGCCTCCATGTCGACGACGTCGCAGTCGACGCCGGCGTGCGCGGTTGCGAATGAGTCGCCACTGCCGCACACGGCCTCGCGCAACTGGGGAAACGCCGCCGGGAATTCGAGCACCGGCGGCAGCTCGTCGAAGGGCGTGACGCCCGCTGCGAAGCCAAGCGCGCCGACGTCCATGTCGCGGTCCACGAAGCGGCGGCAGGCGACCAGCGTCCGTGCCGGCAGGCTCGCGCTGCCGGCAGTGCCGAAGTTCACGACGAGCGGCATGTGCGCGCCGGCTTGCGCGAGTCTGCGCGTGAGGGCGATCGCCGCATTGACCTTGCCGACCCCGGTATAGAGCACCTCGATCCCGGCGTCCTCGAAGCGGCCCGCGCCCTCGGCGCGCAGCGCCATGGCGACCAGGATCGACAGCGCCTCAGCCGCCATAGTGGATGACGGCGCGCGCTGCCTCGCCGAGACAGCGGAAGTCACCGGCGATGCCGAGGTCGATCAGCACGCCCGCGTGCAGCACGCGAAACCCCGCGTCGGTCGCGAGCTCCGCCGAGGCCGCGAGCGTCCCGCCGGTCGCCAGCACGTCGTCCACCAGGAGGAGTCGGCCCTGCCCGCGCTGCATCTCGAGCACGCCGGAACCGTACTCGAGCGCGTAGTGCCGCTCGACCACGGGCGGCGGAAGCTTGCCTTTCTTGCGGATCGGCACGAATCCCTTGCCGCGCCGCTCCGCGAGCGCCGCGGCCAGGATGAAGCCGCGCGACTCGACGCCTGCCACCGCTTCTGCTTCCGACCACTCGCGCGCCGTGAACAGGCCGTCCAGTGCCGCAATCGCCTCGTCGAAATGCGTGCGCAGGAGCGGCGTGATGTCGCGGAACAGGATCCCCGGCTGCGGGAAGTCCGGGACGTCGACGATGAGGCGCTCAAGCGGGTGCACGGGGTACCTGCGTTCCGCGGGTCGCTTCTGCGGTGTGCTCGCGGATGAAGTCCGCGATCTCGGCGATCGCGCGGTCGCCGTCGGCGAGGCCGCGGATCGCCGGGAACGCGTGCGGCATGCCGTGCCAGACCGCGGTGCGCGCGCCGTCGAGCCGCGCCGACAGGCGCAGCGTGTCGTCGAGCAGGATCTCGGAGCTGCCAACGAGCAGCATCACCGGTGGCAGGCCCGCCGCCTGACCGAACAGCGGCGAGATGCGCGGGTCGGCGGGGTCCCGGCCCGGCGCGTACCGCTCGGTAATGCGCGCCGCGGTCGCGGCGCGGAGCATCGGGTCGAGGCCATCGTTGCGCACGAACGAGGCGCCGCTGAAGGTCAGGTCGAGCACCGGCGACATCAGCACCAGCGCCGCCGGCAGCGGCAGCCCCTCGTCGCGCGCGCGCATCGCGGTCACGAGCGCGAGGTTGCCGCCCGCGGAGTCGCCCGCGAACACGACGCGCGCCGGGTCGAAGCCGGTCGACAGCATCCAGTTCCAGGCGGCGAAGCAGTCGTCCGGCGCCGCCGGGAACGGATGCTCCGGGGCGAGCCGGTAGTCGATCATGAGGCCACGCGCGCCGGAGGCCCGGCCGAGCGCCGCGAGCAGCGGGTCGTGGATCGCGCGCGAGGCGGCGATGAAGCCGCCGCCGTGGAAGTACAGGATGATGCCGGCCTGCGGGCTGCCGGCCGGCGTGATCCACCAGCCGTCGACGCCGCCGAGGTCGACGGGCGGCGACGCGTCGTAAGTCTCCCGGCGCGCGAACAGGGCCGCGGCCCGCGCGGCCAGCGCACGCACTCGCCCGGGCGTGTCGGCGCGCGCGAGGGCGGCCCGCGCCCCGCGCAGCAACTGCTCGACTGCCCAGCGTTGTACCGCCGCGCGCATCCCGGCATCCTACTCGAAATGGGACGCATCTTCGAAGTCCGCAAGCACGCGATGTTCGCCCGCTGGAACCGGATGGCGAAGCAGTTCGCGCGCATCGGCAAGGACATCACCATCGCCGTCAAGGCGGGCGGATCCGACCCGAACAGCAATCCGGCGCTGCGCCGCGTGATTCAGAACGCGCGCGCGATCAACATGCCGAAGGACAAGGTCGAGGCGGCCATCAAGCGCGCCTCGGGCCAGGGCGCGACGGACTTCCAGCAGGTACTGTACGAGGGCTACGCCCCGCACGGCGTGGCGGTCCTCGTCGAGACCGCGACCGACAACCCGACGCGCACGGTCGCGAGCGTGCGCAACATCCTCTCGAAGCACGGCGGCAACCTCGCGAGCAACGGCAGCGTCAGCTTCCTGTTCCGCCGCATGGGTGTGTTCCGGCTGAACCCGGAGGGGATCGGCGCCGACGAGCTCGAGCTCGACCTCATCGACCACGGGCTCGACGAGATGGGCGAGAGCACTGGCGAGAACGGCGAGCCGCAGCTCGTCGCGCGCTGCGCGTTCGAGGACTTCGGCCAGCTCCAGAAGCGGCTCGAGGAGCGCAAGATCGTGCCGATTTCAGCCGAGCAGGAATACGTCTGCACCGTGCCGACGGAGCTATCGGAGACCGAGGCGAACGAGGCGCTCGAGGTCATCGACAAGCTCGAGCAGGACGACGACGTGCAGAAGGTCTACCACACGCTCGCCTGAGGCGAGTGCGGGCTAGAGCAGCACCGGCCGGTCGGGCTGCTCGTTCCGGTCGCCGCCCCGCCCCGGAAAATGCGCGGCAATCAGGCGCCCGACACCCGCGATGCCAGCTTCGGAGCCCTCTGCGAAGCGGCCTTCCTTGTAATGCGCCTCCATCTCGCGGCACACGGCATCCCACTCCGCCTGCGGCACGCGTTCCGCGATCGCGCGGTCGGCGACGATCTCGACGTCGCGGTCCACCATCAGCAGGTAAATCAGCACGCCGTTGTTGTCCGCGGTGTCCCACACGCCGAGCTGGCCGAACACGAGTACGGCCCGCTCCCGGGGCGTCGTGCCGTACCAGAGGTCCGGCAGGTCGAAGGCCGTCTCGATCGCGAAGCGGATCTCGCCCGCGTGCCGGCGCTCCGCGGCGGCGATCGCCGCCTCGATGCGACGCAGGACGACCGGCGTGAAGCGCCGGCGCGTCGCCCAGCGCGTAGTGAAAAGGTGTCTGAGACTGCGCCCGAGCACCATGGCCTACCAGCGCCCGGAGGCGCCGCCGCCTCCGAAGCTGCCGCCGCCGCCGCTGAAGCCACCGCCCCCACTACCTCTGAAACCGCCGCCGCCCCAGCCGCCGGTCGTCCAGCCGCCGTGCCGCGGCCCGCTCGACCAGCGCCCGCCGCCGCCGAAGCCAAGCGCGAGCGACAGCACGAGGCCGACGAGGCCGACGCCGATCGAAACGCCTAGCAGCTGTGTCACCCACCAGGCGAGGCCGCCCGCGACGCCGCCGGTCGCGAGCGAGCCGAGCGCGCGCCCGAAGAGGGCGCGCAGGATGGCCGAGCCGACCAGCACGACCATGAACAGGATCGGCAGCAGGCTCGCGAGACCCTGCGCCCCGTCCCAGTGCTGCTCGGGCTCCGGCAGCGGCTCGCCGTCGATGACCTGGATCATGCGATCGACGCCCGCATCGATACCGCCCGAGAAGTCGCCCTCGCGAAAGCGCGGCGTGATCGTCTCGTCGATGATGCGGTTGGCGACGAGGTCGGTGAGCGCGCCCTCGAGCCCGCGACCGACTTCGATGCGCAGCGTGCGATCCTGCATTGCAACCAGCAGCAACGCGCCGTCGTCCGGCTTTTCGCGGCCGAGTTTCCAGGCATCCACCACGCGGATCGAGTACTGCTCGATCGCCTCGGGCTGCGTGGTCGGCACGATCAGCACGGCGATCTGCGCGCCCTTGCGGGCCTCGAACGCCTGGAGCTTGTCCTCGAGCGCGGCGCGCTCGGCGCTCTGAAGCGTGCCGGTGAGGTCGGTGACCCACGCCGCGAGCGGCGGCACCTGCTGCAGCGACTGCGCAGCAACCGGCGTCGCGGCCGCGAGCGCGACGAATGCAGCGAGGCAGGGCCCCGCGATGTGCATCACGGGCTCAGTTCGTGGGCGCGGCTGCCGGCGCCTCGGCGGGCGCCGCGGGGGGCGCCGTGTTGAAGTCCACGGTCGGCGGGCGCGAGATCTCGGCCTCGTTCTCGACCGTGAAGTTCGGCTTCACGTCGTAGCCGAAAACCATCGCCGTCAGGTTGACCGGGAAGCGCCGCACCGTGCCGTTGAAGGTCTGCACCGCCTCAATGTAACGATTGCGCGCGACCGCAATCCGGTTCTCCGTGCCCTCGAGCTGCGCCTGCAGGTCGCGGAAGTTCTGGTCGGACTTGAGCTCCGGGTAGCGTTCGACCACCACGAGCAGGCTCTTCAGGGCGTTCGTCAGCTCGCCCTGCGCGGCCTGGAAGTTCTGCAGCGCCTGCGGATCGTTCAGCGTCTCCGGCGTGACCTGGATCGAGGTCGCCCGCGCGCGCGCCTCGGTCACGCCGATGAGCACCGCCTGCTCCTGGGCGGCGAAGCCCTTCACGGTGTTGACCAGGTTCGGGATCAGGTCCGCGCGCCGCTGGTACTGGTTGACGACCTCCGACCACGCGGCCTTCACGGCCTCGTCTTGGGTCTGGATCGTGTTGTAGCCGCAGCCGGTGAGCGCGACGCTCGCGGCAGCGATGAGTCCGGCAAGAATGAGTCGCATGAGGGTCCTCCAAGGGTCGCAAGTATTCTAACTGCCTCGTCGGCTGCGGCGGGACGCGCATTCCTGTATAGTCCGCGCGCCCTTCCCTCCCCAAGACACCCAAAACACCATGAATTTCAACGATCTCGGGCTCGAGCCCGAGCTGGTTTCCGCCGTTGCCGCCCACGGCTACACGACGCCGACGCCGATCCAGGCCGGCGCCATTCCGCCGGTGCTCGCCGGCCGCGACCTGCTGGCCGGCGCCCAGACCGGCACCGGCAAGACCGCCGCCTTCGTGCTGCCGCTGCTGCAGCTGCTCGGCGCAGCCGAGGGCCGCGCCCCGCGCGCGCTCGTGCTCGCGCCGACGCGCGAGCTCGCCGCGCAGATCCTGGAGAGCGTGCGCGTGTACGGCGTCAACAAGCGCCTGCGCGCGCGCGTCATCTTCGGCGGGGTCGGTGAACAGCCGCAGATCGACGGGCTGAAGACCGGCTGCGACCTCCTGATCGCGACGCCGGGCCGCCTGCTCGACCTCGCCGAGCGCGGCTTCGCGAACCTGTCCGAGGTGCGCCACTTCGTGCTCGACGAGGCGGACCGCATGCTCGACATGGGCTTCATCCACGACATCAAGCGCGTGATCAGGCGGCTGCCCGGCAAGCGCCAGAACCTGATGTTCTCCGCCACCTACACGCCGGATATCCGCACGCTCGCCGCGCGCATCCTGGTGAACCCGGCGCAGGTGGAAGTCACGCCGCCGAACAGCACGGTCGAGCGCGTCACGCAGCTCGCGTACCGGGTCGCGAAGGACGACAAGCGGCACCTGCTGGTGCACCTGTTCGAGAACGGCGCGAACGGCGAAGGCCCCTGGTACCAGGCGCTGGTCTTCACGCGCACCAAGCACGGCGCGAACCGCCTGAGCCAGCAATTGGAGCGCGCGGGCATCCGCTCGGCGGCGATCCACGGCAACAAGAGCCAGGCGGCGCGCACCCGCGCGCTCGCGGATTTCAAGGCCGGCAAGCTCGCGGCGCTGGTCGCGACCGAGGTCGCTTCGCGCGGCCTCGACATCCGGGAACTGCCGCAGGTCGTCAATTACGAGCTGCCGAACGTGCCCGAGGACTACGTGCACCGCATCGGCCGCACGGCGCGCGCCGGCAACGATGGCCACGCCGTGTCGCTGGTTTCCGCGGACGAGGCGCCGCTCCTGCGCGACATCGAGAAGACGATGCGGCAGTCCGTTCCGTTTGCGCCGACGCCGGATTTCGCACGCCGGCGCTTCGGCTAGGCGATCCGCTCGACCAGCGGCGGCGACTGCGCCGCAGCCGCGCCGATCGTGAAGGCGCTCGACAGCGCACGGGCCGCGGCCTCGGCGTCTTCCCGGCTGCGGGCGTGGACACGCGCGATGACGTCGCCGCGCCGCACGGCGGTGCCGACCGGCAGCAGGCGGTCGAACCCGACCGAGTGATCCACCGGTTGGCCGGGCGCGGTCCTGCCGCCCCCGAGCGCGACGACCGCGTAGCCCACCGCGCGCGTGTCGATGGCGGCGATCACGCCGTCGCGTGCCGCGGGCACGTCGGTCACGACCTTCGCCGCCGCCAGATACGCGTCCGGACGTTCCAAGAGGTCCGCGGGCCCGCCGAGGCTTGCCACCATGCGCGCCAACCGTTCCGCGGCCGCCCCGCTCGCGAGCGACGTCGCGAGCGAGGCGCGCGCCGTCGCCTCGTCCGGTGCGAGCTTCGCGAGCAGCATGACCTCCGCACCCAGCGCGAGGGTGACTTCCAGCAACCGCGCGTCGCAGCGCCCGCCGCGCAGCATCGCGATCGCCTCGCGAACCTCGAGCGCGTTGCCCGCGGAGCGCGCGAGCGGCTCGGACATGTCGGTCGACAGCGCTGACAGTCGCAGCCCCGCCTCGGCGGCGATCGCGCGCATGGCGCGCGCGAGCTCGCGGCCGCGCTCCGGCTCCGGCAGCACCGCGCCGTTGCCGCGCTTGATGTCGAGCACGAGCGCTTCGAGTCCGGCGGCGAGCTTCTTGGAAAGGATGGACGCGACGATCAGCGGCAGGCAGTCGACGGTCGCGGTCACGTCGCGGATCGCATACAGCCGCCGGTCGGCGGGCGCGATACGCGCGCCGGCGCCGACTATCGCGACGCCGGCCGCGCGCACCGTGGAACGCACACGCTCCGGCGCGGGCCGCGATTCGTAGCCGGGGATCGATTCGAGCTTGTCGAGCGTGCCGCCGGTGTGCGCGAGCCCGCGCCCGACGATCATCGGCACGAAGGCCCCACAGGCGGCGAGCATCGGGCCGAGCGCGAGCGAGACCAGGTCGCCGACGCCGCCGGTCGAGTGCTTGTCGAGCACCGGGCCCGGCAGCGGCTCGCGCCGCCAGTCGAACACCTCGCCCGTGTCGCGCACCGCCCGCGTGAAGGCGGCGCACTCCGCCGGCGCCATGCCGCGCCACTGCACGGCCATGGCAAAGGCGCCCACCTGCGCATCGGAGAGCGTGCCGTCGGCGATGCCGCGCGCGAGCGCCGCGAGTTCGCCGGCATCGAGCGTCCCGCCGTCGCGCTTGGCGCGGATCGTCTCCTGCGGGAGCCAGGTCACGGGCGGCCGAGCCGCCCGGCGAGCCAGCTGCCCGCGATCATTGCCGGCACGAATATCCACGCGTCTGCGAGGCCCGCGGCGAAACCGACCAGCGCCGGCCCCGGGCAGAATCCGGCGAGTCCCCAGCCGATGCCGAAGATCGCGGCGCCCGCGAGCAGGCGGCGGTCGATCGCATCTGCCTGCGGCACGCGGAAGCTGCCGCCGAGCGCGGGCGCCTGCCGCCTGAGCACGAGGCGGAACGCGACCGCGGTGACCGCGACGGCGCCGGCCATGACGAAGGCGAGCGTCGGGTTCCAGGCGCCCGCCACGTCCAGGAATCCGAGCACCACCTGCCGGTCGGTCATCGACGCGACCGCGAGGCCCGCGCCGAACAGGGCGCCGGACAGGAATGCGGCGAGGACGACGCGGCTCACGTAACGCTCACGCCGATGTTCACGATCACATGGCGCATGAAGAAAGTCATCGCCATCGCGCACAGCATGAACACCAGGACCGCCGCCAGCGAGCGGATCGAGAAGCGGCCGAGGCCGCAGACGCCGTGGCCGCTGGTGCAGCCGTTGCCGAGCCGCGTGCCGAAGCCGACCAGCAGGCCGGCCGCGAGCAGGAGCGGCGTCGGGCCGGTCTGCACGCGCGGCGGCGCGGGCAGGAACTGCAGCGCGAGGGCGCCCGCCAGCATCATACCGGCGAGGAAGGCGATGCGCCAGGCGCGATCGCCGCGCGCGCCTTCGAGCGCGCCGCTCGCAATGCCGCTGATGCCGGCGATGCGGCCGATCGACCAGAGCAGCAGCACGGCCGCGAGGCCGATCAGGATGCCGCCGGCGAGTCCTCGTGCCAAGACGAACCCTCAGTGACCGACGGAAGGAATGGAGCGGGTGATGGGAATCGAACCCACGTTAGCAGCTTGGGAAGCTGCAGTTCTACCATTGAACTACACCCGCAACGTGCCCGAAGGCCGCACTCATTCCGCGCGGAATATACTCTGTCATGCTCGCGCGCCGCCAATCCGCCGACGTCGTGATCGCGGGCGCGGGACTGGCCGGCGTCGCCGCCGCGCTCGAGGCGCTGGGGCGCGGCCGCCGGGTGGTCCTCGTCGATCGCGACGCCGAGGAGAATCTCGGCGGCCAGGCGAAGGACGCCTTCGGCGGCCTGTGGTTCGCCGGCACGCCGCTGCAGCGCAAGCGCGGCATCAGGGACACCCCGGAGCTCGGTTTCGCCGACTGGCTGTCGTACGGCGAATTCGATCCCGACGACGCCTGGCCGCGCGCCTGGGCGCAGGCCTACGTCGAGCGTTGCGTGCCCGAGGTCCACGACTGGCTCGTGTCGCTCGGCATCCGCTTCATGCCGGTGCCGATGTGGGTCGAGCGCGGTTTCGACGTGCCCGGTAATTCCGTGCCGCGCTTCCATATTGTGTGGGGCACCGGCCGCGCGCTCTCCGATTGCCTGGTCGGGCGGCTGCTCGCCCATCCGCGCCGCGAGCTGCTCGAGCTGAAGTTCGGTCACCGCGTGGACTCGCTCACGACGCGCGCTGGGCGCGTCACGGGCGTCGCCGGCACGATCGAGCCGGGCGGCGAGCCGTTCGAGATCGAGGGCGAGTCCGTGGTCATCGCGGCGGGCGGCATCAGCGGCGACATTGAGCGCGTGCGGCGGCACTGGCACGCGGACTGGGGCACGCCGCCTGCCGTGATCCTCAACGGTTCGCACAAGTTCGCGGACGGCCGGCTGCACGACGCCGCGGAGCGCGCGGGCGCGCACGTCACGCACCTCGACTGGCAGTGGAATTACGCGGCCGGGATCCGCCACTGGCGGCCGCGCAAGCCGGGTCACGGGCTCTCGCTGATCCCGCCCAAGTCCGCGCTCTGGCTCAACTCGCGCGGCGAGCGCATCGGGCCGCCGCCGCTCGTGTCCGGCTTCGACACGCGCGCGCTGGTCGCGCGGATCTGCCGCGAGCCGGGCGGTTACAGCTGGCAGCTCCTCAACCGCCGGATCGCGCTGCGCGAGCTCGCGGTATCGGGCGGCGAGTTCAATCCGGCGATCCGCGACGGCAAGCGCCTCGCCTTCGTTCGCGACCTCTTGTTCGGCAACCGCTGGCTGTACGGAGAGCTGACCCGCAACAGCGAGGACATCGTCCAGGCGGCGACGCTGCCGGAGCTCGTCGAGCGCATGAATGCGGTCAATGGCGACGACGTCGTCGACCTCGCCGCCGTCGAGTCGGCGGTCGCGCGCTACGACGCGAACATCCGTCGCGGCGAGCGCTTCCACAATGACGAGCAACTGCACCGCATCGCCTGGCTGCGCCGCTGGACCGGCGACCGCGTGAGGACCTGCGCCTTCCAGCCCATCCTGGATCCGCGCGCCGGCCCGTTGATGGCGATCCGCGAGCACATCATCAGCCGGAAGAGCCTGGGCGGCATCCAGACCGACCTCGCCTGCCGCGCGCTCGGCAAAGACGGGCGCGCGATCGAGGGACTGTTCGCTGCGGGAGAAGCCGCCGGCTTCGGCGGCGGCGGGATGAACGGCCGGCGCGGCCTCGAGGGCACCTTCCTCAGCGGCTGCCTGTTCTCCGGCCGCATCGCCGGACGGTCCGCGTAAGGGCGTCCGATGCATCACGTCGACGCCATCAACATCGAGGAACTGCGGGGCATCGCGAAACGGCGCCTGCCGCGATTCGCGTTCGACTACCTGGACGGCGGCGCGGAAGATGAATTCACGCTGCGTCGCAATCGGGAGGCGTTCCAGCACCTGCGCTGGCGGTGGAAAACGCTGGTCGACGTGTCCCGGCGGACGCTTGCGACCCGGTTGCTCGGCGCGCCATCGGCCCTGCCGGTGGTGGTGGGTCCGACGGCTCTCAACGGCCTGTTCTGGCCCGACGGCGACCTTGAGATCGCCCGTGCCGCAGCCGCTGCCGGCGTGCCATTCACCATGTCAACCGTATCGATGAGTCTCGTCGAGGACATCGCCCGGGAAGCGCAGGGGCGGCTCTGGTTGCAGGCGTACGTCTTTCGCGAGCGCGCGATCACGGATGCGATCATGCGCCGTGCGCTCGACGCGGGATTTGAATGCGTCGTGCTGACCAGCGATTTTCCGGTCCCGGGCAAACGCGAGCGCGACTGGCGCAGCGGCCTGCTGCCGCAGCAGCGTTTCACGGCCGCCACCTGGCTCGACATCCTGATGCACCCGCGGTGGGTGGCGGCGATCGGCAGGCACCGCCCGCGCTTCGTCAACGTGGAGCGCGAACTGCCGTTCGGTCACAACGTGAACGCGTACGTCGGGCACAACATGTTCGATCCCTCGTTCGACTGGGACGACGTCAAGCGCTTCCGCGATGTCTGGCCCCGCAAGATGCTGCTCAAGGGTGTGCTGCGTGTCGACGACGCCGAGCGTGCCGTCGCGATCGGCCTGGACGGGATCGTGCTCTCGAATCATGGCGGGCGGCAGCTCGACGGCGCGGTTGCCGGCATCGAAGTCCTGCCCGAGGTTGCGCGCGCCGTGGGCGGCCGCGCCTCGATCCTGGTCGACGGCGGCATCAGGCGCGGCGGCGACATCGCCAAGGCTCTTGCGCTCGGCGCCGAAGGCGTGCACCTGGGGCGCGCGACCACCTACGGCCTGGCTGCCGGCGGATCCGCAGGCGCCGCGCGGGCGCTCGAGATTCTCGCCGACGAGCTCGACCGCACGCTTGCGCTCACGGGATGCCCGGACGTCGCGGCGCTCTCGCCCGATCTCCTCGTGCGGACATGAACACGGCGCGCCGCTCGATCCGCAGCTACGTGCTGCGCGCGGGCCGCATCACGGCGGCGCAGAAGCGCGCGCTCGAGACGCTCCTGCCACGCCACGGCATCCCGTTCGGCGGCCGTCCGCTCGACCTCGATGCCAGGTTCGGGCGGCGCGCGCCGCGCGTGCTCGAGATCGGCTTCGGCAACGGCGACACGCTCGTCGAGCTTGCGGCCGCCTCGCCCGGGACCGACTTCATCGGCGTCGAGGTGCATCCGCCCGGCGTCGGGCACTGCCTGCTCGCCGTCGAGGCGCGCGGCCTCGCCAATGTCCGCGTCATCGTGCACGACGCGGTCGAGGTCCTGAAGACCGGGCTCGCGCCCGCCTCGCTCGATGAAGTGCTTCTCTACTTTCCGGATCCCTGGCCGAAGAAGCGCCACCACAAGCGGCGCATCGTGCAGCCGGAGTTCGCGGCGCTGGTCGCGAGCCGGCTGAAGCCGGGCGGCCGCCTCAAGCTCGCGACCGACTGGGAGCCCTACGCCGCCTGGATGCTGGAGGTGCTCGGCGCGTCGCCGGATTTCGCGAACGCCGCGCCCGCGGGCAGTTGCGTCGAGCGGCCGGAGCGCGGCGCAACCCGCTTCGAGCGCCGCGGCCGGCGGCTCGGTCACCGCGTCTTCGACCTCGAATTCATCCGGCGTTAGAAGACGTTGGTAATGCCGGTGATGATGAACTGCACGGCGAGCGCCGCGAGCACGACGCCCGAGAGCCGGTTGATCACGTTGCCGCCGGTCACGCCCATCACGCGCATCACCAGCGGCGTCAGCCGCATGAGCAGGTAGGTGATCGCGAGCACGGCAAGGACAACGCCGAACAGGCCGACCGAGAGCCACAGGTCGCCGCGCGAGGCGCCGAAGGTGAGCAGCACGATCGCGAGCGCGCCCGGTCCCGCGATGAACGGGAATGCGAGCGGGAACACGGAGACGTCCTTGCGCTTCCTGCCCTCGTCCTTCTCCTCGGACGTGGTGCGGGTGCCCGACTCGCGCGCGAATACCATCTCGAGCGCGATCAGGAACAGCATGATGCCGCCCGCGATGCGGAACGCGTCGATGCTGATGCCCATGACCTTCAGGAACGCCGCGCCGCCGAGCGCGAACAGCAGCAGCACGCCGGCGGCGATGCACACGGCCTTGAGCGCCATCTTGTGGCGGTAGGCCTCGTCCTCGCCCTCGGTCATCGCGGCAAACAGCGGCACCAGCGTGATCGGCTCGACGATCACGAAGAACAGCACGAAGAACTTGAGGAGCTCGTCGGTCATCCGCGCCTACCCGCCGTCCCGGGCCGCAATCTTGCCATGCCGGTCCAGCAGGCCGCGGCGCGCGAGCCAGGCGAGCAGCAGCAGGCCCGGGATGCTGAGCGAGGCCGTGTAGGTGAAGAACGCCGGATAGCCGATCGCGTCCACGACGAAGCCCGAGGTCCCCTCGAGGAGCTTGCCGAAAATGGCGTACAGCGACGAGAACAGCGCGTACTGCGTCGCCGTGTAGCGCGCCGAGGTGAGTCCCGACAGGAAGGCGATCAGCGCCGTCCCGTGCACGCCCTGCGCGAGCATGTCGAGCGCGTTGATGAGGCCGAGGCCGAGCAGCAGCGGCGCCCCGGTGGTCGCGAGCAGCGCGAATCCGAGGTTGGACAGGGCGATCAGGATGCTGCCGAGGAACAGCGCGAAGCGCAGGCCCGCCTTGGCGATGATGAACCCGGCGGCGATCACGCCGGCCATCGACACCGGCAGGCCGATCGCCTTGACGATGGCCGCGATCTGCCCGAGCGAATAGCCGTGGTCGATGTAGAAAGGGTTCGCCATCGAGCCCATCGTGAACTCGGTCAGCCGGTAGGTGCTGATCAGGAGCAGCGTGACCAGCGCAACCCGCAGGCCGTAGCGCGAGAAGTAATCGGTGAACGGACAGATGACCGCGCCGATGAAAGAGGCGCCGAAATTCCTGAGCGGCTGCGGCCAGTGCGGGCGGGCCGCCAGCCATGCAACGACGCGTGCTTCCTGGTCGGTGGCGGCCTGCTTCGCCGGGATCACCGGCTCGTGCACCAGGAAGGTCGTGACGATGCCGATGCCGGCGAGCGTTGCCATGACCGTGTAACTGGTCGCCCAGCCGTAGCCCTGCGCGATGCCGAGCGCCCCGGCGCCGCCCGTGATCAGGGCCACGCGGTAGCCGAGCTGATAAGCCGCGACCATCGCGCCCTGCTGGTCGAGCGACGCGGACTCGATGCGCCAGGCGTCGATCGCGATGTCCTGCGTCGCGGAGCAGAAAGCCAGGAACAGGGCTCCGACGGCGACCTGGGTCACGCCGGTCGCCGGCGCGCTGCCCGCGAGATTCAGGAGGCCGAGGCCGATACCGATCTGCGCGAGCAGCATCCAGCTGCGCCGCTTGCCGAGCCAGCCGTGCAGCAGCGGCAGCCTGAAGCGGTCGACGATCGGCGACCACAGGAACTTCAGCGTGTAGACGAGCCCGACCCAGGCGAGCATGCCGATGGTCGCGCGCTCGATGCCCTCCTGCCTGAGCCAGGCGGACAGGGTCTGGAATACGAGATAGAACGGCAGCCCGGCCGAGAAGCCGAGGAACAGCATCGACAGCACCGGGCGCTGCCGATAGACCAGCAGCGCCTCCTTCCAGCCGCGGCGCTCCTGCGTCACAGCCGGTAATCCATCGTCAGCGGCGCGTGGTCGGAGAACCATCGCCCGCGGAAGATTGACGCGGACTTCGCGCGGCCGGCAAGCCGCGGGCTCGCGATCTGGTAGTCGATGCGCCAGCCGACGTTCTTCGCGCGCGCTTGGCCGCGGTTCGACCACCAGGTGTACTGCTCGGGCCGCGGGTCGACTTCACGGAAGGCGTCAACCCACTTGAGCTCGCCGAACAGGCGGTCGAGCCAGGCGCGCTCCTCGGGCAGGAAGCCCGAGTTCTTGCGGTTCGACTTCCAGTTCCTGAGGTCGATCTCCTGGTGGGCGATGTTGATGTCACCGCACAGCACGTAGTCGCGGTCGCGCCGCCCGAGCTTCTTCAGGTGCGGCAGGAAGGCGTCGAGGAAGCGGTATTTCGACGCCTGCCGCTCCGGGCCCGACGAGCCCGACGGCAGGTACAGCGATACGACCGAGAGCTTACCGAACCGGAACTCGAGATAGCGCCCCTCGTCATCGAACTCGCGCACGCCGAAGCCTGCGATTACCTTGTCCGGTTTCAACTTCGAATAGATCGCGACGCCGCTGTAGCCCGGGCGTTTCGCGTCGAAATAGCGGCAGTGGTACCCGGCCGGGCGGAAGCAGGCATCCCCGAGCTGGTGCTCCTGGGCCTTGGTCTCCTGCAGGCAGACCACGTCGGCCCGCACGCCCGGCAGCCATTCGAACAGCCCCTTCGAGGCGGCGGAGCGGATGCCGTTGCAGTTGAGGGTGAGGATGCGCATGCTGGGCAAGGGTAACCCGCATGCGCTCGCACCAGAAAGAATTCATCGAGATGATCCTCGCCAGGCAGGTGCTGCGCTTCGGCGACTTCACGCTCAAGTCCGGCCGCACGAGCCCCTACTTCTTCAATGCCGGCCTCATCAATGACGGGGGGTCGCTGGCGAGTCTCGGCGCCTGCTACGCGCAGGCGATCATCGAGGCCGGGGTCCCCTTCGACATGATCTTCGGCCCCGCGTACAAGGGCATCCCGCTCGCCGCCGCGACGGCGATCGCCTTCGCGGAGCGGCACCGGCGCAACGTTCCGATCGCGTACAACCGCAAGGAGGCCAAGACGCACGGCGAGGGAGGCAACCTCATCGGCGCGCCGCTCGAGGGCCGGGTCCTGATCGTGGACGACGTCCTGACCGCCGGCACCGCCGTGCGCGAGTCCATCGGCCTGATCAAGGCGGCCGGTGCCTGGCCCGCCGGCGTGGTGCTCGCGCTCGACCGCCAGGAACGCGGCCAGGGACCGCAATCGGCGGTCCAGGAGATCCAGTCCGCCTTCGGCATCCCCGTCATCCGCATCATCACGCTCGACCACCTGATCGAGTACCTAGAGGCCGGCGACGACAGCGAGGAGCTGCAGTCGCTGCGCAACCACCGCCGGACCTGGTGCGTCGCTGGCTGAAGCGTGAAGCAGTTACGTACTGGACTCGGGGCGGAACGAGAATAATGCCCGCCTGAGGTGTCAAGGATGAACTCCCGATCCGGCAAGGTCCTGCTGCCTGCCCTCTTGCTGGCCCTCCTTGCGGGCGGCGTGGCGGCACAGCAGTCGGACAAGCAGAAGAAGGTCTACCGCTGGGTCGACAAGGACGGCCAGGTCCACTACGGCGACAGCGTGCCCGCGGAATACGCGGAGCAGGACCGCGACGTGCTGAACAGGCAGGGCATCAAGGTCGGCCGCGAGGAAGGCACGATCACGCCCGAGGAAGCGGCCGTGAAGGCCGCAGAGGAGAAGGCGGCGCGCGAGGAGCAGAAGCGCAAGCTCCGCGACCGCGTGCTGCTGCAGACCTACCAGTCGGTGAAGGAAATCGAAATCCTGCGCGTTACCCGGCTCGAGCTGATCGACGCGCAGCTCACGATCCAGGTGCAGTCGCTCTCGAACCTGCGCGCGCAGCGCGCGCAGGTCGAGCGCATCGCGTCTCACTACGCGCCCGTCAACACCGAACCGGGCGCGCTGCCGCTGCCCGACGAGGTCGCCGCCGATCTCGAGCGCTCGTCGAACGACATCGCGACCCAGCAGAGCAATCTCGTGCGGCGCCGCGAGGAACGCGAGAGCATCCGGCTCGCGTTCGAAGCCGACATCCAGCGCTACCAGGAATTGCGCGCGGTCAAGCCGCGCTGAGCGATCAGCCCGTGCTGCCGAATCCGCCTGCGCCGCGGGCGGACGCCTGGAACTCGCCGACCACCTCGAACTCCACCTGCACGACCGGCACCACGACCATCTGCGCGATGCGTTCGCCAGGCTGGATCGTGTAGCCCTGCGCGCCGCGATTCCACAGCGATACCATCACCTGGCCCTGGTAGTCGGAGTCGATGAGCCCGACGAGGTTGCCGAGCACGATGCCGTGCCTGTGGCCGAGCCCGGAGCGCGGCAGCAGCACCGCCGCGAGCGACGGGTCGTCGAGGTGAATCGCGATGCCGGTTGGCACGAGCTGCGCCTGCCCGGGCTCGAGCGTGAGCGGCGCGTCGAGGCAGGCGCGCAGGTCCAGGCCCGCGGAGCCCGAGGTCGCGCGCCGCGGCAGCTCGATGTCGCGGCCGATGCGCGGGTCGAGGATCTTCACTTCGAGCTTGTGCATGCGCCGATTATCCCGGAACCGGTGCAATTTGCGACAGGTGCGCGCCGGCCCGGTCGGTGAGACTTGCCGCATGCACATCCGGGACTGGCCCGCCGCCGAGCGGCCGCGCGAAAAACTCCTCGCCCTCGGCTCGGGCGCGCTGTCGGAAGCCGAGCTGCTCGCGATCTGGCTGCGGCACGGCACGAGCCGCATGAACGCCATCGACCTCGCGCGCTCGCTGCTCGGGCGCTTCGGCTCGCTGCGCGGCCTCCTCACGGCCGGGCGCCAGGCGCTGTGCACGCAATCGGGCATCGGCCCGGCGCGCTGGGCGGAGCTGCAGGCGGCGCTCGAACTGGTACGCCGGCATCACCTCGAGCGGCTGCAGGCGGGACCCTTGCTCGCGAGCCCGCGCGCCGCCCGCGACTACCTCATCGCGCGCCTGCGCGACCTCGAGCACGAGGTGTTCTGCTGCCTGTTCCTCGACAGCCGCCACCGGCTCACGAGCTGCGAGGAGCTGTTCCGCGGCACGGTCGACGGCGCGAGCGTCCACCCCCGGGAGGTGGTCAAGCAGGCGCTCGCCCGAAACGCCACGGCCGTGATCCTGGCCCACAACCATCCGTCTGGCATTGCCGAGCCGAGCCAGGCGGACGAGATCATCACCACGCGCCTCCGGGACGCCCTGGCTTTGGTCGAGATCCGCCTCCTCGACCACCTCATCATCGGCGACGGGTGCTGCGTTTCCCTTGCGGAAAAAGGCCTTATATGACGGCTTGCCGTGCGCGCAACACGCTGATTTGACTGCGCAAAGCTTCGCTGGTCTAATACGCGGCCCCGCAAGAGAGCCGCCATGTCCACAGTCTGCCAGATCACCGGAAAGCGCCCGCGCACCGGCAACAAGGTCTCCCACTCGAACATCAAGAAGCGCCGCCGCTTCCTGCCCAACCTGCACACGCAGCGCTTCTGGCTCGAGAGCGAGGGCCGCTGGGTGACGCTCAGGCTCTCGACGCGCGGCCTGCGCACGCTCGAGAAGCAGGGCGTCGAGAAGCTGGTCGCCTCCCTGCGCGCCTCCGGAACTCACGTCTGAGGTCAATGCCATGCGCGACAAAATCAAACTCGTTTCTAGCGCCGGCACCGGCTACTTCTACACGACCACCAAGAACAAGCGCCTCCATCCGGAGAAGATGGAAGTCAGCAAGTACGATCCGGTCGCGCGCAAGCACGTGACCTTCAAGGAAGCCAAGATCAAGTAGGCCGGCTGCTTCGGCTCGGCTAAACTCCCCGCCATTCCAACCGGGGAGTTGCTCGAATGCGTAACGCGACCCTCGCCGCCGCCATCGCCATGGCGCTGCCGCTGCCGTCCGCCTGGGCCCAGGAAGCGCCTGTTTCACCGATGTCCCTGGGCGAAATCATCGTCACCGCCCAGCGCCGGAGCGAGAACATCCAGGACGTGCCGTTGTCGGTCACGCCGCTCGAGGGCGAGCGCCTGTCCGCGATGTTCGACGGCGGCGGCGACATCCAGGTGCTCGCGGCCCGCGTGCCGAGCCTGTACGTCGAGTCCTCCAACGGCCGCCTCGCCCCGCGCTTCTACATCCGCGGCCTCGGCAACTCGGACTTCGACCTCGCCGCGTCGCAACCGGTCTCGATCATCGTCGACGAGGTGGTCCTCGAGAACGTGATCCTGAAGAGCTTCCCGATGTTCGACCTGGAGCGGGTCGAGGTCCTGCGCGGCCCGCAGGGCACGCTGTTCGGGCGCAACACGCCGGCCGGCATCGTCAAGTTCGACACGAAGAAGCCCACGCAGGAGTTCTCCGGCGACGTCGCGCTGAGCTACGGCGAGCTTGGCTCGAAGAGCTTCGAGGGCGCGGTCGGCGGCGGGCTGTCGGACGCAGTATCTTTCCGCTTATCCGCCCTGTACCTCGAGCGCGACGACTGGATCGACAACACCTACACCGGTGGGAACAACGCGCTTGGCGGCTTCGACGAGTTGGCCTATCGGGCCCAGCTCCTGTTCGAGCCCTCCGACCGGTTCAGCGCGCTCCTCAACATCCATGGCCGTGACATCGACGGCACCGCGTCGATTTTCCGCGCCAATGTACTCGGCCCCGGAAGTGACGGCTTCAACTCGAATTACGACCGCGACAGCGTCTCCTACGACGACGGAAACAACAATCCGCAGAGCGCCGAAGGTACGGGCGCATCGCTCCGGCTCGACATCGGCCTCGGCGACAACGTGACCTTGACGTCGGTTACCGCGTACGAAAACACCAAGAGCAGCAGCGAAGGTGACATCGACGGCGGCTTCGGTGCGGATTTCCTGAGTTTCCTCCCGCCCCCTTATGTCGGGCCTTGCCCGCCGGGCAGCAGTGTCGGGGACCCTTGTATTCCGTTCCCGGCGCACTCGAGCGACGCTATAGACAATCTGGATCAGTTCACGCAGGAATTCCGCATTTCGTCGCAGGCGAGCGACCGCTTGTTCTGGCAGGCGGGCGTCTTCTATTTCGACTCGAATTTCTCGGTGACGACGACGACATTCATTCCGAACTTCGTCACGCCGGATCCTGATGACCTGTTCGCGCCAACGACGGTGGAGCACGACAACACGGCCTGGGCGGTATTCGGCCACATCAGCTACGACGTCACCGACGCCCTGACCGTAACCGGCGGCGCACGCTACACGGATGACGACAAGGACATGGCGGCCTTCAATGCGCCGCTGTTTCCCATCGAGCCGCAGAGCGTGTCCGACGAGCGGGTAAGCTGGGACCTCAGTGCCCTGTACGAGGTCAACGACCGGTTCAACGTCTACGGACGCCTGGCGTCCGGTTTCCGGGCGCCGACCATCCAGGGCCGTGACGTGGCCTTCTTCAGCGTACCCTCGATCGCGGACTCGGAGACCATCAACTCGATCGAGTTCGGATTCAAGTCGCAGCTCGCAGACGACCGCGTGCGGCTCAATGCCGCGGTCTTCTACTACGAGGTCGACGACCTGCAGCTGTCGGCCATCGGCGGCGGCGGCAATTTCGTGCAGCTCGTGAATGCCGACAAGGGCACGGGCATGGGCCTCGACCTCGACGCCGAGTTCCTGTTCACCGACCGGTTCATGATGACGCTCGGTTTCAGCTACACGGACACCGAGATCGACGACTCCGAACTGGTCGTACCGCCCTGCGGATCCGGATTGTGCACGGTCCTCGATCCGCTCGACGCGAACGGCCGCGCCATCATCGACGGTAATTCGTTCACGCAGGCGCCGGAGTACGTGGCGAACGTCACCGCGCGTTACGGCATCCCGGTCGGCACGGACGGTGAGATTTACTTCTTCACCGACTGGGCCTTCCAGGGCGAGACGCAGTTCTTCATCTACGAGTCCGAGGAGTTCAAGAGCGACGGGAACTTCGAGGGCGGTGCGCGCATCGGCTATTCGCACGACGGCGGCAAGTGGGCGGTGGAGCTGTTCGGGCGGAACATCACCGACGAAGAGAACGTCAAGGGCGGGATCGACTTCAACAACCTGACCGGCTTCGACAACGAGCCGCGCATCATCGGCGCTTCGTTCCGGGCGCGATTCTGAGCCAGCGCCGGGTGGAATGCCGGAGCTGCCGGAGGTAGAGACGACGCGCCGGGGCATCGAGCCCTGGCTCGTCGGCCGGCGGATCGACAAGCTCGTCGTGCGCGAGCCGCGCCTGCGCTGGCGCGTGCCGCGCGGTCTGCCGCAGCGGGTCCGCGGCGCGCGCATCCGCTCGGTCGGCCGGCGCGCGAAGTACCTGCTGATCGGCACCGACGCCGGCACGCTGATCCTGCACCTCGGCATGTCGGGGAGCCTCAGGATCCTCGACGCCGCCTCGCCCCCGCTCGCCCACGACCACGTGGACCTGGTGCTCGACTCGGGCAAGTGCCTGCGCTTCAACGACCCGCGCCGTTTCGGCTGCCTGCTGTTCACGGACCGCGAGCCCGCGCGCCACAAGCTGCTCGCAGGACTCGCGGTGGAGCCGCTGTCGGAGGACTTCACCGGCGCAGCGCTCTGGCGGCGCGCGCGCGGCAAGCGCGTGTCGATCAAGGCATTCGTGATGGACTCGCGCACGGTCGCCGGCGTCGGCAACATCTACGCGAGCGAAGCGCTGTTTCGCGCCGGTATCCGCCCGGGACTCGCGGCGGGACGGGTGAGCCGCGCGCGCATGGACGCGCTGGTCGCCGCGATCCGCGCCGTGCTCACCGAGGCGATCGGCGTCGGCGGCACCAGCTTGCGCGATTACGTCGATCCCGCCGGCATGCAGGGTTACTTCCGCCGGCGGCTGTTCGTCTACGAGCGCGCCGGCAAGCCCTGCCGGCGCTGCGGCGCCGCGATCCGCCAGTTCACGCAGGGCGCGCGCAGCACCTACTGGTGCCCGCGCTGCCAGCGCTAGGGACTCTTCCGGGACTTGAGCGCGTCGGCCACGACCGGGTGCACGAAGCCCGAGACGTCCCCGCCGTAGAGGGCGATCTCACGCACCAGCGTCGACGAGATGAAGGTGAACTGCTCGAGCGGGGTCATGAACAAGTAGTCGACATCTTGCGCCAGGTGCCGGCTCATGTTCGCGAGCTGGAACTCGAACTCGAAATCCGACACCGCGCGCAGGCCCCGGATCACGACGCCGCAGCCCTGCTCGCGCGCAAAGTCGACGGTGAGGCCGGCGTAGCCGAGCACGGTGACGTTGCGCAGGTCCCCCAGCACCTTCTGCGCGAGATCCACGCGCTCGGCCAGGGAAAACAGCGGCGTCTTGCCAGGATTCGCGGCGATGCCGATCACCAGCCGGTCGAAGATGCCGGACGCGCGCCGGACGAGGTCCTGGTGGCCGTTGGTGATCGGGTCGAAGGTGCCCGGGTACACCGCGCTGCGCTTCGGGTTCACTTTCCAGACTCCTTGACTCGCCGGGCCAGATGATACCCGACCGCCCCGGCGCGTCCGGTCCGGTGCAGTTGCCAGCCGGGCGGCAACCCGGGTGGCCCGGCGGACGCGGGCATCTCGAGGTAGACCTGGGCGCCCGGCGCGAGGAAGCCGCCTGCATCGAGGCGGCGCATGGCCTGCGCGAGGATACCGGCGGCGTACGGCGGGTCGAGGAACACGATGTCGTACGCGCTCGCCCGGCCGTCGAGCCAGGCGAGCGCATCCGCCTCCACCACCGTGGCGCGGCCCGGCGCCAGCATCTTCGTGGTCTCGCGCAGCCGGGCGGCATTCTCGCGATCACACTCGACGAACGTCGCGTGGGCGGCGCCCCGCGACAGCGCCTCCAGCCCCAGGGCGCCGCTGCCCGCGAAGAGATCCAGGCACCGGCTGCCCGGCACCTGGCCCATCAGCCAGTTGAACAGGGTCTCCCGGACCCGGTCCGGCGTCGGGCGGATACCCCCCTTGCCCGGAAATCGGATCCGGCGGCCGCGCCATTCGCCGCCGATGATGCGCAGGGTGTCGGCCATCTTTCTTGCAGCGCACATCCCTTAGCCTTGCGCGATGATACGCGCCCGCGCCCAGCAAACAGCCACCCCCGGCGGCGGGCGTCGCTTCCTTCCAGGCACCGTTCACCGCTACCGGCGTCTTTCCGTATCCGACCGACCTGTATTTCAACGGCAGCACTGACGGCACGCTCAATATTCCGTCGGGGACGTTGTTCCTGAACCGCCTCGCGGTGAACGAGCTGGACGGCTTCTCGACCACCGGGAGCAGCTACTTCCGCTTCAGCCAGCCGGTCCGGAACCACGCCGTGATGCTGGACTGGAACGTGCGCATCGTCGAGATGATCATGCTGCGCCAGTCCGTCGGCCTGTACGCGCCGGTGGCAAAGAGCCCGTTGCGCGGCCCCAATCCGATCCTGTCGCCGGGTGTCGACTACACCGTGCGCCTCGCACCCGAGGCCGACGCGGGCGGCACGCCGGCCACCCATTCGCCGACCTGCCCCGGCATCGATGCGACTCTGAATGCGGCCCTGAACGGCATCTGCCGCCTGACGTACGCTCACCAATGCAGACGCACGCCGCGTCGCTCGCTGCCACACGATCATGGCTGCGAGCCAGTACAATTCGCGCGGCCACCAGGACGCCCATGTTTGGTTCCCGTGTGAACACACCCGATGAGCCTGTCGCGCAACCCGCCGAGGGCAATTTCTTCGCGCGCCTCGCCGCGCGCGTCAATCGCGGCGCCTCCTGGCTCGCGGACCTCGTGCCGGGGCGGCGCATCGACGCGGCCCTGCTGGAGGAGCTCGAAACGCGCCTGCTCACGGCGGATGTCGGCGTCGACGCGACGGAGTCGATCCTGTCGGGGCTGCGGCAGAAGGTCGCACGTTCCGAACTCGCGGACGCCAAGGCGCTCGAGACGGCGCTCGCCGCTTCCCTGCTCGAGATCCTCGCGCCGGTCGAACGCCCGCTCGCCATTGATCGGTCGAAGAAACCGTTCGTGATCCTGGTCGTCGGCGTCAACGGCTCGGGCAAGACCACGACCATTGGCAAGCTCGCGCGGCGCATGAAGGACGAGGGGCTCAGCGTGATGCTCGCAGCGGGCGATACCTTCCGCGCGGCGGCCGTCGAGCAGCTCGCGGCCTGGGGCGAGCGCAACGGCGTGCCGGTGGTCTCGCAGGCGGCGGGCGCGGACCCGGCGGCGGTCGTATTCGACGCGCTGCAGTCCGCGAGGGCGCGCGGCGTCGACGTGCTGATCGCGGACACGGCGGGTCGGCTGCACACGCAGTCGCATCTGATGGACGAGCTCGCAAAGATCGCCCGCGTGCTGAAACGGCTTGACCCGGAGGCGCCGCACGAGGTGCTGCTGGTGCTCGACGCCGGCCTCGGCCAGAACGCCGTGCGCCAGGCCGAGCAATTCAACCAGGCGATCGGCGTCACCGGCATCGCGGTGACCAAGCTCGACGGCACGGCGAAGGGCGGCGTCGTGATCGCCATTGCGCGGCGCTTCGGCCTGCCGATCCGCTACGTCGGCGTTGGCGAACAGGCCGAGGATTTCGGTATCTTCGACGCCCGGGCCTATGTCGAGGGGCTGCTGCGGCCCGCGGCAGCTGGCACGCCGTGATCCGATTCGACCGTGTCTTCAAGCGCTACCCGAACGGCCGCGAGGCTCTCGCGGAGCTGTCGTTCGAGCTCGAGACCGGGGAAATGGCGTTCCTGACCGGGCACTCCGGCGCGGGCAAGAGCACGGTGCTGCGCCTGATCGCCCTGCTCGAACGGCCGACGCGCGGCCAGGTGTTCGTCAACGGGCGGAACACCTCCGCCGTGCGCGGCGGCGCGATCCCGGCCTTCCGACGCCAGGTCGGCGTCGTGTTCCAGGATCACCGCCTGCTCGACGACCGGCCGGTGTACGACAACGTCGCGCTGCCGCTCGCGGTCGGCGGCGTGCCGCGCCGCGAGATGGACAAGCGCGTGCGCGCGGCGCTCGACCAGGTCGGGCTGCTCGGCCGCGAGCGCTCTTTCCCGCTCGAGCTGTCGGCGGGTGAGCAGCAGCGCGTCGGCATCGCGCGCGCCGTCATCACCAAGCCCCCGGTGCTGATCGCCGACGAGCCGACCGGCAATCTCGACCCCGACCTCGCGCTCGAGGTCATGAACCTGTTCCAGCGCTTCAACGCGGTCGGCGTGACGGTGCTGGTCGCGACCCACGACGTGCACCTGCTCGAGCGCTTCCGCGTGCGCCGGCTGCACATCGAGCATGGCCGCCTCGCCACGGTGCCGCATGCCGCTGCCTGACGCCGTCGCTACCCACCTCGAGCGGCACGGGCAGGCGCTGTTCGGCTCGTTGGGCCGACTTGCCCGCCAGCCCTTCGCCACCTTCCTGACGGTGGTGGTGATCGGCATCGCGCTCGCGCTGCCGGCCGCGCTCTGGCTCACGGTCGCCAACCTGCGGGTCGTGACCGAGGGTCTCGACGACACGGTGCAGCTGTCCGTCTACCTCGAGCTGCCGACGACTGCCGCGCAGGCGAAGCAGGCGGCTCTCGCGATCGAGGCAAAGAAGGGCGTCGCCGACGCCGTGCTCGTGAGTCCGGACGAGGGGCTCGCGGAGTTCCGCAAGCTCTCCGGCATCGACGCTGCGCTCGAGGCGCTGCCGGAAAATCCGCTGCCCTGGCTGGTCAAGGTGCGCCCCTCGCCGCCGCACGATACGGCGGCCGCCATCGATGAGCTGGCCGCGCAATTGCGCAAGGTCGAGCGCGTGGAGCTGGTTGAGGCCGACACGGCCTGGGTGCGGCGAATCCACGCGATCGAGGACACGCTGCAGCAGCTCGTGCTGCTGGTCGCCGCGGTGCTCGCGGCCGGGGTGCTCGCCGTGGTCGGCAACACGATCCGCCTCGAGATCAACGGCCGCCGCGCGGAGATCGAGGTGACGAAACTCGTCGGCGGCAGCAACGCCTTCGTGCGGCGGCCGTTCCTGTATTCCGGTTTCTGGCAGGGGCTGGGCGGCGGCCTGCTCGCAGTCGCGCTGATCGCCGCGGGTCTCGCCGCGCTCGGACCCTTCGTCGAGCGGCTGGCCGCGGCGTATGGGGCCGGGTTTGCCCTCCGCAGCCTCAGCCTGCAGGAATGGCCTCTGGTCGTGGGCGGCGGCGCGCTGCTCGGCCTCGCCGGCGCCTGGCTGGCCGCGACCTATCACCTCCGCCGCATCGAACCTCGCGCATAAGCCTCTGATTGACATGCTTATTAGCACTCGCTGACAGTGAGTGCTAATATTGCCGCACGGAGGTAATGAACAGCCAATGACCAGCCAGGCGCTCACGCCCGCCAATCCCGCCTTCTCCCTCACGGGCCCGCTCGGCAGCCTCGAGGCGTACGTCGAGCGCGTGTCCGCGATCCCGGTGCTGAGCCGCGAGGAAGAATTCGCGCTTGCACGTCGCTTCCGCGACGAACAGGACCTCGAGGCGGCGCGCACGCTCGTGCTCTCGCACCTGCGCTTCGTCGTGCACATCGCGCGCGGCTACATGGGCTACGGGCTGCCGGTCGGCGACCTGATCCAGGAAGGCAACGTGGGCCTCATGAAGGCCGTCAAGCGCTTCGACCCGGACATGGGCGTGCGCCTCGTCAGTTTCGCCGTGCACTGGATCCGCGCCGAGATCCACGAGTTCGTGATCCGCAACTGGCGCCTGGTCCGCGTCGCGACCACCAAGGCGCAGCGCAAGCTGTTCTTCAACCTGCGCCGCATGAAGAAGAACCTCGCCTGGCTGTCCGACGCGGAGACCGCAGCGGTCGCCGGCGAGTTGGGCGTCGAGGTGCGCGAGGTTCGCGAGATGGAGCGACGCCTCTCCGCGCGCGACCTGTCCTTCGACCCGGCACCGGACACCGGCGACGAGGAGTCCGTCGCCTCGCCGTCGCTCTACCTGCCGGCGCCCGAGGCGGACCCGGCGACGATCGTCGAGCAGGATGAATGGGATGGCGCCCAGTCGGACAGCCTCGCCTCGGCGCTCGAGGGTCTAGACGAGCGCAGCCGCACGGTGATCCGCTCGCGCTGGCTCGCCGAGGACAAGAAGACCCTGCAGGAACTCGCCGCGGACTACGGCGTTTCGGCCGAGCGCATCCGGCAGATCGAGGCCGCCGCGCTCGTCAGGCTCCGCTCCGCCATGAGCGGCTGACGGCCTCCGCCACCGCCTGGTGCACGCCGCGATCGAGCGGGTCCGGCACCAGGTCCTCGCCGCGCGCGAGTTCCGCGATCGCCCCCGCGGCAGCCAGCAGCATGGCGTCGGTGAAGCGCGGTGCGCGCGCGGCGAGCACGCCCTTGAAGAGACCGGGAAAGCCCAGCAGGTTGTTGATCCCCTTGCCGTCCGCCGCGAACGCGGCGCCACAAGCGAGCGCGGCCACGGGCTCGATCTCCGGATCCGGGTTCGAGAGCGCGAAAATGATCTGGCCCTTGCGCACCGATTCCGGCGCGATCAGCCCGCGCCTGCCGGTAGTCGCGATGACGATGTCGGCTTTGCCCATGATGTCCGCGAGCGACGCGGCCTCGCCGCCCATCGCGGTGAAGCGCCGCAGGGCGCCTGCGTCGAGATCGGCGCCGAGCAGGTGCCGCGCGCCGGCGCGCTGCAGCAGCCGCACGATGCCGCTGCCGGCTGCGCCGAGCCCGACCTAGCCGACGACGGAGTCGGCGAGCGTGATTCCCGCCCGGCGCGTCGCGTTCAGCACGGCCGCGAGCGTGACGACCGCGGTCCCGTGCTGGTCGTCGTGCAGCACGGGCCGGTCGAGCCGGGCGCAGAGGCCCTCCTCGATCTCGAAGCAGGCAGGCGCCGCGAAATCCTCGAGCTGGATCGCGCCAAAGCCCACGGCGATCTTCGTGATGTACTCGATGCAGCGCGCGGGGTCCTTCTCCTCGAGCAGGATCGGCACGGCGTGGATGCCGGCCAGCGCCGCGAACAGCGCCGCCTTGCCCTCCATGACCGGCAGCCCGGCGAGCGGCCCGATGTCGCCGAGCCCGAGCACCGCCGTGCCGTTGGTCACGATCGCGACCGAGTTGCCGAGGCTCGTGTATTCCCAGGCGAGCGCGGGATCCTTCTGGATCGCGAGGCACACCCGGGCGACCCCCGGCGTGTAGATGTCGCGCAACACCTGCTGCGTCGTGATCGGGATGGCCGACTCGGTACGGATCTTGCCGCCGCGGTGCCGGTCGAACACGCGGTCCGACTTGCCGACGAAGCGCGCGACGGGCAGCGCGTCGATGCGGGCGTAGAGGCTGCGATCCGCCTCCTCGTCCATCTCCAGCGTGATTTCCCAGAGCGTGCGGTCCTGCTCACGGCGCAGCGCCTGCAGGTGATCGATCGTGAGCCCCGCATCGGCGATCACCGAGAGGACGCTCGCGAGGCTGCCCGGCTGGTGCACGGTCTCGACCATCAGGATCTCGGGTATCTTCACGCGCGGAATCGTACCCGATCGGTGGTACGCTAAGTGGTCGGCAAACACCGGGGAGTCACGCGATGTTCATGCAATCCAGGACTATCCGCGCCACGGCACTCGCCGCCCTGCTCGGCCTCGCGGCCTGCGCCAGCCAGAAGGAGCCCGCCGAGGCGGCGCTGGCCGCGGCCGAGGCGAAGTTCAAGGAAACGGGCGCCGAGATCCAGAAATACCTGCCCGAGCGCTACGCCGAAGTCGAGGCGACCCTCGCCGGCCTGCGCGACGCGGTCGCGAAGCAGGACTACGGCGACGTCGTCGCCGGCGCCACGGCGGCGCAGGACGACATCAAGCGCGCCGTCGCCGACGCGCGCATCAAGCGCGCCCAGAACCTGCTCGCGATGGAGGCCGAGTGGAACGACATGGTGAAGTCCATGCCGGCGATGATCGCGGCCATGGACAAGAAGATCAGCGCGCAGCGCGGCCGGCCGCCGCAGGGCATGACGGCGGACGCCTGGAAACAGACCATCGCGGACTACGACGCCGCGCGCGACGCCTGGAGCAAGGCCGCCGCCGAGATGACGAGCCAGACCTTCGAGGCGACCGTGCTCACCGCTCGCGATGCCAAGGCGAAGATCGCCGCGATCATGGACTCGCTGGCCGTCAAAGCGTCCTGAGGCCCGCCGTGAACTGCCGCACCCTGCTCGCCGCGCTCGCGGCCGCGATCGCGCTCGGCGCCTGCTCGCAGAAGGATCCGGCCGGGGAGGCCATCACCGCCGCCGAGAATGCGCTGAACGCCGTCTACGAAGAAGCGGCGAAATACGTCCCCGAGCGCTATGCCGAGGTCAAGAAGGACCTCGAGACGGCGCGGGCCGCCTTCAAGGAGGAGCGCTACGCGGACGCGATCGCCGCGGTGCGCGATGTCCCCGCCGATGCCGAGGCGCTCGCGAACGAAGCTGCCGCAGCGAAGGAAAAGCGCATCGCGGAGCTGAATGCCGACTGGGCGCGGCTCTCCGGGACGCTGCCGGACCTGCTCGCAGGCATCGGCGGTCGGCTCGAAGAGCTCCGTAAGCTGCGCGCGCTCCCCGAGGGGATGGATCGGCAGCTCCTCGACGAGGCGAACGCGGCACTCGCAAGTGCGCGCGCCGCCTGGAACGAAGCCGGCGCGGCCCGGGAGCGCGGCGACCTCGAGGCTGCCGTCGGCAAGGCCAGGGACTCCGAGGGCATGGCCCAGGACCTCTTCGGCCGCCTCGGGATGCCGGCCGCTTGAGCCCGCTCGACCTCTACGACATAGGCGCCTCGTTCAGCGACGAGGAGCGCTCGGTGCAGGGCGCCGTCGCGCGATTCGTGGACGAGCGCGTGCTGCCCGTCATCCAGAAGCACTTCGAGGAGCACACTTTCCCGCGCGAACTCGTGCCGGAGATCGCGGCGCTGGGGCTGCTCGGCAGCGCGATCAAGGGCTACGGCTGCGCGGGCATGAATGCCGTGTCCTATGGCCTCATCTGCCAGGAGCTGGAGCGCGGCGACTCCGGGGTCCGCAGCTTCGTCTCGGTGCAGTCGAGCCTCGTGATGTACCCGATTCATGCCTTCGGCAGCGAGGCGCAGCGCCGGAAGTACCTGCCGCGCATGGCGACCGGCGAGCTGATCGGCTGCTTCGGCCTCACCGAGCCGCACGGCGGCTCGGACCCGGCGAACATGAAGACGCACGCGAAGCGCCGCGGCAAGGACTGGGTGCTGAACGGCGCCAAGATGTGGATCACGAACGCGCCGATCGCCGACGTCGCGTTGGTGTGGGCGAAGACCGAGGAAGGCATACGCGGATTTCTCGTCGAGAAGGGCATGCGCGGCCTCGCGGCGCCCGAGATCGAGCGCAAGTTCTCGCTGCGCGCCTCCGCGACCGGCGCGCTGTTCCTCGAGGACGTTGTCGTGCCGGAGGAAAACCTCCTGCCCGGCAGCACCGCCGGGCTCAAGGCAGCGCTCTCCTGCCTGACCCAGGCGCGCTTCGGCATCGCCTGGGGCGTGATCGGCGCGGCGCAGGCCTGCCTCGCGCAGGTGCTCGACTACACGAAGGACCGCATCCTGTTCGGCCGGCCGCTGGCCGCGAACCAGGCGATCCAGATCCGGCTCGCAGCCATGGCGCGCGGAATCACCGGCGCGCAGCTCATGTCGCTGCAGCTCGCGCGACTCAAGGAGGCGGGCCGCATGAAGCCTTCGCAGGTGTCGCTCGCCAAGTGGAACAACTGCCGCATGGCGCTCGACGTGGCCCGCGACGCGCGCGACATGCTGGGCGGGTCGGGCATCAGCGCCGAGTACGTCCCGATCCGGCACGCACTCAACCTCGAGAGCGTGATCACTTACGAGGGCACCGAGACGATCCACCAGCTCACGATCGGCCGGGAGCTCACCGGGATCAACGCATTCTAAGGGCCGTGTCACGGGAGAATAGCCATGCAGACCAAGAGTCGCCTCCGGTTCGCCGTGCTCCTCGCGCTGGCCACGATGGTCGCGCTGCCCGCGTTCGCCGCACCGCCGCCGCACGCGCCGGCCCACGGCTGGCGCGCAAAGCACGATCCCTACTACGTCGGCTACACGGGCCGCCACTGGAGCGACGACTACGGCACATCCGGTCCGGCCGCTGTGACCGAGATCGCGTGGGTGCGGCGCTCGGTGCCGTGGTCGGCGGGGCCATCGGCGCGGCCGTGAGCGACAATGACGACCGGCTGATCGCGATCCTGGCCGGCGCCACGATCGGGGCCATCATCGGCCACGAGATCGGCGACCGCATGGACGACCGCGACCGCGCATGCTTCGGCCATTCGCTCGAGTTGCTCGAGGACGGCCGGCGCGTCGAATGGGCCGGCTCCAGCCGCGAGATAGCGTATTCGCTCGTCCCCTACCAGCGCTTCGAGCGCGACGGGCGCGTCTGCCGCCGCTTCACCCTGGAGCGGCTGACCGACGGCCGCCAGGTGAAAAAGCAGGGCAGCGCCTGTCGCTACGGCGAGGGCGACTGGCGCATGGTCAAGGCCTGAGCGGGAGATACGCCGCCAGATAGGCTACGCTGCGTCCCCCGGGGAGGCAGCATGCGGCAGACGGCGGCGCGCCTCGCGCGCGAGGCGCTCGAACAGCTCGGAGTCCGGCACACGTTCGGCATCCCCGGCGTGCACAACACGGAACTCTACGACCAGCTCGGCGCGTCGCAATCCATCACGCCGGTGCTCGTCGCCCACGAGTGCAGCGGTGCTTTCATGGCGGACGCCGTGAGCCGCACCGGTACCGGCATCGGCACGCTTGCGATCGTGCCGGCCGCCGGTGTCACGCACGCGGCGAGCGGCATCGGTGAGGCCTTCCTCGACGGCATCCCGATGCTGGTCATCGCGGGCGGCGTGCGCCGCGACCTCGGTCGCGCCTACCAGCTGCACGACATGGACCAGCATGCCCTGCTCGCTCCGATCACCAAGCGGCGCTGGCGCGTCACCCGCCACGCCGACGTGATTCCCGTGATCCACGAGGCATACCGCGTCGCGACCTCGGGCGAGCCGGGCCCGGTGTTCGTCGAGATTCCGGTCGACCTGCAGCTCATGCCGGGCGACGCGGGCGAGCCGCCCGCATTCCTGCCCGCGCCCGCGGCGGGCAGCCGCGCCGCCGCGGGTGACATCGCGCGTGCGGCGGGGCTGCTGCGCGCGGCGCAGCGGCCCGCGATCTTCTGCGGCTGGGGCGCGGTCGACGCGACGGCCGAGCTCATCGCGATCGCGGAGCTGCTCGGCGCCCCGGTCTCGACGACGCTGCAGGGACTCTCGACTTTCCCCGGCAATCACCGCCTGCACGCCGGCTTCGCGCTCGGCCGGGCGGCGGTGCCGGCGGTCGAGAACGCCTTTGAGGGCTGCGACGCGCTGCTCGCGGCCGGCACCCGCTTCGCCGAGATCCCGACCGGCAGCTACGGCTGGGAGCCGCCGGCCAATCTCGTGCACGTGGACATCAACCCGCAGGTGTTCGGCGCGAACTACCCCGCCGCCGTCGCGCTCGAGGGTGACGCTCGCGTGACGCTGGCCGCATTGCGCGACGCCCTGGGCGGCACCGCCATGCGCGCGCGGGCCGACGCCGTCGCGGCGGCGATCGCCAGGGACAAGGCCGCCTACCGCGAGGAGTGGCTGGCGCACGACCCGAAGGGGCGGGTGAACCCGCAGCGCTTCTTCAGCGCGCTGCGCGCGCGGCTGCCGGACGACGGCATCGTGGTCGCGGACGACGGCAACCACACGTTCATGGTCGCCGAGCTCATGCCGATCCACGCGCCGCGCTGCTACTTTTCGCCCTCCGACTTCAATTCGATGGGTTACTGCATTCCCGCGGCGATCGGCGCCAAGCTCGCCCGGCCGGAGCGTGCGGTGGTCGGCATCGTCGGCGACGGCGCAGCACGCATGACCGGTCTCGAGATCGCGACCGCGGTCGCGCAGGAAGCCGGCGTCGCCTGGTTCGTGTTCAACGACGGCGAGCTCGCGCAGATCGCGCAGGCCCAGGAGACGCCCTACAACCGCAAGACCTGCAGCGTGCTGCCGCAGCTCGACTTCGAGGGGCTCGCACGCGCGAACCGGGCCGGCTTCCTCGCGATGCGCGATGATTCCGAGATCGAGGAGGTCGTCGCCGGCGCGCTCGCGGCCGCCGCGCGCGGCGCGCCGGTGCTGGTGGACGTGCGGATCGACTATTCGAAGCGCACGCGCTTCACGGAAGGCGTCATCCGGACGAACCTGAAGCGCTTCGGCCTCGCTGACCAGGCGCGCCTCGTCGGCCGCGCCCTGTGGCGTCGCATTGCCGGGTAGCCCGCGCATGCTGCCCACGATCGTTGCGCACCGGGGCGACGCGGAGCACTTTCCGGAGAACAGCCTGCCCGCGCTCGCGGCGGCGTGGCGGCGGCTCACGTTCGCGGAATTCGACGTGCAGCTGTCCGCGGACGGCGTGCCGTTCGTGATCCACGACGCGGATCTCGGGCGCACCACCCGCGCCGCGGGCGACGTGCGGCTCACGATGTCGGGCCCGCTCGATGGCGTCCACGCCGGCGAGCCGGCTCGCTTCGGCAGCCGGCACACAGGCACCGCGCTGCCGCGGCTCGCCGCCGTCGCCGGCCTGATGGCGGACTTCAGCCAGGCGCGTGCTTTCGTCGAGGTCAAGCGCGCGAGCCTCGTGCATCACGGGCGCAGGCATTGCATCGAAAAGGTGCTGGCCGCGCTCGAGCCCGTGCGCGAACGCTGCGTGCTCATCTCCTTCGACGCCGACGCCTGCCGTTTCGCGCGCGCGACCGGCGGGCTCCCCGTGGGCTGGGTGCTGGACGGCGATCCGCTGCAGCTTCGCCCGGTGCTCGACCTGATGCAGCCGGAATACGTGTTCTGCGATCACCGGCGCATGCCGGCCACCCGGGTGCTGCCCGCGGGATCCTGGACCTGGGTCGCCTACGAGGTGACGGATGCCGCGCTCGCGCTCGAGCTCGCCGCGCGCGGTGTCGGGATGGTCGAGTCGATGGCGCCACTGCGGCTCGCGGACGAGCTCGCCGCGCGCGAATCGCTGCGTGCATGAGCGGGCCCGTCCATGTCGCCATCGACCAGGGCGGGCACGCGACGCGTGCCAGCGCGTTCACCGCAGACGGCACGATCGAGGGGGCAGCCGTAGTCACGATCGCGACGCAACACAACGCCCTCGGCCATGTCGAGCACGATCCGGGGGAAGTCGTCGCGAGCGTCGCGACGGCGCTCGCCGAGCTCGCGCGCATCGTTCCCGCTGCACGCTGGACGGCCGCCGGACTCGCCGTGCAGCGCTCGACCATCGCCTTCTGGGACGCCGCGGACGGCCGCGCGCTCGCGCCGGTCATTTCGTGGCAGGACACGCGCGGCGCCGCCTAGCTCAAGGGGCTCGCGCACCACGCCAAGGACGTGCACCGGATCACCGGCCTCACACTCTCGCCGCACTACGGCGCGAGCAAGCTGCGCTGGTGTCTCGACCACGTTGCGGAAGTGAGGGCCGCCGCCGCGCAGTCGCGGCTGCGCGCCGGCCCGCTCGCCAGCTACCTGCTGCACCGGCTGCTCGAGAAGCGGCCGCTGCTCGCCGACGCCTCGACCGCCGCGCGCACGCTGCTCTGGTCGCCATTCACGCGCGACTGGTCGCAGGAACTCCTCGAACTGTTCGGCATCCCGCGCGCGATCCTGCCGCGCGCGACCGGCACGTCGCACGCCTTCGGCACGCTCGTCGTCGCGGGCCGGCGCGTGCCGCTCAACACCTGCAATGGCGACCAGTCGGTGGTGCCCTTCGCGGCCGGGCCGCTCGACTACGACGCCGCCTACGTCAACCTCGGCACCGGCGCCTTCGTGCTGCGCCCGACGACGGACGCGCTGCGTGCGCCGCCGCTGCTCACGAGCGTGATTCGCGCCGACCAGGAGCATTGCGACTTCGTGCTGGAAGGCTCGGTCAACGGCGCAGGCGCCGCGCTCGCCTGGCTGGAGCGCCACCAGGGCGCGGCGGCGGACCGTCTGCTCGCACTGCTCGACCGCGCGCCGCTCGCGGACGAGGACGCGCCGTTCTTCCTGAATGGCGTCGCCGGGCTTGCCTCGCCGTTCTGGCGCCCGGATTTCGAGTCGCGCTTCGTCGGCGAGGGCTCGGACCTGCAGCAGTGCCGCGCAGTGCTGGAAAGTGTCGCGTTCCTGATCAAGGCGAATCTCGACGAGATGGCCCGCCACCGGCCCGCGCCCGCGCGGCTCGTTGCGAGCGGCGGCCTCGCCGGAAACCGCCTGCTCTGCCGCATGCTCGGGAGCCTCGCGGATACGCCGGTCGACCGCAGCAACGATCGCGAAGCGACCTCGCGCGGGCCCGCCTGCCTCGTGGCCGGGATGCCCGCGGAGTTCCGCGGGCCGCCCGTCGAGCGCTTCGAGCACGAGCCGCGGCTCCTGGCGCGCTACCTGAAGTGGCTGGGGTTGATGCGCGAGGCTTCCGGCGACGACTGATCAGTCGCGCGCGAGCTCGTGCACGATCCGCCGGTCGATCCAGCTCGGGCCGCGCAGCGACTCCATGAATCCGCAGTGCCCGCCGCGCGGCGTCAAGGTAATCTCGAGCGACGCCGGGCGCGCGAGCCGCGCGAGATCGCCGGCGTGGATCATGGGATCGTCTGCGGCGGTGATGAGCTGCGCCGGGGCGTCGAGGCTCTCGAGCAGGCTGCCCGTGACCGCGTAGCCCGCGAGGTAGGTCGCGAGGTCCGGGTAGCCGGTGTACTTCAGCACCATGCGCTCGGTCATGCTGCGCAGCGACCTGTCGCCGATCAGGTCCCCGAAGTCGAAGTGATCCGGCCAGGCTTGCTGCTTCAGCCTGAGCGAGCGGCGCCACTTGTGCAGGAAGTAATCGTGGTAAATCGCGGGCCCGGACTCGAGCGCCTCGAGCGTCACGGCCGGGTCGAGCACCGGGCAGACCGCGACGATGCGCGCGATTCGAAGGCCCGCGGCGCGCGCACGCGCACCGACGCGCAGGCAGAAGTTGCCGCCGAGCGAGAACCCCGCGAGCGAGAGCAGGTGGCGCGGAAACAGCGCCTGCAAGCGGGTCACGGCGCCGACTACCTCGGGCAGGCGGCAGGAGTGGAACAGCTCGCGGTTGAGCGCATGCGTGCCGCCGTGATCGCGCAGGTTCAGGCGCAGGACGTCGAAGCCGCGTTGGTGCAGGAGCTGGGCGACCGACAGCAGGTAGAGCGAATCCGCGCTGCCCTCCCAGCCGTGCAGCAGTACGGCGAGGCGGGCAGGCGCCGCCGCCGCGGCGGTATCCGGCGGCGCGTGCAGACCCATGAGCCGGACGCCGTCCCCGCAGTCGAGCACGAGCGGATTGCTCGCCGCGCGCACGGCGGAAGCTCGGCGCTCTACGGCGGGCCGGCGCAGCGGCAGGCTCGGGAGGATCGATTGCAGGTGCCGGTTGCCGATCCAGGCCGGCGGGCGGAACTCGGCCGGCGCGTCAGTCAAGGCAGGGGCTCATCGCTCGACGATGCTGATCTCGATGCGGTTGTTGGCCTGCGCGGCGGCATTCCATTGTCCGGCCGTCGCCTGCTCGATGGGTGGATAGGCGACCGCCAGCCGGTCGCGCGACCCCGCCACGAGTTCGAGTTCGATCGCGCCGCCCGTGCGCCGACGCACGCTGGACGCGAGGTTCGCGAACGCGATCGGCTGGCGCGCGGTGCCCGCCTGCGAGTCATCGAAGGGATTCCCGATCTGCTCGCATTGCTCGGCGGGCGAAGCCGGCGGCGCGAGCGTGTAGCCATCGCGTCCCGCGCTCTCGAGGCAGAAGCTGCCGGCGTAATTCTCGATACGCACGGTGCCGCTGATCGCCGCCCGCTCGAACTGCGCCACGAGCGTGCCAACGGACTCCAGCCGCGTGGCGTTGAGCGCCTGCTCGCCGAACGGGACCGCGAGCACGAGCGGGCGGAAACCCTCCTGCGCCGCCGCGTCGGCGGACGTCTCGCCCGCGATGCGCCACTTCTCGATCGCCTTGGTGAGCGTGTCGTTCGACGCGGTGAGCGCCTGTACGGCCCGCTCGGGCCTGGTCCGCCTCGATGCGCGCCTGCCAGTAGAGGACCGCGAGCGCGGCGAGCGCGGCAAGTGCCGCGCAGCCTGCCAGCCACTGCGCCCAGGGCGTCTTCGGAGAAGCGGCGGGAACGCGACCGGCCTCTTCGCCTTCGACCCGCACCGCATCCTTCTGGTGCAGTTCCGCGACCACGCGCCGCACGACCGAGTCGAGCGAGGCGACCACGAACTTGCGCAGCTCCAGGTTCTGCTCGCGCAGCAGCGCCTCGACGGACGCTGCGGCGGGCGTCTCGGCCGGCACCGGCGCGGCAACCGCGGTCGCGGGTGAAGGCGCGCCGATGGCCTCGAGCCCTGACGGCTCGCCGTCGCGGCGGTCCGGCAGGAGCTTGAGCTGGTAGAGGGCCTTGGTGACGTCGATCGGGCGGATCGACTTTGGCAGCACGCCGACGGCGCCGGAGGCACGCGCCTGGCCGCAGTAGATCTCGCCCTCCTGCGACGTGTACATCATGATCGGAATGCCGGCGAGTTCGGGGTTGGCCTTGATCTCGCGCACCGCCTGCAGGCCGTCCATGCCCGGCATCAGGTGATCCATGAAGATCACGGCCGGATGGCGGTTCTTGAGGTACTCGAGCGCGGATTCCGCGGAATCCGCCGAATCGACGACGATGCCGTAGCGCTCCAGCATGCGCGACAGCACCACCCGCGCGGACCTGGAATCGTCGACCACCAGCGCTCGCTTGCCCGGCATCATGCGGCTCTTCGCCCTCCGCGCGGCAGTGTACCCCGGCGCGCGCGGGCCGGAATGTGGACTGGGCTCAAGTTTTCAGCCGGTACCCGGTCCTGAAGATCCACGCGATGACGCCGATGCAGGCGAGCATGAATACCGCCGTCATGGCGAGGCTCACCTGCACCGAAACGTCGGAGGTTCCGAAAAAACTCCAGCGAAAACCGCTGATTAGGTAGACGACCGGGTTGAACAGCGCGACGGTCCGCCAGCCTGGCGGCAGCATGTCAATCGAGTAGAACGCGCCGCCGAGGAAGGTCAGCGGGGTCACGATCAGCATCGGCACGAACTGCATCTGCTCCCAGTTCTTCGCCCAGATGCCGACGATGAAACCGAACAGGCTGAAGGTGACCGCGGTCAGCGCCATGAATGCGAGCATCCACAGCGGATGCAGGATCGTGAACGAGACGAAGAACGACGCCGTCGCCAGGATGATGAGCCCGAGCAGGACGGACTTGGTCGCCGCGGCGCCGACGTACCCGAGCACGATCTCGAGCGCGGCGACCGGCGCCGCGAGGATCTCGAAGATCGTGCCGGTGAATTTCGGGAAGTGGATGCCGAACGAGGCGTTCGCGATGCTCTCCGTGAACAGCGAAAGCATGATCAGGCCCGGAACGATGAACGCGCCGTAGCTCACGCCATCCACTTCGGCCATTCGCGAGCCGATCGCCGCGCCGAACACGATGACGAACAGCGAGGTGGTGATCACGGGTGTCAGCACGCTCTGCAGGAGCGTGCGCAGGAAGCGCGCCATCTCGAAGCGGTAGATCGCCCAGACACCGTGGCGGTTGAAGGCAGGCAGGCTCATGCGCGCGCGCCCCGCCCGACCAGGCTCACGAAGATGTCCTCCAGCGAGCTCTCGCGCGTGTTGAGGTCGCGCCAGCCGATGCCGAGCTGCTCGAGTCGCCTGAGCAGCGGACCGACGCCGGTCTGCTCCTGCGCGGCGTCGAATGTGAACTGCAGCTCGTGGCCGTTCCCGAGCAGGGCGAGCCTCCACTCCGCGAGCCCGACCGGCACCGCGGCGAGCGGTTCCTGCAATGTCAGCGTGAGCTGGCGCTTGCCGAGCTTCTTCATCAGCGCCCGCTTCTCGTCCACGACGACGAGCTCGCCGTGGTTGACCACGCCGATGCGGTCGGCGAGCTCCTCGGCCTCGTCGATGTAGTGCGTGGTGAGGATGATGGTCACGCCCTGGTCGCGGAGTCTACGCACCAGTTCCCACAGGTCGCGGCGCAGCTCGACGTCGACGCCCGCGGTCGGCTCGTCGAGGAACAGGATGCGCGGCTCGTGCGCGAGCGCCTTGGCGATCATCACGCGGCGCTTCATGCCGCCCGACAGCGTCATCAGGATGTCGTCGCGCCGGTCCCACAGCGAGAGGTCGTGCAGCACGCGCTCGACGCAGGCGGGGTCCGGCGCGCGGCCGAACAGCCCGCGGCTGAACGCCGCCGCGGCGCGCACCGTCTCAAAGGCCTCGATCGCGAGTTCCTGCGGCACGAGGCCGATGCATTCGCGGGCCGCGCGGAATTCCCTGCGGATGTCATGGCCCTCCACCAGCACGGATCCGGACGTCGGCCGCACGATGCCGCAGACGATGCTGATCAGTGTGGTCTTGCCCGCCCCATTCGGGCCGAGCAGCGCGAAGATCTCGCCGGGCCGGATCTCGAGCGACACCCCTTTCAGGGCGTGCTGCCCGTTCGCGTAGGTCTTGGTGAGGTTCGCGATCGAGATGGCGGCGGCCATCGGCCTATTCTAGCCGGGCGGAAGCTCCCGCAGCCTGCGTTCCAGGAAGCGCCGCGCGCGACCTGGAGGATCCTTGGGAAGACCGGGCAACGCGACGCCGGGCCTGATTCTTGGAGCGGCCGCGCCGAGACGGTAGGCTCGGGCGATGACAGTCCTGCTCGCCGGTCTCGCCGCCACGGCCATGGCCGCCAGCGCAAGCTCGATCAGCTTCACGGCCGATCGGCTCGAGTTCGAAGGTCTCGTCGTCGAGGGCCTGGCAGCGATCTGGTCGCCCGACCAGGCAGCCGGCGCGCTGAGCCTGCGCGCGGCGCGCGTGCGTGGCCTCGAGGCTACGGGTCCGCTCACGGGGCTTGCCGTCGACTGCAAGGTACTGCGCATCGCCGGCGACGTGCTGCTCGCGGCACTCGACTTCGTCATCCCGGCCGCGCACGCGCAGGCGGACATCGACATCTCGAGCCCGGCGATCCGCGCGCTGACGGCTTCCATGCGCGGCCGAGCCGCGCAGCTAGATCCGTTCTTCACCTCGGGCGCCGTCGGCCTCACCGCCGACGGGCTGGTAGAAGTCCGCGACGCGAACGCTGTCGCGCTCGCCGACCGCAACAAGCTCAAGAAGCTGGTGGCCGACGAGAACGCCGACCGCGGTTCGCTGTACCGGGAAATTGCGACCGCCAACGGCAACCCGGGCTGGGAAGCGGACATCCGCAGCACCTTCGCGGAACGCTGGATCGCCAACGCGCGCACGGGCTGGTACTACAAGACCAGCGCGGGCGCCTGGCAGCAGAAATAGCTAGTCCTCGCGCGCGATCAGCGCCGGTCCCTGGTTCTTCGGCGCGTTGACCTGGCGGCTCACCGGCCAGGCCTCGAGTGCCTGCGCATCGAACGGGCGCAGCAGGCCCGACAGCGTGTCGGTATCCGAAAAGGCCGTGTCGATCCACCGGTCCCAGTCGGCATCCGCAAGCACCACCGGCATGCGATCGTGGATCTTGCGGATCGACTCCGTCGCGTCCGTGGTAACGATAGTGCACGACTCGAGCAGCGATCCGCCGGCGGGATCCTGCCAGCGCTCCCAGAGCCCCGCGAACGCGAACGGCCGCGCGTCCTTCCTGCGGATGAACCAGGGCTGCTTGCCGCCGGCAGCGACCTGCCACTCGTACCAGCCGTCGGCGAGCACCAGGCAGCGGCGCTTGCGGAACGCGTCGCGGAACGAGGGTTTCCCGGCGAGCGTCTCGGCGCGCGCGTTGATCATGCGGTTGCCGATCGCGCGCTCCTTGGCCCACTTCGGGACCAGGCCCCAGTGCAGCATGGCGAACGCGCGCCTGCCCTCGTCGCCGGCCCGCACCGCCGGCACGTCCTGCGTGGGCGCGATGTTGTAGCGCGGTTCGAGCCCCGGGACGTCATCGAGCGCGAACGTGCGCCGTACCGCCTCGACCGGGGAAAAGAACGCATAGCGGCCGCACATGCCGGCTTTCCGCCTATTCCCGGATGCCGGTGCCGCGGTTCATCAGCGCGACCACGATTGCGAACATGGCCACTGCGAACGCGCCCATGATCAGGAATGCGAAACCGGGATCCACGTCGCTGGTGCCGAGGAAGCCGTGCCGGAACGCGTTGACCATGTACAGGATCGGGTTTGCGTAGGACAGCGCCTGCGCCCACGGCGGCAGCAGCGACACCGAGTAGAACACGCCGCCGAGGTAGATCAGCGGCGTGAGCACGAAGGTCGGGAACCAGGAGATCTGGTCGAAATTCTTCGCGAAGATCGCGTTGAAGAAGCCGCCGAGCGAGAACACGACCGAGGTCAGGAACACGGACCCCGCGACCAGGAACGGGTGCTCGACCGGCACGTGGGTGAAGAACAGCGTGACCGCCAGCACCACCGCGCCGACCAGGAGGCCGCGCAGCAGGCCGCCCGCAACGTAGCCGAGCACGATCAGCCAGTTCGGCAGCGGCGCGACCAGCAGCTCCTCGATGTGCTTGCCGAACTTCGCCCCGAAGAAGCTCGACACCACGTTGCCGTAGGAGTTGCTGATGACCGCCATCATGATCAGCCCGGGCGCGAGGTACTGCATGTAGTCGAAGCCGCCCATCTGGCCGATGCGCCGGCCGATCAGGCTGCCGAAGATCAGGAAGTAGAGCGTGGCCGTGACCGCCGGCGGCACGAGCGTCTGGCCCCAGATGCGGATGATGCGCCCGTACTCGCGGCGCACGATGGTCTGGAAGCCGATGCGCCGGATGCGCGCGAGATGTTCGTCGCGCAACTCAGCCCGCCTCCGCAGCCGCGGCGTCCTTGCGCTCGACGAGCCGCATGAACAGCTCCTCCAGCCGGTTCACCTTGTTGCGCATGCTGACGACCTCGATGCCCTGCTGCGACAGCCGCGTGAAGATGTCGTTGAGGCCCTGCTCCTTCCTGACCTCGACCTCGATCGTGTGGTCGTCGACCAGACGCGTGACATAGCCCGGCAGCTGCGGGACGGACGCCGTCGCGCAACGGAAGTTGAGCACGAAGGTCTCCTGGCTCAGCTTCCTGATCACGCCCGACATGGTGTCATTCTCGATGATGCGGCCGCCGTCGATGATCGCGATGTTCCGGCACAGGCTCTCCGCCTCCTCGAGGTAGTGCGTGGTCAGGATGATGGTCGTGCCCCGCTCGTTGATCTCGCGCAGGAAGCCCCACATGCTGCGGCGGATCTCGATGTCGACGCCCGCGGTCGGCTCGTCGAGGATCAAGAGGCGCGGCTCGTGCACCAAGGCGCGGGCGATCATCAGGCGCCGCTTCATGCCGCCCGACAGCGAGCGCGCGATCGCATCGCGCTTGTCCCACAGCTGCAGCTGGCGCAGGTACTTCTCGGAGCGCTCCACCGCGAGACGGCGCGGGATGCCGTAGAACCCGGCCTGGTTCACGATGATCGTGAACGTCTTTTCGAACTGATTGAAGTTGATCTCCTGCGGCACGAGGCCGATGCAGCTCTTCGCGAGGTCGAGCTCACGGTCGATGTCGTGGCCGAAGACCGAGACGCTGCCGGCGGTCTTCGCGACCAGCGACATGACGATTCCGATCGACGTCGTCTTGCCCGCGCCATTCGGGCCGAGCAGCGCGAAGAAGTCGCCCTCCGCGACGTCGAGGTCGATGCCGCGCAGCGCCTGGACGCCGTTCGCGTAGGTCTTGGTCAGCCCGCGGATCGAGAGCGCCTGCATCAGGCGCGGGATTATCTCACGCGGCACTCCGCCGGTGGCGGCGCTGGAGCGCCTGGACGCGCGCGCTGTCGGCGCCGTGGATCTGCAGCCCGAGCCGGCGCAGCGATTCCACCGACCCCGCGTCCGGTCGTGTCGCGCAGCCCTCGAACTGCAGCCAGAACCGCGTGCGCGACGAGAACCGCGCGGTCAGCGTTCCCGCGACCCGGCGCGCCAGCCGTTCCACGGCTGCGACCGGCATCGCGCCGACTGCCGCGATGGTCGCCGGCGCGGCGCCGAACACGAGGCGCGCGCCGGCCGCGCGCGTCTGTGCAGGTGCCACATGACCATGATCGCCGCGCGCGCGAAGCACACGATGCGCTCGTCCGACGGCGCGGGGCCGGCGGCGTCCTGCACGCCACCTGCCGCCGCGACCTCCGAACCCCAGTAGTTCCCGTCCGCGAAGCGCAGGTCGAACAGCGCGTACGGCAGGCGCTCGCACATGCGCGTCCCGGCCTGCGGGTCGATCAGCGCATCGATCGCGCGCGCCGGCAGCCCGCCGATCCGACCTGACACCCGAGTTTAGTCCCGGACGGGAGCAGAGTCTGCTTCACCAGGAGCAGGCGATGAAGGCGACGAGATATACGGAAGAGAAGACCATCGGGGTGTTGAGGGAGGCGGAGGCTGGAG
>VGUH01000020.1 GCA_016874295.1 Gammaproteobacteria bacterium | reverse complement strand
AATCTATCCGCCCCAGGCTGCGTTGCACCGCACGATTTGGCCATTCTCCCGCTCCCTGGTCCCGGTTTGACGGCGCACAATGCAGCTTATGTCGCCCCACGAGCCGCTATTGGTAAAGCATGGTCGTGTCGCCCATGCGCCGGCCCGTGACGCCGGTGCGGCCGAAGTCCTCGACGTGCGCCCGGTGGCCGGCGCGAAAGCGCGAGGGCAGGAAGCGCTCGAGCGTGGTGCCGAGCGCGTCGTCGCGGCGCACGCCGAAGACCAACTCAGCCGAGCGGTTGAACAGCACGATGCGCTGCTCTTCGTCCACGGTGAGGATCGCGTCCATCGCCGAGTCGAGGATCGAGGCGAGCCGCGCCTCGCTCGCCTCGCTGCGGTGCGCGGCGCTGAGGACCACGCGCGAGGCCACGAGGATGCCGGCGCCGATCGCGAGCATGTCGGCGAGCACCACCGAGCCGAGCAGCCAGGGCCAGTCCAGGCCGTGCGAGAGCGCCGACAAGTTGGCCGCCAGCAGCGCCAGCAGCGACACGGCCCCGGCGGCGATCGCCACGGGGTGGCGAACATAGCCCCGTTTGACCAACGTCAATATGTCCGGACTGCCCTCGCCCATAGTGGCCCGTGATGATGCTGAAATACCCGTCTTCCGAACTGGTCATCGACCCGGTCCTGATCCGCAAATACGATCTGAGCGGGCCGCGCTACACGTCCTATCCCACGGCGGACCGCTTCGTCGAGGCGTTCGGCGAGGCCCAGCTGCGCGAGTGGCTCGCCCGGCGCAACATCGGCGGCATCAGCCTGCCGCTCTCGCTCTACGTCCACCTGCCGTTCTGCGCGACGCTGTGCTACTACTGCGCGTGCAACAAGGTCGTGACGCGCGACCGGGGGAGATCGGCCAAGTATATCAAGTACTTGAGCAAGGAATTGGCGCTGCTGGGCGAGGCGATGCGCGCCAGCGGCGTCGAGCGCCCGAGCGTTTCGCAGCTGCACTGGGGCGGCGGCACGCCGACGTTCCTGTCGCGCGAGGAAATGGCGCAGCTGGCCGCCGACACCGAGCGCGTGTTCCCGCTCGCGCCCGAGGCCGAGGTGTCGATCGAGATCGATCCGCGCACGACCGAGCCCGGCGCGATGGCTTTCCTCGCCGGGCTGGGCTTCAACCGCCTGTCGATGGGCGTGCAGGACTTCGACCCGGAAGTGCAGCGCGCGGTGCACCGCATCCAGAGCGCCGAGGAGACGCGGCGCGTGGTGGACGAAGCGCGCGCGGCGGGCTTCCGCTCGGTGAACTTCGACCTCATCTACGGCCTGCCGAAGCAGTCGCTGGACGGCTTCAGCGCGACGCTCGACCGCGTGCTGGAGGATGCGCCCGACCGCATCGCGCTCTACAACTACGCGCACCTGCCCGCGCTGTTCAAGCCGCAGCGGCGCATCCTCGCCGCCGACCTGCCGTCGCCGGAGACCAAGCTGCAGATCATGACGCTCGCCATCGGGCGCCTGACGCGCGCGGGCTACGTCTACATCGGCATGGACCATTTCGCGCGCGCCGACGACGATCTCGCGATCGCGCAGGCGCAAGGGCGCCTGCAGCGCAACTTCCAGGGCTACTCGACGCACCCGGAGTCCGACATCGTCGGCATCGGCGTCTCGGCGATCGGCCGCGTCGGCCCGACCTACAGCCAGAACTGCAAGTCGCTCGACGACTACTACGCCGCGCTCGACGAGGGCAAGCTGCCCGTGATGCGCGGCCTGGAGCTCACGGCCGACGACCTGGTGCGCCGCGCGGTGATCCAGGCGCTGATCTGCCACTGCCGGCTCTCGGTGGAGTCGATCGAGCTCGCGCACCTCATCGAGTTCCGGCGCTACTTCGCCGAGGAGCTGAAGGACCTCAGGGCGCTCGAGCGCGACGGCCTCGTGGAGCTGCAGCCCGAGTGGATCGTCGTCACGCCGCGCGGCCGGTTGCTGGTGCGCGCGATCTGCATGGTGTTCGACCGCTACCTGCGCGCGCGCCAGCAGGCGGCGTCCTACTCGAAGGTGATCTGACCGTGGAGCCGCTCGCCGCCGCGATGTTCGCCGCGGGCCTGGCTTCCGGCGTGCACTGCGTCGCGATGTGCGGCGGCTTCGTCGCCGCCTTCGACGGCTCGGACCGGGGAGGGGTGCGCGTCATCCCGATCGCCGCCCCTCCCGCGTGGGGGCGGCGCATCGCGCTGCACGCGGGGCGCATCAGCACCTACGCGGCGGCCGGCGCCGCCGCGGGGTCCCTGGGCGGCGCGGCCTATGCCGCCGCGGCCCTGCCGGCGCAGGCCGCCTGGCAGGTGGCCGCGAGCGTGCTGCTGATCCTCATCGGACTGCACCTGGCGGGCGCCGGCCGGCTGCTCGGCGCGCTCGAGGCGCTCGGCGCTCCGCTCTGGCGGCGCGTGCAGCCGCTCGCCGCACGTCTGCTCAGGCCCGCGACGCCGCTGCGCGCGGGTACGACGCCGCTGCGCGCGTATGCCGCGGGCCTCGCCTGGGGCTGGCTGCCCTGCGCGATGGTCTACGCGGCGCTGTTTGCGGCCGCCGCGGCGGGCGACCCCGTGCGCGGCGCCGCGGCGATGCTGGCCTTCGGCGCCGGCACGCTGCCGCTGCTGCTCGCCGCGGGCTGGCTGGCGGCGCGACTGCGCGCCTGGCGCTACACTGCCGCTGCGGCGATCGCCGGCTTCGGGGTCTTCGGCCTCGCCCATGCGGGGGCGCTGGAGGGCGTGCGCAGCCTGCTTTGCCTATAGGAGGGGTCATGCAGAAGGCGATCGGCATCATCTACGACGAGCACCGCTCGATCTCGGCGGTGCTGAGCGGCCTGAAGTCGCTCGCGCTGATGGCGAAGGACGGCAAGCTCAAGCCCGAATTCGGCGTGTTCCGCGCGATGATCTACTACATCGACGCGTTCCCCGAGCGCATGCACCACCCGAAGGAGGACGCTTTCCTGTTCGCGCACCTGCTGCGGCGCGATCCGGGCGCGCGCGAGGTCGTCGAGTCGCTCAAGGCCGAGCACGTGCTCGGCGCGCAGCTGGTGCGCGACCTCGAGCAGGCGATGCTCGCCTACGAGCAGACCTGGCCCAAGGGCGCGGACAAGTTCATCGCCGCGGTCGAGGCCTACTCGCAGTTCCACTGGAACCACATGCGGCGCGAGGAGCGCGAGGTCATCCCGCGCGCCGAGCAGGTGCTCAAGGCCGAGGACTGGGACGACATCGAGCGGGCCTTCGCGGGCAACGCCGACCCGATCGCCGACCTGCGCAGCAGCGACTTCAACGCGCTCTACCAGCGCATCCTCACGCTCGCGCCCGCGCCGATCGGGCTCGACGAGAGCTGGAAGCGGGCGGGATAACGCCGCCGGCGCGGCGCGTTACGCTCGCCCGATGCCCCAAGCCGCGAGCCGGCAGATCGTCGCCACCGTCGGCGAGGTGCTGCGGCGGCACCCGCCGTTCGACGCCATGTCGCCGGAGGACATCGCACGGCTCGCCGCGCGCCTGCGCCTCGGCTACTACGCGCGCGGCAGCGTGGTCACCGGCCCCGACAGCGGGGTCGCCGACCGGCTCTACATCGTCAAGCAGGGCGTGGTGCGCGGCAGCCCGGGCGCGAGCGCGTCGTCGGGCGACGCGCTGCTCGGCGAGGGCGACTGCTTCCCGATCAGCGCGCTCGTCGGCCGGCGCGCGGGCTCGACCAGCTATGGCGCGGAGACCGACTGTTTCTGCTGGGAGCTCGGCGCGGCCGACTTCCACGAGCTGCTCGAGCGCAGCGCGCCGTTCCGCGACTTCTGCATGGGGCGGCTCGCGGCGCTGCTCGGCCAGGCGCAGCGCGCGCGCCGCGCCGACGCGGCCGCCGCGCTCGCCGGCGCCTCGATGCTCGCGCCGCTCGGGGCCGGGCTCGCGCGCGCGCCGGTGAGCTGCTCGGCGCAGGCCACGCTCGGCGAAGCGGTCGCCGCGATGCGCGCCGAGCGCGTGGGCTCGATGGTGATCGTGGACGCGCAGCAGCTGCCGGTGGGCATCTTCACGACCTCCGACCTGCTCGAGCGCGCCGCCGTGGGCGCCGCGGCCGAGGCGCCGATCGCGGGGCTGATGACGCGCGACCCGGTTGCGCTCGAGGCCGACGCGACGCTCGCCGACGCGGCGCTCGCCATGGCGCGCCACCGCATCCGCCACGTGGTGATCACGCGCGACGGGCGCCTCGCGGGCGTGATTTCCGAGCGCGACCTGTTCGCGCTGCAGCGCTTCAGCCTCGGGCGCGTCGCGGGCCGCGTGCACGCGGCCGCCTCGCTGGAGGAGCTCAAGGCCGCGGCGGCCGACATCCGCGAGTTCGCGCACCACCTGCTCGCGCAGGGCCTGGATGCCGAGCACCTCACGCAGCTCACGAGCGCGCTCAACGACGGCGTGGCGCAGCGGCTGATCGCGATGGCGGCGGCGCGGCACGCGCCGCCCGCGAGCTGGTGCTGGCTCGCGCTGGGCAGCGAGGGGCGCCTGGAGCAGACGCTCGCCACCGACCAGGACAACGCGCTCATCTTCGAGCCCGCGGGCGACGCCGAAGGCGCGCGCCGCGTGCTGCTCGCGTTCGCGAACGAGGTGAACGAGGGCCTCGCGGCCTGCGGCTACCCGCTGTGCAAGGGCGGCATCATGGCGCGCAACCCGTCCTGGTGCCTGACCGTCGCCGAATGGCGCGAGCGCTTCGACGGCTGGATCCGCAGCCCGCAGCCCGAGGCGCTGCTCAACGCCTCGATCTTCTTCGACTTCCGCGCGCTCGCGGGCGAGGCGGCGCTCGCCGGCGAGCTGCGCGAGGGCGTGCTCGCGCGCGCCCGCTCGCAGCCGGCGTTCCTGCGCGCGATGGCGGCCAACGCGCTCAAGGTGCGCCCGCCGCTCCACCTGCTGCACGGCATCGCCGCCGACGACACCGGGCCGTTTCCCGGCACGCTCGATCTGAAGGGCTCGGGCGCGCGCCTGTTCGTGGATGCCGCGCGCACGCTCGCGCTCGCGCACGCGGTGCCCGCCACCGGCACCGTCGCGCGCCTGCGCGCGGTGGCGGCCACCGGCGGCCTGCCCGCGGCCGAGGCCGAGGGCTCGGTCACCGCGTTCCACGTAGTGCAGGGCCTGCGGCTGCGCCGGCAGTACCTGGAGGCGCCGCCGCCCGAGGGCGCCGAGAACCGCATCGAGCCGGCGCGCCTGAACAAGGTGGACCGCCGGATCCTGAACGAGGCGCTGCGCCAGGCGGCGCTGCTGCAGGACCGCCTGCGCGCGGACTACACGCTTTGATCCGCGGCCTCGCGCAATGGCTGGGCTTCGGCCGGCCCGAGGAGCCGGCGCGCGCCGCGCGCTGGGTGGTGATCGACTGCGAGACGAGCGGCCTCGACCCGCTCAGCGACCGGCTGCTCTCGATCGGCGCGGTCGCCGTGCAGGGCGGCCGCCTGAACCCCGCCGACAGCTTCGCCGCCGTGCTGCAGCAGGAGGCCGCGAGCAGCGCCGAGAACATCCTCGTGCACGGCATCGGCGGCGACGCGCAGCGCGGCGGCGTGCTGGCCGCCGAGGCGCTGTCGGCGTTCTCGCGCTACCTGGACGGCGGGCTGCCGGTGGGCTTTCACTCGCCGTTCGACGCGGCGGTGCTGGGGCGCGCGATGAAGGCGCGCACCCCCGACCTCACGCCGGCGCGCTGGCTGGACCTCGCGCCGCTCGCCGCGGCGCTCAACCCCGCGCACGCCGCTCGCGCGCGCGCGCTCGACGACTGGCTCGGGATCTTCGGCATCGAGTGTCCGGCGCGGCACGACGCGCTCGCCGACGCCTTCGCGAGCGCGCAACTGCTGCTCGTGCTGCTCGCGCAGGCCGCGGGCCAGGGCGTGCACACCGTGCGCGCGCTGCGCGCGCTGGAGAGGGACGCGCGCTGGATCGCGCGCGCCTAGGGGCTCAGCGCTCGGCCGCGCCCTCGTGCACGCGCTGGCAGGCGAGGCAGCGCACGGCGATCGGGTTCGCCTGCAGGCGCGAGTAGGGGATCTCCTCGCCGCAGTCGGCGCACAGCCCGAACTCGGGCTCGTGCAGGCGCTGCAGCGACGACTCGACGTAGGCGAGCTCGCGCCGCTCGCGCTCGCGCTCGGCGGTCTCGTCCTCGGTCTCGGGGTCCGCGGCGAAGCCCGCGCGCAGCTCGGCGGCGCGCGCGGCGAGCTGGCGCTCGAGCGTTTCGCGCTGCTCGATCGTGAAGTAGTGCATGTGCTGCACGCTCATCTGCACACCAGCACCGGCACCTTGCTGTGCGTGAGCACTTTCACCGTTTCGCTGCCGAGCAGCAGGCCGGCGAGGCCGCGCCGGCCGTGGGAGGCCATGACGATGAGGTCGCACTTCTTCGCTTGCGCGGCGCGCAGGATGCCCTGCCAGGGCGTCGCCGCGGTGATCGTCGCGGTGCCGGCCGACACGCCGGCCGCCTTCGCCATGGCGCTCACTTCGTCGAGCGCCTTGTGCGCGGCGCGCTGCACGGCCTTGTCGTACTGCGCGCGCGTGACGTTGGCCGCGTAGATCATGCCCTCGCTGTAGATCGGCGCGATGTAGGGCGCGCCGACGTAGGCGCCGGTCAGCCGCGCGCCGAGCGATCGCGCGAGCCGCGCCGCGGTCTTGATCGCCTTGTGGGACAGCTTGGAGCCGTCGGTGCATACGAGAATGTGGGAATACATAGGACCTCCTTGAATGCGACTAGGGTAGACCAGCGGCCCGGCGGCAAGTTGATCTGTATCAATCTGCGCGAATTTGCGCCAGATCAAGCCTTTGGCGCCGAATCTCTGCTCCCATCGCGCATGCTCCGGATCCGCGGCAGGCAGGTGCGGCCCCTCGTGCAGGGCGGCATGGGCGTGGGCGTCTCGGCGCACGGCCTGGCGGGCGCGGTCGCGCGCGAGGAGTGCGTGGGCACGATCTCGAGCGTGGACCTGCGCCGGCTGCACCCGGACCTCATGCGCGAGACCGGCCGCTCGCGCGACCGGCAGGCGATCGAGGCGGCCAACCTCGCGGCGCTGGACCGCGAGATCCGCGCCGCGCGCGAGGTCGCCGGCGGCCGCGGGCTGATCGCGGTCAACGTGATGCGCGCGGTGTCGCAGTACGCGGACTACGTGCGCCAGGCGTGCAAGAGCGGCGCCGACGCGATCGTGGTGGGCGCGGGGCTGCCGTTCGACCTGCCCGAGCTCACGGCGGACTATCCCGACGTGGCCCTGGTGCCGATCCTGTCGGAGGCGCGCGCCATCGGCTTGGTGCTGAAGAAATGGCAGCGCAAGGGCCGGCTGCCCGACGCGATCGTCATCGAGCACCCGCGCTACGCGGGCGGGCACCTCGGCGCGGCCAGGATCGAGGAGCTGGGCGAGTCTCGCTTTGATTTTTCCCAAGTACTGCCCGCGGCGCAGCGCCTCTACGAGGAGATGGGCATCGCGCCGATCCCGCTCATCGCGGCCGGCGGCATCAATTCGCCGGAGCGCGTGCGCGAGGTGCTCGCGCTCGGCGCCGCGGGCGTGCAGGTCGGCACGCCGTTCGCGGTCGCTGCCGAGGGCGACGCGCATCCGAACTTCAAGCGCGTGCTCGCCGAGGCGAAACGCGAGGACATCGTCACCTTCATGAGCGTGGCCGGGCTGCCGGCGCGCGCGGTGCGCACGCCCTGGCTGGCGCACTACCTCGAGAAGGAAGCGGCGCTGCAGCGGCGCGCGAAGCCGCGCCGCGCGTGCACCCTCGGCTGGGACTGCCTTGCGCAGTGCGGCCTGCGCGACGGCAAGCCGGGCATGGGCCAGTTCTGCATCGACCACCACCTCGCCGCCGCTCTGCGCGGCGACACCGACCGCGGCCTCTTTTTCCGCGGCTCCGAGCCCGTGCCCTTCGGCACCGAGATCCGGCCGGTGAAGGAGCTTACGGAGTACCTGCTCGCCGCCTGACTTGCAATGGCTGTTGCCTGATCAGGTCGAGGTCATTGGACGACTTCATCCACGCGCATGCGCACCGTTTCCGGAATCTTCAGACCGAGGGCTGCCGCCGTGTTGAAGTTGAGCACTAGCCTGAACGTCGCGGCCCGTTCGAACGGCAGGTCCGCGGGCTTTGAGCCCTGCAGGATCCGGTGCACGTACTCGGCCGCGCGCACATAGAGCACGTTGTAGTCGGACCCGTAGGACATCAGTCCGCCCGCATCCACGTACTCGCGGCGCGCGTACAGCGCAGGGATGCGCGAGCGGGCGACGGCCTGGACGATCTGGAGGCGCTGATTGAGGAGCGTCGCGCTGGCAGTGACGATGAGCGCATCCACGCGCTCGCGCCCCATCGTGGCAAAGGCGCGCTCGACGTTCGCCGGGCTGGTGCCGTCGAGCGTGATGACCGACATGCCGAGCGGTTTCGCCTTCTCCTGCAAGTCCTGGAAGATCTGTTTCGCGCCCAGATTTTCGACGTAGGAGAGAAAAGCAAGCGACTTCGCTCGCGGCGCAACCTCGCGCAGCAGCTCGAGCCACTTGCCGACGAGGTCCTGCTGGATGATCGTGATCCCGGTCACGTTTCCGTCCGGACGCGCGAAGTTCGTGGTCAAGCCGGTCCTGATCGGATCGTTGGCTCCCGCATAAATGATGGGGATGGTCGACGTCGCACGCTTCGCGGCCAGTGCAGTGAGGGTGCTCGGCGCGACGATTACCGCGGGCTTGAGCGCCACCAGCTCGGCAGCGAGCGCATGGATCCTCTTCAGGTCGGCCTTGCCCCAGCGCGCTTCAATCGGGTATCCCCGGCTTGCCGTATAGCCGAGCTCTTCCAGGCGCTTGCGAAATACGGCCCATTGGGGTGCGCGGCTCGCTTCGTCGCTGTCATCGAGAAAGGCGATGCGGCGCGCGGGCTGAGCGTATGCCGGCAATGGACCTGCCGCACCAAGCGCGAGGAGCGCGAGGATCGTCTCGCGGCGCTTCGACACGGTCCGGTGCTCACGCATGGCCAGCGAATAGTGTATCTCCGCGCCGGTCGGGTGCTTGAATCATAGACGACCGCTAGTGGCCGATAGCGGCGGACGGCCGGGCGGCTAGTAAGCGATGCACTGCTCGCAGACGGTCCCGCGCACGTCCTTCTTCAGGTGCGCCGCGCGCAGTTGCACGAACGGCGCTGAGTTCCAGGCTTCCATGAACGACTGCTTGTTCAGGTCGCCCATCGTCCAGTGCGCGGTGGCGTCGAAGCAGCAGGCCGAGAGCTTGCCCTCGGCGGTGACGTGGCCCTCGGTGAAGGCCGACCAGCAGGGCAGCGGCGCGCGCAGCGCGCCCAGGCGCCCCTGGTTGCCGGCGGTGGGCCGGTAGCCGAGCTCCGCCTCGCGCTGCGTGGCGAAGGCGCCCATCGAGTACAGCGGCAGCCAGTAATGCTGGTCCACGTAGGGCAGCACGCGCTCCTTGAGCAGCGCCTGCATGCGCTCGAGCTGCTCGCCGTCGTAGCGGATCGAGGAGGCGTACAGGCCCGTCTTCCAGCCGCCGCGCTTGCGCGCGTCCCAGGCCGCGGCGATGTTCTCGAGCGCGCGGTGAAAGAGCTTGCCCGAGACGCCCATCACCTGCTCGAACTGCGCCTCGTCGGCGGCGTTCACCGACCACTTGAGCGAATCCAGGCCCGCCTTCATGCATTCCTCGAGCGCCTCCGGGAAGGCCATCGACGCGTTCGAAGTGAGGAACACATAGGGCATCGCGAGCTCGCGCTTCAGGTACGCGATGCAGTCCACGAGCAGCCGCGGGTTCATGAACGACTCGCCGAGGTAGAACACGCCGATCTCCTCGACGCCGGCCTCGCGCATCTCGCGCGTGATGCGGCTGAACAATCCGAAGTCCATGTCCCACTTGGGCTGCTGCTCGCGCGTGCGCAGCGCGCAGAAGCCGCAGCGGTAGTTGCAGCGCGGCGAGATCTCGATCTTGACGCTGCGCGGCGCGGGCGGCGCGGCGCGCTGGTACTCGGCCGGGATGCGCGTGATGTTGTCGATGCGTTCGGTGATCGTGGCCATCGGGCGAGCATGGGCGCGTCCCGCTGGGCGTCCTTGATCTGAAGCAAAACGGCCCGATTCCGACCGACCGGATCAAGTAAAATCTCACGCTCGATCATGCGGATAGCACTATTTCTGGCGTTTTTCGCCGGCGCCGCGCTCGCGCAGGCGCCCAAGGGCCCGCCTCCCGCGATGCCGGTGAAGGCGGCGGCCGCCAAGGTCGCCGCGGCGCTGGACGAGGCGGGTGCGGTGGGCACGCTGCGCGCCGACGAGGCGGTCACGATCCGGCCGGAGATCGCCGGGCGCGTGGCCGAGATCCGCTTCACCGAGGGCCAGTCGGTGGCGCGCGGCGCGCTGCTGGTCAGGCTCGACCAGTCGGAGCTCGCGGCGGTGGTGGCCTCGAGCCGCGCGCAGATGAAGCTGGAAGAGCAGAAGCTCGAGCGCGCCGAGGACCTGCGCCAGAAGGGCTTCATCAGCGCGCAGAGGCTGGACGACCAGAAGACGGCGCTCGCGCGCGCGAAGGCGAAGCTCGCCGAGGACGAGGCGCGCCTCGCGAAGACCGAGATGCGCGCCGCGTTCCCGGGCGTGGCGGGCCTGCGCCAGGTGAGCGAGGGCCAGTACGTCGCGGCCGGCACCGACATCGCGCGGCTGGAGAAGATCGTCCAGCTCAAGCTCGACTTCCGCGTCCCCGAGGCCTTCATCGGCCGCCTGAAGCCCGGGCAGCAGGTGGCGGTGGCCGTGGACGCCCATCCCGGCAGGAGCTTCGCCGGCAGCGTTTACGCGATCGAGCCCGGCGTGGACGAGCAGACGCGCACGGTGCTCTTGCGCGCGCGCGTCGCCAACGCGGAGCAGAAGCTGCGGCCGGGCATGTTCGCGCGCGTGCAGGTGCAGCTCGGCGTGCGCGAGAAGGCGGTCTGGGTGCCGGAGGCGGCGATCGTGCCGCGCGGCCAGGGCAACTACGTGTTCCGCGTCCTCAGCGGCGCCGACGGCACCAAGGCCGAGCTGGTCCAGGTGAAACTCGGCAGTCGCAAGGTGGGCGAGGTCGAGATCGTCACGGATAGGCAAATCTATCCGCCCCAGGCTGCGTTGCACCGCACGATTTGGCCATTCTCGCGCTCCCTGGTCCCGGTTTGACGGCGCACAATGGCGGGGCGAGCACATGCTTGAACATCGGGCCAGTCTAGCCGAACGCCGCAGCGCGCCGCATGCGCAGGCGCGTGGCCGATTGACGCAGGTCAAAGCCCGTTTTTCGCAGACAGATAACATTTTGTCGGTTCCTTGTTGCACAGGAGATGACCATGGCAAACATCACGCGTTTCGGCTCTTTCGACAACCTGTTCGACGACTTCGCCAAGGGGTTCTGGGTCAAGCCCCTCGCGATGCCTGCGACGGAAGAACTCAAGCTCAAGGTGGACGTGAAGGAAGACGACAAGTCCTACACGGTGCATGCCGAGATCCCCGGCGTGAAGAAGGAAGACATCCAGGTCGACGTGAACGGCGACCAGGTATCAATCCGCGCCGAGGTCAAGCGGGAGAAGGAAGAGAAGCAGGGCGAGAAGCTGTTGCACAGCGAGTGCTACTACGGCATGGTAAGCCGCAGCTTCAGCCTGCCGACCGAAGTGGACGACAAGGGTACGGTCGCCAGGTACAAGGACGGCGTGCTCGACCTGACGTTGCCGAAGAAATCCGGCAACGGTTCGCGCCGCATCTCGGTGCAGTGAGCCGGTGACGCAGGCCGCAGCCTGCGAAGGACAGGCCTCGGCCTGTTTTCACTGCGGCCTGCCGGTACTCGAGGCGGGACGGTGGCGCGCGTCGGTGCTGGGTGCGCTCCGGGAGTTCTGCTGTGCGGGCTGCGAAGCGGTGGCGAGCACCATCGCGGCGGGCGGTTTTGCGCACTACTACGAAACCCGCGCGCAGCCCGGGAGCAAGCCGCTCCAGAGGCCGCCTGAGCCCGCGCCGGCGCTTTCCTACGACGACCCGCAGGCACTGCGGCAGTTCGCTTTTGCGAGCGGACCGAACGAGCGCAGCGCCACCCTGATCCTCGACCGCATCCGCTGCGCGGCCTGCCTCTGGCTCAATGAGCAGGTGCTGCGCCGCCTGCCCGGCGTGTTGCGCGCGGATGTGAATTACACGACGCAGCGGGCGCAGGTCGCCTGGGACCCCGCGCGCATCAGGTTTTCGGACATCGTGGAGGCGGTTCGCGCGGTCGGCTACGACGCCTATCCCTACGATCCGCGGCGCCAGTCGGTGCTCGAGCACGGCGCGCGCCGCAAGGCGCTGTGGCGCCTCTTTGTCGCAGGTTTCGGCGCGATGCAGGTGATGATGTACGCGTTTCCGGCCTACGTGGACGATGGCGCCGGCACCTTGTCGCCCGGGGCGGAGCAGCTGATGCGCTGGGCGAGCCTGCTGCTCACGCTGCCGGTGATCCTGTTCTCCTGCGGCCCTTTCTTCTCCGGCGCCTGGCGCGAGCTGCGGCGGCTGCGCCCGGGCATGGATACGCCGATCGCGCTTGGCATCGGCGCGGGATTCACGGCGAGCGCCTGGGCGACATTGCGCGGCACGGGCGCCGTGTACTTCGACTCGATCGCGATGCTGGTATTTCTCCTGCTCGGCGTGCGCTACCTGGAACTGGCGGCACGCCAGCGCGCGGCGCGCTCGCTCGACCGGCTGGCGCGCTGGTCGCCGTCCATCGCCTTGCGCATGAAAGATGATGCCGTGGAGCGAATACAGGCGCATGAGCTGACGAGCGGAGACAAGGTCCTGGTTCCGGCCGGTGATCGGGTTCCCGCGGACGGCGTCGTGGAGCAGGGCCGATCCAGCGTCGATGAGTCGCTGCTCACCGGGGAGCCGGTGCCGCTCGCCAAGTCGCCAGGCGGCAGCCTGATTGCGGGCACGCTCAATCTCGAGCAGCCGCTCGTGATGCGCGTCGAGCGCGCCGGCACCGAAACGCGCGCCGCGGCGGTCGCGCGCCTCGTCGAGCGCGCCGCTGCCTCGCGGCCGCGGCTGGTCGCGGCGGCCGACCGTCTCGCGCATGCGCTCACCTGGGTAGTACTCGCGGTTGCCGTGCTCGCGGGCCTGCATTCGGGCAACGGCTGGGTCGCGATCGCCGTCCTGGTCGCGACTTGTCCCTGCGCGCTCGCGCTTGCCGCCCCCGTTGCCCTGACCCGCGCGAGCGGCGCGCTGCTTGCGCGGGGCGTGGCCCTTACCCGCGCCAGTGCGCTCGAAACGCTGGCCGCGGCGACCGACGTGGTGATCGACAAGACCGGCACGCTGACCGCGGGACGCTTCAGAATCGTGCGCCTGGATCTGTTGGGAAGCGCGGACGAAACCGAGTGCAGGGCGCTTGCCGCGGGGCTGGAGGCCGCGAGCCGGCATCCTCTTGCGCGCGCGTTCGAGGGCAATGGCCGTGCCGTCAAAGAGACGAGGAATTTTCCCGGATTGGGCGTGGCAGGCCGTCTGGATGGCCGGTGCCTGCGCATCGGCACGGAGGAATTCTGCCGCGAGCTGGCCGGTTCGCCATCTGGATTTGCGTGTGATGCATCGCTCACGCCCGTATTCCTCGCCGATGAACGAGGCTGGCTCGCCGTGTTCCTGCTCGAGGACGCATTGCGGCCCGAGGTGCCCGAACTGCTCGCGGCGCTGCGCTCGGCGGGATTGCGGCTGCATCTGGTGAGCGGCGACCATCCGGCGGCGGTCGCCTCGATGGCGGCGCGTCTGGGCATTGCCGATGCAATCGGCGGCGCGTTGCCGCAGGACAAGTTCGACCATGTCGCGCGGCTGCAACGCGAGGCGCGCGTGGTGGCGATGATCGGCGACGGCCTGAATGACGCTCCGGTGCTGGCGCGCGCCGACGTGTCGTTCGCGATGGGCGCCGGCGCCGACGCGGCCCAGCGGCAGGCCGATCTGGTCGTCATGGGAAATTCTCTCGCGGAAATCGCCGCGGCGTTCCGCACCGCACGGCGCACGATGCGTATCGTGCGGCGGAACTTCGGCTGGGCGCTCGCCTACAACGCGTTTGCGCTGCCGCTCGCGGCCGCCGGCTGGATCGGCCCCTGGGAAGCGGCCGTCGGCATGGCGGCAAGCTCCTTCATTGTCGTACTGAACGCATTGCGGATCGCCGCCGCGACGCCGGAAAGCGAAGCATGGAAAGCCTCATCCTCCTCGTCCCCCTCTCCGTCGCCGTCGTATTCCTGATCGGCTGGGTGTTCTGGCGCGCGCTCGAAGGCGGCCAGTTCGACGACCTCGAGCGGCCGGCGCGCTCGATCCTCGAGGACGACGACGCGCCGCGCTGACATGAAGGCGATGCGCCTGCACGCGGCGCGGCAGGCATTGCGCTGCGATACGCTGCCGATGCCAGAACCCGGTCCGGGGCAGGTGCTGGTGAAGGTGAGCGCCTGCGGCGTCTGCCGCACCGACCTGCACCTCGTGGACGGCGAACTGCCCCAATGCCGCACCCCGGTCACGCCCGGGCACGAGATTGTCGGCACTATCGCGGGCAGCGGCGAGCGCGTCGGCATCCCCTGGCTGGGCTGGACCTGCGGCGCCTGCGAGCATTGCCGCGGCGGGCGCGAAAATCTCTGCGAACGCGCGCGGTTCACCGGCTATACCCTGGAGGGCGGCTACGCCGAGTACGTCGTCGCCGACCAGCGCTTCTGCCTGCCCATCCCGGAACGCTACACCGACACCGAAGCGGCGCCGCTGCTGTGCGCCGGCCTAATTGGTTATAGGTGTTACAGGCAAATAGAACAATCAAGAGCGATCGGAATCTATGGCTTCGGCGCAGCGGCGCACATCGTCGCGCAGATCGCGAAGGCCGAGGACCGGACTGTGTTCGCGTTTACCAAGGAAAATGATCTCACGGGGCAGCAGTTCGCGCGCTCATGCGGCGCGCACTGGGCGGGCGACTCGACCGAGATCCCGCCCGAACCGCTGGATGCAGCGATCATCTTCGCCCCGGTCGGGGGCCTGATTCCCCTTGCATTGCGAGCAGTCAGAAAAGGCGGAAGCGTGATCTGCGGCGGCATCCACATGAGCGACATCCCGTCGTTTCCCTACGCCCTGCTCTGGGGCGAGCGCGTGCTGCGCTCGGTGGCGAACCTGACGCGCGCCGACGGCGAGGCCTTCATGGCGCTCGCCGCGCGCGTGCCGCTACGCATCCAGACGCGAGGGTATCCGCTTGCGGATGCAGACCGTGCGCTCGAGGATTTGCGTGCGGGCCGGCTCGAGGGTGCGGCGGTGCTGTTGCCATAGGCGGCCGCCTGGCTGGCAATCCGGCTTGACGCAGATCAAATAGCGCGCTCCGCCGCTCCATAGCATCGCTCCATCGTCGGCCAGGGTGGATGGATGCAGAACGAGAAGGAAACCTACAACTACACGGTGGTGCGCCAGTTCGCGGTCATGACCGTGGTCTGGGGCGTGGTCGGCATGCTCGTCGGCGTGATCATCGCCGCGCAGCTGCTCTGGCCCGAGCTCAATTTCGACGTTGCCTGGCTGTCCTACGGCAGGCTGCGCCCGCTGCACACCAACGCGGTGATCTTCGCCTTCGGCGGCTGCGCGCTGTTCGCGACCTCGTACTACGTGGTGCAGCGCACGTCGCATGCGCGCCTGTTCTCGGATGCGCTCGCCTCGTTCACGTTCTGGGGCTGGCAGGTGGTGATCGTGCTCGCCGCCATCACGCTGCCGCTCGGCATCACCAGCGGCAAGGAATACGCGGAACTGGAATGGCCGATCGACATCCTCATCACCCTAGTCTGGGTATCGTATGCGGTCGTTTTCTTCGGCACCTTGTATCGAAGAAAAATACAGCATATCTACGTCGCCAACTGGTTTTTCGGCGCGTTCATCCTCACCGTCGCGCTGCTGCACCTGGTGAACAGCGCCGCGGTGCCGGTCACGTTCTGGAAGTCCTACTCGGTGTACGCGGGGGCGCAGGACGCGATGGTGCAGTGGTGGTACGGGCACAACGCGGTGGGCTTCTTCCTCACCGCCGGCTTCCTCGGGATCATGTACTACTTCATCCCGAAGCAGGCCAACCGCCCGATCTACTCCTACCGGCTCTCGGTGGTCCACTTCTGGGCCCTGGTGTTCACTTACATGTGGGCCGGGCCGCACCACCTGCATTACACCGCGCTGCCCGAGTGGGCGCAGTCGCTCGGCATGGTGTTTTCGCTGATCCTGCTCGCGCCTTCCTGGGGCGGAATGATCAACGGCATCATGACGCTGTCCGGGGCGTGGTACAAGTTGCGCGACGATCCGATCCTCAAGTTCCTCATCGTCTCGCTTTCGTTCTACGGCATGTCGACCTTCGAGGGACCGATGATGTCGATCAAGACGGTGAACGCGCTGTCGCACTACACCGACTGGACCGTCGGCCACGTGCACAGCGGCGCGCTCGGCTGGGTGGGCCTCGTCTCGATGGGCGCGATCTACTTCCTGATCCCGAAGCTGTTCGGCCGCGCCGAGATGTGGAGCGTGCGCCTGATCAACGTGCATTTCTGGGTGGCCACCGTCGGCATCGTGCTCTACATCGCCGCGATGTGGATCGCGGGCGTGATGCAGGGCCTGATGTGGCGCGCGGTGGGCGCGGACGGCACGCTCACCTACACCTTCGTCGAAAGCGTCAAGGCGACCTATCCGTTCTATGCCATTCGCCTCCTGGGCGGCGTGCTCTATCTCGCCGGGATGCTGATCATGGCCTGGAACGTGTTCAAGACCGTCCTCGAAGGCGAGACCTTCGAGGCGCAGATTCCGGCCCCGGTGCACGCGTGAACCCATGAAGCTGACGCACGACCTCATCGAACGCAACCAGGGGCTGATGGTCGTCCTCATCATCTTCGTCGTGGCGGTGGGCGGGCTGGTCGAGATCGTGCCGCTCTCCTTCATGAAGACGGTGACCGAACCGGTGGCGGGGTTGAAGCCCTACAGCGCGCTGCAGCTCACCGGGCGCGACATCTACATCCGCGAAGGCTGCTACAACTGCCACTCGCAGATGATCCGGCCGTTCCGCGCCGAGGTCGAGCGCTACGGCCACTACTCGACCGCGGGCGAGTTCGTCTACGACCACCCGTTCCAGTGGGGCTCCAAGCGCACGGGTCCGGACCTGCACCGCGTCGGCGGGCGCTACTCGGACGAGTGGCACCGCATACACCTGATCAATCCGCGCGAAGTGGTGCCGGAGTCGAACATGCCGGGCTACCCGTGGCTGGCGCGCGTGCCGGCGAACGCGGCCGACATCGAGGCCAAGATGCGCGCGCTCCGTCTGGTCGGGGTTCCCTACGCGGAAGCAGAAATCAAGGCGGCCAGGGCGGAACTGCAGGGCAGGAGCGAAATGGACGCGCTGATCGCCTACCTGCAGGTGCTGGGCACCGCGCTGAAGAACAAGGCGAACTGACAATGGACATCAATACGTTGAGGATCGGGATCACGCTGTTCACTTTTGCGGTCTTTCTTTTCATCGTGGTGCGTGCCTATCTGCCGTCGCGAAAGCGGCAGCTTGAGCAGGAAGGCCGCCGCATCCTTGAGGACGGCGAGGCATGAGCCAGTTCACGTCGGCATTCTGGGACGTCTATATCGGCCTGATCACGATCGTCTCGATCGTCGCCTGCGCCGTGCTGCTGAAGATGCAGAGCGTGCGCAAGCCCGTCGAGTCCGAAACCTCCGGCCACGTCTGGGACGAGAACCTCAGCGAATACAACAACCCGCTGCCGGCCTGGTGGGCGTGGCTGTTCTACGTCACCATCGTATTCGGCCTCGCCTACCTGGTGCTGTACCCCGGGCTGGGCAGCTATGCCGGCGTGCTCGGCTGGAGCCAGGTCAAGCAGCTCGAGGAAGAAAATACCCGCGCGCAGGCCGCCTACGGCCCGATCTTCGACAGGTTCGCGGCGCAGGACATCGTCGCGCTGTCGAAGAACGCCGAGGCGCTCGCCATCGGACAGAAGCTGTTCCTCAACAACTGCGCCCAGTGCCATGCGTCCGATGGCGGCGGCAGCCGCGGTTTCCCCAATCTGACCGACAAGGACTGGCTCTGGGGCGGGACGCCCGAGGCCATCCGGACGAGCATCGCCGATGGCCGCACCGGCGCCATGCCCCCGTTCGGCCAGGCCCTGGGCGACCAGGGTGTCAAGGATGTGGCGCACTACGTGCTCTCGCTGTCGGGCCAGGCCAGCGATTCCATCAGAAAAGCGCGCGGCGAGCCCCTCTACAAGGCCAGCTGCAGCGCCTGCCACGGCCCGGAGGGCAAGGGCAACCCGGCGATCGGTGCACCGAACCTGGCCGACCGCATCTGGCTGCATGGCTCCGGGGAGGAGGCCATTGCCGCCCAGATCAGCAAGGGCCGCGTCAACCAGATGCCGGCGCACAAGGACCTCCTTTCTCCCGCCAAAATCCACCTGCTGACGGCCTACGTCTATTCTCTTTCGGGTAAATGAAAGCGGATGCGGTAGAGCAATCGCTCTACGAGGTTCGGGAGGCCATTTATCCGCGCGCCGTGCGCGGCTGGTTCGCGACCTGGCGCTGGCTGCTCGTCTGGGGCACGCAGCTGGTGTTCTACGGACTGGCCTGGCTGCCGTGGAACGGCCGCCAGGCGGTGCTGTTCGATGTCGCGCATCGCAAGTTCTTCATCTTCGGCCTGGTGTTCTGGCCGCAGGACATCATCTACCTCACGGTCCTGCTGATCATCGCGGCGCTGGCGCTGTTCCTGTTCACCGCCATCGCCGGGCGCCTGTGGTGCGGCTACGCCTGCCCGCAGACCGTGTACACGGAGATCTTCCTGTGGATCGAACGGCGGATCGAGGGCGAACGGAATGCGCGCATCAAGCTGGACAAGGAGGGGCTTTCACTCAGGAAGTTCCTGCTGAAAACGTCGAAGCACATGGTCTGGGCGTTATTCGCGCTGTGGACGGGTTTCACCTTCGTCGGCTATGTCACGCCGATCCGCGAACTCTGGGTCGAAGTGCTGACATTCACGACGGGGCCCTGGGAGACGTTCTGGATCCTGTTCTACGGCTTCGCCACCTACGGCAATGCCGGCTGGATGCGCGAGCAGGTCTGCATCTACATGTGTCCCTACGCGCGCTTCCAGAGCGCGATGTTCGACAAGGACACCATGGTGATCAGCTACGACAGGGTGCGCGGCGAGCCCCGCGGCAAGGCGACCGTGAAAGGGGTGGGCGAGGGGCTCGGCGACTGCGTCGACTGCGGCATCTGCGTGCAGGTCTGCCCCACGGGCATCGATATCCGCGCGGGCCTGCAATACCAGTGCATCGGCTGCGCGGCCTGCATCGACGGCTGCGACCAGGTGATGGGCAGGCTCGGCCGTGCGCGCGGGCTGATCCGCTATGCAACCACGCACGCGGTGGAAGGCAAACCGACAAGAATACTGCGTCCGCGGGTCCTCATCTACGTCGGCATCCTGGCGGCCATCGTGGCGGTGGCGGGAGCGAGCCTTTACCTTCGCGTGCCGCTCAAGGTGGATGTGATCCGCGACCGTGCCGCGCTCGCGCGCGAAGTGGAAGGCGGCCGGATCGAGAACGTCTATCGGCTGCAGATCATGAACACCACGGAGGGCGCGCGCACTTTCCAGATCGCCGTCGCCGGCCTGCCGGGCCTGCAGCTCGCCTCCGAGCCGCGCGTCGTGCTGGAGGCCACCGAGAGCCGGATGGTGCCGGTGCGGGTGCGCGCGGAACCGGGCATCGCTGCCGCCGGCAGCCACCGTATCCAGTTCAGCGTGCGCGCCACGGACGATGAGCGCGTGGCGGTTTCCGAGAAGTCCGTTTTCATCCTGAGGTGATGCCATGAATCCCTGGTACCGCGAACCCTGGCCCTGGATCCTGATGTCCGGGCCCGCCGCCGTGATCGTGGCGGGCGCCATCACCACCTGGATGGCGTTCGCGACCGCCGACGGCCTCGTCGCCGACGACTACTACAAGCGCGGCCTCGCCATCAACGCCGTACTCGGACGCGAGCAGGCCGCGGCGCGCCTCGGCATTGCGGCGCAATTCGAGCGCAGCGGCGATCGTGTGCGCGTGCGCCTCGCCGGCGCCGCCCCCGATGCGCTGTTCCTGCAGTTCGCGCATGCCACGCGCGCCGGCCACGACCTGCGCCTGCGGCTCTCGCCGGCGGGTGGCGGGTTGTACGAGGCGGCGCTGCCGCCGCTTGCGACGGGCCACTGGCGGCTGATCCTGGAGGATCCTCGCGGCGAATGGCGCGTGGTGAAGGAGGGATTATGAGGATAGCGATCCTGATCCTGTGGCCATCCTTCATCGTCGGCGGCGTCGGCGAAGTGCTTTTCTTCACGGTTTTCGACCCGCAGGAACTTTACCTGTTCGGCGAGGCCACCAGCCTCAGCCGGCGCGCGGTGTATTCCGTCGGGTTCTTCCTTTGCTGGGCGTTCGCCGCCGCGTCGAGCGCCCTCACCATGTTTCTCGCGGGCACGGCGAAGGAGGCCGCTCGGTGAGGTCCGCGATCGCCCTGGCATTGCTGCTGGCAACGCCGGCATGGACGCAGGACGAGCAGCGCGGCAGAACGCTCTACGAGCTGCATTGCCTCGCCTGCCACTACGAACGCGTCCACAAGCGCGATCCGTCGCGTTCGCTGGTGCGCACGCTCACGCAACTGCGCATCGAGGTGGCGCAGCGCGCGGCGCAGACCGGACAGCGCTTCACGGCCGAGGACCTGGAGGACATCGCCGAGTACCTGAACCGGTCGCACTACCGGCTGGAGAAATGAGCGCCGGGAACCTGGTGAAGGTGTGGGATCCCGTGGTGCGGATCGGCCACTGGCTGCTGGCAGCGCTCTTCGCCCTGGCCTACATCACGGGGGAAAGGGGGTCAGAGTTCCACGCGTACGCGGGGTATGCGCTGATCGGGATCGTGGCGTTCCGCGTGGTGTGGGGTTTCACGGGCACGCGTCATGCACGCTTTGCGGACTTTCTTCATGGTCCGCGCACGACGCTCGCCTATCTGAGGTCCTTCGCCGCCGGGCGTCCCCTGCATTACCTGGGCCACAATCCGGCCGGAGGATGGATGATCGTGCTTCTGCTGGCGATGCTCGTAATGAGCACCTGGACCGGGCTCGAGACTTACGGCGCGCAGGGCAAGGGGCCGCTCGCTGTGGGAGCGACAGCAGAACCAGCCGCGGTGCAGCTCGTCGCCAGGGCGATCGCGCCGGCGTATGCCGACGACGGCGGACGCAGGAAGGTCAAGCGGCGAAGGAGTCCCGCGGAGCGCTTCTGGAAGGAATTGCACGAGGGTTTCGTCAATGCGACGGTGCTCCTGGTTCTCCTGCACATCGCCGGCGCAATCGTATCGAGTATCGTGCACCGTGAGAACCTGATCAAGGCGATGATCACCGGGTACAAATCGCCGGCGCCTCGCGAATGAAACTGTCTTTCCTCGGCGCCGCGGGAGAAGTCACCGGCTCGTGCTACCTGTTCGACACCGGCAGCGTGAAGTTTCTCGTCGACTGCGGCATGTTCCAGGGCGGCAGGGAGGCGCAGCGCAGGAACCGGCGCTTCGCCTTCGATCCGCGCGAGATCGCGTTCGTGCTTCTCTCCCACGCGCACATCGACCACTCCGGGCTGCTGCCGCGGCTCGCGGCGCAGGGCTTCACGGGCGCGGTGTACGCGACTGCCGCCACCGGCGAACTGCTCGCCGTGATGTTGCCCGACAGCGCGCACCTGCAGGAAAAGGAAGCCGAACGCGAGGGCGTGGCGCCGCTGTATACCGTGGCCGAGGCGCAGGCGTCCCTCGGCCAGCTGCGCCAGGCCGACTACAACGTCGCTTTCCGGCCGCACGAGGGCGTGCCCTGCGTGTTCCGCGACGCCGGCCACATCCTGGGCTCCGCGATCATCGAGATTTTCCTGGAGGGCAGGAAGGTCGTCTTCTCCGGCGACCTGGGCCAGCCCGGGCGCCCGATCGTCGAGGACCCGGCGCCGGTCGGGGAGGCCGACGTGCTGCTGGTGGAGTCCACGTATGGCGACCGCAACCACAAGAGCCTGGTGCAGACGCTGGACGAGCTCGCGTTCGCGATCAACGACACCCTCGCGAGCAGGCGCGGCAACGTCGTGATCCCGTCGTTCGCGGTCGGGCGCACGCAGGAGCTGCTCTACTACCTCGCCGACCTGCGCCGGGAGAAGCGCATCCCGGCGGCGGACGTCTACGTGGATTCGCCGATGGCGACCGCCGCCACGCGCATCACGCTGCGCCACGCCAGGATGCCGGATCTCGAGCGGGTGTTCTTCACCGAATCGCTGGAAGAGTCGATGCGCATCAACGACGTGCGTTCGGGCGCGATCATCATTTCCGCGAGCGGCATGTGCGAGGGCGGGCGTATCCGGCACCACCTGCGCTACAACCTGTCCCGTCCGGAGTGCGCGGTGGTGTTCGTCGGCTTCCAGGCCGCGGGCACGCTGGGGCGCAGGATCGTCGACGGCGCGAAATCGGTGCGCATCTTCCGCGAGCCTTATGCGGTGCGCGCGAAGCTCTTCACCATCAACGGGCTCTCGGCGCACGCCGACCGCGAGGCCTTGCTCGGCTGGCTCGGCCATTTCCGCCGCCCGCCGCGCCAGACCTGGGTGGTGCACGGCGAGCCGCTCGCGGCGCAGGCGCTGCAGGAGGAGATCGTCAAGCGGCTGCATTGGCGCGCCGGCGTCCCGGCGGCCGGGGAATGCGTCACCATCTGAGCAAGGCGATGCGGTGGATTGACCGCAATCAAGCTCCCCGCCGCGGCGCGGCGCAGACTTTGCGTATGCGTGGCCTTCCGGTCGTCGTGAGCCTTTGCCTGTCGCTGGCGACCGCAGCCGGCGCCGAGACCGTCTACAAGTACCGGCGCTACAACCAGTTGCGCTGATCCCGGGACCCGCCATGTCGTCCAATCACTCGCTGGTCGTAGTTTCCTGCAATGCACGCGCGCTGCTGCTCGGCACGCGCCTCGACCTGCGCAGCTGGCCGGAGGCGGAAACGCTCGCGCGCATGCCGCTCGCGGTGCGTGTGCCGGGCGGCGGGATCGCGGTGCTGTTCCGTTACGGCGCGGCGGTGCTCTTCGATGTCGCGCCGCAAGCCGAGCAAACGCTGCGCGCGCGCCTCGCGCCGCTGGTGGAGAACCGCTACCCGAGCGCCGACGAGGAGACGCTCGCGCTGCGCATCGAGCCCGGCCGCGCCGAAGGGCTCGCCGATGGCGCGCTCGTACTGCAATCCGGCGGCATTGCGCAGCTGCAGCTTGTCGCCGATGTCCTGTCCAAGAGCGTGCTGCTGGCGCATTACGAGGTCCGGCTCGGGGCCGAATTCGACCGCATCGAACCCTTCGCGCTGCGGCTGGAAAGCCACGGGCGCATCCGCTGGCGCACGCGCGAGCACCTGCAGCGCATCGGCGCGCTGCTGCGCATGGAGCAGCGCATGGTCGGCCGCGCCGAAATTGGCGACAAGCCGGAGCTGCTCTGGGAACACCCGGAACTGGAGCGCCTCTATGCGCTGCTCGAAGCCGAGTTCGAGGTGCACGAACGCCTCGCGGTGATGGAGCGCAAGCTCGACCTGGCGGGGCGCACCGTGCGCACGCTCGTCGACCTGATCAACGCGCGCCACTCGCTGCGCGTCGAGTGGTACATCGTCGCGCTGATCGTGGTCGAGATCCTGCTCACGCTCTACGACATGTGGTTCCGCTGAGAGACCGGGGCAGCCGCCCATCGCCATGGCCGAACTTTACGGATCCGATGCATTCTCCCCGGCCGAAATCGCCCGGCGCGTTGAATCGGTCGGCGTCGCCAAGGCGCGGCTGCCGTTCCTGCAGACCGCCATGCTGGGGTTGCTCGCGGGTGCCTTCATCGGCCTGGGCGCGATGTACTTCGCGCTCGTCGCGAGCGACGCCACGCTCGGCTTCGCCGCGGCGCGCGTCGCCGGCGGGGTGTGCTTTTCCCTCGGCCTGCTGCTCGTCATCGTCGCGGGCGCGGAACTGTTCACGGGCAACAATCTCCTCGCCATGGCCTGGGCCGAAGGCCGCATCAGTTCCGGCGAAGTCCTGCGCAACTGGGTAATCGTCTGCGGCGCGAATTTCATCGGCGCCGCAGGCCTTGCGCTGCTCGTCTTTCTCTCGGGCCACTGGCAGATGAACGACGGGGCCATCGGCGCCGCGGTCCTCAGGATCGCGGCGGGCAAGGCGGCGTTGCCGGCCTGGCGCGCGTTCTTCCTCGGTGTGCTGTGCAACATCCTGGTGTGCATGGCGGTCTGGATGGCGTTCGCCGGGCGCAGCGTCGTCGACAAGATGGTGGCGATCGTGTTCCCGATCTCGGCGTTCGTCGCCGCCGGCTTCGAGCATTCGATCGCCAACATGTACTTCTTTCCGCTCGCGCTGCTGCTCAAGGAAGCCGGCGTGCCGCTGCCGCCGGGCGGCGAGGCGCTCAGCGTCGGTGCCATGCTCGCGAACCTCGGTCCGGTGATCGCCGGCAATATCGTCGGCGGCAGCGTCCTGGTGGCGCTGGTGTACTGGGTCTGCTACCTGCGCGGCCGGCCGGGGCAGAATTGAATAGCGCCGGCGGTTACTCGCCGCGCAGCGCGTCCAGGGGATCGAGCAGGGCGGCGCGCCTCGCAGGCAGCACGCCCGCCAGCAGCCCCACAGTGACCGCCACCAGTTCGGCGAGCAGCGCATAGAGCCAGGGCACCTGCACCGGCAGCGCCGGCAGCACCAGCTTGAGGCCGCCGGCGATGCTCCAGCCGATGGCGAGGCCCGCGGCGCCGCCGACCGCGGCGAGCAGCGCGGCCTCGCCGAGGAACAGCAGCAGGATGCGCGTGCGTGTCGCGCCCACGGCGCGCAGCAGGCCGATCTCCGGCGTGCGCTCGGCCACCGCGATGGTGAGGATGGTGGCGATGCCGACGCCGCCCACCACCAGAGAGATCGCGCCGATCGCCGCCACGGCGAAGGTGATGGCCTCCAGCACGGTGCCGAACACTTCCAGCATCTTCTGCTGCGGCGTGATGGTGAAGTCCTCGGCGCCGTGGCGCGCGACGAGGATCCTGCGGATGCCATCCTCGACCTCGGCCAGCGGCGCGGTGGGATCGTAGGTGACGTGGATCTCCATCAGGCTTTCGCGGTTGAACATGTCCAGCGCGCGCGCGGTGGGGATGTATACCGTGTCGTCGAGATCGAAGCCGAGCACCTGGCCCTTCGATTCCATGACACCGACAACGCGATAGCGCTCGCCACCCACGCGCAGCCGCTGGCCGAGCGGGTTGGCGGCGCCGAAGAACTCGGTCGCGACCTTCGAGCCGAGCACGACGAAGGCGCGCGCGGCGCGCGGGTCGTCGTGCGGCAGGAATTCGCCCGCCGCCGTGCGCATGCTGAAGGCGCGCGCCTGGTCGGGTCCGGCACCGTAGATCGTGACGCGCCGGCTCTTACCCTGGTGCGCGACCTCGCCGTTGCCCATCACCATCGGGTTGGTCACCTGGACGTGCGGCGCGTGGCGCAGCGCGATGGCATCGTCGATGCTCAAGGGGCGGATGGTGTTCACCGCCCCCAGCGATGCGCCGTGGGTCTGGATGCGCCCCGGCGTCACGCTGATGATGTTGGTGCCGAACTGGGTGAACTCGGCGATGACGAAGCGGTGCAGGCCCTCGCCGATGGAAGTGAGCAGGATCACCGCGGCGATGCCGACCGCGATGCCCAGCGCCGTGAGGAAGGTGCGCAGCCGGTGCGAGGCGAGCGAGACGAAGGTGAAGCGCGCGGCGTCGGCGATGCGCATGCTCAGCGCTCCGTGGTCATCGCTTGGACAGCGCGCGCACCGGGTCGAGGCGCGCGGCCTGCCGCGCCGGCGCCACCGAGAACAGGATCGAGGTGGCGATCGCCACCGCCGGCGCGGCAGCCAGCGCCCACAGCGGCGCGCTGAACGGGATCGCGGGATAGACCTGGCCGATCAGCACCTCGCCCAGCTTGCCCGCGGCCAGTCCCAGCGCGGCGCCGCCCAGCGCGAGCATCACCGCCTCGGTGAAGAAGGCGAGGCGGATCATGCCTCCGGTCGCGCCGAGCGCCTTGAGCAGGCCGATCTCCGCGCGCCGCTGGGTGACGCTGATCAGCATCACGTTCATTACCAGGATGCCCGCCACTGCGAGGCTGATGGCGGCGATGCCGCCCACGGCGAGTGTCAGCGCGGTGAGGATGCGGTCGAAGGTCGCGAGCACCGCGTCCTGCGTGATGACGGTGACGTCGCGCTCGCCTTCGTGCCGCTCGCGCATGATTTCCTCGATGTCCGACTTGGCGGCCGGGATCTGGTCGCGGCTCTTGGCTTCCGCAAGGATGCGGAACAGCGCGCTGGTGTTGAACAGCGCCTGCGCCGCGGCCACCGGGACGATGACGATCTCATCGGTGTTGAAGCCGAGCGACTCGCCCTGCTTTGCCAGCACGCCGATGACGCGGAAGCGCCGGTCGCCGACGCGCAGCCATTCGCCGAGCGCGCGCGTTTCGCCCGCTCCCGCGCCGAACAACTCCGCCGCCACCGTGGTGCCGATGACGCACACCGGCGTGCTGTGCCGCGGGTCGCCCTCCGGCAGGAAGCGGCCCTGCGCGAGTTCCATGCCGCGGATGTCCTTGAACTCCGCCGTGGAGCCGAGCACCGGCGTCTCGCGGTGGCGCGTGCCGCTGTGCACGTCGCCCGCGCCGACGATGAGCGGCGCGATGCGGCGGATGGCGTGGCTGCGCTTGAGCGCCAGCGCATCGTCCAGCGTGATGTCGCGCGGCGTCTTGCCGACCAGCACGCCCGGCATGGCGCCGGCGGTTTCGCTGCGGCCGGGCAGCACGATCACCAGGTTGGTGCCCAGCGCGCCGAACTGGTTGACGACGTAGAGGCGCGCGCCTTCGCCGATCGCGCTCACCGCGACTACTGCGGCGACGCCGATCCCCATGGCGAGCAGGATCAGCAGGGTGCGCGCGCCGTAGCCGCGCAGCACGTTCCAGGAAAAGGCGACGAGGTCGGCAGCGCGCATGTGATCCGGAGCGGACACTCCCGTCCGCGTTCAGGCCTTGTCGTCGCCGGCGATGGCGCCATCGACCATGCGCAGCCGGCGCTGCGCGCGCGCGCCGATTTCGGGGTCGTGGGTCACCAGGATCAGCGTGCCGCCGCCGGCGTGCACGCGCTCGAGCACGGCCATGACGTCCTGCCCGGTGTGCCGGTCGAGGTTGCCGGTGGGCTCGTCGGCGAGCAGCACCGCGGGGCCCATCGACAGCGCGCGGGCGATGGCGACGCGCTGGCACTGGCCGCCGGACAGTTCGCTCGGCCTGTGATGCGCACGTTCCCGCAGGCCGTATTCTCCGAGCAGCCGGTCAAGGCGCGCGCGGCGCTCGGCCGGGTCGATGCCGGCGAGCACCATCGGCAGCTCGATGTTTTCCGCGGCGGAAAGGCGCGGCACGAGGTGGAAGAACTGGAACACGAACCCGAGCTTCTCGCGGCGCACGCGCGCCAGCTCGTCGTCGGGGAGCGCGGTGACATCCCTGCCGTCGAGCAGGTAGCGGCCGGCATCCGGCCGGTCGAGCAGGCCGATGACGTTGAGCAGCGTGGACTTGCCCGAGCCCGAGGGCCCCATGATCGACAGGAACTCGCCCGCGGCGATCTGCAGGTTCACGTCGCGCAGCGCGTGCACCTCCTCGCCGCCGACGCGGAATACCCGGCCGATCCCGGCGAGCGCGATCACGGCGCGCGCTTTTTCGCCTCCTCGATCGCGCTTGCGCCCGCTTTCACGCCCGCGCGCTCGAGGGACGTCACCACCCGCGTGCCGCGCTCCAGCCCCTTGCGGATCTCCGTGTACTCCCAGTTCGACAGCCCCGGCTCGATGCGCCGCTCCTCCAGCTTCCCGTCAGCGCCCAGCACCAGAACGCGATTGCCCGGCATCAGCGCAGGAGTCGGGACGCGGACCACCTGGTCACGGCCGGCGACGACGATCTCGACGTCCGCGCTGTAACCGACCAGCAGGTGGCGCACCTCGCCCGGGGCGTCGAATTCGACTTCCACTTCGGCAGTGCGCGCCTGCTTCTCGACCGCCAGGACATAGGGCGCGATGCGCCGCAGCCGGCCCGGGAAGTGCTTGCCGCGGTACGCGTCCAGCGTGATGCGCACCGGCATGCCGAGCCTGAGCTGCGCCGCGTCCACCTCGTCGATCGGCGCCGAGACGTAGAGGCAGGAGTCGTCGATCAGGTCGACCGCCGGCAGGGTCGGAATGCCGGGCGGGGAGGGCGTGAGGTACTCGCCGACCTCGCCGTTCACCTCGGCGACGATGCCGTCGAACGGGGCGCGCAGGATCGTGCGCGAAGTGTCGGCGCGGGACGCCTCGACGCGCGCCGATGCTTCGGCGGCCTGCGCGCGCGCCATTTCGCAGGAAGCGCGCCGTGCCTTGGCTTCGCTCTCGGCCCGGTCCACGCGGTCCTCCGAGACGAAGCCCTTGTCGCGCAGCTGGCGCGCGCGCGCCGCCTCGCGCTGCGCGTTGTCGGCCATCAGGCAGGCCTCGGTGACATGCGAGCGCGCGGCGCCGAGCTGCTCGCGCGACACGCCCTCGCGCGCCGCGAGGTCGTCGTTCCAGAGCTGCAGCAGCAGCTGGCCGCGCTTGACACGGTCGCCTTCGCGCACCGCGAGCTTCTCGATGCGGCCGCCGAGCGGCGGCGCGAGCTTGGCGCGGCGGCATGCCGACACCGACCCGGCGCGGGTGTTTGCGACGGTGGACTCGACGCGGCCGGCGTCCGCCGCGGTCGCGAGCACCGCGACCGGCTTGGGCCGCGTCGCCTGCCAGACGGCAGCGGCCGCCGCAGCGGCAATCGCGATCGGGATCAGCCAGCGCAGGACCGTTTTCACGCGTGCCGGGCGAATCGAGTCCATGCCGAAGTCTATCTGCTGTTCGCCCCGAACGGGGCGCCATCCTAGAGCTTCGGCTTGTCCAGGTGCGCGAACGTTTTCTCGTGCAGGCGCTGGCAATCGATGCAGCGCAGGGTGGCGGGCTGCACCGACAGGCGCGCGTAGGGAATCTCGGTGCCGCAATCCACGCAGATGCCGAACCCGTCTTCGACCAACCGCGCCTGCGCGTTTTCGAGCGCGCGCAGCTCGGCCAGGTCGCGCGACAGCTCCGCGTTGTCCAGGTCCGAGAGCAGGTCGGCGACCGCCTCGTCCGCCGTATCGGTGACCGGCCCGGCCAGTGCGCCGAAGGTCTCTTCGCGCATGCGCGCGGCGTCGTCGTGCAACTCGCGCGCAAGCGCCGCGCGGCGGCTCTCGATTGCCTGCCGCAGGGCTTCCAGCTGCTGCTTGCTGAGGGGCATGGCTTCGTTCTCCAGGCGGACTCGCTGTGCTACGCCGCCAGCGGCGCAACGTGTTCGTGCAGGAACCAGCGCCGCGTGATGATCTCGCGCGTGAACCAGCGCGAGCGCATCAGCAGTCCGGCGGCGAGCTGCTTCAATCGTCCGGGCAGCGCTGTCTTGTCCCGTTCCTGCAAGTTCCTCGCGCCGTAACGGTTCTCGATCGACTGCGCATAGCGGCTCAGACTCTGGCGCGAATAGTTCCCGCCGCAGGCCCGGATCGCCTCGGCGGCGAGCAGCGCCGATTCGACTGCCGGGCGGATGCCTTCGCCGCTCTCCGGATACGCGAGCCCGGCCGCGTCGCCGATGAGCAGCGCGCCCTCGGCGATGAGCGGCCGGCGCGCGTGCGGATAGAGGAGGTAGGCGTGGCCGCCGGCGCGCGTGCGGGCGATGCTTTCGTCGAGGACGCCGTCGCGCACCATCGCCGCGAGAAAACGCTCGAAATGCTCGCCGAGGCGGTGCGGCCCGCGCCGGCCGATGCCGACGTTCAGCCAGTCGCCCTTGCGCACCACCCACGCGTAACCGGCGAGGTCCGGGCAGAAGTAGAGCTGCGGCGTGTCGCCGCGCACCGGCGAGCGCGCTGCCTGCGCGGCGCTCATGCGCACTTCGAACTCCTGCGCGCCCACTACCGACTCGCCGCGGCCCAGGTCGGCGCCGAGTGAGCGCGCCACCGGACAGAAATGGCCGCCGGCGCCCACCAGCAGCGGCGTGCGCAAGGCGCCGTTCACGATCCACTCGTTGCCGGCCCGTTCCAGCGACTCGACGGCGGCGCCGGCGCGCAGTTGCGCGCCGCTGCGGGCGAGCAGGTAGTGGTCGAATTCGCAGCGCCGGATGCCGTAGCTCACCGGCGCGGCGCCATGCCCGGCGCGCACCGGTGCGGCGCCCATGCGCGCGACGCTGAAGCCGTGCATCGGCTGCAGCACGCGGCCCTGCCGGTAGTCGTCGAGGTCGAGTTCCAGGCTGCGGATCACCGCCGGCGTGATCCAGCCGGCGCAGGTCTTGTCGCGCGGGAAGACGCGCTTGTCGAGCACCGTGACGGCTGCCCCCGCGGCGCTGAGCGCGCGCGCCAGCGTCGAGCCGGCCGGCCCGCCGCCCACGATGACCGCATCGCGGCGTTCCATCGCGGTTACTCGTAGAGGTGCCGGCGCGTGGCCGGCAGTTCGTTGTTGCCGCCGCGCGCGAACAGTACCTGGAACAGCTGCATCGTGCCGGCGTTGAAAGCGGCGACCGAGCCGGCGAGATACAGATGCCAGGCGCGCGCGAAGCCGCTGCCGCGCGCGGCCTGGACCTGGTCGAACACCTCCAGGTAGCGCGCCATCCAGTGGCGCAGGGTCTGAGCGTAGTGCAGGCGCAGGTTTTCGACGTCGAGGACGCTGAAGCCGAAAGGCTCGAAGATCGCCATCATCTCGCTTAGCGCGGGCGGCTGCGCGCCCGGGAATATGCGCCGCTCGATCCAGCCGTTCATCACCTCGGGGCGGTTGCGTCCGATCGTGTGGATCAAGCCCAAGCCGCGCGGCGCGAGGCAGCGGCCGATCACCTCGCCAAGCCCGCCGTAGTTTTCCGGGCCGACGTGCTCGAGCATGCCGACCGAGACGAAGGCGTCGCATTCGCCGCACATGTTGCGGTAGTCGTCCTCGACGTAGGTGACGCGGCCGCCCAGTCCCGCGCTGCGCGCCCGCTCGGCGGCAAAGCGGATCTGCTCGCGCGAAATGTTCCATGCGCGCACCTCGACGCCGTACTCGCGCGCCATGTGCAGTGCGAGGCCGCCCCAGCCGCAGCCCGCCTCGAACACGCGCTGCCCCGGCCGCAGCCGCAGCTTGCGGCAGACGTGGTCCATCTTGGCGCGCTGCGCCGCCTCCAGCGACATGCCGGGCTGCGGGAAGTAGGCGCAGGTGTACTGCATCGAGGCGGAATCCAGCCACAGGGAATAGAAATCGTTGCCCAGGTCGTAGTGCTGCTCGATGTTCTTGCGCGCCGCGGAGATCGTGCGCGGGCGCGGCTCCCCGTCCGTCCAGAGCTTCCACCAGGGCGAGGCGCTCGCCCTGCGGCCGGCGTCCAGCGCGGCATAGGTGCGCTCAAGAAAGGTCACCAGGTCGCCATCGACCTCGATCCGGCCGGCGCTGTAGAGATCGCCGAAATACAGCGACGGATTGCGCACCACCTGCCATAGGGCATCGCGGTCGCGGATCCGCACCTGCATGCCGGTGTTGTTCCCCGCCCGGCTGCCGTCCCAGAGCTCGACCTCGTACCCGGCGCCGGGCAGCGCCGCCATCATGCTGTGCAGCAGCCAGCGGTCAAACCAGGTCGTGGACACCCCGGCGCGGGGATCCGACCCGATCGTAGTGTGAGTTCGTGAGCTCATGAACCCAGTTCCACCGATGCAGCGTAGGCGTATTTCAGCGCCATAGATTGACGAGGGTCAAGGGCCGGGGCTGCAGCGGGGCCATGCTGCGGGAATGCTGTCGCTGGAAGACTGCATCGGCATGTGCGGCCTGACCGAGGAGGAGGTGCGCGCGCTGGCGCAGCACGAGCACATACCCGAGATCGCCGCGGCGGAGATGGGCAATTACCTGGTCGGCACGCCGGCGGGAAAATTCTTCATCAAGGAAATGATCCGGGACGACATCGGGCGCGCGATCGCCTGCGGCGACCCCGAGCGCGCGCTGGTTCTCAAGCTCGTGCTGCGCAACTTCGTCCTGCAGCATCCGGCCTGCGAAGAGCGTCATCGCGACGAATTGCGGCTGCACGGATAGGCAAATCTATCCGCCCCAGGCTGCGTTGCACCGCACGATTTGGCCATTCTCCCGCTCCCTGGTCCCGGTTTGACGGCGCACAATGCAGCTTATGTCGCCCCACGAGCCGCTATTATTGGTAAACGCCGGCGAAGACTCGGTCGGCACGCGCGTCGAGATCGACCACCTCGCCGCGACGCTGCTCGGCATGCAGGCCGAGTTCACCGTCACCGTGGCGGAGGTGAAGGGACGTGCAATCACGTTCGAAGTTGCGGGCACCGATGGCGTGGACGCGATCGCGCGCGGCAAGCACATGCGCTTCGTGGTCGACGTGAAGCAGACCGAGGCGCGCCTCGCCGCGAAGGCGGCCAAGGCCAAGGCGGCGCAGGGCGCGTGAAGGTCAAGACCTACTGCTACCAGTGCGTCGCCGGCCCCGACCTGCTCGAGGTCGAGGTCGAGAACGGCGTGGCCACGCAGGTGACGCCGAACTTCGACGCCGCGACGATCCACCCGGGCGGCGGCAAGGTCTGCGTCAAGGCCTACGGCCTGGTGCAGAAGCTCTACAACCCGAACCGCGTGCGCACGCCGATGAAGCGCACCAACCCGCGCAAGGGCCGCGACGAGGACCCGCTGTTCGTGCCGATCAGCTGGGACGAGGCGCTCGACACCATCGCCAGGAAGCTCATCGAGATCCGCGGCAAGGGGCTGCTGGACGCCTCCGGCTATCCGCGCGTCGCCGCGAGCTTCGGCGGCGGCGGCACGCCGCAGTCGTACATGGGCACCTTCCCCGCCTTCCTCGGCGCCTGGGGACCGATCGACATGGGCTTCGGCTCCGGCCAGGGCGTGAAGTGCACGCACTCCGAGCACCTGTACGGCGAATTCTGGCACCGCGCGTTCACCGTCTCGCCCGACACGCCGCTGTGCGAATACGTGATCTCCTGCGGCGCCAACACCGAGGCCTCGGGCGGCGTGGTCGGCGTCTGGCGCCACGCCGATGCGCGCATCCGCGGCATGAAGCGCGTGCAGGTCGAGCCGCACCTGTCGATCACCGGCGCCTGCTCGGCCGAGTGGGTGCCGATCAAGCCGAAGACCGACCCCGCGTTCCTCTACGCGCTCATCCACGTGATGCTGCACGAGGAGCCGCGCCAGCGGCTGGACGTGGATTTCCTCCTGAATCACACCTCCTCGCCCTACCTGGTGGGACCTAACGGGTTTTACTTAAGGGATCTTTCAACCAAAAAGCCTCTTCTCGCGGAGGCGATTGAAAAGACATGCCATGTGAAGGCGGTAGAAATCGGCCCTGACGAAGAGGTGCTGGCCGAAGGCGAACTGCAAGGCGTGACGGCATTCACGAAGCTTCTCGAGCACATGAAGCCGTACACGCCCGAGTGGGCGGAGAAGATCTGCGACGTGCCGGCGGCGACGATCCGGCGCATCGCCAGGGAGTATCTCGACCACGCGCACATCGGCGAGACCATCGTCATCGACGGCAAGACGCTGCCGTTCCGGCCGGTGGCGGTGGCGCTCGGCAAGACGGTCAACAACGGCTGGGGCGGCTTCGAGTGCTGCTGGGCGCGCACCATGCTCGCGGCGCTGGCCGGCGCGCTGGAAGTCCCCGGCGGCACGCTCGGCACCACGGTGCGCCTGAACAAGCCGCTGTCGGAGCGACATGCGAGCGTGAAGCCTGGCGCCGACGGCTTCATGGCCTATCCGCTCAACCCGACCGACAAGGAGCACTGGAAGCCGGAGCCGAACATCCGCAACGCGTACCGCACGCTGGTGCCGCTCGCGGCCAACGGCCCCTGGAGCCAGGCGCTCGGGCCCACGCACTTCTCCTGGATGTTCCTCGGCGAAACGCCGCCCGGCCTGCCGCGCGTCACCTATCCGGAGCTCTGGTTCGTCTACCGCACCAACCCGGCGATCTCGTTCTGGGACACCACCCAGGTGGCCGAGCGCATGGCGCAGTTCCCGTTCGTGGTCGCGCTCGCCTACACGCGCGACGAGACCAACCATTTCGCCGACATCCTGCTGCCCGACCAGATGGACCTGGAAAGCCTGCAGCTGATCTACGTCGGCGGCTCGAAGTACATCGAGCAGTTCTGGAAGCACGAGGGCTACGCGCTGCGCCAGCCCGTGGTCAGGCCCGCCACCGAGGCGCGCGACTTCACCGATATCGCCACCGAGCTCGCCGCGCGCACCGGTCTGCTGGAGCGCTACAACGCCTCGATCAACCGCGGCGCGGCCGGCGTGCCGCTGAAGGGCCTGGACTGGAGCTTTGTGCTCGAGGAGGACCGCAGGTACACGCGCGACCAGATCTGGGACGCGGTCTGCCGCGCCGCGAGCGCCGAGCTCACCGACGGCGAGGAAACGCACGGCCTGGACTGGTGGAAGCAGAACGGCCTGCGCGTGAAGCCTTTCCCGCAGTCCGACTGGTACCTCTTCCCCACGCTCGCCGCGCAGGGCCTGCGCTTCGAGCTGCCCTACCAGGAGCAGCTGCTGCGCGTGGGCAGGCAGCTCGAGCGCCGCCTGCACGAGCACGGCATGCAGTGGTGGGACAAGCAGCTCGCCGAGTACCAGGCGCTGCCGGCGTGGAAGGAATTCCCCAGGCTCTGGGAAGAGGAGCTGGCGCGCGCCGGCGGCAAGGCGGGCGACTTCCCGTTCTGGCTGCTCACCTCGCGCAGCATGCAATACGCCTGGGGCGGCAACGTCGGCATGCAGATCATCCGCGAGGTGGCCTCCAATGTCGCCGGCCACGGCGGCGTGATCATCAATGCGCAGAAGGCGGCCGAGCTGGGCATCGCCGAGGGCGACAGCGTGGAGATCGCCACGCCGCGGCGCCAGGTGCGCGCCAGGGCCGTGCTGCGCCAGGGCATCCGCCCGGACACGCTGCTGCTGATCGCGCAGTTCGACCACTGGGCGACGCCGTTCGCGAAGGACTTCGGCGTGCCGAGCCTGAACCGGCTGGTGCCGATGTCGATGGATCTCACCGACGCGACGGGCTCTGGGGCGGATGTCGTACGGGTTTCGATCAAGAAGACTCAGAAATAACCAAGCGATGGCCACATACCGATGACGCGTTGGGCGATGGTTGCCGATCTCCGGCGCTGCGTGGGCTGCCAGACCTGCACGGCGGCCTGCAAGCACGCCAACGCGACACCGCCCGGCGTGCAGTGGCGGCGCGTGCTCGACATGGAGGTCGGCGAATTCCCGTCGGTGAAGCGCGTGTTCGTGCCGGTGGGCTGCATGCACTGCGAGGACCCGCCCTGCATGCACGTCTGCCCGTCCACAGCGACGCGCAAGCGCGCCGATGGCATCGTCACCATCGACTACGACCTGTGCATCGGCTGCGCCTATTGCGCGGTCGCCTGCCCCTACCAGGCGCGGTACAAGACGGACGTCGCACAGTTTGCGTACGGCGCTCCGATGCCCAACGAGGAAATTGGAAATGATGAAAAAAGACTGGGCGTCGCGACAAAATGCACGTTTTGCGCAGACCGCATTGACTCTGGCCTGGCAAAGGGCCTCAAGCCCGGCAAGGACCCGGACGCGACGCCTGCCTGCGTGAACAGCTGCATCGCTCAGGCGCTACATTTCGGCGACGCGGACGACCCGGGCAGCAACATCTCGGAACTGCTTGCGGAGAACCAGTTCTTCCGCATGCACGAAGAGCTCGGCACCAAGCCCGGCTTCTACTACCTGTGGGACCGCAAGTGAGCCGGCCGACGACCTTCGGGCCCCGCCCCTGGATCCAGCAGCACTGGGACGCGCGCGCGGCCGCGAACTTCATGCTCGGCGGCAGCGGCGCCGGGCTGCTCGCCGCCGCGCCGCTCGCCGGCGGCGCGCCGCTGCTGCAGGCGCTCGGCCTGGCGTTGATCGCGCTCGGCCTGGGCGCGGTGTGGCTGGAGATCGGCCGCAAGCTGCGTGCCGCGCACGTCTTCTTCAATCCATGGACATCCTGGATGAGTCGCGAGGCACTTGCCGCAGTGCTGACGTTTGTCCTGGGACTGCTTTCAGTCTTCTCTTCTGAAAGAAGCCTGACCGTCGCAGCGGCCCTGAGTGCCCTCCTCTTCCTCTGGTGCCAGGCGCGCATCCTCCATGCTTCCAAGGGCATCCCCGCCTGGCGCGCGCCGCAGGTCGTGCCGCTGGTGATGCTCACGGGCCTCGCCGAAGGCGCGGGCATCGCGCTCCTGTTCGGCGACGTCGCGGCGCTCGTCGGCCTGTTCGGACTCGCGCTGCTCGCGCGCGCGTTCGCCTGGTCGCGCTACCGCACCGCGCTGCGCCTGCCGTGCGCCGCCGCGCTCGAGCCCTCGGGCCGCGCGCTGATGCAGCTCGGCACCGTGCTGCCGGTCGCGCTGCTGCTGTTCTCGACGCTCGCGCCCGAGGCGCTCTGGCTCGCGGGCCTGCTCGCCGCCGTCACCGGCTGGCGCCTGAAGTTCGCGCTGGTCACGCGCGCCTCCCACAACCAGGGTTTCTCACTCCCGCACCTCCCCATCCGATGAGCGCACACCTCCAGGACCGGAACGCTTCCAAGGGCAACCCGCGCGCGCGCCTGCTCGGCAAGCCCGCGCATTTCTTCTTCGAGCGCGAAGCCGAGACCATGCCGCGCGAGAAGCTCGAGCGGCTCCAGCTGCAGCGCCTGCGCACCACGGTGCGCAATGCCTACGACAACGTGCCGCTGCACCGCGAGCGCATGCATGCGATCGGCTTCGACCCGAAGGACCTGCGCCGCCTCGAGGACCTGCGCGCCCTGCCCTTCACCTTGAAGACCGACCTGCGCGACACCTACCCGTTCGGCATGTTCGCGCGGCCGCGCGAGCACCTGGTGCGGCTGCACGCCTCCTCGGGCACCACCGGCAAGCCGACGGTGGTCGGCTACACCTCGCGCGACCTGGATATCTGGGCGGACCTGATGGCGCGCTCGATGGCCTGCGCCGGCGCGCGCCCGGGCGACGTGGTGCACAACGCCTACGGCTACGGCCTGTTCACGGGCGGCCTCGGCGCGCACTACGGCGCGGAACGGCTCGGCGCCACCGTGGTGCCGGTGTCCGGCGGCGCGACCGAGCGCCAGGTCGTGCTGCTGCGCGACTTCGGCGCGCGGGTGCTGTGCGCGACGCCCTCCTACGCGCTCAACATCGCGGAGGTCGCCGAAAGCGAGGGCGTGGACCTGAAGGGCAGCGCGCTGGAGATCGGGCTGTTCGGCGCCGAGCCCTGGAGCGAAGCCATGCGCCGCGAGATCGAGGCACGCCTCGGCCTGAAGGCGATCGACGTCTACGGCCTGTCGGAGATCATGGGCCCGGGCGTGGCGGTCGAGTGCGAGGCGCAGGACGGCCTGCACGGCTGGGAGGACCATTTCCTGTTCGAGGCGCTCGACACCGCGACCGGCCAGCCGGTGCCCGACGGCGAGCCCGGCGAGCTGGTGATCACCACGCTCACCAAGGAAGCGCTGCCGATGCTGCGCTACCGCACGCGCGACATCACGCGCGTCACGCGCGAGCCCTGCAGCTGCGGGCGCAGCCACCTGCGCATCAAGCGCGTGACGGGCCGCAACGACGACATGCTCATCATCCGCGGCGTCAACATGTTCCCCTCGCAGGTCGAGGCGGTGCTCGTGGGCCTGGAGGGGCTGGCACCCCACTACCAGCTCGTGGTGGAGCGCGAGGGCAGCATGGACCGGCTCACCGTCGAGGCCGAGGCTGCGCCGTCCGCCGACGCGCGCGAGTACCCCGCCATCGCTGCGCGCGTAGCGCACCAGATCAAGTCGATGATCGGCGTCACCGCAGCCGTGAAGATGCGCAAGCCCGGTGAAGTGCCGCGCTCGCAGGGCAAGGCCGTGCGCGTGCGCGACCTGCGGCCGAAAGGTTCCTGAGGGGACCGGAGCTCAGTCGCCGTTGACCGGCACCCGCGCGAGCCCCGCGCGGTCCAGGACCGCGATCCGCCGGCCGGTCACCGCGAGCAGCCCGGCGTCGGAAAGCGCCCGCAGCGCGCGCGACAGGGCTTCCTTCTTCATGCCCAGCTGCTCGGCCAGGATGGTCTTCGTGGCCGGCAGCACGACCTGCCAGGCGCCGGACTTGCTCATCCGGGCGGTCGAGTGCAGGTGCTGCGCGACCCGCGCCGCCACCGGTAGCGTCGTGCCGTGCAGGTAGCGCAGTCCGAGCATGGCCCGCGTCGCGACCAGCGACACGAGGTCGTGCGCGAATCCGGGATTGCGCTTCAGGGCCGCGAGGATGCTCGCGATCGGCACCGTGCGGACGACCGCATCCCCAAGGGCGCGGATCTCGAACGGGCTGTGCGAGCCGCTGAGCGCGGGCGCCTCGAGGAAGGTATCCCCGGCGCTGACGACGCGGAACACGCGCCGCGCGCGCCCGCGGCCGAGGGACAGCGTCACGCTGCCGCTCTCGAGCACGCACAAGCCTGGTACGGCGTCCCCGGTCCGACCGAGCAGCTCGCCGCGGGCAAGCCGTCGCGTGCGCGCCGCACGCAGCAGGCGTGCGGCCTCCTCGTCGGTCAGCGATCGGAACAACCGTAGCTTCTTGAGCGTCCGGCGGGGGTGCGGCTTGCCCATTTGAGCAAGCCTGCGGATTCCGTGCGCGCAACGCTTGATCTAGGTCAACCTGCGTAGGCAAGGATCAAATCGGCGTCGGTGCCGGCGTCGAGCAGGTCGTCGAGGGCGGGCAGCATCGACATTTCTTCCTTCTGCGCGTGCGAGGCGAGGCGCTCGGCGAATTCGAGGCCGGCGGGCCGCAGGTCGGCGCCCGGGGGCACCTGGCGGGCGGCGGCGGCGAAGCGGCGCGCGGCGTCCCGGACCGCGGCGTGCTCCTCGAGCAGGAGATCGACGAGGTCGCCCTCGCCCGCTTCGTTCATGCGCGGGAACAGCTCGGCTTCCTCGAAGGCGAAATGGCGCTCGACTTCGCCGTCGATGGCCTCGAGCGCGGCCTTCAGCAGCGCCGGATCGGACTTGCCGGCGGAAAGCGACGCTTCGAGCTTGCCGCACAGCGCGATCACCGCCACGTGCTCCTCGTGCAGCCGCCGGCTGACCTGGGTGGCGTTCCCTTGCATGCGCTGCCGGCTAGCCGAGGCGCTTGGCGAAGGCCAGCCGGTCGGAGGGGCGCAGCCCGGCGGACAGGAAGAAGTGCAGCAGCTCGAAGTTGTCCGGCGCGACGACGGTCTCGATGCGCTCCACGCCCAGCGCGCGCAGGTTCACGAACAGCTGCGACATCAGCGCGTGGCCGAAGCCGTGCTCCTTGCGCATCGGGTCGACGCCGATCGCGTCGATGACGGCCACCGGCGCGCGGCGGCCGAAGTCGCCCAGGTCGACGCGCGCCATCACGTAGCCGGCCAGCCCCTGGTCGGCGCGCGCGGCGAGCGAGACGCGCACCGAGGAGTCCGCCATCGCCTCCTCCAGCGCGTGCCGCAGGTAGGCGCCCCGGTCCCGCCCGGTAAGGCGCCGGTCGATGCGCTGGATGCCCTCCAGGTCGCCCATGCCCAGGACGGCGATGTCGCCGACGTCGCGCGCGAGCGTCTCGTAGTCGTTGCCCGCCGGGCCGCTATAGTCGTTCGGGTCGCGCGGCGCGGTGTCCACCGGGCCGCTCACGGGCATCTCGCGGTCGCCGCCCCAGGTCGCGTCCGCGAGCGCGCAGTCGAGCACGTAGTTGCGCCCGAGCGACCAGCCGGCGCGGTCCAGGAAGCCGAGCATGCCGTGCTCGCGCCAGTGCGCGCCCGTGCGCAGCTCGCGCACGCCGTGCCGGCGCGCCTCCGCCTCGAGCGCCTCGTTGAGCCGCAGGCCGAGGCCACGGCCCTCCGCCACCGGGTCGATGCCGATGGCTTCCAGCCTGAGCGCCGGCTCGGCGCGCCCGAATTCCCCCTCCAGGACGCGGCCGAGCACGAAGCCGCACAGCCGGCCGTCCACCACCGCGCCCAGCTGCACGTGCAGGCCCGGCTGGCGCTGCGCGGCCGCGAGGCGGCGCTCGAAGTAGCGCGAGCGCGGCCGCCCCAGCCAGAGCGCGTCGATCGCCTCGACGCGGGCGAGGTCCTGCGGCGCGAGCGCGCGCACCTGCGCGGCATCCGCCAGGTCGTGGTGTCTTGCCTTGGCGGCGGTCTCAGCCATGGAGCGCCTCGTATTTGGCCTGCAGCTGCTCGGGCGTCTCGGCGAAATCCGGGTTCGGCACGATGCAGTCCGACGGGCAGACCAGCTTGCACTGCGGCTCGTCCTTGGCGCCGACGCACTCGGTGCACTTCAGCGGATCGATGACGTAGGGCTCGCCGGACTTGATCGCCTCGTTCGGGCAGACCGGGACGCAGGCGTCGCAGAGGGTGCAGGCTTCGTTGATCAGCAGGGCCATGGTCTTCCTCCAGGGTTCAGGCCGCGGCGCGCGACTGCAGCTCGGCCAGCTTGCGATGGCGGAACGCGCCCCAGAGCGCGGCGCCGATCGCGCCGGCGTGGATCGAGTCCGGGTGGCTGACCGCCGTGAGCCCGCTGATCTTCTCGTTGACCAGCTCCTCCTGCAGCGCGGCGAGCAGGCCGGCGTCGAGCGCGAGGCCGCCGGTGAGCAGCACCGTGCCCTTGGTGATGCCCGTGACCTTGAGCAGCTTGACGAGGCGCGAGGCCATCGAGATGTGGATGCCCTTCAGGATGTCGGGCGTGGCGATGGCGCGCGACACCATGTTGATCACGTCGGTCTCGGCCAGGACCGCGCAGATCGAGCTGACCTTCTCCGGGTTCTTCGAGGTCTTCGACAGCGTGCCGATCTCCTCGACCGCGACGCCGAGGTAGCGCGCGATGTTCTCGAGAAACTGCCCCGAGCCCGAGGCGCACTGGCTGGTCATCTTGTACGACAGCACCTTGCCGCGCTCGTCGATGTAGATCGCGCGGCCGTTGAGCGCGCCGATGTCCACCACCGCGCGCGCCTCCGGGTTCAGGTACACCCCGCCGCGCGCGTGCGTGGTCATCGAGTAGAAGTGCCCGGTGGCGAACTTGACGTTCTCGCCCTCGCCCGTGGTGGCGGTGTAGCTGACGTCCTTCTCCTTGAGCTTCGCTTCCTCGAGCACTTCGTCGAAGCCCTGCCGCGCCAGCTCCAGGGGGTCGCGGCGGCGGATGCGCTCGACGCGCTTGGCGAGCCATTGCTCGCCGCGGAACAGGACCGTCTTCACCGCTCCCGAGCCGATGTCGATGCCGATGGTGATCTCGCTCATGCCGCCTCCCGGTGCTCGGCCGCCTTGCCCTCCTCCATCACCGCCCGCCAGGCGAAGGTCGCGCCGCCGAGCGCGCCCGTGTAGATGGAGTCGGGGTTGATGTTGAGCGTCAGCTCGCCGTAGTTCTCGCGCACCAGGCCGGTGAGCGCCTTGACCGCGGCCTCGTTCTTGGCCACGCCGCCGGTGAAGGTGAACTCGTTGCGGATGCCGCCCGAGCGCGCGAGGATCGACATCGCGCGCAGGATGATGGCGCGGTGCAGCCCGGCCATGATGTCCTCGCGCTTCTCGCCCAGCGACAGCCGGTCGCGCAGCTCGGCGCCCGCGAACACCGTGCAGGTGGAGTTGATGCGTACCGTCTTGGTCGCCTTCATCGCCAGGGGCCCCAGCTCGTGCAGGCCCATGTTCATCTCATCGGCGATGTAGCCGAGGTAGCGCCCGCAGCCGGCGGCGCAGCGGTCGTTCATCTGGAACGACTCGACGATGCCGTGCTTGTCGACCTGGATCGCCTTGGTGTCCTGCCCGCCGATGTCCAGCACGGTCGCGGTGCTCGGGTACATGACGTGCGCGCCGAGGCCGTGGCAGAGGATCTCGGAGCGGATGTGCTCCTTGGAGAACGGCAGCCGCGCGCGGCCATAGCCGGTGCCCACCACGTAGGTCTCCTCCAGCGCCGTGTCGATCACCGACTGGATCGGATTGCGGATCTTCTCCGCGAACTTCCGCGTGCCCGGCAGGGCCACGAAGGTTCGCTCGAGCGCATCCAGCAGGTGCCCCTTGACCGCGTCGGCGTAGACCCGGTTCTCGACTTCGATGATGGAGCGGTCGAAGACGTTGAGCAGCATGTCGTAGCGCAGGCCGGCGTCCTTGGCCACCTGCTCGCTGACCGCGAGGTAGCGGCTGCCGGCGATGTCGCGGAAGAAGTCGCTCTTGCGCTTGGCGCCGGGCGCGAACAGCGTCGGCGCTTCCTCGCGCAGCCGCTTGAACACCTCGACCAGCGCCGCGGCGACGCCCTTCGCGGCGTCGCCGAAGCGCGCGTTGGCGACGTTGCGACCGCAGACCTGTTCCAGGTCGGCGAGCTGCTCGAGGAACTGCTCGAGGCGGAAGTCGCGCTCCAGCTGCGCGATGAAGTCCTCCAGCCCGCCGTTCAGCGCGCCGCCCTTCGCCAGCGCCTCGCGGAACAGGTGGAAGCGCGCCGCCACCATCGCCTCCTGCTTGGCGATCGACGCCGCGGTGTCGTAGTTGGAGCGCGAGTTGGTGATGCCGCGCCCGAGCACGCTGCGCGACTCGTCGATGACCACCGCCTTGGTGGTGGTGGAGCCCAGGTCGATGCCGATGAAGCATTTCATGTCAGTGCGCCCCGGCCGTGCGTTTCTGCTTGATCATCTGGAAGTAGCTCTCCAGGCGGTTCTTCACGTTGGCCGCCGAGAAGTAGCGCGGGTCGACGAGGTCGGTCTCGATGAACGCGGCCGGCTTGCCGGTGCGCTTCTCGACCTCGCGCAGGATCAGCAGCTGGCCGGCGGAGAAGCTGTTGCAGCTCTTGATCGAGTTGATCAGCAGCCCGTCGGCCTGGTACTCGTCCATGTAGCGGCAGATCATGTCGATGCGCTGCGGGAAGTTCAGGTTGGTGTAGCAGCCGAGGCAGTACTCGGCGAGCGACTCGAGCGGCCGCTCCGGGTCGTGGCGGAAGCCGAAGTCGTAGACGCCGCCGACCTTGGCGTAGGTCGAGGCGACGACCACCGCGCCCTCGTCGGCGAACATCTTCCAGAAGTCGCGGAAGCTGGTCCAGTTGGGCGGTCCTTCGACCACGAGGCGGTACTTCTCCTCGGCGATCTCGCCCTCGGGGGTGACCGGGCCCTTCTTCTCGCGCATGCGCTGCTCGACCTCGGCCCAGAGCGTGTCGTAGTAGCGCGTCGCCTCCGGCATGCCGCGGAAGGCGGTGAACATCGGCCCGATGTAGTAGACCGCGCCGAAATACCCGTCGATCGGCGAGGGCCGCTGCTTGGCCGACTGCAGCACGCGCACCAGGTTCTCCTCGGCCTTCACCGACTCGCGCATGTACTGGCGCAGCCGGTCGATGTCGAACTTGACGCCCGAGACCTTCTCCAGCGAGGGGATCACCTTCTCCTTGAGCTGCTTGACGACGTAGTCGCGCATCGCCGGCGACACCTTGCCGTCGCCCTGGTAGGGCACGTGCAGCATCACGGTCTCGCAGTTGTACTTCTGGCGCACCAGCTCGAACCACTTCATGAACGTGAAGCAGCCGGTGTACGACAGCAGCAGGATGTCGGGGTGCGGCAGCGGGTCGCCGGTCGGGCCGACCTGCCCCTGCAGCATCATGCCGAGGTCGGCCTTGACGTAGGTGCAGACGTCCTCCGAGTGGCCGTCGCGCTCGGCGTCCATGATCATCTTGCCCGATTTCTTGCGCATGCCGTTCTGCAGCGCGTTGGTCTCGGGCAGGCTGCGCGCGAAGTCGAAGCACATCAGCAGCTCGTTCAGGTTGCCCGGCACGAAGGTGGCCGACACCTTGCGATTGTGTTCGCGTGCGGTGGCGAGCTCGTGGTAGTTGCGGTTGATGAGCTCTTTCTGCAGCCACATCGCATCCTCTTTTTGAACCTGCTTCTTGACTGCAGTGTTCATGCGGCGCTCCACAATTTGATCGAGTCGGCGAAGGTGCCGGCCTGCTCCCGGATCGGGGCCATCTGGCCGGTGTTCTCGGCGTACTTGAACGCGGTGTAGGGAATCTTGTGCCTGGCGAGGATCTCCTGCAGCATCGGCCGCTCGAGCAGCGCCGGGTCGCAGAAAGACGGCGCGGCGAACACCACGCCCTCGGCGCCGCGGCTCTTGACCTGGTGCAGAAGGAAGCGGCCCTTGTCCTCCTTGCGCGCGTCGTACTTGGAGGAGCTCTGCGCGGAGCGGTGCAGGAATGCCTTCGACAGCGCCTGCATCGGGTCGCCGGTCTCCTCCACTTCGTCCATCAGCCAGCGGAAGGCGAGCATGAACTCGTCGTCGACGATGTAGCAGCCCGACATCTCGATCGACTTGATCAGGCCCAGCGGCGGCTGCTCGCAGAACGGACCGGTCACGACCACGCGCGCGTTGTCGCGCTTGGGCCGCTGCTGGGTCTCGCAGGCGGCCAGGTAGTCGTGCACCAGCCGGGTGTGCTCCTCGGGCGGCAGCACGCAGCCGGCGCGCAGCAGCAGGTAGACCTCGGCGGTCGGCGCCTGCCAGGGCTTGGCGGCGCGGTAGGCGTACAGGTCGCGAATCGCCTTGCGGTGCGCGTTGTAGACGACGATCGAGGCGCGCAGCGCTTCGTCGGTGACCGGCCTCCCGGCGAGCTTGCCCAGGTCCTCGCGGATCTGCTGCATCTCGTGGATGTAGAACTGGCCGCCGACCGCGTCGTCGTAGTCCTGCGGCACGTCGACGTAGCGCACGTACTTGTTCTTGAACATGATCTGCCACATGCCGGACAGGTTGCGGATCACGTCGCAGGTGGACGGGAACAGCATGCCGTCCAGGCAGTCCAGCCGCCCGGTGAGACCGAGCTCGACGGTGGAGCGCGGAATGCGGCAGATGTAGCTCTGGTAGTAGGCGTCGCCCTGGATCACCTCGAGCTGGTCGCCGCCGCCGAAGATGCCCACCGGCAGCATGCCGGCGGCGTGCACGATCTCGTGCGGCACGTAGACCGGCATGTAGCCGATCGCCTTGCGTCCCGGCGCGGCCGCCTTCCACTTCTTCACGGCGCCGAACTCGAGGTCCTCGAACAGCGCCGAGCAGCGCGAGATGATTTCCGTAACGCGGTTCTCCTTCGTGCTCATCGGTGCTCCCATTTCGGCTGGCGTTTCTCCATGAAGGCCTGCAGGCCCTCGTTGGCGTCGTGCGTCTCCATCAGGCGCTCCAGGTAGAGCTCCTCGACCTCGTCGAGCCGCGCGCGCGCCAGCTCGGCGAAGCCGTTGCGGGCCGCGCGCTGCGCGAACGCGAGCGCCGCGGCGCTCTTGTCGGCGAGGTGCTTGTCGAAGTACTCGAGCGCGGCCGCGGACGGGTCGTCGGCGACGGCGTTGACGAGGCCCCAGGCCTGCGCCGTCGGCGCGTCGATCGAGCGCCCGGACAGCAGCAGGTCCTCGGCACGCGCCTGGCCGATGCGCAGCGGCAGCAGCACCGAGGCGGCCGGCGCGAACACGCCGAGCTTCATCTCGGGCTGGCCGAACTGCGCGCCGGGCGCGGCGAACAGCAGGCTGCCCGCGCTGGCGAACTCCAGCCCGCCGCCCAGGCACTGGCCGCCCGCCGCAACGAGGATGGGCTTGGGCCATTCCAGCATCGCGCCGAGCAGCGCGTGGAAGCCCTTGAGCATCTTCTCGCAGTGCTGCGGCAGGTGCTCCTCCACGCTCGCGCCGAACGAGAAGTGCGGCCCCTCGTGGTCCACCAGCGCCGCCAGCAGGCCGTTGTTGGTCCGGTAATTGGAGAAGCTCCCGCGCAGGGCGGAGATCATCCCGGCGTCGAGGATGTTCGCCTTCGGGCGCGCGAGGCGCAGGCGCAGCAGCGCGCCGCCGCGCTCCAGCCAGACTTTGAGCGGTCCCTCCGTCATGGCCCGCTCAGCCGCGCTTGGCGTGCGGCTGGATGGCCTCGTGCAGCCCGCCGGCCCAGCCCTCGCCGGCCGCGAGCTTCTGGCGCAGCAGCACGAAGTCGACCTCGCGGTCGTCCTTGCTGCCCTCGTTGAAGGCGGTGAAACCCGCGCGCGCCTCGGTCATCATGTTCAGCGCCAGCCAGGCGCGCGAGTTCTCCTTGTTGCGGTTCCAGGCGTCCAGCTTGGGCTTGCGCAGCTCCTCGAGCGTCTTGGTGGTGCAGTCCGGGAAGGTGAGCAGGATCTTGGCGCACAGCTCCTCGACCTTGGCGTCGAGCATCGAAAGGTCCACCTTGCCCTTCTTCATCAGCTCTTTGCCCTGCTGCAATTCAGCACCCGTCTTGGACTTTCCGAACGCAATCCGCCCGAACTCGTCATAAACCCTCTGCGTCTCGACCAGCGGGTTGGCGACGTACTTGCCGTCCACCTTCAGCGCCGGGACGATGTCGGTGAGGATGCCCATGTGGTAGGCCTCGTGCGCCGAGAACGGCTCGCACAGCACGCAGGCCGCCATGGCGCGCTCGGCCCCGGACACGACGGGGAGGAAGTCGGTGGCGCCGCCGATCGGCGCCGAGCCGTGCTTCGGGCCGGCCTGGCCGAAGCGCGCCAGGTCCTGCGCCACGGAGAAGTCGCAGGCCATGCCGATCTCCTGGCCGCCGCCGATGCGCATGCCGTTGACGCGGCAGATCACGGGCTTGTCGCAGGCGAGGATCGCCGAGACCATGTCGTTGAACAGCCGCATGTACTGCCGGTACTCCTGAGGGTGGCCGGCGTAGTACTCGGCGTACTCCTTGGTGTTGCCGCCGGTACAGAAGGCCTTGTCGCCCGCGCCGGTGAACACCACGCAGCTGACGTCGCGCGCGGCCGAGGCGGCGCGGAAGGCGAGGATCACCGCCTTGACCATCTCGGTGGTGTAGGAGTTGTACTGGGCCTGGTTGTCCAGGGTGATCCAGGCGTTGAACAGGCCTTCGGCCACGCTGCCGTCGGGCCGCTTCGCCGGCCGCAGCTCGTAGCGCACGGCGCCGCCCTGCAGCGGTGCCAGATCGTGGTTCTTGAGGAACGCCGTTTCGGTCTTGCCCATGTCCCGCCTCCCGAGGTTTGGCTGCTGGGAAGCAGTGATACGCCGAGCGAAAGCAGCCCGATTTGATCTAGTTCAAAGTTTTTTTAAAGACATGAGGCAAATTGCACCGACGGAGGGTTCTTATGCATGATACTGCAGCATCGCGGGACTCGGTCTCCCTCGCGCTGGCCGGCAGCGGCGGCGCGGGCGTGATGACGGCCGGCAACCTGCTGCTGGAGGCCGCCGCGCTCGCCGGCTACTGCGCGATCATGACGCGCACCAGCGGCCCGCAGATCCGCGGCGGCGAGGCCGCCGCCATGCTGCGCATCGCCACCTTCCCCACCGACGGGCAGGACGACCGCGTCGACGTGCTCGCCGCCATCGACTGGCAGAACGTGCAGCGCTTCGCCGCCGAGCTGCCGCTCGCCGCGGGCAGCGTGATTCTCGGCGATCCGGAGCAAGGCCAGGTGCCGGAGGTGTTCGCGCGCAGCGGCGCGCAGCAGGCCCAGGTGCCCCTCAGGAAGCTCGCCAAGGGCATCGCCGACGGCTGGCCGAACATGGTCGCGCTTGGTGTGCTCGCGGGCCTGGTCGGCCTGCCCGCCGAGGCGCTCGAGCGCGCATTGCGGCGCAGCATGAAGAAGAAGGGACTCGAGGCAGGCCTCGCTGCAGCGAAGCTGGGCATGGCGCAGGCTGCAGGTCTGCCCTCCTACGCGCTGCGCCCGGCGCAGCCGCGGGCGGGCCAATGGCTGGTCACCGGCAACGAGGCGGCGGGCTACGGCGCGCTGCACGCGGGCGTGCGCTTCGTCGCCGCCTACCCGATCACTCCGGCCACCGAGCTGCTCGAATGGCTCCCGCCCGCGATCGTCAAGGTCGGCGGCGCGATGGTGCAAGCCGAGGACGAACTCGCCTCGATCAACATGATCCTCGGCGCCTCCTATGGCGGCGTGCCGTCGCTGACCGCGACTTCGGGGCCCGGCCTCGCGCTGATGACCGAGTCGATCGGCCTGGGCGTCGCCGCGGAGATCCCGATCGTGGTGGTGGACGTGATGCGCACCGGCCCCTCCACCGGCATCGCCACCAAGGCCGAGCAGGCCGACCTGAACATCGCGCTCTACGGCATGCACGGCGACGCGCCGCACGTAGTGCTCGCGCCGAACTCCCTCGCCGACTGCGCCAACGCGACCGCCTGGGCGGTGCAGATCGCCGAATCGCTGCAGGTGCCCGCGATCGTGCTCTCGGACCAGTACTTCGGCCAGGCAAGAGGGGTGGTCGAGGCTCCGGTTTTGCCTCAGACGATTTTCCCTAGAAATCGTGCGACCGGATCGGATACCTACAAACGCTACGCGATCACCGAGTCGGGCGTCTCGCCGATGGCGATCCCGGGCACGCGCGGCACGACTTACACGGCCGACGGCCTGGAGCACAACGAGCGCGGGTTGCCGTCGTCGCAGGCCGCCGACCACCTCGCGCAGGTGGAGAAGCGCGCGCGCAAGCTCGCGCAGTTCGACCCCGGCGAGGACTGGGCGACCGTGGAGGGCGAAGGCGATACCGCGATCCTGACCTTCGGCTCGTGCACCGGCCCGGCGCGCGAGGCGCTGGCCCGCGCGCGCGCCGACGGCGCGCAGGCCCGGCTGGTTTCCGTGCGCCTGCTTTCGCCTGCGCAGCCCGAGCGCCTGAAGCGGGCGCTGCAGGGCGTCAAGCGCGTGCTGGTCGTCGAGCAGAACCACGGCGGCCAGTTCCTGCGCTATTTGCGCGCCGATTGCGAGCTGCAGTGCGAGACGCACAGCCTGCGCCGGCCCGGGCCCCTGCCGTTCCGCCCCGCCGAGATCCTCGCCGCGCTCGGCCGGCTGCGCAGGAGGGCCGCATGAACGCGCCGCTGCAGGCCGCGCCGCTCACGGCGAAGGAGTTCAAGTCCGACTACAAGCCGGTCTGGTGCCCGGGCTGCGGCGACTACTCGGTGCTCGCCGCCGTCACCAAGGCGCTCGCCAACCTCGCCCTGCGGCCCGAGAACGTGGCCGTGGTGTCGGGCATCGGCTGCTCCTCGAGGATTCCCGCCTACACCAGCTGCTACGGCTTCCACGGCGTGCACGGCCGCTCGCTGCCCGCGGCCACGGGCCTGAAGGTCGCGCGCCCGGACCTGACGGTGCTGGTGGCCAGCGGCGACGGCGACGGCTACTCGATCGGCGGCAACCATTTCCTGCACGCCTGCCGGCGCAACATCGACCTCACCTACATCGTGATGGACAACCACGTCTACGGCATGACCAAGGGCCAGCCCTCGCCGACCACCGAGCCCGACTGGTCCTCCAAACTCGCCCCCGGCGGCACGGGCCTGCGCGAGTTCCACCCGCTGGTGATCGCGCTCGCCTCGGGCGCCAACTTCATCGCGCGCGCGTTCTCCGGCGACCCGAACGGCACCGCCGCGCTGATCGAGCAGGCGGTGCGCCATCCCGGCTTCTCGTTCGTCGAAGTGCTCTCGCCCTGCGTCACGTTCCGGCCCGAGCAGCGCGCCTGGAAGGAGCGTGCGCGGCCGGCGCCGGTCGGTCCCACGGACGATCCCGCGCGCGCCGCGCGGCGCCTGATGACCGACGACGGCTTCAACATCGGCGTGCTCTACCAGGGCAAGCGAGCGCCCTATGGCGTGCCGGTCGCCGCCAAGCACGCGGCGCCGGAGTCGCTGGCCGCGGGTTTCGCATTGAAGGAGGTCGGCGCATGACGAGGAAACGCCCGCAGCCGAAAGGCGCCTACGCGGATTTCATGGCGCGCGCCTATGCCATGGAGCTCGAGGCGGTCGAGCGCTACGCGCAGTTCGCCGAGCAGCTCGACTCGCACAACAACCGCGACGTCGCCGAGATGTTCCGCAAGCTCTCGAAGGTCGAGGCGCTGCACGCCAAGCGCATCCTCGAGGAGATGGGCTGGCCGAGCGTGCCGGCGCTGCCGGTCGCTTTCGCCTGGGAGACCCCCGAAGCGCCCGAGACGGCGCCGTTCGAGTCGCTGCACTACCTCATGCAGCCCTGGCACGCGCTGGAGATCGCCCTGCAGTGCGAGGTCCAGGCGCAGCGCTACTTCGAGGAGATCGCCGCCGGCAAGGCGCCCAAGCAGGTGCGCGAGGCCGCGGCCGAAATGGCCGAGGAAGAGCGCGAGCACGTGAAGCTGATCCGCGACTGGATGAAGAAGGTGCCCAAGCCGCCCGCCGACTGGGACCGCGATCCGGACCCGCCGAGGATGAGCGAATGAACGTACTGTTGCCGAAGGGCTGGAAGGCGCCGGTCGGATACGCCAACGGCATCGCCGCGTCTGGCCGCATCGTCTTCATCGCCGGCCAGGTCGGCTGGGACGCGCAGCAGCAGTTCCATTCGACGGAGATCCCGGAGCAGTTCGAGCAGGCGCTGAAGAACCTGCTCGCCGTGCTCGCCGAGGCCGGCGGCCGCCCCGAGCACCTCTGCCGCATCACCGCGTTCTGCTGCGACAAGCCGGCCTACCTCGCCGCGCGCGCGCGCCTGGGCGCGATCTGGCGCGCGCAGATGGGCCGCCACTACCCGGCGATGAGCATGATCTTCGTCTCGGACCTGCTCGACTCGCCGGGTAAGATCGAGCTCGAAGCCACCGCAGTCATTCCGGAGGAACAGCGATGAGGGGACTCAAGGGCAAGACCGCGATCGTCACCGGCGGCGCGGCGGGCATCGGCGCCGCGATCGTCGAGCGCTTCAAGGCCGAAGGCACGAACGTGATCGTGTTCGACCTGAACGGCGGAACCAAGGTCGACATCACCGACTACGAAGCCGTGAAGAAGGCGGTCGCGTCGGCAGGCGCCGTGGACATCCTGGTCAACAACGCGGGCTGGGACGCGTTCAAGCCGTTCCTGAAGACCGACCCGGCGTTCTGGCAGAAGATCATCTCGATCAATCTGGTCGGCGCGATGAACCTGATGCACTGCGTGCTGCCGGGCATGGTCGAGCGCGGCGGCGGCAAGGTGGTCAATATCGCCTCGGACGCGGGCCGCGTCGGCTCCTCGGGCGAGGCGCCCTACTCGGCCTGCAAGGGCGGCATCATCGCGATCACCAAGACGCTGTCGCGCGAGCTCGCCTCCAAGGGCGTGCGCCTGAACACGGTCTGCCCGGGGCTCACCGAGACCGGCATGCTGGAAGCGTTCATGCTCGGCGCCGGCAACCCGGACAAGCTGCGCGAGGCCTACCGGCGCGCGATCCCGATCGGCCGCCTCGGCAAGCCCGAGGACATCGCCGGCGCGGTGCTGTTCCTGGCCAGCGACGACGCCGACTTCATCACCGGGCAGACGCTCAGCGTCTCGGGCGGCCTGACGATGCACGGCTGATCATCCGCACCCTGGCCCCGACCTCGCCGATGGACGCCCCGGCCCGCAAGCAGCGCCACCCCGCGATCAAGGTACAGGCGTTCCTCGCCAAGCTGCCGATGTTCAGCGAGATGAGCGCCGACGAGGTCGACCGCGTCGCGCTCGCGACGCTGCCGCAATACTTCGACAAGGGCCAGGCGATCGTGCAGACCGGCGACCCCTGCACGGGCTTCCACGTCGTGGTCTACGGGCAGGTGAAGCTCGGCTTCACCTCGCCGCAGGGCATCGAGAAGGTGGTCGAGATCGTGCGGCCCGGCCAGAGCTTCGGCGAGGCGCTGATGTTCCTGGAGAAGCCCTACATCGTGTTCGCCGAGGCGCTCGCGGACACCATGCTGCTGCACGTCGCCAAGCACGCCGTGTTCGACGAGCTCGCGCGCGATCCCGGCTTCGCCCGGCGCATGCTGTCGGGCCTGGCGCGGCGGCTGCACGGCCTGGTGCGCGACGTGGAGGGCTACACGCTGCGCTCCGGCCAAGAGCGCATCATCGGCTACCTGCTCGCCGACGTGCCCGAGGACCGCAGCTCGGGTCCGGCCACCGTCTACCTGAGCGCGGGCAAGAGCGTGGTCGCCTCGCGCCTGAACATGACGCCCGAGCACTTCTCGCGCATCCTGCACGACCTCGCCGACGCGGGGCTCATCGAGATCAACGCGCGCGAGGTGCGGATCCCGGACCTGGCGCGGCTGCGCGGCCACCAGGCCTGAGCGCCGCGCGCGGCCGCCGGCCCGGCGCCGGTTTCTTGATGCAGATCAGTATCGACCCGCGGCGCGCCGCCTAGGATGCCCGCCGTGGAACTGGTCTGCCCCGCCGGCGGGTTGCCCGCGCTCCGCGAGGCGGTGGACGCCGGCGCGGACTGGGTCTACGCCGGCCTGCGCGACGACACCAACGCGCGCAACTTCCCCGCGCTCAACTTCGACGACGCCTCGCTCGGCGCCGGCATCCGTTACGCGCACCAGCGCGGCCGCAAGGTCGTGCTGGCGATCAACACCTACCCGCAGGCGCACAACTGGACGCGCTGGACCGACGCCGTCGACCGCGCGCAGTGGCTCGGCGCGGACGCCATCATCGCCGCCGACCCCGGCCTGCTGCGCTACGCGCACCGCAAGCACCCGAAGCTCGAGCTGCACCTGTCGGTGCAGGGCTCGGCGACCAGCTACGAGGCGATCAACTTCTTCCACGAGCAGTTCGGCATCCGGCGCGCGGTGCTGCCGCGCGTGCTGTCGCTCGCGCAGCTCGAGCTGGTGGCCTCGCGCACGCCGGTGGAGATGGAGGTGTTCGGCTTCGGCGGCCTGTGCGTGATGGTCGAGGGACGCTGCTCGCTGTCGGGCTACGCCTGCGGCGCCTCGCCGAACATGGCGGGCGCCTGCTCGCCCGCGCACGCGGTGCGCTGGACCGACACCGCGCAGGGACTGGAGTCGCGTCTGAACGGCGTGCTGATCGACCGCTACTCCAAGCGCGAGCGTGCCGCCTATCCGACCGTGTGCAAGGGCCGCTACGAGTCGATGGGCGAGACCTACCACGCCTTCGAGGAGCCGACCAGCCTGAACACGCTCGAGCTGCTGCCGGAGTTCGCGCGCATCGGCGTGCGCGCGGTGAAGCTCGAGGGCCGCCAGCGCAGCCCGGCCTACGTCGCGCAGGTGACGCGCATCTGGCGCGCGGCGCTGGACGCGCTCGAGAGCGCGCCGGGGCGCTTCAAGCTGCAGGCGCAGTGGCGCACCGAGCTGGCGGCCATGTCCGAGGGCAGCCAGCAGACGCTCGGCGCCTTCTCGCGTCCCTGGAAATGAAGCTCGCCCTCGGGCCGCTGAGCTACCACTGGCCGCGCCAGCGGGTGCTCGATTTCTACGCGGCGATGGCGGCCGCGCCGCTGGACACGGTATACCTGGGCGAGGTGATCTGCCTGCGCCGCACCGAGCTCTCGCACGAGGACTGGCTCGCGCTCGCCGCCGAGCTCGCCGCCGCGGGCAAGGAAGTCGTGCTGTCCACGCAGGCGCTGATCGAATCCGAGGGCGACCTGAAAAGGATGCGGCGCGTCTGCGGCAACGGCGATTATCGCGTCGAGGTCAACGACTGGAACGCGGTGCCCCTCGCCGCGGCCGCGCCCGGCTGGGTCGCGGGGCCGCACCTGAACGCCTACAACCCGGAGACGCTGCAGCTGCTGCACGAGCGCGGCGCGCGACGCTGGGTGCCGCCGGTCGAGAGCGCGCGCGAGACCGTGGCCGGTGCGCTCGCCAAACGCCCGCCGGAGCTGGAGGCCGAGCTGTTCGCGCACGGGCGCATGCCGCTCGCGTTCTCGGCGCGCTGCTTCAGCGCGCGCCGCTTCAACCTGCAGAAGGAGAACTGCGAGCAGCGCTGCGGCGAATTCCCCGAGGGCATCCCGCTCGCGTCGCGCGACGGCACGGCGTTCCTGGTCATGAACGGCGTGCAGACGCAGTCGGCGCGCGTCTACTGCCTGGCGCGCGACCTGGCGAGCGTGCGCGCGGCGGGCGTCGACGGCCTGCGCATCAGCCCGCAGGCGCGCGACACCGGCAGGGTGATCGAATTGCTGCACCGGCTGTGCGCCGGCGCGCTCGGCGCCGGCGAGGCCTACGAGGCGCTGGTCGCCGCCTCTCCCGCGCCGCTCGCCAACGGCTTCTGGCACGGGCGCGCGGGCATGGAGGCCCTGGCGTGATCCCGCTGCCACCCGGGGCGCTGCGGGATGCGCTCGCGCCGCTGCGCGGCAAGGTGCTGCGGCTGGAGATCCTCGAGCTCGGCACCGGGCCGCAGCTGACGCTGGACGCGATCGGCCTGCGGCCCGCCTTCGGCCCGCCCGACGTGACCGTGCGCGCAAGCCTGCGCGATTTCGTCGCCATCGCGCTGCGCCGCGAGGACCCGGACGCCCTGTTCTTCCAGCGCCGCCTGGTCATGGAAGGCGACACCGAGCTGGGGCATGGGCTGAAGAACGCGCTCGACGGGCTCTCGCTGCGCAGCCTGCTCAGGCCGCTTCGATAAACAGCTCGTAGGCGCCGTCCTCGCGCGTCCTGCCCGACCAGGCGAAGCCGCGCTCGCGCAGCAGACCGTAAAGCGGCTGCGGCTCGTGCGGCAGGATCACGCGCAGCCCGGCGTGCGGCGCGCTCGCCAGCGCGTCGAGGATGCGCCACATCGGCTCCGGCGGCTGCAGGCCGCGCAGGTCGAGCGGCGCGGCGGCGGGCACCGCTTCCAGGGCGATCTCCTCGCCGGCGTGATGCTCGCGCAGCACGCCGGCGAGCTCCTCCAGCTCCGCGACGCAGCCCTCCGGGTCGCGCTCGGGTGCGGCCGCGCCGAGGATGTCGAGGTGCCGGCGCACCAGCTCGTCGCGCGCGCACGCGGCGTTGCGCAGCAGCGCCTCGCGCGCCGAGCCGAAGGCCGCCGCGTAGCCCGGCCAGTCGCCGCGACGCGCGCATTGCGCCACCGCCGCCAACTGCTGCTCGATCAACCGCATGGGAGCCAAGTTCTCAGGCGGGCACGCGAGCGCCCTTGATATGGCTCAAGTAAATCGCCCGGCCGCCGGCGGGCTCGCAGCCGGTGTGCGCGCCGAGACTGCGCTCGCAACGGCGGTCAGGATGAAGGCGCCGATCGCGGCCGCGTTGCCGATCGCGCCGCCGAACTGCCACCCGGCTTGCGAGGCGAGCGCGCCGGCCACCCGCGCCGCCAGCGTGAGGTGCAGCAGCGCGAGCGGCAGGTAGAACCAGGAGGTGTACGGCAGCGCCCGGCGCAAGACCGCCGGCACGATGATCGGCGCATGGCCAAACACCATGGAGAAGACGAAGCCGAGGAAGAACGCGTGCAGCGCCGCGTCGCGCGGGTAGCCGGAGGCCAGCATCACGCCGCCGAGCAGCAGCCAGCCGTAGCCTGCGAGCAGGCAGGCCGCGATGTAGCGCGTGAGCCCGCCGGAGAAGATCGTGCGCCTGGCGATGTCGAAGACCAGCAGCCACGCAGCGAGCAGCACGAGCGCGAAGCCCGTGAAGCGCGTCGAGACCGCTGCGCCCGCGAGCAGCGCCGCCGCGACCAGCACGAACAGCGCGCTCGCCCAGCGCGGCTTGGGCAGGTAGCGCGACAGCTCCAGACGCTCGGCGCCGATGGTCAGGGCGAAGAACGCGATCCACCAGCGCGTCGCCGGCTCGCCGCCGAATCCGAAACGGATAGGCAAATCTATCCGCCCCAGGCTGCGTTGCACCGCAGGATTTGGCCATTCTCGCGCTCCCTGGTCCCGGTTTGACGGCGCACAATGAGGCTTATGTTGCCCCACGAGCCGCTATTGGTAAAGATCCGCATGGCAATCTATCATGCTGGCGCCGCCACAACTAATGGATGCACCGCGCAGGGCGAATCCACCCCTCGCCAAGCGGTTTCAGGCGATGTCGGGGACGGGGTGGTAGGTCAGGATTTGCGCTGAGGCCTGGGGCGCGGCCGAGGCCGGCGGTCCAGGCCCACTTCCCACCGCCTGTTGCGGCGCCCACAAGCCCAGGTGGGTGAGGATCTTGCGGATGACCGCCTTATCTTCGGTGAGG
>VGUH01000019.1 GCA_016874295.1 Gammaproteobacteria bacterium | reverse complement strand
GGCCACTGCGTTGCTCCCTCCTCGTGGGTATTCAACCCACTTCGTCGGTCGCGTCTTGTGGCCGCGTGGCGCGCGCGTAACGCGCTCCACGCGACCTGTGCAGAGCTTCCCTAGATGCGGTCGGAGAACCGCTTCGAGGCGCTGGCGGTTCCGGGCGTGCGGCAGCTGAAGCCGTACGTGCCGGGCAAGCCGATCGAGGAGCTCGAGCGGGAACTCGGCATTTCGGACAGCATCAAGCTCGCCTCGAACGAGAATCCGCTCGGGCCGGGGCCGCGTGCGCGCGCGGCGCTGGCCGTCGCCATGGCGAATGTCGGCCTGTACCCGGACGGGAGCGGTCACGACCTGCGCTCCCGGCTCGCGCGGCGCCACGGCGTCGAGCTCGACCAGGTGACCCTCGGCAATGGCTCGAACGACGTGCTGGTGCTGCTGGCCCAGGCCTTTCTCGCGGCGGGCATCGAGGCGGTGTATTCGGAGTACGCATTCGCCGTGTACCCGATCGCCGTGCAGGCCTGCGGCGCGCGCGCGCGCGTGGCCGCGGCGCGGCCGGCCGACGATTGCCAGCCGCTGGGGCACGACCCCTCGGCCCTGCTCGCGGCCATCGGCCCGAAGACACGGCTCCTGTTCCTCGCGAATCCCAACAACCCGACGGGCACCTGGCTGGACGAGACGGCCCTCGACGCGCTGCTGCGCGCGGTACCGCCGGAAGTCATCGTTGTGCTCGACGAGGCGTATCACGAGTACTCCGCCGGCCTCGGAGTACCCGACGGGACGCGCTGGCTTGCGCGTTACCCGAATCTCGTCGTCACGCGTACGTTCTCCAAGGCCTTCGGCCTCGCGGGTCTGCGCGTCGGCTACGCGCTGTCTCACCGGGACCTCGCCGACCTCCTCAATCGCGTCCGCCAGCCATTCAACGTCTCGGTGCCGGCGCTCGCGGCCGCTGCCGCGGCGCTCGATGACCGCGAACACCTCGAGACGACAGTCGGCTTGAACCGGGCCGGCATCGGGCAGCTGCGCGACGGTCTCGCACGGCTCGGGATCCGGGCGCCCGCGTCGGCAGGCAACTTCGTGCTCGCCGACCTGCGCAGGCCCTCGGCTGCAGCGCACGACGCCCTGCTGCGGCAGGGCGTCATCGCACGGCCGGTCGGCAACTACGGGCTACCGCATCACCTGCGGATCTCGGCTGGCACGGCGGCGCAGAACGAGCGACTGCTGGCCGCGATGGATGCGGCGCTCTCGGCAACCCGGTGAGCACGCGGACCATGCGCTTCATTGCGGACCCCGGCGGCGAAGTTGGCGGCGAGATCCGCGTCCCGGGCGACAAGTCGATTTCCCATCGCGCGGCCATGCTCGGTGCGGTGGCGGAGGGGACGACCGAGATTCACGGCTTCCTGGAAGGCGCGGATTGCCTCGCAACCCTCAATGCGCTGGCCGCCATGGGTGTCTCCGCCGGGCGCCCGGCCGCCGGCGTCCTGCGCGTTCACGGCAAGGGGCTGCGCGGACTTGAGGCGCCACCTGCGGCGCTCGATCTCGGCAACTCCGGCACCTCCATGCGGCTCCTGGCCGGCCTGCTCTCCGGCCAGGGCTTCGACACGATCCTGATCGGCGATGCGTCCCTGATGGCGCGTCCGATGGAACGGGTCGCGGCGCCGCTGCGGCGCATGGGGGCGGATGTGCGGACCAACGGGGGCCGGCCGCCGGTCGCCATCCGCGGCGGCCGCCGGCTAGTGGGCGTGAGTCACCGCCTCGACGTCCCGAGCGCGCAGGTCAAATCCGCCCTGCTGCTCGCCGGCCTGCAGGCTGAGGGCCGCACGAGCGTCGTCGAGCCGGCGGCGACCCGCGACCACACTGAGCGGATGCTCGAGGCCTTTGGCGTCGCGGTCGAGCGGTCTGCGGATGAAGTGGCCGTTACCGGCGGTGCACGGCTGCATGCCGCGCGCATCGAGGTTCCGGGCGACTTTTCCTCCGCGGCATTCTTCATCGTCGCCGCACTGATCGCGGGGCGAGGGCCGCTTGTCCTCCTTGACGTCGGCGTCAATCCGACGCGCACGGCGCTCATCGACATCTTGCGCCTGATGGGCGCCGACATCCGGCTGCAGGCGCGCGCGATGCTGGCAGGCGAGCCTCGCGCCGACATCGAGGTGTACCCAAGCCGCCTGCAAGGCGTTGTTGTGCCCGAGGCGCTCGTGCCTGCTGCGATCGACGAATTACCGGTGCTGTTTGCTGCAGCGGCGGTTGCGGCCGGCGAGACGGTCGTAACCGGCGCCGGGGAGCTTCGGGTCAAGGAAAGCGACCGGCTGGCCGCCATGGCCGGCGGTCTCGCGGCGCTCGGCATTGCGGTGGAGGCGGGGCCGGATGGCCTGCGAATCCAGGGCGGGGAGGTTGGCGGCGGCTGCCTTGCAAGCCAGGGCGACCACCGCGTCGCGATGGCCTTCGCCGTGCTGGGCGCCCGGGCGCGGGCGCCGATCACGATCGAAGACGTGCAGAATGTGGCGACGTCATTCCCCGGCTTTGCAGATCTTGCACGGGCCGCCGGGCTCCGGCTGGCGGAGGTGTCGTGACCGGGCTGCCGATCATCGCGATCGACGGGCCGAGCGGCTCCGGCAAGGGTACCGTCGCCCGCCGTGTGGCCCGCCATCTCGGCTGGCACCTGCTGGATAGCGGCGCCCTGTACCGGCTGGTGGCGCTTGCCGGCCTGCGGGCCGGTCTCGCTCCTGACGACAGGGCGGGTCATGCGCGTCTCGCCGCCGGTCTTGACGTGCAATTCGGCATGGACGCGCATGGCGACGAGCGCGTCGTCCTCGATCGGGAAGACGTGACCTGCGAACTACGGGCCGAGGCGACGGGCGAAGCCGCGTCCCGGGTCGCCGCCTGGCAGGAGGTGCGTTCGGCGCTGTTTGGCCGGCAGCGTGCCTTTGCGGCGCAACCGGGCTTGGTAGCCGACGGGAGAGACATGGGTTCGATCGTTTTTCGCGACGCCGGGCTCAAAATCTTCCTGACGGCGAGCCCCGAGGAAAGGGCCCGGAGACGCTATAACCAGTTGAAAGAAAAGGGGTTGAGTGGTAGCCTTGCCGCCCTTTCCGCAGAGATCGCCGAGCGGGACAGGCGGGATACCACGCGTGCCGTGGCCCCGCTGGTCGCGGTTCCGGAGGCGGTGGTCGTGGATTCGACTGCGTTGACCATCGAGGAGGTCGTCGGGCGGGTGATAGAACTCGCGCGCGAGCGGTTTCCGGAGGCGGCGCGAGGACTTTGAAGTGCCGGCAAGGGCCGGCAGGGACGGCCGGGCGGGATGCCAGGCCGCGTCGAGCAGGACCCGGACCGGCAGGATGCCGTACGGCGGTAGTAACCCAATGGGCCCCGAGGCCCGGATGACCCAATGACCGAATCCTTCCAGCAACTTTTCGAGCAGAGCCTTGCGAGCCAGCAGATCAGGCCTGGCCAGATCTTGACCGGTACCGTCGTCGACGTGAACGCCGACGTCGTGATCGTCAGCGTCGGCCTCAAGTCCGAGGCCGTCATCCCCGCGGAGCAGTTCCGCAACGAACATGGAGAAGTGGACGTCGCCATCGGCCAGGAAGTCGAGGTGGCGCTGGACGCCGTCGAGGACGGCTCGGGCGAGACCCGGCTGTCGCGCGAGAAGGCCAAGCGCGCCCGCACCTGGACCCGGCTGGAAGAGGCTTTCACCAAGGGCGAGATCGTCAAGGGCGTGATCAACGGCCGCGTCAAGGGCGGCTTCACCGTCGAACTCGACAACGTGCGCGCGTTCCTGCCGGGGTCGCTGGTGGACGTGCGCCCGGTGCGCGACCCGAGTTACCTCGAGGGCAAGGAACTCGAGTTCAAGGTCATCAAGCTGGACCAGCGCCGCAACAACGTCGTGGTGTCGCGCCGCGCGGTCGTCGAGCAGGAGTACAGCGCCGAGCGCTCCCAGCTGCTCGACAACCTGAAGGAAGGCGACGTCGTGAAAGGCGCGGTCAAGAATCTGACCGACTACGGCGCATTCGTGGACCTCGGCGGCATCGACGGCCTGCTGCACATCACCGACATGGCCTGGAAGCGCGTCAAGCACCCGTCCGAGATCGTGAAGGTCGGCGACGAGATCGACGTGCGCATCCTGAAATTCGACCGTGAGCGCCAGCGCGTTTCACTCGGCATCAAGCAGCTCGGCGCTGATCCGTGGCAGAACATCGCACGCCGTTACCCGCCGAACACCCGCCTGTTCGGCAAGGTCACGAACATCGCCGACTACGGCTGCTTCGTCGAGATCGAGGAAGGGGTCGAGGGCCTCGTCCACGTGTCCGAGATGGACTGGACCAACAAGAACGTGAACCCGGCCAAGGTCGTGCACGTCGGCGAGGAAGTCGAGGTGATGGTCCTCGACATCGACGAGGAGCGGCGCCGCATCTCGCTCGGCCTCAAGCAGTGCGAGCCGAACCCCTGGCGCGAGTTCGCGGATAGCTATACCCGCGGCGACCGCGTCGGCGGCCAGATCAAGTCGACCACGGATTTCGGCATATTCATCGGCCTGCCGGGCGGCATCGACGGGCTCGTGCACCTCTCCGACATCTCCTGGGACCGCCCGGGCGAGGAGGCGGTGCGCGACTACCAGAAGGGCCAGACTGTCGAGGCCATGGTCCTGTCCATCGATCCCGAGCGCGAACGCATCTCGCTCGGCATCAAGCAGATGGCCAAGGACCCGATCTCGGCGTACCTCGCCGATCATCCGAAGGGCAGCATCGTCAAGGGCACCGTCAAGGAGGTCGACGCGCGCGGCGCGGTCATCGACCTCGGCGACGGCATCGAGGGGAGCCTGCGTGCCTCCGAGCTCGCGCGCGACCGCGTCGAGGACGCGCGCACGGTGCTCAAGGTCGGCGACCCGGTCGAGGCCCGGTTCACGGGCGTCGACCGCAAGAGCCGCGCGATCGTGCTGTCCATCAGGGCGATCGAGGCCGAGGAAGAGGCCGAGGCCGTGCAGCAGTACCGCGGCACCGACTCGGCGAGCGGCACCTCGCTGGGCGACCTGCTGAAGGAGCAGATCTCCGGTCAGTGAACCGGTCCGGGGCGCCGCCGGGGATGGGCGGCGTCCCGTGTTTGAGGAACGGGAGCAATGACAAAATCAGAACTGATCGAGATCATCTCCACCAAGCAGAAGCACCTGCCCGCCAAGGACATCGAGCTCGCGGTCAAGCAGATGCTCGAGATCATGAGCGACGCGCTGGCCGGTGGCGAGCGTATCGAGATCCGCGGCTTTGGCAGCTTCTCTCTGCATTTCCGCCCACCGCGCCAGGGACGCAACCCGAAGACCGGCGAGGCGGTTGCGCTAGCCGGAAAGTACGTGCCGCACTTCAAGCCCGGCAAGGACCTGCGCGAGCGCGTCAATGCGGGGCAGTCCCACCCGATCCGGGACTAGGGCAAGGATTGAACCCGGAATCGATCTGGATCCTGCTCGGAGTCCTGTTCCTGGGCGGCGCGATCGGCTTCTACGCCTCGCGCAAGCCCCGGCCGAGCGCGATCGGCGAGGAGCGGCTGCGCGGCAATTACCTCGCCGGCGTGAATTTCCTCGTCAACGAACAGCCGGACCGCGCGCTCGAGGCCTTCCTGCGGGCGGCCGAGCTCGACGACGACACGGTCGAGACGCACTTCGCGCTCGGCAGCCTCTACCGGCGCCGTGGCGAGGTCGACCGGGCGATCAAGATTCACCAGAACATCGCCACCCGCGAGTCGCTCGAGCCGGCACAGCGGGAGCAGGCGGGCTTCGCGCTGGCGCAGGACTACCTGAAGGCCGGCCTGCTCGACCGCGCGGAGAAGATCCTCGAGCCGCTCGCCGCAGCCGGCGCCCACCGCATGGCAGCGATGCGCAAGCTGATGCGGATCTACGAGCAGGAGCAGGAGTGGGACCGGGCGATCGCCGTGTTCCGCGAGCTGCAGAAGGCCGGGCGCGCGCCGCAGGAGAATGCCATCGCGCACTACTACTGCGAGCTGGCCGAGGCAGCGCGGGCGCGGGACGCGCTCGACGAGGCGCGCGAGCACCTGCGTGCCGCGCGCAAGGAAGTCCGGCGCTTCCCGCGCGGCGCGCTGGTCAGGGCGGATATCGCCGTCGAACAGGGCGATTTCGCGCTTGCCGAGCGGCTGCTCGGTGCGGTGCTGGCGTATGACACAGCGCTTGCGATCGAGGTGATCCCGCGGCTCGTCCGGCTGGCACGCTCCGCTGGCGAGGGTGGTCCGCCGGCGGTCGAGCGCGTCGTCGCCGGTCGCCCGGACGCGGTCAACGAGGTTGCGATCGCCTCGATCATGACCGACGCGCTCGACTTCGCGCCGCTCGAGCAGCGCGTGCGCACCTGCCTTGCGCAGGACGATGCGATCGCCGGCCTGGTGCGCGCAATCGGTCGCGATCCTGCTGCGCTGGATACGCGCGCGATCGCCGACATCGCAGCGGTGCTGCGCCACCTTGCGGCGCGCACGCCGCGCTATCGCTGCGCGAACTGCGGGTTCTCGAGCATCGACCACTTCTGGCAGTGCCCGGCCTGCAAGTCCTGGGACAGCCAGCGGCCGCTGCTGCGGTTCGACCTGGTGGCGGGGCTGGAAGGCGGGAAGAAGTCGTAGCCGCGACGGGGAGGAGTCAGACCTCCCCGGGAGTGCCGTCGCGATTCTTCGCATTCGCGATCGATTCTGGCGGCACGCCGGTGGCGCCGCATGCGCAGTCTCCTCCCGGGCGCGGCGATGGTCGCCGTGCGGCAAACCAAGGGAGTGAAGCCATGTTGATCAAGGGACTGACAGCGGCCCTCGTGGCCGCGACGCTGGTCGCACCGGTCGCCATCGCCGGGCCCGTCGATGTCAACACTGCGGACGCGAAGACACTGGCGCGCGAGCTGGACGGTATCGGGATGGCGAAGGCGGAGGCGATCGTCAGCTACCGCGAGAAGAACGGTCCGTTCAAGAGCGCCGATGACCTCGTGAAAGTGAAGGGGCTCGGCAAGAAGCTCGTCGACCAGAACAAGTCGAACCTGAAGTTCGAAGGCGGAAAGTCCGGCAGCTGAGCCGGCCCTGCCCGCGGCGCGGGCCGGCTCGCGTCGGCTCCGGTATCATGACCGTGTCACGATCCCGGAGCCGAAGGTACCCCCGTGAGCCGACCCGCGCCGATCCGATTTGCCGTGTTTCCCGTGGCCGGGCGCGGAACGCGCTTCCTGCCGGCCACGAAGGCAAGCCCGAAGGAAATGCTTCCGATCGTCGACAAGCCGCTGATCCAGTACGCGGCCGAGGAAGCGCTGGCGGCGGGCGCGCGGCTCCTGGTGTTCATCACGGGAAGCTCGAAGCGCGCGATCGAGGACCACTTCGACTCCGACCCGGAACTCGAGGCAGCGCTTGCGGAGCAGGGCAAGAAGGACCTGCTCGCGACCTTGCGCGGAATCCTGCCGGCGGATGCGACCTGCATTTACATCCGCCAGCCGGCGCCGCTGGGCCTCGGGCATGCGGTGCTGTGCGCGCATGCCGTGGTCGGGAACGAGCCGTTCTTCGTGCACCTGGCCGACGACCTGATCGATGCCGAGCAGCCGGTGCTTGCGCAGATGCGCGACCGATACCGGGAATCCGGAGGCAGCGTGGTCGGCGTCCAGCAAGTGCCGCGCAGCCAGACCGGCAGCTACGGCATCGTCGCGACGGAGGACCCGGTCGGCGAGTTTTCGCGGATCCGGCGCATGGTGGAGAAACCGAAGCCCGCGGACGCGCCTTCCGACCTCGCGGTGGTCGGCCGCTACCTGCTGTCGGGCTCGATCTTTGCGCGCCTGCAGAAGGTCGGCCGCGGTGCCGGCGGCGAGATCCAGCTCACGGACGGCATCGCCGCGCTGCTCGATGACGAGCCCGTTTATGCCTATCGCTTCAAGGGCAAGCGATACGACTGCGGCAGCAAGCTCGGCTACCTCGAAGCGACCGTCGAGTACGGCCTGCGTCATCCGGAGCTCGGCGCCAGATTCGGCGCCTACCTTGAGGAACTCGCGGCCGCCCGCAAGGGGCGAGCCTGACGCAGGTCAGTTGAGCAGCCGGGCCTCGCCCATGCGCAGCAGCAGGGGCGGCTGCTGCACGGGATCCGATATCGCCTGGGTCCAGCGCCGCGCATAGACCTGCAGGCGGACCAGGTCGGCATCTTCCCCGCGCACGCCCTCGAGCCGGACTCCCGCCACCGCGCGCTCGGTGATGCGCCATTCGAATGCTGCCGCGAGCCGCAAGCCCACGCCATCGCGCTGGTCGGCAGGGTAGCGAGGGTCGCCGCTGGCCGCCTGCAGCGCCGGGTCTTGCGGGAAGAAGTCGCTCGCGGACTCGCGCACCTCCTGCCACTCGACGGCACCCGCGACGAACAGGCTGCGGTCGCCGCGACGGGCCGCCAGCTCGAAGACCGGCCCCACCGTCAGGAAGCGGTTCGGGCTGAAATAGCCGCCATGGCCCAACGTGAAATGTCCGCGATTGGTCGAAAAGCCGGTCGCTCCGACGGCACCGCCGAGGCGCGCTACCCAGCCGTCGCCCGAAGCGGCGCGCTGCAGGAAGCCCGCGTCGGCACGCCACTCCGAGTTGCCGTCCACGCGCCGTCCGTCGAGGATCGAGCCGGCGACGAGGCCGAACACCTCGAGGGCCTCTTCTCCGACGCGACCGCCGAAGTAGGCGCGGTTGCGCACGACGCCACCCCAGTCCCTGCCGTCGACCGGGTCGCGCGTGCCGGCATAAGAGAGCAGCGAGTCCTCGACCGCCGTGCGGTCCACGCCGCCGATCCAGGTGCCTTCTTCGGATTCGCTCCGGATCCGCAGCGCGCCGAGGACATTGGCGACCTCGAACGCGGTGGGCGTCGTCCCGAGGTCGAGTTCGAAGCCGCCGCGCGGCGACCACTGCACGAGCCCGCCGACCCCCTGATCCGACTGCGTCGCAGACGATTCAGCGAGCGCGACAGACGATCCGAATGGTTCGCCCGCCGGTACGCGGTCCGATTCCGGGGAGGACACATCGGCGACGATCCGCACGCGTCCCCAACCGACATGACTCGACTGCCAGGCTAGCTGAATGCGCGGCAATTCGAGGCGGTCGTGATCCGTCTGGCCGCGACGCCATTTCCAGTCGAGCGCTGCTTCCCCGTGTGGCACCCAGTCACGCTCGATGGCCTGCAAGCCCGGGTCGGCCGCCAGCCGCTCGGGAGCGAGATCGCACGCCACCACGTAGGCATCGTACGGCCGGTTGAGTTCGAGCAAGGTGTCGGTGAGCTGCCCTGCAGCGCCGGGCGCCTGCGGGTCAACGGCCAGCAGCGCGCGCAGCGCGCGTTCGCGAGCCGCGGCATCGCCGCGCAGCGCAGCGAGATCGGCGCGCGCCTGCAAGGTCGACGGGTGGTTGGGCCGCAGGTCGTCCAGCACCGAGTAGGCGCGGCCCGCGGCATTTGCATCGCGCAGGTCGCGCGCGGTCGTGAACTCGCGCAGCGCGACTTCGTAACGCGCGTCGCGCTCGAGCTCCGCGAGCGAGGGATCCTGGCGGATCGTCGCGCGCGCCGCCACGAAGTGCACCAGCGCCTGGCGTGAATTGCCGCGCCGCACGGCGAGGATCGCGAGGCCCGCCTGCGCTTTCGGATAGCTCGTTGCAAGCGCAGGAACCGCGCCAAAATAGTCCGCGGCGAGCGGCTCGACACCGAGATCGAGACAGAGGTAGCCAAGCGCCGTGTCCAACCGCGCACGTTCCTCTTCTGGAATCGTCTCCAGCGCTTCGGGGTCCAGCAGCCCGGGCAGCGAGCGCCGCGCTGCTTCCGCATCGATTGCTGCAAGCGCGCGAATCCAGGCAAAGCGGGCCCAGGGATCGGAAGGGTCGAGCGTTCGCGCGCGTTCGGCCGCATGGAGCGATCCGCGAAAATTACCCTGGGCGAACAGCGAATCGGCCTGCGCACGCCAGCCGGTCGCGTCCTGCGGGACCTCCGCCGACGCGGCGAGCGCGAGTGTCGCGAGCAGCGCGACCGTGAAACCCATGCGGCGATCCCCTTGCCCTGCCGCGATGACCGTCGCCCATCATAGCGGCTTTCCGCCCGGCTCTCACCTGCGACAGCTGAAGAGGTATCTAGCTTTGGTGATTGATCGGCGGGACAAAAACCCCTAGCGTCCGGCGGTGCCCACGAGCCTCATTTACACCGTCGTCGTGCTCATCTGGGGCACGACCTGGTACGCGATCAAGTTCCAGCTCGGCGTCGTTCATCCGGAGATCTCCCTGGTCTACCGGTTCGGCCTCGCGGCGGCGTGTGTCTTCGTCTTCGCGCGGCTGACCGGAAGTCCACTGCGCCTGTCCTGGCGCGACCACCGCATCGTCGCACTCCAGGGCGCGACGCTCTTCTGCCTGAATTACTGGATGACGTATCTCTCGACGCAGTACCTCACAAGCGGCCTGGTCGCCGTGATTTTTACGTCAGTCATCTTCTTCAATATCGTCAACGGGCGGCTGATCCTCGGTGCGCCGGTCGATCGGCGCGTGCTCCTGGCGGCCGCGGCGGGCATGCTGGGTGTCGCCCTGCTGTTCTTTCCTGAAATCCGCGAGGCGCTCCACGACCCGCGCATCCTGCAGGGCGCCGGGTTCGCACTCGCAGCGACCTATATCGCCTCCCTAGGCAACATGGCGGCCTCGCGCAACACGCAGGCCGGCCTGCCGGTCGTGACGGTGAATGCCTACGGCATGGCCTACGGGGCGATCGGCCTCATGGTGATCGCAGCGATCCGCGGGACCCCGCTCGACTTCGATCCCCGCTGGCCGTATGTCGCCTCGCTGCTCTATCTTTCGCTCGCCGGCACATCGCTGGCCTTCGGGCTGTACCTCGTGCTGATCAAGCGCATCGGCGCCTCGCGCGCCTCATACACGAGCGTCCTGTTCCCGGTCGTGGCGCTGGCCGTGTCGACGCTGTTCGAGGGCTATCGCTGGAGCCTGGTGGCGGTCGTCGGGCTCGCGGTGCTGGTGGCCGGCAATGCGCTCGCGCTCGGCAGCGGGCGCCGCGTGCGCCGCTGAGCGGCAGCGACGGAAGATGGCTCCCCGAGTTGGACTCGAACCAACGACCTGCGGATTAACAGTCCGTTGCTCTACCGGCTGAGCTATCGGGGAAGCGGGATTTCAGGGCGCGCGATTGTCGGCCAAGGGCGCGGCCAAGTCAACAAAAGCCCCGGCAATCCGGGGACTTGCCGGCGTTCAGGCGCGCCGCTTTGCAGGCGCAGCAGCCAGCGCGCGGCCCATGCGGCCGAGCGCGTCCCTGAGCGTTTCGGCGGACGCGGCGAAGGACAGCCGCACGTGGCCGGGGGCGCCGAACGCAGAACCCGGAACGACCGCGACGCCGGCCTCGCTGATCAGGAATTCGGCGAACGCATTGTCGTCGGCCGCGCCGACGTCCCGCATCGCCAGTTCGACGTTCGCGAACGCATAGAACGTGCCCCAGCCTGGCAAGCAGCGGATGCCCGGGAGCGCGTTCAGCCCGGCGACGACCAGGTCATGGCGCGCCCTGAAGGCGCGGTTCATCTCCGCGACGCAGTCCTGCGGCGAGTTGAGCGCGACGGTCGCCGCGCGCTGCGAGATCGACGAGGCGTTCGACGTGCTCTGGCCCTGGATCGTCCCCATGGCCGCGATCAGCTCGGCAGGACCGCCGCAGTAGCCGATGCGCCAGCCGGTCATCGCGTAACTCTTTGAGCAGCCGTTGATGGTCACGGTGCGGTCGTACAAGGACGGATTCGCGGTCACGAAACTGGTGAATGGCTCCGGTCCCCACCAGATGTGCTCGTACATGTCGTCGGTGCCGATGACGACCTGCGGGTGACGTTCCAGCACCGCGCCGAATGCCTGCAGCTCGGCGCGCGAATACGCGGCGCCGGTCGGGTTGCTCGGGCTGTTCAGGATGAACAGGCGCGTACGCGGCGTGATCGCCGCCTCGAGTTCCTCCGCCGTGATCTTGAACCCCCGGTCGATGCCCGCGGAAATGAACACCGGCGTGCCGTCCGCCACCAGCACCATGTCCGGGTACGACACCCAGTAAGGCGCCGGGATGATCGCCTCGTCGCCCGGGTCGAGCAGGGCGCAGCACAGGTTGAAGACGGTCTGCTTCGCGCCGCTCGACACGAGAATCTGCGGCCGCTTGTACTCGAGGCCGTTGTCGCGCCGGAACTTGCCGATGATGGCGTCCCGCAGCTCGTTCGTGCCCTCGACCGCCGTGTAGCGCGTGATGCCGCTGCGGATCGCAGCCACGCCGGCATCCGCGATGTGCGCCGGCGTGTCGAAATCCGGCTCGCCGGCGCCGAGACCGATGATGTCCTTGCCTTCGGCCTTCAGGCGTGCGGCGCGCGCGGTGACGGCGAGCGTGGGGGAGGGCTTGATGCGCTGGACGCGCTGGGCGAGTCGGATGGGCACGGGGAGTACCGGATGACGCTGAATCCGGATAAGTTACGGGAAGGCATTTTGCGTTGCAATTCGAGGCGCAGGTGAGCGAGCCGAGACCTTTTGAGCTCCTGGCCGATTACGAGCCGGCCGGCGACCAGCCGGCCGCGATCGCCGCCCTGATCGACGGGATCGAATCGGGCCTCGCGCACCAGACATTGCTCGGGGTCACGGGAAGCGGGAAAACATTTTCCGTCGCCCAAGTGATTCAACACGTGCAACGGCCAACTCTCGTGCTCGCGCACAACAAGACACTGGCAGCGCAACTATACGGAGAGTTCAAGGAATACTTCCCGCGCAACTCGGTCGAGTATTTCGTTTCCTATTACGACTACTACCAGCCGGAGGCCTACGTTCCGTCCTCGGACACCTACATCGAGAAGGACGCGTCGATCAACGAGCACATCGAGCAAATGCGGCTCTCGGCGACCAAGGCGCTGCTCGAGCGCCCGGACTCGATCATCGTCGCGACGGTGTCTGCGATCTACGGGCTCGGCGACCCGGAGTCCTACCTCAAGATGGTGCTGCACCTGGTGCGTGGCGACCGCATGGACCAGCGCCAGCTGCTGCGCCGCCTCGCCGACATGCAGTACACCCGCAACGAGCTCGACCTGCGCCAGGGCAGTTTCCGCGTGCGCGGCGACGTGGTCGACATCTTCCCGGCGGAGTCCGAACGCGAGGCCGTGCGCGTGCAGTTCTTCAACGAGGAAATCGAGTCGCTGGCGTTCTTCGACCCCTTGACCGGCGAGCTGCTGCGCAAGGTGCCGCGGCTCACGGTGTTCCCGTCGACCCATTACGTGACCCCGCGCGAGCGGCTGCTGAAGGCCGTCGACGAGATCAAGGTCGAGCTGCGCGTGCGGCTCGCCGAGCTGCGCGCCGCGAGCAAGCTGGTGGAGGCGCAACGGCTCGAACAGCGTACGCTGTTCGATCTCGAGATGATCGCCGAGCTTGGCTACTGCGCCGGCATCGAGAACTACTCGCGCTACCTGTCAGGGCGCGCACCGGGCGAGCCGCCGCCCTGCCTGTTCGACTACCTGCGTCGCAACGCGCTGCTCATCATCGACGAGAGCCATGTGACCGTGCCGCAGCTGCAGGCCATGTACCGGGGCGACCGCTCGCGCAAGGAGACACTGGTCGAGTACGGTTTCAGGCTGCCGTCGGCGCTCGACAACCGGCCGCTGCGCTTCGACGAGTTCGAGCGCATCCAGCCGCAGACGATCTACGTGTCCGCGACCCCGGGCGAGCGTGAACTCGCGAAGTCCGGACAGGTCGTGGAACAGGTGGTGCGTCCGACCGGCCTGGTGGATCCCACGGTCGTGGTGCGCCCGGTGGCGACCCAGGTGGACGACCTGCTGTCCGAGATCCGGCTGCGGGCGGAGCGGGGCGAGCGCGTCCTGGTCACGACGCTGACCAAGCGAATGGCGGAGGACCTGACCGAGTATCTCGACGATCACGGCGTGAAGGTCCGCTACCTCCACTCGGATATCGAGACGGTCGAGCGCGTCGAGATCATCCGCGACCTCAGGCTCGCGAAATTCGACGTGCTGGTCGGGATCAACCTGCTGCGCGAGGGGCTGGATCTGCCCGAGGTGTCGCTGGTCGCGATCCTCGATGCCGATAAGGAGGGGTTTCTCCGCTCAGAGGGGTCCCTGATCCAGACGGTCGGCCGCGCGGCGCGCAACGAACACGGCGCCGCGATCCTGTACGCCGACCGCGTGACGGGATCCATGCAGCGGGCAATAGCGGAGATGGACCGGCGGCGCGCGAAGCAGTTGGCCTTCAACGCGGAACACGGCATCGTGCCGAGATCGATCCGCAAGGCCGTGAAAGACATCATGGAAGGCGCGCGCAGCGCGGCGCCGGGCGAGGCGCGCCGGCGCGGCGTCGTGCGCATGGCGCCCGAACAGGCGATGCAGCAGATCCGCAAGCTGGAGTCCGAGATGTACCGCCTCGCGCGCAACCTCGAGTTCGAGAAGGCGGCAAGCGTGCGTGACGAGATCGCGGCGATCCGGGCCGGCGCGCTCGGCGCGGATGCGGACCGGCTCGCGGGATAGATTCACACCCTGGAGACCCACTCGATGCGACTGTCAAGCCTCGCGACCCTGCTGCTTTGCGTGTTGCTGTCCAATCCGGCCGGCGCGGCGCAGCCGAACTTGGTCCTGCAATCCGACTTCGGGCTGCTGGACGGCGCGGTTGCTTCGATGAAGGGCGTCGCGGTCGGCGTCTCGCCGGACATCCACATCTACGACCTCACCCACCAGATCGAGCCGTACAACATCCGGCAGGGCGCGCTGCGCCTCGCGCAGAGCGCGGAATACTGGCCGGCCGGCACGGTGTTCGTCTCGGTCGTGGATCCGGGCGTGGGCACGGAGCGCAAGTCCATCGTGCTGCGGACCCGGACCGGCCACTACTTCGTCACGCCGGACAACGGCACGTTGACCTTCGTTGCGCCTCGCCTCGGCATCGAGGCGGTGCGCGAGATCGACGAGGCCGTGAACCGCATGAAGGATTCCGAGAAGTCGTTCACCTTCCATGGGCGCGATGTCTATGCGTACACAGCGGCGCGACTCGCCGCGGGCGTCATCAGCTTCGAGCAGGTCGGCCGCGAGCTGCCCGCGCAGGTGGTCACGATCCCGCACCAGGCGGCGCGTTACGAAGACGGCGTCGTCTACGGCAACATCCAGACCGACGACGGCAACTACGGCAATCTCTGGACCAATGTCGATCGCGCGACATTCGGCCGGCTCGGCGCGATTCACGGCGACACCGTACGCATAAAGATTCTGAAGTCCGGTGTAGAAGTCCTTAGCCTGGACGCGCCATTCGTGCCGACGTTCGGCGCCGTGGAAATCGGTAAGCCCTTGCTTTACCTGAACAGTCTCGACAGCGTCTCGCTGGCGATCAATCAGCAGAATTTCGCCAGCACCCACGGCATCGGCTCGGGGCCGGAGTGGAGTATCCAGATCCGGCGTTGACCGGGCGTTTTGCCGACCCCTACACTCAATCGGCGCTCTGTCTGCGCAGGGGTGAGTGTCATGCGTACGGATCTGAAGTTGGCGGTGAGGGCGGTTCTGGGTGCGAGCGTCGCGGTGATCGCGACCCCGGCAGCATTTGCACAGGAAGCAAAGCCAGAGCTCGAAGAAGTCGTCGTCGTCGGCACGCGTACTGCGGGCCATGATGTGCTGGAGAGCCTGGCGCCGATCGACCTCGTGACGAGCGAGGCAATACGCCAGTCCGCCGCGATCCCCGGCGAAGTCGGCGCTGCGATCCAGTCGCTGGTGCCGTCCTTCAACCTGCCGCGACAGTCGAACTCCAACTTCGCCGACGTCGTGCGGCCCGCGCAGCTCAGGAACCTGAGCCCCGACCAGGTGCTGGTGCTGGTGAATGGCAAGCGGCGCCACACGACCGCGACGCTCACCACCGAGTCCAAGCTGGGCAAGGGCACGAGCCCGGTCGATTTCAACAGCATTCCGGTCGGCGCGATCGAGCGGATCGAGGTACTGCGCGACGGCGCCGGCGCGCAATACGGCTCGGACGCGATCGCGGGCGTGATCAACGTCGTGTTGAAGGATGCCGACGAGGGCGACGAGGTGCAGGCGAGCTGGGGGCAGAATCGAACCGACTTCAAGCCAACAGGCCGCAGCGTCAACGATGGCGATACGCTGTTCGCCTCGCTGAATGGCTGCTTCGGTCCTGATGACGGTTTCCTGAACATGACCGTGGAGTACCGCGACCGCGACTCGACGCTGCGGTCGGGCCCGGATTAGATTCCGTTCTTCGAGAACCAGACGCCGCCCAATCTGGCGCTGGCCGGCACGCAGACGCACAAGGCGGGCGACGGGACGATGGAGGACCTGTCGTTCATGTTCAATACGGCGATCCCGCTCGGCGAGGCGCTGGAATTCTATGCATTTGGCGGCTACTCGCAGCGCAAAGGAGAGGGGGCGAATTTCTTCCGCTACCCGGACTCGTGGTCCAACGTGACGGAGATCTTCCCGGACGGCTACATCCCGGTGCTGGAGGCTGACAACACGGATGCCTCGCTGGCGCTGGGCTGGCGTGGCACGCTCGCCTCCGACTGGGACTGGGACCTGTCGCTGGTTTACGGCGAGAACGACTTCGATCACGACATCTCGAATTCGCTCAATGTCTCGCTCGGCACCGCAAGCCCGACGCGCTTCAACGTGGCCGAGTACGAGTTCACCCAGCTGAGCTTCCGGTTCGACATGTCGCGCCCGTTCGAAGTCGGCGGCTTCGCGAACCCGGTGAATCTCGCCTGGGGCCTCGAGTACCGCGAGGACGGCTACCAGACGCGTGCCGGCGACCCGGAGTCCTACGAAGCAGGGCCGGTGATCGGGGCGCCGATCGGTACGCAGGCGGGTTCGGGACTGAAGCCCGAGGAAACCGTGGACGTCGATCGTGACGCCGTGGGCGCGTACATCGATCTCGAATCCGACATCACGGACCGTTTCCAGGCCGGCATCGCGGCGCGCATCGAGGACTACAGCGACTTCGGCAGCTCGGTCGACGGCAAGTTTTCCGGACGCTTCGAGCTGACCGAGTCGCTCGCCGTGCGCGGCACGGTGGGCACCGGCTTCCGCGCGCCGTCGCTGACCCAGGCGTACTTCCGCGGCTCGACGACGAGCTTTGGCGAAGGCGGGCAGCTCGAGAACGTGCTGAACCTGCCGACCGACGATCCGATCGCGGTGCTGCTGGGCGCCCAGGACCTCGATGCCGAGGAGTCGGTGAGCTACAACCTCGGTTTCGTGTACGCGCCCGGAGACCGCTTCCGCCTGACGATCGACTTCTACCGGGTGGACATCGACGACCGCATCACGCTCTCCGAGCGCATCGGGGGCGACGAAGTCACGCAGTACATCGAGGACGAGCTCGGGATCGAGGGTGTGCTCGGCGTGCGTTTCTTCACCAACGCGATCGACACGCGGACCGAAGGCTTCGACATCGTCGCCGACTATTCCCTCGATCTCGGGCCGGGCAACCTCCTGCTGTCAGCGGCCTACAACCAGAGCGACACCGAGGTGACGCACGTCGATCCGAACCCGCCGGAGATCGACGCGCTCGGTGTGGGCAACGTCGTGTTCGGCATCGAGGAGCGCAACACCATCGAGACCGCCTCCCCGGAAGACAAGTGGATCCTGACCGCGCACTGGACCACGGATCGCTGGTCGGTGCTCGCGCGCGGCACGCGCTGGGGCGAGGCGAGTCGCGTCTTCAATTTCGGCGGCTTCCGGCCGCGCCAGACTTACGGGGCGGAGTGGGGCGTCGACCTCGACGTCGAATTCGCGGTGACCGAGGCGCTGCGCGTCGCGGTCGGCGCGAACAACGTGCTCGACGAGTACCCGGAGCTGTCGAGCGACGACATCAACTACTTCGGCAACCTGCCGTACGACGTGCTGCAGCCGATCACGTTCAACGGCGCGTTCTATTACCTGAGGGCGACCTACGGCTTCTGACGCGCGCTAGCGCAGCCTGTCCGCAAGGCCGACCAGGACATTGGCCAGGTCGGCGCGCCGTCGGGCCGTGATCGCCTTGCCCGCAGCCCCTTCCTGCAGGGAACCGGCCAGCGCCTTCAGCGTGCCACTCAGGTCGGCATCGGAACCGCCGTCCTTCAGGCGCAATGCCGCGCGGTCCAGCGCGGCCACCACGTCATCCGTCAGCGCTTCCGGGAGTGCCTTGTCGCGCCCGAGCTGGTCGAGGTAAGCCCGGGCCACGACCGGCTCCGCCGGCCACGTCACGCGGAATTGCTGCTGCGGATTGAAGATTCCGCCCTGTTCGGCGAGGGCCGCCGCGGCGACCTCGTTTTCGGTCAGGTAATCGCTGGGCAACAGCTTGAAAACGTCCAGGCCGCGGACGATTTCGGTGCCGTAGATCCGGCCGCGGTACCAGTAGGTCGACCAGTATCCGCCGCCCACCAGATGCTCGCCATCGATGGGGCCGCGATCGAAGAATGCGATTTCCTTCGCGTTGGCGGAATCCGTGAAGTCGATGACGGAAATGCCGCCCTGATACCAGGCCTGGACGAAGATGTCGCGGCCGGGCACGGGAATGATTGAGCCATTGTGCGCCACGCAGTTTTCCTGCTCGGTCTGCGGCGCCGGCATCTTGTAATGGCTGCGGTACACGAGCTTGCCGTCCTCGATGTCATAGATGGCATCCGCGCCCCAGGCGATCGGGTCGTACGCGAGGCAGCGCGGCCGGCTGCCGCCGCCCCACTCGTCGGTGAACAGGACCTTGGTCCCGTCATTGTTGAAGGTCGCGGAGTGCCAGTAGGCGAAACCGGCATCGACCACCTCGTGCATGCGGTGGGGCTTCAGCGGGTCCGAAATGTCGAACAGGATACCGTTGCCCGAGCACGCGCCGGCAGCGATGCCGCGTTCCGGATACACGGTGATGTCATGGCATTGGTCGGTCTGCGAAGTCTCCTGCGTGTCGTCACCGTGCTCGCCGCCGCGCCACAATCCGGCAATAACGCCTTTTTCGGGATCGGCGAACACGGCGGGGCTGTCGACGATGCGGGCCTTTGCGGGATCGGCGACCGGGATTTCAATGACGTCGATGCGGAACAGGGCGGTTCGATAGTCGCCGGGTGACTCATCGAAGCAACCCTCCATCTCCTTTTCGTCGCGCACTCCGGAGGTGCCTGAGACGTAGACGATGATCCTGCCGTCCTTGCCCGGGCCGGAAACCACGGAATGCGTGTGTGAGCCGCGGCAGGTCTGTACCGCGCCCACCTGCAGCGGCCGGGTCAGGTCGCTGATGTTGAATATGCGAATCCCGCGGAAGCGCTCGGGGCTGACGTCCTTGCTGATGCCTTCGAGTCCGCAGTCCACGCGTCCCCGCAACTGCTCCACTGACATGATCAGCAGGTCGCCGACGATGGAGACATCGCCCTGGCCACCCGGGCAAACGACCGAACTGAGCAATTCGGGCACGCCGTCCTTGCCCAGACGGTAGATGTTGAAGCCGTGGTAGCTGCCCGCCACCAGGATGTCGCCCGAAAAGGCCATGTCGGTGTTGCCGAAACTCAGCAGCGAAGCGCGCTCGTCCTCCTCGTCCGGTTCCTTCTTCGGATCCTCGTCATCCTTCGCAGGCTGGGCGGCAGCGCCGTCCGTCCCGGAATCCTTCTTGCCGGAAGCCGGCGGCTCGGGCGGAAGTTCGGAGGGATTCCTGGGATCGTAGAACCCGACCGGCTTGGGCAAGGAGGCGACGCGTTCGAGGTTCGAAATCGCTTCACCCGCATTGTCGAAACCCGGGGCCAAACCCGCGCGCGGGTCGGACGACAAGGTGATCAACAGCGCGTTCATCTTCTTGATTTCGGCCTTCTGGTCGTTGGTCACGTTGGTCGTGAACTCGAACAGCGCCGGATCGAAGGCCGAGCCCTCCTGCTCGAGCAGTTTGTCGACCATCTTCAACGCGCCTTCGTGATGCTTGATCATCAGCGTCAGGTATCGCCGGTCGAAGTCCACGCCCCCGGCAGAGGCAAGCGCGGCCATCTGTTCCGGCGTCGCCATGCCCGCCATCCTGTGGTCGGTGTGCATCGCGCCGTGTGCGCCCGGATCCGGAACGGCCTGGCCGCGCTCGCGCAGCCATTTCTGCATGAATGCGATCTCGTCCGACTGCGAGGCTTCGATGCGCCTGGCGGCCTCGAGCAATTCCGGCCGGTTGGTGCGGTCCGGCGCCAGCACGGACATCTCGAGCGCCTGGTGATGATGCGGGATCATGTCCTGCATGAAGCGCACGTCGTCCGGCGAGTAACTCGTGACGGCCACCTTGACAGCTTCTTCGGCCGAAAGATTGCGCGTCGGCTGGCCCGGCGCGCCCGGGTGGACGATCGGCGGCTCGGCCAGGGCGACACCCGCCTGACCGGAGAACATCATGCACAGGCAGGCACCGAGCGATGCGTGGAGGAGGGAGCCGTGGTTTGCAGTCATTGCATTCATCCATTCCCGGAGTTCGTGGATTGTGGCGAATCGCGCGGCTATCGACCACTGCGGCATCGCTTGCGGCTGGCCTGCGCGTTCCGTGCCCGTGCGGGCCGGGTGGACCGGCAGGGGCGGAATCCATTACCATTCCGCCCCCTTCCGGGCGCGTAGCTCAGCGGTAGAGCACTACCTTGACATGGTAGGGGTCACAGGTTCGATCCCTGTCGCGCCCACCAAGATCAATGGATCCTCCGCGATAGCGCGCCGTAGTGGCGCGTGCGCAGCGCGACGCGATCATTTTCGCGCTGCCATCCCGCCGGCTTCCTTGCGCGGCCCGACCGGCTGGCCGAGAATCCACCGGCTCGGGCCCTGTCGATCCGGGCGTCGCCTGAGAGTGGCCGGAAATGAATCAATGCCGTGGTGACAGTCCTCCGGGGCCTCCCTGCAGGTTCGTGCGGCGATATCGGCGCATCGGCGATACGGCGGGCGATGTCCGCTCCTGATCCCAATTCGAGGTCGGCCGGGCAGCCGGCTGTGCCGACCAGCACCGAGGTCCGCGTCCAGCGCTGGCACGAGGAAGGAGCTGCAAGCGCGACCGACGTGGTCGCGGAAGAATCGCCGATCGCGCTCCGCTATCAGGGCACGCCTTACGTCGTGATGCTGGCGACGCCGGCCGACCTCGAGGATCTCGCGGTCGGATTCACCGTGAGCGAAGCCATCGTCGCCTCGCCTGACGAGATCCGTCACGTACAGCAAGTGACGGCGGGCGACGCGCTGGAGGTCCACATCGACATCGCGCCGCCGCGCTTCGCGGAATTGCTGCGGCGGCAGCGCAATCTCACCGGCCGTACCGGCTGCGGACTGTGCGGCGCCGAGACTGTCGAGGGAGCGATTCGCCGGCCACCGCCGGTCCGGGCCGGGCTTGAGCTATCGCCGGCAGCGTTGCATGCGGCACTGCGGGAACTCGCCGCGCACCAGCCCCTGAACGAACGCGCCGGCAGCGTCCACGCCGCGGCGTGGGTGCTGCCGCATGAGGGCATCCAGGTCGTGCGCGAGGACGTCGGGCGGCACAACGCGCTCGACAAGCTGATCGGCGCGCTTATCCGCCGCAAGGCCGACATTGCCAGCGGCTATGTCATCATCACCAGCCGCGCGAGTTACGAGATGGTGCAGAAAGCGGCGACCGTCGGCGTGCAGCTGCTGGCCGCGATTTCCGCGCCGACCGGGCTGGCGGTCCGGCTGGCCGAAAGCTGCTCGCTCACGCTCGTGGGCTTTGCCCGTCCGGGCCGGCACGTGATCTACTCGCATCCCCACCGGCTGCGAACCTGAGTGTTGTCGTTTCGCTGAACCGGACGCGCCGGTCCGAGGATGACGATGCTCCGTACCTACGACTATCCGAAATACGAGTATCGCCAGCCTCCCGAGCTGAGTGGTGGCGGGACCCGGAAGCACCCGGTCGTGGTCGTCGGCGCCGGTCCGGTCGGCCTGACCGCGGCGATCGATCTCGCGCAGACCGGCGTTTCCGTCGTCGTGCTCGACGACGACGACACGGTGTCGGTCGGTTCGCGCGGAGTCTGCTACGCGAAGCGCACGCTCGAGATCCTCGATCGCATCGGCGTGGGCGATGCCTGTGTCGCCAGGGGTGTGAGCTGGAATGTCGGCCGGACGTTCTTCCGCGGCGCAGAGGTCTACGAATTCAAGCTGCTGTCGCAGCCCGATCACAAGCGCCCGGGCATGATCAACCTGCAGCAGTACTATCTCGAGGAGTACCAGGTCCGGCGCGCCCTTCAGCTTGCGAACCTGGATCTGCGGTTCCGGAACAAGGTCACGGCGACCGCGCCGCGCGACGACGGCGTGGCCCTCGAGGTCGAGACTCCTGACGGCCGCTACACGCTGCAGGCCGACTGGCTGATCGTCGCCGACGGTGCGCGCAGCAGCATTCGCCGCATGCTAAATCTGGAGGTCGAGGGCAAGGTCTTCACCGACCGCTTCCTGATCGCCGATGTCCTGATGAAGGCCGACTACCCGACCGAGCGGTGGTTCTGGTTCGATCCGCCATTCCATCCCGGCCAGTCCGTGCTGCTGCATCGCCAGGCCGACAATGTGTGGCGCATCGATTTCCAGCTCGGCTGGCAGGCGGATCCCGAGACCGAGCGGAAGCCGGAGAATGTGCTCCCCCGCATCCAGGCGATGCTCGGCGCGGACCGGAAGTTCGAGCTTGAATGGGTCAGCGTCTACACCTTCCAGTGCCGCCGCATGGCGAAGTTCCGGCACGGCCGCGTCCTGTTCGCCGGCGACGCTGCGCACCAGGTGTCGCCATTCGGCGCGCGCGGCGCCAATTCCGGCATCCAGGATGCCGACAATCTCTGCTGGAAGCTGAAGCTCGTGATGGATGGCCTGGCACCCGACGCGCTGCTCGATACCTACGATGAGGAACGCAGCTTCGCGGCCGACGAGAACATCCTCAATTCCACCCGATCGACCGACTTCATCACGCCGAAGTCCAGGACCTCGACGATCTTGCGCAACGCCGTGCTGGGGCTCGCGAGGGACCATGGCTTCGCGCGGACGCTGGTCAATTCGGGCCGCCTGTCCGTGCCGTCCTTCCTGACGGAATCGCGCCTGAATACGCCGGACGTCGCCGCGTTCGGCTGCGACCTGGTGCCTGGTGCGCCGATGGACGACGCCCCCGTCGAGGAGGAGGGCAAGCATGGCTGGTTGCTGGATCGCGTCGGGAATCGCTTCATGGCGCTGGTATTCGTCGACGACCCGGGAGCCGTCGGTCCGGCTGAGGCTCGCGCAATGGTCGCGCTGGCCGAAGCGCCCGTGCCGGTCGAGGCCGCGCTGGTCTCACCCAGGGGCGGTGCAGGTCCGCAGGGCCTGCGCGTATGGCGTGACAGTGCCGGACGGTATGCGGAGCGTTACGACGCCCGTGCCGGCACGACCTACCTGATCCGTCCCGATCAGCATGTTGCCGCGAGGTGGCGTGCATTCGATGCGCAGTCCGTGCGCGCTGCGCTGGCGCGAGCGATCGGGAACAGCGAATAGCGGAGGGCAACAAGATGACCCTGAAACTGCAACCAAATTTCCACGAACCGGGCAAACGCTACGTGCGCGCCTTCACGCCCGGCGACGACTTCTACGAGGCCCTGATCGAGACCCACCGCGGCCTCGACGATGAACAGAGCGCCATGGTCAACGCGCGGCTTATCCTGTTGCTGGCCAATCACGTCGGCGACATCGCCGTCCTGCGCGAAGCCATGCGGATCGCCCGCGCCGGCGTTTGAGGAAGTTCACCTTCACGCTGGACAGACTCCTGTGAGGGCCGCCGCGCCGCGCCAGCGCCTGCGAGCTCCGGCACCCGGGCTGGGCGTGTTGCTGGCCACGCTGGTTGCGCTCGGGCCGCTCTCCACCGATCTCTACATCCCGTCGCTGCCGACGCTGATCGACGTTTTTCGCACCGATGCGGCGCACGTCCAGCTGACGCTGTCGGTCTTTCTCGCGGGTTTCGCCGTCGCGCAGCTGGCCTACGGCGCGCTGTCCGACCGTTTCGGCCGGCGGCCGGTGATGCTCGGCGGCCTGGCAATCTTTCTCGTCGCAACCATCGGTTGCCTGTTCGCGACCAGCATCGAGCAGCTGATCGGCGCCCGTTTCGTGCAGGCGATCGGCGCCTGTGCCGGTCCGGTGCTCGGTCGCGCGATCGTTCGCGACGCCTGGGGCCCCGTCGACTCGGCGCGCGCCCTGGCCTACATCGGCAGCGCCATGGCGCTGGCGCCGCTGGTCGGCCCGACACTCGGCGGTGTATTGACCGTCGCCTTCGGCTGGCAGGCGATCTTCGTGCTGCTGGCGCTGTTCGGGGCGGCACAGCTGGCGGCGGTCTGGCGTTGGCTTGGCGAGAGCAACGAGCACCCGGATCCAATGGCGACCGGCGTCGGACGCATGCTCCTGAATTTCCGGGTGCTGCTGGCCGATCGCAGCTACCTCAGTTGCCTGCTGGCGCTCGGTTTGTCGTACAGCGCGCTGTTCGCCTTCATCTCCGGCTCGTCCTTCGTGCTGATCGGTCGGTACGGTTTGTCACCCGCCGTCTATGGCCTGTGTTTCGGGTGGGTCGTCGCCGGTTACATCGTCGGCACGCAGATTGCCGGCCGCATGGTGCGCAGGCGCGGCACTCACTGGCTGCTGCGGGCCGGTGGTTGGCTCGGAGCGGCGGCCGGGGTCGCGATGCTGTGCCTCGACCTGGGCGGTGTCCGGCATCCTGCCGCGCTGCTGGCGCCGATGTCAGTCGTCGCAGCCTCGGTCGGGCTGGTGATGCCGAATGCGGCGGCGCGGGCGCTGGTACCCTATCCAGCAATGGCCGGCACTGCCTCGGCATTGATCGGTTTCTCGCAGATGGGGATGGCGGCGCTGGTCGGAATCGTCGTCGGCCGCGGCATCGACGGCGACGCAACGGTCCTGCCGATGACCATCGCCGCGTGCTGCGCGCTGGTTCCCTGCTGCTATCTTGCGCTGGCGAGCCGCAGCGACGGTCCGGATGGCACGGACGCGCGGCTCAGGGGCTGACGGATCGCTCCGCGCTACCTGTACGGAGCTGCCCTAGGCTCCCTGCAATCGCTCCCAGACTTCGCGATCGCGTTCCATGGTCCAGACGTGCGGCCAATCGACGCCGTCCAGCTCGTCCCACAGTCTCTGCACGTTGAAGGGGAGGCAGTGTTCGAAGATCGGCCAATGGCCGAATTTCGGTGCCAGCCGCGCGTGGGTCGCCGCGAAGGCGTCGCGCAGCGTCCCGCGCCGGGCATGCACGGCGCCGACCTCGTCGATCATCCCGCGCAGGAACTCGCGCGTCTGCTCGATGGCGGCCTCGCAGGCAGCGGCGCCACGCGCGACTGCACCACGCCCGCCGACCAGCGCTTCGGCCCGCAGCGCCTTGACCCGGTCGAGCGTGCCGCCCATCCAGTCGCGATGAAAAGCGTCGCCCGTATAGAGCGCCGCCTGTGCCTCGACCAGGTCGCCGGCAAACAGGACCTTGCGCCGGTCGTACCAGGCGACGATGTCGCCCGCCGTATGGCCGCGGCCGAGGAACCGCAGTTCGAGCTGCCCGCGATCGCCGCCCAGCTCGATGGTCAGGCGGTCATCAAACGTGACCTGCGGCCAGGTGAGTCCCGGTATCGAGTCGGGTTCCTTGAAAAGACGTGGCATGCGACCCAGCTCGCTCGCCCAGTCCTGCCGGCCGCGCTCGGCGATGAGCCGGCGGGTCACCGTGCTGCTGATGATGGCATCGGCTTCGAATGCGCTCGCCCCGAGGACGCGCACCGCGTGGTAATGCGTGAGGACGAGGTACTTGACCGGCTTGTCCGTGTGCTCGCGTAGCCGGGCGAGCCATTCGCGCGCGACCACAGGCGTCGCCCGCGCCTCGATGCAGACCAGGAAATCTTCGCCCTCGATGGCGCCGACGTTGGGGTCTCCCTCGGCGGTCAGCGCATAGACGCCGTCGGCCAGGACCTCGAGCGTCTCCGTCTTCGCCGTCAGGTCGGCGGACGAGGCGAAAGGCTTCATGCGTATGGCATGGCCCTAGGCCGCGGCATTGATGACCTTGATGGAGGTGAAGGCTTCGAGGCCTTCCTCGCCGAACTCGCGGCCGATCCCTGAGCACTTGATGCCGCCGAACGGCACGTGCGGGGCGATGTCGGCATGCTTGTTGATGTAGACGGTGCCCGCCTCGAGGCGGGCCGCGACCGCGGATAGTTGCGCGCGGTCCGTGCCCCAGACCGAGGCAGCGAGGCCGAATTCGCCGCGGTTGGCGCGCGCGATCGCATCGTCGACGTCCCGGTAGCGGAGGATCGGCAGCACCGGGCCGAACTGCTCCTCGTCCACGAGCCGGGTGCCGTCCTCGATGTGGGTCATGAGCGTCACGGGATAGAAGTAGCCGGGACCGGCCAACGGCTCGCCGCCGATCAGCGCCCGCGCCCCGTGCCGCTTCGCATCCTCGACAAGCTCGATGACCTTGCGATACTGGCGCTCGTTCTGCAGCGGGCCGAGCAGGTTGGTCTCGACCATGCTGTCGCCCACCGGCACCTTGCGGGCGATCTCCGCCAGCGCGGAGCAGGTGCGGTCGAACAGGCTGTCGTGCACGTACAGCCGCTTGAGAGCGGCGCAGGTCTGCCCCGAGTTGATGAACGCGCCCCAGAACATGCCTTCGGCGAGCTGCTCGACATTCGCATCCGGCAGCACCACGCCCGGGTCATTGCCGCCGAGTTCAAGAGTCAGTGGCTTGAGCGTCGGTGCGGCGCTCGCCATGATTTTCTTCCCCGTCGGGATCGAGCCGGTGAAGACGATCTTGCCGATGCCCGGATGCTGACTCAGCTTCGCGCCCAGCTCGTCGCCGCCGGCGATGACGTTGACGACGCCGGGTGGCAGCGCGGCGCTGACCAGCTCGATCATGCGCAGCGTACTGAGCGGCGTGAACGGGGAGGGCTTGATGACCACCGTGTTGCCGGTGCGGATCGCCGGCGCGATGTGCCAGATGGCGATCAGCAGGGGCCAGTTCCAGGGGGTGATCGAGCCGACGACCCCGATGGGCACCCGGTGCATTTCGATGTGGTTTTTCGGGCTGTCCTCCAGGACCTTGACCGGCAGTGACTGGGTCACCGTGAATCCCGCCCAGGCGGCGCATCCGCCGAGCTCGAACTCCGAGCCGAGACCCTTCCGCGGCTTGCCCTGTTCCCGGGTCAGCAGCACCGAGAGTTCGGCGGCATTGTCGCCGAGCACCTTGGCGATGGCCTGGCACGCGCCGGCGCGCTCGGCATCGCTGCTGTTGCGCCAGCTGGCGAAGGCCTTGCTGGCCGCCGCGATGGCCTGCTCGACATGGGATTCGGTTCCCATCGGGCACAGGCCCACCACGCTGGCATTGGCGGGGTTGCGGATTTCCTCGTAACGCTCGGCGCCGACCCGGCGGCCGCCGATCGTCATGTCGTACTTCTGGTCCATAAATGCCCCGCGTACATTGCCGTTGAGGGATAGATCGGCGCCCGGATGCGGGCATTAGGAAAGATGCCGTCCCGGGGCGTCTTGGCGCAACGTGCAGAGGCCTTGTACATGAGCGCATGCCGTCGCTCGCCGGGCCCCAGGGGCCCGAGTTGTCGGAGATCGCCGCGCGGTGCAAGATCGGGGCGCATGTACCAATCTTACGCCATTGCCGCCTGCCGCCCCCACGAGCGGTTCGACAGCTTCAGGGCGCTGGTCGATGACGTTTTCTGTCCCATGGAAATCGACAGCCGGCGCAGCGTGCGCGACGCATTCGACGCGCGCGTCGATGCCGTCAACCTCGGCAGCGTCAAGCTGGTGCGCGTTGCGACAAGCCCATTGCAGGTGCGTCGGCGCCCGCAGGACCTGGCGCACGTCTCCGAGTCGCCGTACCTGGTCAAGTTCCAGCTCCGGGGTGAGAGTCTCTGGAGCCAGCGCGGCCGGGAGGTCCACGCCCGCCCCGGGGACTTCGTGATCGCCTCGACTGCGGAACCCTATTCACTCACCTTTCGCGGCGAATACGAGATGCCGGTGATGGTGGTTCCCGGTGCGATCATGCGCCGGCTGACGCCCGATCCGGACCAGTTTCTCGGGCGACGGATGGCCGTCGAGGAAGCGGACTGCGGGCTCCTGAGCAGCTTCGTCGCGCAGGTCGTCGCGCGCATGAACCAGCTGTCGCAGCCGATGATGCACCGCATCGAGGTCAACGTGCTCGACCTGCTGGGCGCGGTGCTGACCGCGCGCGCCAGGTCGCGACCGCTCACCCACGAGCAATGGCTGGCACAGGTGAAAGTCTACATCCAGGATCACCTGCATGACCGCGGGCTGGGGCCGGCGACGATTGCCGCGGCATTCGGAATCAGTACCCGCTCGGTGCACATGCTGTTCGAGACCGAACCGGCGACCGTCGGCCGTTACATCCGCGCCCAGCGGATCGCGGCCTGCCGCCGCACGCTCGAGGCCGACGGCCAGACCAGTCCTTCGCTGACCGATGTGGCATTGAGTTGGGGTTTCTACGACCTCTCCCACATGACACGATGCTTCCGCGAGGAGTACGGCGAACCGCCACGCCGTTTCATGTTGCTCAAACGCAATGATTGATTGCAGGTTGGCACTGGCGGCTTGCACTTAAAGCCAAGACTGGGTGACGCGGGTTCGCTGGAATGACGATGGCGGTGAATTCTGCCGGCTGAGTCCGGTCAGCCGCACTGAGGGGGTACATGTCAGAGATGCATCGCTCCAGCGGCCTGCTGGCCGCCGTGTCCGGCACGCAACCCGAGCGGCTGGGGGTCAACAGGGCGACCGACATCGTGCAACAGATGCCCGCGCTGCGGTTTGCGAGCTATACCCCGGCGTTCACGACCTCGGCTTCGTCGAACAGGTGTTCGGCCCGTCGCGACAGGTGGGCGTAGCGGTGTCCTACCGGTACTGACCGCGGACATGACGGCAGCGGACCTCGAACCGATCGAACGCGCCTCGACGGCGGAGCTTCGCGCCCTGCAACTGGCGCGGCTGCAGTGGTCGCTGCGGCACGCCTACGAAAACGTCGACCATTACCGGCACAGCTTCGACGCGGCGGGCGTACATCCCGGCGATCTGAAATCGCTCGAGGATCTCGCTCGATTCCCGTTCCTGACCAAGCAGGACTTTCGCGCCAACTATCCGTTTGGCCTGTTCGCGGTGCCGCGGGAGCGCGTGGTACGAATTCACGCCTCGTCCGGTACGACCGGGAAGCCGACCGTCGTCGGCTACACGGCGGGGGACATCGACGTCTGGACGAATCTCGTCGCCCGCTCGATCCGTGCCGCCGGCGGCCGTCCGGGCGACATGGTGCACGTGGCCTACGGCTACGGGCTGTTCACGGGCGGCCTCGGCGCGCACTACGGGGCCGAGCGCCTCGGCTGCACGGTGATCCCGGTGTCGGGCGGCGCCACGGAGCGCCAGGTCTCGCTGATCCGGGATTTCGAACCCCGCATCATCATGGTGACGCCGACATACATGCTGGCGATCGCTGACGAATTCGAAAGGCAGGGGCTCGACCCCCGCCAGTGCTCGCTGGAGATCGGCATCTTTGGCGCCGAGCCGTGGACCGAGGGCATGCGCGCGGCGATTGAGGAACGGCTCGACCTGTCCGCCGTGGACATCTACGGCCTGTCCGAGGTGATGGGACCGGGCGTCGCACAGGAGTGCGCCGAGACCAAGGACGGACCCTGTGTCTGGGAAGACCACTTCTACCCGGAGATCATCGATCCCGAGAGCGGGGCCGTGCTGCCCGACGGGGAGGAGGGCGAACTGGTGTTCACCTCCCTCACCAAGGAGGCGCTGCCGGTGATCCGCTACCGCACGCGGGATCTCACGCGGCTGCTGCCGCCGACCGCGCGCTCGTTGCGCCGCATTGCCAAGATCACCGGGCGCTCGGACGACATGCTGATCATCCGCGGCGTCAACGTCTTCCCGACCCAGATCGAGGAAGCCATCCTGCGCTGTGCTGGCCTCGCGCCTCACTTCTATCTCGAGGTAACCCGGGAAAGGAGTCTTGATACCCTGACCGTCCACGTCGAATGCCGGGCTGGAGCGGATGCGCCGCAGGCGGCGCGCGAACTCGTCCAGTACGTTAAGACGTATGTCGGCATCACCGTCGAGGTCAACGCGTTGCCACCGGGCGGCGTCGAGCGGTCCCAGGGCAAGGCGAAGCGGATCATCGACCGCCGCAAGCTTTGAAGGCCATCATCATGTCCAGTGAATCGCATTCGCCAGCCGCGACATCAAATGATCCGAGGCGACATGCAGGGTTCGCCGGTGCGGCAATCCTGCTTGCGTTCCTGATGCCGGGCAGCGTTGCCCTGGCCCAGCTGCAGCCTGAGCCGCTGGTCCGCCAGGACCTGCCGGGCACCGGCAGTGCGCACTGGGTCTGGGTCAACGACGTCGTCTTTCATCACATGGTGGATGGCAAGGCTTTCCTGTTCGACGGCGACAGCGGAAACATACTCGGGATGCTGAGCACCGGATTCGGCTTCGGCAGTGTTCTGGTGCCCGGCAACCGTTCGGTGATCATTTCGCCGGAGACCTACTTTTCGCGTGGCACACGCGGCACGCGGACCGATGTCGTGGTGCTGTACGACCCGCGGACCCTCGACCCGATCGGCGAAATCGCGATTCCGGCCAAGCGTTCCAGCAACATGCCGATGCGCGCGACCACGGCCCTGACCGACGATGACCGCTTCCTGCTGATCTACAATTTCACGCCCGCGCAATCCGTAACGGTAATCGACCTGCCCGCGCGAAAATTCGTCGGCGAAGTGGACACGCCGGGCTGCGCGCTCGTCTATCCCACCGGCCCGCGCAGTTTCTTCTCGCTGTGTGGCGATGGCACGGCGCTCGCCATCCAGCTTGACGATGCCGGCGGGGTCATTGCCAGGGAGCGCACGCCAGAGCTTTTCGATGCCGAGCAGGATCCGGTGACCGAGAAAGCCGTGCGCGACGGCAATACCTGGCTGTTCGCCTCGTTCGCGGGCGACATCGTGGCGGTGCAGACCGTGCAGGGCAGGACGCGGACTGCGGCACGTTGGTCGCTGACGACTGCTGAGGAACGCGCGCAAGGCTGGCGGCCCGGCGGCATGCAGCACCTGGCCCTGCACCTGACCGGCCGGCGCCTGTACAGCCTGATGCACCAGGGAGGGCCGGATACCCACAAGGATCCCGGCGCCGAGATCTGGGTGTACGATCTCGCAAGCCGGGAGCGCACGCAGCGCATCGTGCTGGAGGCGCCCCTGACATCCATCGCCGTCACGGGCGACGAGCGGCCGCTGCTGTTCGGAATCTTCATCGGCGCGCCGCAGCTGCGAGTCTTCGATGCCCGCACCGGTGCCGCGCTGCGGACGATCAACGAAGTCGGTTTCACCCCGACGGTCCTCGTCAGCTACTGACCGGGAGACCCCGACGTGACGCTCGATCCTGCCGTCTCATGGATCCTCGGGCTCGGGTTCGCGCTGCTGTTCGGCGTCGCGGCCGGCCACAAGTTTGCGGATCGCGTCCGGTTCCTGGCGGTACTTCGCAACTACGAATTGATACCCGCAGGGCTGGTACCGTTGACCGCGATGGTCATCGTCGCGGCGGAGGCCGCGGCTGCCCTGCTGCTGGTGCCGCCTGCGGTCCGCGGCTATGGCGCCCTTGCAGCCGTGGCGTTGCTCGCGGCCTATGCAATCGCCATTGCGATCAATCTGCTGCGTGGGCGGACGCGGATCGATTGCGGCTGCCTGGGCTTCGGCCGGCAGGACCGGATCACGTGGACGATGGTCGCCAGAAACCTCGTGCTGGTCGCGCTGGCGCTGGCCTTGCTGCTGCCAGCGTCGCCGCGCGGTCTCGTGGCGCTGGACGCGCTGACGATCAGTGCCGGCCTGGTAGCAATGACTTTGCTCGCCGCCGCGCTCACGCGTCTTGGCACGCTGCCGGCGGGTCGGAAGGGCGCGCCATGAGCGCGGCTGGATGGATCGCCATCAGCGCGTTGTGGGCGGTCGTGATCGGCCTGGCGCTCGTGGTGCTCGCGCTCGCGCGCCAGGTCGGCGTGCTCCACGAGCGATTGCAGCCGGTTGGAGCGCTGTCCCTTGCCAGGGGTCTCAAGGTCGGGGATCCGTCGCCGCGACTCGAGGTCGCCACCCTCGCGGGCGATACGCTGCAGATCGGCGCCCCGCATCCACACGGCGTGGACACACTCGTGATGTTCGTGTCGCCCAGCTGCCCGGTCTGCAAGTCGCTGCTGCCCGCGCTGCGGTCGATTCGCCGGAGCGAGAAGCCGCGCGTCGAGGTCATCCTGGCGAGCGACGGGCCGGCAGCCGAGCATGCCGGCTTCGTTGCGGCGGAATCGCTGCAGGAATTTCCGTACGTGCTGTCGGAGCGGCTGGGACTTGCGCTCGGCGCCGGCCGGCTGCCGCATGCGGTGCTGCTGGATGGCGGCGGCATCGTGCGTGCCAGCGGGCTGGTCAATTCGCGCGAGCACCTCGACAGCCTGTTCGAGGCCCGCGAGCGTGGCGTCGCCTCCCTGCAGGAATATCTCGAGCGGGTCGGGATCCGCAACGTGGCCTGACGATCATGGATGCAATGATGGTGTCCCATGCCGAATTATGACGACGTGATCGAGCGCATGACGCGAAGCCTCGCCAAGACCACGGTCAGGCGAAGTCTGCTGCGCACGCTCGGTAGCCTCCTGGTCGGCGCAGCGGCGCTGCCGCTGCTGCCGGTGGCGCGCGGCCAGTCGGCTGGCAAGGAATCCGGCGACCCCGCTTCCTGCGACTACTGGCGCTACTGCGCCATCGACGGCTTCCTGTGCGCCTGCTGTGGCGGTACGGTCAGCGTGTGCCCGCCCGGCACGGAGCCGGCCCCGGTCACCTGGGTCGGAACCTGCCACAACGCCGCGGACGGACACGACTACATCGTTTCGTACAATGACTGTTGCGGCAAGAGTTCCTGCGGGCGCTGCCTGTGCAACCGCAACGAAGGCGACCGGCCGCTCTACATGCCGGGCAAGTCCAACGATTACAACTGGTGCGTCGGCAGCCAGGCGAACCTCCCGTACCACTGCACCGTCTCGCGCATCGTCGGCATGGTTACCGAGTGAGTCCGCCGTGATGCGGGGCGCGCGGTCCATGCTCGGCTTGGTCGGCTTGTGCGGCCTGGCCGCATCTCCCGGTATTCTGGCCGACGACCATCGTGCACGGCAGAACTACCTGATCTACTGCATGGGCTGCCACGGCGAGCAGGGCGACGGATTCAAGGACCAGGTGCCAAGCATGCGCGGCACGCTCGCCCGGCTCGCGGTCCTGCCCGAAGGGCGCTCATTCCTGCTGCGGGTGCCGGGAGTCTCCCAGTCCAGCCTCGACGCGGAATTGACGGCCGAGGTGCTCAACTGGGCGCTGCGCGAGTTCAGTGATGCGGGCGCCCGGCAGTCCATCCCTCCCTTCACGGCGGACGAGGTGGCGCAGGCTCGGGCCCGGCCACTGCTCGAAGTCTCGTCGGCGCGCGCCCAGCTGCTGCGCGGCGAGGGTCTCGACCCGTAACCAAACGACCGCGGCCGGCATCCGCCGGTCTGCGTCAGTTTCGCGGCAGGCTCGGGCCGAGCAGCATCGCGCCGTGAAACGCGAGATACGCGAGGAAAGCCGCCGCCCAGAGCAAGGTTGAACCGGCCAGCAGCCAATCACCGAGACCGGTCAACGAGAACGCAAGACGCAGCAGGGCGGCCGCAAACACCGACACGAAGGCGATCTGCATCGCGGTCGTGGCCGTCAGGGGACGGCCCGTGTGGCGCAGCGCGACGCGTGTCATCAGGCCGATCTTCAGCATGCCGTAGGCACCGAGCGTGAACGCATGGATCCATGCATCGCGTGGCACGCCGGCGACCATGCAGATGTTCTACGGGCGGTTTGGCGACGGCCGCCCGTTCCATACCGTGCTGATCCGCGGCGGTGGTCTGGGCGCCAGCGGGACGCGTGACGGCGAGGGCAGCTTCATCTTTCCGGCCAATGGTGCCAATACCCCGGTAGAAATCCTCGAGAGCGACTCGCCCCTTGTTGTCGAGCGGCGTGAACTGCTCCCCGATTCCGGTGGGGCCGGCAGGCAACGCGGCGCGCTCGGCCGACGCGAGGTGTTTCGCGTTCCCGACGACGCTTACGCGCCGCTTCCGCCGGTGAACCTCGCGATCCAGTCCGGGCGGTTTCGCCGGCCGCCGGAGGGCCTGTTTGGCGGCCGGCCTGGCGCACTCGCCAGCTTCCTCGTCAATGGCAGTCCCGGCGATCCGTACGGGCTCACGCGCCTGCAGCCCGGCGACACGCTGGTCATGGATACGGCGGGCGGCGGCGGTTTCGGCGATCCGCGCGAGCGCGACCCCGAATTGCTCGCCCGCGACCTGCGTGAGGGCAAGGTCAGCCCCGGCAGCGCGCAACGCGATTACGGCGCGCCGAAATCGTCCCGGGCCTGATCGGGACCGGTGACCGGGAGGATCACGCGGTCTTTCGCGGCCCCGGGTCGGGACGCGGATCGCGACCGTAATAGTCCGGGTAGTCGGCCGTCAGCTGCTTGAAGCGGCGGTGGACCCACAGATACTGCTCGGGGTGGTGCCGGATCTGCGCTTCGAGCAATGCGCCCAGTCGCGCGGTATCGGCAACGGGGTCATCGCCGGGAAAGTCCTGCAGTTCCGGACCGATGACGACCCGGTAGCCCTTGCCATCGGGTAATCGCCGCGGGAAATAGCTCAGCACTGCGGCACCGGTTACGTGCGCGCCGCGCGAAGTCGACGTGGTCGTCGCTCCTGATGGCGCATTGCGCATGGCGCGCGATCCGCTTCGCCATGAAGTCGGACAGGACTTCGTCCTTGGGCGGCCGGTAGAGCACATTGAGAGGCACCAGGGTGCCGAGGATCCGGGTGCCGATCTCAATCTCGCAGACACCGATACCGAGACTCTCGAAGTGGCGCCTCAACAGGGCCTTGCTTGCACCGGCGGTAAGGTCCGGCAGGCACAGCTCAGAATCCCGTCGCGCAACGCGGACCTGGGCGAGCGGCAGCACGCGAGCAATGCGACCGAGGGTCGTTCCGATCAGCAGTTGCCAAGAGTAGGGCAATGGCTCGATGAGCCGCAGCAGGCCGATGGCAAGCCACGTCGGCCAGTACCGAGGGGCCAGCCTGCTCGCCTTGCGCGTATCTCTGCGAGTCATCTACATTGGCACGGGAACCGCGCCCTCGGGCAATCGCACCGGACACCGGAATTTGACATCAGGCCGCTACGACGTCGTCATCATCGGCGCCGGTCACAACGGCCTGACCTGCGGCGCCTACCTCGCGCGCGCCGGGCTCAAGACGCTGGTACTCGAACGCCGGGGCGTCATCGGTGGCGCCGCTGTGACCGAGGAGTTCGCACCGGGATTCCGCACCTCGACATTTTCGTACCTGATGAGTCTGTTGCACCCGAAGGTCATCCGGGACCTCGAATTGCGCGAACTCGGCCTGACGGTGTTGCCGGCGACCGACCTATTCTGCCCGATCGGCAGTGACAACCACATCATCATGAGCGGCGACGTGGCGCGCACCGCACGCGAGTTCAGCCGCTTCTCCCGCCATGATGGAGCGGTTTACGCCGAGTTCGACGCGTACCTCAACGAGGCAGCCGATGTCGTCCGCGAACTCCTGTTCGACACGCCGATCGACCCGTCCCGGCGCGACTTCAAGGGTCTGCGCGAGCTGGCGGCGTTTGCCTGGAAGTACCGCAGGATCGGCGGCAAGTTCTACCGCATCGTCGATCTCCTGACGATGAGTGCCGACGACTATCTCGCGCGCTGGTTCGAGCACGGCGTGACGCGGGCGGTGCTCGGCTACTACTGCTCGATCGGGACCTTTGCCGGACCGAAGACGCCGGGTTCGGCATATGTCGTTCTGCACCACCTCATGGGCGAGCACGTGGGCGCCGGCGGCTGGGGCTTCATCCGTGCCGGCATGGGCGCCATCAGCGAGGCGATCGCCGCAGCCGGCCGGCAGCATGGCCTCGAGACCCGTACCGGCGCAGATGTGACGAAGATTGAAGTCACGGGCGGGCGTGCCGCGCGCGTGGTCACCGCGACCGGCGATGCGTTCGAAGCCCGAGCCGTCGTCAGCAACGTGAGCTGCAAGGTCCTGTTCGACCGTCTGGTGGAACCGGCCGAGCTGCCGCCGGAATTCCTGAAGCACATCCGCGGCTATCGGACCTTCTCAACCGCCTTCAAGATCAATGTTGCTGCCGAGGCGCCGCCGAGGTTCACTGCATTCGAGCCCGCCCGGTGCGGTTTCGCGGCGCCCAATTACGTGCACATCGGGCCTGACGTCGACTACCTGCAGGCGGCCTACGAGGATGCCTGCCAGGGACGCTGGTCACGGCGGCCATTCGTGACGGCCGTTGTTCCCACCACGGTGGACGACACGCTGGCCCCCAAGGGAAAGCACGTCATCAACCTGTTTGGCGGGCATGCGCCGTACGAACTCAAGGGCGCGACTTGGGGCACCGAGCGTGCCGCCTTTCTGAAGAACGTCTACGACACGATCGACGAACTGGCGCCCGGCTTCAGCGGCGGCGTCATCGCCGACCAGCTGCTGCTGCCGCCCGACATCGAGCGCATCATCAACACGCCGCAGGGGCACATCTTTCACGGCGAGCTGTCGCTCGAACAGTTGTTCTTCCAGAGGCCCGCGCCGCACTACTCGGACTACCGCTCGCCGGTGCGCGGCCTGTACCAGTGCGGCTCGTCGACGCACCCGGGCGGCGGCGTCTCGGGCATACCCGGGCACAATGCGGCGCGGGAAATCCTGAGGGACTGGAAGTCCGTCCGTGCGTGAGGCGCGCGACGCCGCCCGCCGCGGGCGGGCGTGCCGCGAATCCACTAACATGGCGCGCCTGAATGCGTGTGGACCGCCATGCCCGTAATCACCCTGCCTGACGGCAGCCAGAAGCGCTTCGACGCCCCGGTCTCCATCGCCGGGGTGGCGGCGTCCATTGGCAGGGGTCTCGCGAAAGCCGCGCTCGCCGGATGCGTCGACGGCCGGCTGGTCGATACCGCTTGCGTCCTCGAGCACGATGCGAGGCTGCGGATCATCACGGCGAAGGATCCGGAGGGTCTCGAGATCCTTCGCCATTCGACCGCGCACCTCCTGGCGCAGGCCGTCCAGTCCGTTTACCCGAAGGCGCAAGTCACGATCGGGCCCGTCATCGAGGACGGCTTCTACTACGACTTCGCCTTCGAGCGGCCCTTCACGCCGGAAGATCTCGAGAAGTTCGAGCAGAAGATGCGCGAGATCGTCAAGGCGGACCTGCCGGTGCACAGACGCCTGCTGGCGCGCAATGCCGCGGTCACGCACTTCAGGTCGATCGGCGAGCACTACAAGGCCGAGATCATCGCGGCGATCCCGGAAGGGGAGGAGATTTCGCTGTACGGTCAGGGCGATTGGCAGGATCTGTGCCGCGGCCCGCACGTACCGTCCACCGGCAAGCTCGGCGCGTTCAAGCTCACCAAGGTCGCGGGCGCCTACTGGCGCGGCGATTCCCGCAACGAGATGCTGCAGCGCATCTACGGCACGGCCTGGCCGGACGACAGACAGCTCAAGGACTACCTGCAGAGGCTCGAGGAAGCCGAGAAGCGGGATCACCGCCGCATCGGGCGTGATCTCGACCTGTTCCATTTCCAGGAAGAGGCGCCGGGCGCGGTGTTCTGGCATCCGCATGGCTGGACGATCATCCAGCAGCTCATTGCCTACATGCGCGACAAGCAGGCGGCGGCCGGATACCAGGAGATCAGCAGTCCCGAGATCATGGACCGCGGGTTGTGGGTGCAGTCGGGCCACGTCGAGAAGTTCGGCGAGAACATGTTCCTAACGAAGACGCCGGACGAGCGCGTCTACGCCATCAAGCCGATGAATTGCCCGGGTCACGTGCAGGTGTTCCGGCAGGGTTTGCACAGCTACCGTGAGCTGCCGCTGCGATTCGCCGAGTTCGGCAAGGTGCACCGCTACGAACCATCGGGTGCGCTGCACGGCCTCCTGCGCGTGCGCGCCTTCACGCAGGACGACGCGCACGTGTTCGTGACCGAGGACCAGATCGGCGCGGAGACCATACGCGGGATCGGACTCATGATGTCGATTTACCGCGACTTCGGATTCCAGGACGTACGCGTCAAGTTCGCGGACCGCCCCGAACGGCGCGTCGGTGACGACGCGACCTGGACGCGCGCGGAAGAGGCGCTGAAGGCCGCGACGCGGGCCGCCGGCATCGAGTACGAGTTCAACCCGGGCGAGGGCGCGTTCTATGGCCCGAAGCTCGAGTTCGTCCTGCAGGACGCCATCGGGCGCGACTGGCAGTGCGGTACCTGGCAGGTGGACCTGAATCTGCCAGGGCGCCTCGGCGCGACCTACGTGGACGAGCACAGCCAGCGCCGCACGCCCGTGATGCTGCACCGGGCGATCTTCGGCTCGCTGGAGAGATTCGTCGGCATCCTGCTCGAGCACCACGCCGGCAGGCTTCCGACCTGGCTCGCGCCGGTTCAGGCGGTGGTGATAAATATCAGCGAAAAGCACGACGATTTCGCACAGACTGCGACCGAATTCCTTAGAAATCAGGGGCTTCGGGTCGAAATCGACTTGCGGAACGAAAAGGTGGGCTATAAAATCCGCGAGCACACGCTGAAGCGTGTCCCCTTTCTGCTGGTCGCCGGCGATCGGGAAGTCGAGTCCAGGTCATTGGCCGTGCGCACGCGCTCCGGGAAGGATCTGGGTGCCATGCCCCTGGAAGAGGTGGCCGCTCGGATCGCCCGGGATGTGGCGAGCCGCGGCCTTGGTCATTTGGAGGACTGAGTATTTCGACAACCAAGCGCGTAAGGCGCAATGAGGAGATCCTTGCGCCGCAATTACGCGTGATAGGCGCCGACGGGAGCCAGATCGGCGTCCTGAGCCGCAGCGAGGCCCTGATGAAGGCCGCCGCGGAGGAACTGGATCTCGTGGAGGTTTCGCCGACTGCCGAGCCCCCTGTCTGCCGGATCATGGACTTCGGGAAGTACCTGTTCGAGCAGAACAAGAAGGCTCATTCGGCGAAGCGCAAGCAGAAGCAGATCCAGCTCAAGGAAGTGAAATTCCGGCCGGGCACGGAAACCGCGGATTACCAGGTCAAGCTGCGTAATCTGGTCAAGTTCCTGACGGCGGGTGACAAGGCCAAGGTGACCATGCGGTTCCGCGGCCGGGAGATGGCCCACACCGAGGTCGGGCGCAGGCTCCTTGACAGGCTGGTGGTCGATCTGGCCGAACACGGCCAGATCGAGCAGCACGCCGCGATGGAGGGGCGCGCGATCACGATGGTGATATCTCCGAAGAAGAAGTGACCGGCGGGCGACCGCCGATACGCCTCCAGCCCGCGCGAGCGGTGTGAAGAGGTCATAACAGGAGACGAACGATGCCCAAGTTGAAGACCAACCGGGCTGCGGCGAAGCGTTTTCGCAAGACAGCGAAGGGCTTCAAGCGTGGCCATGCGAACCGCCGCCACATCCTCACCAAGATGACGAAGAAGCGTAAGCGCCAGCTGCGCGGCGCGACGATGGTCCATGAGACCGACGTCGGCCGGCTCGTCCGGCTGCTTCCACACGTCTGAATTTCGTCATTCTTTTTGAATATGGACAAATGACATGGCAAGAGTGAAGCGTGGCGTCATCGCAGGGCGCCGGCACAAGAAGGTCCTCAAGAAGGCGAAGGGCTACTACAACGCCCGGCGCAAGGTCTATCGCGTCGCCAAGCAGGCGGTCATCAAGGCCGGCCAGTACGCGTACGCGGGCCGGCGCCTCAAGAAGCGCGACTACCGCGCGCTGTGGATCCAGCGCATCAACGCGGCGGCACGCGGCTTTGGACTCTCGTACAGCCGCTTAATCGCGGGTCTGCAGTCCGCCGGCGTCGAGATCGACCGCAAGGCGCTCGCCGATCTCGCCGTGCACGACATCGCCGCGTTCGGCGCGGTCGCGGAGAAAGCGAAGGCCGCACTGGCCGCGAAGTAGCCCGGCAGAAGCTCCATGGGGGTTGGGTGAAGGACCTGGAGTCGCTGGTCGCGCGCACGCTGGCCGAAGTCGCGGCGAGCGCGGATCTCGCCGCACTCGACGCGGTGCGGGTCGCGGTGCTCGGCAAGAAGGGCACGGTCACCGAACTGCTGAAGGGGCTCGGCAAGCTGCCTACGGCCGAGCGCAGGAGCGCAGGCGCCGACATCAACCGCGCCAAGGAAAAGCTCGGTGCGGCGATCGAGGCGCGCCGTGCGCAGTTCGAGTCAGCGGCGCTCGAGCGTGAACTCGCGAGCGCGGCGATCGATGTCACGCTGCCCGGCCGCGGTCAATCGGTCGGCGGTCTGCACCCGGTGACGCGCACGCGCCTGCGCATCGAGGCGATCTTCCGCCGTGCAGGCTTCAGCATCGCGGAGGGCCCGGAGGTCGAGGACGACTTCCACAACTTCGAGGCGCTAAACATCCCCGCCAATCACCCGGCGCGGGCGATGCACGATACTTTCTACTTGGGCGACGGCCGGCTGCTGCGCACCCACACCTCGCCGGTGCAGATCCGCGCGATGAAGCTGCAGGGCGTGCCGATCCGCGTGATCGCGCCCGGTCCCGTGTACCGGCGCGATTCGGACGTGACCCACTCGCCGATGTTTCACCAGGTCGAGGGACTCGTGCTCGACGAGCACGTGAGCCTTGCGAATCTCAAGGCCGTGCTCGCGGGCTTCGCGGAGCAGTTCTTCGAAAAGCCGCGGGGCCTGCGTTTCCGCGCGTCCTACTTCCCGTTCACCGAACCGTCGGCCGAGGTGGACATCCAGTGCGTGCTGTGCGATGGCGCGGGCTGCCGCGTCTGCAAGCAGACCGGCTGGCTCGAGATCTGCGGTTGCGGCATGGTGCACCCGAACGTGCTCACCGCCTGTGGCGTCGATGCGTCGCGCTGGCAGGGATACGCCTTCGGCATGGGCATCGAGCGGCTTGCGATGCTGCGCTACGCCGTCACCGACCTGCGCCTGTTCTTCGAAAATGACCTGCGCTTTCTCGCGCAGTTCAGCCGGGGCTAGGCAGCGATGCGCATCAGCCTCGCCTGGCTCAGCGAGTGGGTGGATCCCGGCATGGACGTCGCGACGCTCGCCTCGCGCCTGACCATGAGCGGTCTCGAGGTCGAGGCGGTCGAGCCGGCCGCGCGCGACTTGCATGGCGTGGTGGTCGGCGAGGTGCTGTCCGTCGAACGGCACCCGGACGCTGACAAGCTGACCGTGTGTCAGGTCGCGGGCGGCGGTCCGGCCCCCCTGCAAGTGGTCTGCGGCGCGCCAAATGTGCGGGCCGGCATGAAGGCACCGCTCGCGCTCGAAGGCGCGCGCCTCGCGGCCGGCGACGCGATCCGTCGAACACGCCTGCGCGGCGTCGAGTCGGCCGGCATGCTGTGCTCCGCGCGCGAGCTCGGACTGTCCGACGAGCACGAGGGGATCCTCGAACTGCCGGGCGAGCTCGTGACCGGTGCGCCGCTGCGGGAAGCGCTCGGGCTCGACGACACGATCCTGACGCTCAACGTCACGCCGAACCGCGGCGACGTGCTGTCGGTGCTCGGCGTTGCGCGGGAGGTGGCGGCCATTGCCGGGCGCAGGCTCACGCCGCCCGCGCTCGATACCGTGCAGGCGGTGACACGCGAACACTTCGTGGTCCGCCTCGACGCCCCGGCGGCCTGCCCGCGATTTGCGGGCCGGGTGGTGCAGGGGGTCAACCCGGCGGCGCGCACGCCGCTGTGGATGCTCGAGCGCCTGCGCCGCGCGGGCCTCCGGCCGATCCGGCCGATCGTGGACGTGACGAACTACGTGATGCTGGAGCTCGGCCAGCCTCTGCACGCCTACGACCTCAGACGTCTGAACTCGCACATCGAAGTGCGTGCCGCGCGCGCGGGCGAGCGGCTGAAGCTGCTCGACGGTCGTGAACTCGCGCTCGACGCCGGGGCGGTGGTGATCGCCGACGGCCGCGGGCCAGTCGGCCTCGCAGGCATCATGGGCGGCGAGGCGAGCGGGATCGCCGTGGATACCACCGACGTATTCCTCGAGGCTGCCTTTTTCCCGCCAGACACGGTCGCCGGTGTCGCGCGCCGCCTGGGGCTCGTCACGGATGCGGCGCAGCGCTTCGAACGTGGCGTGGACCCGCGCGGCCAGGAGCGCGCGATCGAGCGTGCGACGCAGCTGCTCGTCGAGATCGCCGACAGTCGCCCAGGCCCTGCCGTACTGGTGCAGGACGAGGCTCACCAGCCGCGGCGCCCGAGCGTGACGCTGCGTCCGGAGCGCGTTGCCAGCCTGCTTGGCGTGCAGGTCCCCCGTGCAGAGATCGAGAACATCCTGCGCCGCCTCGGCATGCAGGTCGGTAGCGCCGGTGAAGTGCTCGGCGTGATTCCGCCGAGTTACCGATTCGACGTCACGATCGAGCAGGATCTGGTCGAGGAAGTCGGCCGTATCCACGGCTACGACAATATTCCCCGCAGTGACGCGAGCATGCCGCAGCGTGCACAGCCCGTGACTGAGCGGGCAGTGACGCGCGAGCGCCTCAGACTGATGCTCGTCGACCGCGGCTATCAGGAGGCGATCACCTACGGCTTCGTGGATCCGCGCCTGCAGCGCCGGCTGTTTCCGAAACATGAGGTACTCGCGCTCGAGAACCCGCTCTCCGCGGAACTCGGCGAGATGCGCGTGTCGCTGTGGCCGGGACTCGTGGAGGCGTTGCGTTTCAACCTGCGCCGTCAGCAGGATCGCGTGCGGCTGTTCGAGGTCGGTACGTGCTTCGCGATGGAGAAAGGATGCCTGTTCGAGAGGCAGGCGATCGCAGGATTGATCGTCGGGTCGGCATTCCCCGAGCAGTGGGGAGAAACCAAACGCGAATCGGATTTCTACGACATCAAGTCGGATGTCGAGTCGCTGTTCGCGCTGACTGGCCGTCAGTCCGCAATAAGTTATGTCGCGGCGCACCGCTCCTGCCTGCACCCGGGCCGCTCCGCAGCGGTCTTTGATCGCGACTTGCGCGTCGGCTGGATCGGCCAGCTGCAGCCCGATATTGCGCGCAAGCTCGACCTGCGCGATCCGCCGTGGCTCTTCGAGCTGGCGATCGAGCCGAGCTTTAGTTCCGAAGTGCCTGTATTTGCAGAGATTTCGAAATACCCCGCAATTCGCCGTGACCTGGCCGTCGTGGTGGACGAGACGGTCACGCTGAAGCAACTTCGGGAAAGTGTTAATTTGGCCGCGAAAGGCCGGCTGCGCGAACTGGCCGTGTTCGATGTTTACCGGGGGAAGGGGGTAGAACCCGGTCGAAAAAGCATCGCTTTAGGCTTGATTTTACAGGAAACTTCTCGCACCCTTACCGATAGGGAGGCCGATGCCGTGGTAGCCGCGGTGATCGAGCGCGTCAAGGGTGACCTGAAGGCGGGGATCCGGGAATAGTCGGAATGGCACTGACGAAAGCGGAAATCGCCGAAGCCTTGTTCAACCAGCTCGGACTGAACAAGCGCGAAGCGCGCGAGCTCGTCGATCTCTTCTTCGAGGAGATCCGTGCGGCGCTCGCAACGGGAGGGCAGGTGAAGCTGTCGGGCTTCGGCAACTTCGACCTGCGCGACAAGAACCAGCGGCCCGGAAGGAATCCCAAGACCGGCGAGCAAATTCCGATTTCCGCGCGCCGTGTCGTGACGTTCCGCCCGGGACAGAAGCTGAAGGCCCGCGTCGAAGCCTATGCTGGAAGCAAGTAACAACAAGGACCTGCCGGCGATTCCGGCGAAGCGCTACTTCACGATCGGTGAGGTGAGCGACCTGTGCGGCGTGAAGCCGCACGTGCTGCGTTACTGGGAGCAGGAGTTCCCGCAGCTCAAGCCCGTCAAGCGCCGCGGGAACCGCCGCTACTACCAGCGCCAGGACGTGATCACCATTCGCCAGATCCGCAGCCTGCTCTACGACGAGGGCTTCACGATCGGCGGTGCGCGCAACCGCCTCGAGGGCGACGAGGCGCGCGAGGACAACACGCAGGCCCGCCAGATCATCCGCCAGGTGCGCGCCGAACTCGAGGAACTGCTCCGCATCCTGCGGCGCTGACCCCGGCCCCTGCCGGATCGGCTATGATTTCAGCGTCGGAGCGTGGCGCAGCCTGGTAGCGCACTTGCATGGGGTGCAAGGGGTCGCGAGTTCAAATCTCGCCGCTCCGACCAATCAACTCAACCCGGATTGCGCGCGGTGATGAACCAGGTGCTGGAGGGCGCCCAGACGCCGTCCTTGCGCTCGTAGGGTCCGAGCGTGTCGCGCAGCGCCTCGATCACCTTCGGCTTTAGCCGCTCTCCCTCGTCACCGGCGAGCCGGATGATCTCACCGGCAGGACCGAGGGCCATCGCGAACTCGACGGCTTCCGCGAGGTCGCGGCCGATGCAGATGTCCGTGTCGAAGCGCTCGAAGGCGATGCGGACGAAGCCCGCGGCCTTCATCATCGCGCTGACCATGTCCGGCCCCGACATCGAGAAAGGACCCGGCCCGCAGTGCACCTGGTCCGTTTCCTCGTGCGAAACCACGGGCACGATCTCGCGTACGCGCAGCTCCGCTTCATGCAGCCAGGGATTGTCCTCGCGCTTGCGCCAGACGATCTGGGCAAAACTTCCGCCCGGCTTCAGCGCACGGCGGACGTTGCGCAATGCCGCGACCGGCGACATGAAGAACATCGTGCCGAAGCGCGCGAATGCGTGGTCATACGGGCCGCGCAAGTCATCGTCCTGCACATCGGCCGCGAAGAAATCCGCGTTCTCGGCACCGGCGGCCGCCGCATCGGCCCTGCCGGAGCGCACGAAATTCTCCGTGCAGTCGACGCCCACGGCGCGCCCTTCGGGCCCCACGAGCTCTGCGATCCGGATCGTGCTGTCGCCGAAACCGCAGCCCACGTCCAGTATTCGCTCGCCCATCCGGTACAGACCGCGCGAGAGGAGTTCGTCGCTGTGGCCGGAAAGCCCCGCCACCAGCAGATGCTTGAAGCGCAGGAACTTGTCGAACAGGACCGTGTTCCAGGCCTCGACGACGATGTGGTTGTCTAGCAGGGTCGCGCTGGCAGAGCTCATTTCGAGGCGATCTCCTCCGGCGGTTTAAGGTTGCCGAACGTCAGCAGCAGCAGGACGTCGTAGGCGATTTTCAGCGCGCCGCAGACCACCAACGGCGCAGCCCAGTATCCCGCCGCCAGCAAGGCGCCGGCAAGTGCCGGACTCACTGCGGCAGCGAGGCCCCGCGGCACCGAAGGGACGCTGTCGGCCGCCGCGCGCTCGTCGGGGGTGACGACGGCCATGACGTAGGAAGTCCTGGTCGGGACGTCCATCTGCGATAGCGCAGATCGCAGCAACAGGAGTGCCAGCGCGGACGGAAGCTCCTGCACCAGCGCCGCCGCGATCAGGCACAGGCTCGAGGGGATGTGCGTGTACACCATCGTCCTGAGCAAGCCGATGCGCGCGGCAAGCCAGGCGGCGGCCGGGTAGGACGCCGCGGCGAGAAGTCCGGAGGCGAAAAAGAATCCGCCAGCCGCGGCGAGGGACAGGTCGAACTTGAGGAATAGCCAGAGAGCCAGCAGCGACTGTACGGCGAAGCCGCCGGCAAAAGCATCGAGACTGAAAAGCCCTGCAAGACGCAATACGACAGCTTTCGACGGACCGGGCGCCGGCGAACGGTACGCGGAAGCGGGCGTTGCCGCCGCGGGAACCAGCCAGTAGCAGAGGCCGCCGGCCAGTCCGAGGCCGGCGTAGGCGAGAAACATCCCGCGCAGGGCGTCGAGCTGCGTCCAGCCGAACCTTGCAAGCCACTCCGGCAGGCCGGCAGCGAGCGAGCCGAGCGATGCCGCGAACGCGCCGGTCAGACCGTAGGCCGCGAACAGGCGCGTGCGTCGCGCGGCCACTGCGCTGCCGGCAAGCAAGGCGTGTTCCATTGGCACGAAGATGCTGACGTTGCCGGCTGAGGGATTGATGGTTCCGACGAAGGCGACCAGCAGCAGCCAACCTAAGTCCGAGGACAGCGCGTACGCGATGCCGGTTGCAGTCATCAGCGCCGAGGCCGCGAGCAGCAGCGTGCGCTGCGCGCCGGGCGGGCCGAGCAACCCGATCCCGAGGGTCGTCAACGAAGAGCCGAGCAGGGCGGCGGTGGCGATCGCGCCGACTGCAAACGGCGAGTGCCCCAGGGCGGTCAGGTAAACGGCGAGCAGGACCGCGACAAATCCGTCGCCGAAGTCCCGGAATGCACGAGCCGCGCAGAGGCAGGGAGCGGGATCCGGTCGCCGAGACGTTCCGGATCCCGCCGCCGCCCCAGCCGCCGGCACTATGGAGCCTGGGCCTTGATCTCCCAGATGTAATCCGAGTGCTCGGGGCAGACCGCGGTCAGGATGTCGCCGCCCGGGTTGTCTTCCAGCGCTTCGATCAGTGCAGCGCGTGCCGACATGACCGACTTGAGGTCGTCCGCACTCATCGTGGCAAGATGGCGGTACTTGCCGCCGACGATGTGCTCCATCCAGCCCCAGGACTTGAGCTTGCCGTCGGCGACCATCTTGTCGAACACCGGCGCCAGCATGGTCTTCACGGCCGCATCCGCTGTCGATTCGCGACTCTGGTCGCAGACGTAGTAGGTCGAGAACGACGCTCCGCCGCGATTCACGCTGCCGACATTGCCGGCGACCGCGCGCCAGATGTAGTCGTCATGCGACGGGCAGATGGCGGCGGCCTCGGCATCCAGTTTCCTGTTCTTGTCATTGGCTTCGATGCGCTCGCCGATGGTCCTCTGCGCATCCAGCGCCGCCTGCACGCTGCCCGCGCCGATGACGTTGACCCGGCGCCACTGGCCGCCTGCGATGTGGCCCAGATAGCTGTAGAAATTGATGGTCCCGTCTTTCATGGCCGCGTCGAGCACCGGCTTGTTGATTTGCTCGAACAACTCGTCCGCGCGGTCCTGTTTCGACATGTCGCAGTTGCTGTAGGTGGCGTAGAGATACCGCTCGGCCGCTTGGTCCTGGCCAAGCGCTGCCGGACTGGTCAGCGCAAAACAGCAGGCCGCGAGTGGCGAGATCCCAAGCATCGATGTCTTCATTTTGCTTCCCCCTGTGACCGGGCAATGGCTGGTCCGACGGCAGCGGGCCGACTATAGACCAAGTACACTTCGCGGTCTGCGGTGGGGAGCATGACGGGACGAATCGCTTACGTGACGGGCGGGATGGGCGGCATCGGCACCGCCATCTGCAGGCGGCTTTGCCGGGACGGCTACCGGGTGGTCGCGGGCTGCGGGCCCGGCTCCCAGCGCAAGGACCGCTGGATCGCGGACATGAAGGCCCAGGGGCTCGAGATCCACGCCTCGGAGGGCAACGTCGCCGACTGGGAATCGACGCGCGCGGCCTTCGAGAGGGTCCGCAATGAGCTTGGCCCGGTCGACGTGCTGGTCAACAACGCCGGCGTCACCGCCGACGGCACGTTCCGCAAGATGACCTTCGAGCGCTGGCACAAGGTCATCGACACCAACCTCAACAGCCTGTTTCACGTCACCAAGCAGGTGATCGACGGGATGCTCGACCGTGGCTGGGGCCGCATCATCAACATCTCCTCGGTGAACGGCCAGAAAGGGCAGTTCGGCCAGACCAACTACTCGACCGCCAAGGCCGGCATCCACGGCTTCACGATGGCGCTCGCCCAGGAAGTCGCAAGCAAGGGCGTTACGGTGAACACGATCTCGCCGGGCTATATCGGCACCGACATGGTGCGCGCGATCAAGCCGGAAGTCCTCGCGGCAATTGTCGCCACGATTCCTGTCGGCCGGCTCGGGACGCCCGAGGAGATCGCGTCCATGGTCGCCTGGCTCGCGTCCGATGATGCGGCCTTCGCGACCGGCGCGGACTTCTCGCTGAATGGCGGCCTGCACATGTTCTGAACGGGGGACGCAGACGATCATGAAGACTCGCGCAGCAATCGCCTGGGCGGCCGGCAAGCCGCTGGAAGTGGTCGAGATCGACCTGGACGGCCCCAAGGCCGGCGAGGTCCTGGTGGAAATCCGCGCCACCGGGGTCTGCCACACGGACGAGTTCACGCGCTCCGGCGCGGATCCGGAGGGGCTGTTCCCGGTGATCTTCGGCCACGAGGGCGCCGGCATCGTCGTGGACGTCGGGCCGGGCGTCAGGTCGCTCAGGAAGGGCGACCACGTGATCCCGCTGTACACGCCGGAGTGTCGCGAGTGCAAATCCTGCACCTCGCGCAAGACCAACTTGTGCACCGCCATCCGAGCGACCCAAGGCAAGGGCGTGATGCCGGACGGCACAAGCCGGTTTTCGATCGGCGGCAAGCCGGTCCACCATTACATGGGCTGTTCCACGTTCTCGAACTACACGGTGCTGCCGGAAATCGCGCTCGCGAAGATCCGCGAGGACGCGCCGTTCGAGAAGGTGTGCTACATCGGCTGCGGCGTGACCACCGGCATCGGCGCGGTAATCAACACCGCGAAGGTCGAGCCCGGTGCGAATGTCGTGGTGTTCGGGCTCGGCGGCATCGGCCTCAACGTGATCCAGGGCGCGCGCATGGCGGGCGCCAACAGGATTGTCGGCGTCGACATCAATCCGAAGCGCAAGCCGCTGGGCGAAAAGTTCGGCATGACGCATTTCGTGAACCCGAAGGAGGTCAAGGATGACCTGGTCGCGCACCTGGTCGCGCTGACCGACGGTGGCGCCGACTACAGCTTCGAGTGCGTCGGCAGCGTCGATCTGATGCGCCAGGCGCTCGAGTGCTGTCACCGCGGCTGGGGCGTGTCGGTGATCATCGGCGTGGCGGGCACCGGCCAGGAGATCAGGACGCGGCCGTTCCAGCTCGTGACCGGCCGGGTCTGGAAGGGCACGGCCTTCGGCGGCGCGCGCGGCCGCACCGATGTGCCGAAGATCGTGGACTGGTACATGGAAGGCAGGATCAACATCGACGACCTGATCACGCATGTCATGCCGCTCGCGAAGATCAACGACGCCTTCGACCTGATGCATGAGGGCGCGTCGATCCGCAGTGTCGTGACGTTCTGAAACCGGAGGAGAGGAACCCATTATGGCTGTCAAGATTCATCCGTCGGTCGACAAGGGCGTGAAGCCCGGCAGGAAGGGCTTTGCGGGCGGCACGCTGACCTGCAAGTGCGCGAGCAGGCCCGTCACGGTGACGCTTGCGAGCGACGTCGCTTTCAACCACGCCTGCGGCTGCAGCAAGTGCTGGAAGCCGGACGGCGCCGCGTTTTCCGTGGTCGCGGTGGTCGGCCGCGACAAGCTGTCGGTGACGGCCAACCCCGACAAGCTGAAAATCGTGGATCCGGCCGCCGTGATTCAGCGGCACGCCTGCACGGGCTGCGGCGTGCACCTGTACGGGCGAATCGAGAACAAGGCGCATCCTTTCTACGGGTTCGACTTCGTGCACGTTGAACTGTCGAAGGACGAAGGCTGGGCGGCGCCAGAGTTCGCCGCGTTCGTCTCATCGATCATCGAGACGGGAGCCGCGAAGCCGGAGGAGATGGCGGGCGTGCGCGCGAGGCTCAAGGAGCTCGGGCTCGAGCCCTACGACTGTCTGAGCCCGGCGCTGATGGACGCGATCGCGACCCACACGGCCAAGTCCAGGGGCACGCTGAAGGCCTGACCGGGTGCCGGCGCCGGCGCAGTCCCAGCAGCGATGACGGCGGCGCCCGAGCTCCTCTCGCGGCATCCGGCGTTCGGCGGGGCGGTGAGCTTTCACCGCCACGCCGCCGCCGAAACCGCCTGCACGATGCGCTTTGCGGTCTACCTGCCGCCGCAGGCCGAGCGGCGTCGCGTGCCGGTGCTCTGGTACCTCGCGGGACTCACCTGCACGGAAGAGACGTTCATGATCAAGGCGGGCGCCCAGCGCGTCGCCGCCGAGCTCGGTCTCGCCCTGGTCGCGCCCGACACGAGCCCGCGCGGGACGCCATTGCCGGGCGACAGCGACGCCTGGGATTTCGGGATTGCGGCGGGCTTCTACCTCGACGCGACCGAGGAGCCGTGGTCGCGCCATTACCGCATGTACTCGTACGTCACGCGCGAACTCGCGGCGGTCGTGGAAGCGAACTTCCCGGTCGACGCCAGGCGCCAGGGGATCTTCGGTCATTCCATGGGCGGCCACGGGGCGCTTACGATCGCCCTCAAGCACCCGGAGCGCTACAAGTCCATTTCCGCGTTCGCGCCGATCGCAGCCCCGATGAATTGCCCCTGGGGACAGAAAGCGTTCACGGGCTACCTCGGCACCGACCGGGAGCGGTGGCGCCAGTACGATGCCTGCGAGTTGATGCGTGCGTTGCCGACCGTCGCCGGGCGCCCGCCGATCCTCGTGGATCAGGGTCTCGGCGACCAGTTCCTGGAACAGCAACTGCTGCCGGAACGGCTCGAGCAGGCCTGCAAGGACACCGGCTACCCGTTGACGCTGCGGCGCCAGGCGGGCTACGACCACGGCTACTATTTCATATCCACGTTCATGGAAGACCACCTGCGCCATCACGCGCGGGCGCTCTTGGACTGATTCAGCGCTTCAGTAAGCCGAGGATCGTGCGGAACTTCCGCCCATAAGGGGGCGCCAGCAGCGATGCGGCGCTGAACCGCCCGTCTATGAACACCGGCTTCAGCTTCGAGAAGCGATCGAACCCGGCGCGGCCGTGATACTCACCCATGCCGCTGGGTCCCACGCCTCCGAACGGCAGGTCCTCCTGCACGACGTGCAGCGCCGTGTTGTTGACAGTGACTCCGCCGGAAACCGTGCGCTTGAGCACCGCATCGAGATCGTCGTCGCGGGCGCCGAAGTAGTAGAGCGCCAGCGGGCGGGGGCGCGCGTTGACGTAGGCGATGGCCTCGCCGATCGTGTCGTAGCCGACTACCGGCAGCACCGGGCCGAAGATCTCCTCTTGCATGACCCGCATCGAGTCATTCACGTCGGTCAGCGCGACCGGCGAGAGCCTGCGGCGCTCGGCGTCGGTCGCCTCCTCGTGCAGCGGGTGGATCGATGCGCCCCGGTTGCGGGCGTCCTCGACATAGCCGGACAGCCGGCGGAACTGTTTTTCGCTCGCGATCGAGGTGTACTGCGGGTTGACGGCGAGCGTCGGGAAATAGGAACGGGTCGCTGCGCGGCAGGCCTCGATGAAGGGATTCACGAGCGGCCTCGGCACCAGCGCGTAGTCGGGCGCGACGCAGGTCTGACCGGCATTTATCAGTTTGCCGTACATGATGCGTCGCGCGCTTTCCGCGAGATTGAAGCCGCCGGTCACGATCGCCGGCGACTTGCCGCCTAGCTCCAGCGTGACGGGCGTCAGGTTTGCACTGGCGGCCTTCATGACCTCGCGCCCGACGGCGGTCGAGCCGGTGAACAGCAGGTGGTCGAAGGGCAGGGCCGCGAAGGCCCGGGCGAGGGCCGCGTCGCCACTCACGGCGAGCGCCTCTTCGGGCGCGAAGTTGCGCGCGAGGATCGACTCGAGCAATGCGCCGAAGCGCGGCGTATGCTCGGAAAGTTTCAGCATCGCGCGGTTGCCCGCGGCTAGCGCAGCGGTGAGCGGCGAGATCGCGAGATACAGCGGATAATTCCAGGGCACGATGATTCCGACCACGCCGAGCGGCTGGCGCAGGAGTTCGGCGCGGCTGGGCCGGCTCCACCAGGCGACTGGCCGCCGCTCGACGCGCATCCAGCGCCGCAGGTGGCGGCGCGCATGCGCAATGCCCTCGAGGCTCGTGAACAGCTCGAGCAGTTCCGTTTCTTCGCCGGCTCGCTGGCCGAAGTCCGCGGAAATCGCGTCGCGGATCCCGGCCGCATGTTCACGCAGCATGCGGGCGAGGCGCGCGAGCCGGTCGCGACGCGTTGTGACATCCGGGTACGGCTGCATGGCGAATGCCCGACGCTGAATGTCAAGGGCCTGCGCCAGCGGCGTGGCCGGGGTCGCGAGATGCGTGGAATCATGGACCGTGGCCATCGCAGGTATTCTAAGCGGATAATTGCGTGCCCTGGCCGCGACCGCAGCCAGGGTCGAACGCCACGCAGGTGGCTCCAAGGGGGTCCAGGTGAAGATCGGCTGTCCGAAGGAAATCAAGATTCACGAATATCGCGTCGGCCTTGTGCCGGCCGGCGTGCGGGAGCTGACGGCGGCCGGCCATCAGGTGATCGTGCAGGCTGGCGCCGGCATCGGCATCGGCATCGGCGACGACGCCTACCGCGCCGCTGGGGCAACCGTCGTTCCGGACGCGCAGGCGGTGTTCGCGGAGTGCGAGCTGGTCGTGAAAGTGAAGGAGCCCCAGCTGCCTGAACTCGCCCGGCTCAGGAAAGGCCAGGTGCTGTTCACCTACCTGCACCTCGCCGCGGACAAGGCACAGGCCCGGGCGCTCGCGAAATCCGGCGTCACCGCGATCGCCTACGAAACCGTCGCGGCGCCCGACCGCTCGCTCCCGCTCCTCACGCCGATGAGCGAGGTCGCAGGCCGCATGTCGATCCAGGTCGGTGCAACGGCATTGCAGAAGGCCAATGGCGGGTTTGGCGTGCTGCTCGGCGGCGTGGCGGGCGTCGCGCCCGCACGCGTCGTGATCCTGGGCGGCGGGGTGGCCGGGACGAATGCGACGCAGATGGCCGTCGGCCTCGGCGCGCAGGTGACGGTGGTGGATCGATCACTCAAGCGGCTGCGCGAGCTGGACGCGCAGTTCGGCAGCCAGATCGAGACTGCCTATTCGACGACCGAGGCGGTCGAGCGTCTCGTGATCCAGGCAGACCTCGTCATCGGCGCCGTGCTGGTGACCGGCGCCGCGGCGCCCAAGCTGGTAACTCGCGCGATGGTCGGCAGGATGGAGAAGGGTGCAGTGCTGGTCGACATCTCGATCGACCAGGGCGGCTGCTTCGAGACCAGCAAGCCGACCACGCACGCCGACCCGACCTATCTCGTGGATGGCGTCGTGCATTACTGCGTCACGAACATGCCGGGCGCGGTGCCCCGCACCTCGACCTTCGCATTGACCAACGCGTCGCTGCCCTACGTGCGTGCGCTCGCCGACCTCGGCTGGCGCAAAGCGTTCGCGCGCGACGCAGGGTTTGCGGCCGGGCTCAATGTTCACGAGGGCGCCATCACGCACGAAGCCGTGGCGCGCGACCTCGGCATGGATTACAGGCCGCTCGCGAACTGAATCGCAGGGGCGCGTCTCCTTCGTTCCGTGCCCTTCGATCAGAATCCGCCGTCGGGAATGGCGAGCGCGGTGTCGTCGAGCGAGCGCAGCAGCTGGAGGGCAGGACCGGTGCGCGGCAGCTCGTGGCGGAAGAAGAATCGGCAGGCGGCCAGCTTGCCGGTATAGAAGTCGCGATCCCCGTCCCGGGCGGCTGCGAGGGCCGCGTGAGCGGTCAGCGCCTGGGCGAGCCAGCGCCAGGCGACCACGATGTGGCCCAGCGAGTCCAGGTAAGTCGTCGCGTTCGCGAGCGCGACTCCGGGGTCCAGACTCATTGCGCGCAACAACGCCTGCGTCGTCATGCCGATGTCCGCGACGGCGGCTTCCAGCGCCGTCGCGTGGGCCGCGAGCGGTTCCACGCTGCCGGCGGAGGCGATCGTCCCGGTCATCCGCGCGAACAGGTCGTTGAGCGCGACGCCATCCTGCATCGCCACCTTGCGGCCCAGCAGGTCCAGGCCCTGGATTCCGTGCGTGCCCTCGTGGATGTGGTTCAACCGGTTGTCACGGTACAGGCGCTCGACCGGGAAATCGCGCGTGTAACCGTATCCGCCGTGCACCTGGATGGCGAGCTTGTTGGCCTCGAGGCAGTACTCGCTCGGCCAGGACTTCGCGACCGGCGTCAGCAGCTCGAGCAACGCGTGAATCCGCGCGCGTGCCGTGGCGTCCGCTGCGCAGCGCTCCTCGTCCGCCAGCCGGGCGCAATACAGCACCAGCGCGAGTCCGCCCTCGACCCAGCACTTCTGCGCGAGCAGCATCCGGCGCACATCGGCATGCCGGAAGATCTCGACCGGGGGCGAGCAGGGATCCTTCGCGCCCGGCAGGCGCCCCTGCGGGCGCTGCCGCGCGTAGGCGAGCGCCTCCCCGTAGGCCGCATAACCGAGCGCGACCGCATTGGTGCCGACACCGATGCGGGCGGCATTCATCATCCGGAACATGTACTCGAGCCCGCGGTGCGGCTCGCCGACCAGCTCCGCGCGGCAGGCGTTGCGCTCCCCGAATGAGAGCACGGCATTGGTGGTCCCGCGCCATCCCATCTTGTGATTCAGCCCTGCCAGGCGGACGTCGTTGGGCTCGCCAACCGAGGCGTCCTCGCGCACGCGGTCGCGAGGCACCGCGAACAGTGAAATGCCGCGCGTGCCAGGCGGTGCGCCGGGGAGGCGCGCGAGCACGAGATGCACGATCGTCTCCGCGAGGTCGTGATCGCCGCCCGAAATCCACATTTTCGTGCCCGTGAGGCGATGGTGGCCGTCGCCGTCCGGGCGTGCCTGGCAGCGGATATCGGCGAGCGACGAGCCGGCGTGCGGCTCGGACAGGCACATGGTGCCGGTGAAGCGGCCGGCCAGCATCGGGCGCACGAAGCGCCGGCGCTGATCGTCGCTGCCGAACGAGACCAGCAGGTCCGCGGCACCCGCGGTGAGCGCAGCGTAGGAATGGAAGGCGACATTTGCGCTCGAGAACACCGCGGTGCAGGCCTTGGCAATCGCGATCGGCAGCTGCAGGCCGCCGTCGTCCGCGTCGAAAGTCGCGGCCGTGAATGACGCCTGGTTGTAGGCGGCGAGCGCCGCGCGCGTCTCCGGGATCGTCCACGCGCGCCCGTGCTCGATGCGCGGCTCCTCTCGGTCGCAGGCGGCCGCGTACGGCGCGAAACGCTCGGCTGCGATGCGATACGCGGTATCCAGCACGCTGGCGAAGGCCTCCCGGTCGTACGCCGCGTAGCGCTCGAAGCGCGTGAGCGTGGCGCAATCGAGGACCTCGAACAGCTGGAAGTCGACGTCGCGACGCGGAATCAGCATGCGGGTCACCCGGCGCGGCCGGAGGCCGCCGGGTGGATTGTAGCGGTCGCCGGTACGCTTCCGGGTGTTACGATGCGGCGGTGCGCGTCAGTCGGCGGGAGGCGGCGCAACTTGGCAGGCGACGAATTCGATCTCTCCGGGCGCGTCGCGCTCATCACCGGCGGCAGCCGCGGCATCGGTCGTGCGGTCGCCCTGGCGCTCGCGCGGCGCGGCGCGATCGTCGCCGTGGCGAGCCGCAAGCTCGCCGACTGCGCATCGGTGGCAGCGGAAATCCGCACCAGCGGCGGGAGGGCTAGCGCCCATGCCTGCCATATCGGCGAGCCGGCCGCGATCGAGGCGATGGTCGCGGCCGTCGAGGGGCAACATGGCCGCCTCGACATCCTGGTCAACAATGCGGCCACGAACCCTTACTACGGCCCGGCGCTCGACATGGACCTTGCATCTTGGCAGAAAACCCTGGATGTGAACCTCCGCGGCTACTTCTGGGCCTCGGTGCAGGCCGCGCGGTGCATGCTGCGCCAGGGCAAGGGCGCGATCGTCAATGTCGCCTCGGTCAACGCCTTCCGGCCCATGGACGGCCAGACCTGCTATTCGCTCACCAAGGCGGCAATCGTCAACATGACCCAGGGGCTCGCCCGCGAGTGGGCGCGGCACGGCATCCGAGTCAATGCGCTGGCGCCGGGAATCGTCGAGACGCGCTTCGCCGCTGCGCTGCACCAGGATCCGAACCATCGCGCGCTGGTCGAGCAGCTCGTGCCGCTGCGGCGTATCGCCCAGCCGGAGGAGATGGCCGGGGCAGTCGTCTACCTGGTGTCCGACGCGGCGTCCTACACCACGGGCAGTTGCCTGACGGCGGATGGAGGCTGGCTGGCGTGAGCGCCCGGCTGCTATTCAGTGGGCGTTCAGGCGTGCTGGCGCAGGGGGTAATGGCCGTTGATTGCAACCCGGCTTTCCGTGCCGTATAGGTAGGCTCCGCGGAACGATCGAGGATCATGAACATGCGCAGGATCCATAGCCTTACGCTCGCGCTCCTGACTTCGCTCGCGGTTTCGCCGGTAGTCGCGGATGACATCCGACCGGAAGCGCGCACCCTGTCCGATGCGCGTGCCTACGCGGACGAGAAATGCATCGAGCAGTGCGACACCGAATCCGACCAGTGTATGCAGGACGCCAATGGCGACTCGGGCAAGTTACAGGCCTGCGACGACAAGTACAGCGAATGCCTGCAGGCCTGCGAGGGCGGCTGAGGCCCCCCCGGCTGACCCCCAGCGCGGCCGTTCTGGCCGCGGCCGGTTGATTAATGCCGCTTTTCGTATATATTGCGCAGCCCTACGCGAGCGGGGTTTGTTGCGAAACTCATTGTTTTCTCTAGGAATTCCACGGAATGAAAGAGCGCAATGACGATTCCTTCGCCCTCGAGGACGAGTTCCTCGGAGGCGCCGCCGAGCAGGATGGCGACCTCGATCGGCTAATCGTGGTCGAGCGTCGCCCGAAGGGTCCGAAGCGGCCGGTTCAGCAGTCCGCCTGGAGCCGTGTCGAAGACGTCCTCGCCGAAAAGCGGCTGCAGCGCGAACTCCAGGAATTCCACGACGTCGACGAGGCTTGATCGCACCGCGTCGCCCTGGTGGCGCGCTCGCCGCACGACGCTGCTCGACCTGCTCGGGGATGGCGAGTGCGCGTACGTTTACGACCTGGCAGCAGTCCGGACGCAGGCCGAAAAGCTGGTGCGGATGCGCGCACCGGCCCGCATCCTGTTCGCGCTGAAAGCGAATCCGCACGTCGCGATCCTGCGCACGCTCGCTGACATCGGCCTGGGTTTCGAGTGCGTCTCGCGCACGGAGCTCGAACGCGTCCACAAGGCCCTGCCGCGTGTCGAACCGGAGCGGGTACTGTTCACACCGAATTTCGCGCCGCGCGCGGAGTACGGCTGGGCCCTGGAGCAGGGTTTCCGCCTGACCGTGGACAACCTGCAGGTGCTGCGCGACTGGGAGACGCTGTTCCGCGACCGCGACCTGTTCCTGCGTCTCGACGCGAGCGAAGGCCATGGGCACCATGAAAAGGTCCGGACCGGCGGACACCGCTCCAAATTCGGCGTGCCACCCGAGGAGTTCGTCGAATCGGCAGCGGTGATTGCCGCCGCCGGCGCGCGCGTCGTTGGCCTGCACGCGCATGGGGGCAGTGGCAGCTTCGATCTGGACAGCTGGCTCGAGCCAGCGAGGGTGCTGGCGACCTGCGCGGCTGACTTCCCCTCGGCACGCGTCCTCAACCTTGGCGGCGGCCTCGGCGTGCCCGACCGACCCGGACGCGCGCCATTCGATCTCGACGGTCTGGATGCAGCGCTGCTGCAATTCCGGGCCGCGCATCCCGGATTTGAGATCTGGCTCGAGCCCGGCCGCTACCTCGTGGCAGAGGCGGGCGTGCTGCTCGCGCGAGTGACCCAGGTGAAGGGAAAGGGCGACCGGCGCTATGTCGGCGTTGCCACCGGCATGAATTCCCTGATCCGGCCCGCCCTGTACGGCGCGCATCACGAGGTGAGAAACCTGACACGGCTCGAAGAGCCGGATCTGCACGCCTGCACGGTCGTGGGGCCCATCTGCGAAAGCGGCGATGAACTCGCGCGCGACTGCTGGCTGCCGCGTTGCGAGGAAGGCGACGTGCTGCTGGTCGCCGACGCGGGCGCCTACGGCCATGTGATGGCCTCGCACTACAATCTGCGGCCACCGGCGACCGAGCTGGTGATGCCCGCATGAGCGAAGTGCGTCGCTCGCACGTCGTGCAGCTGGTCACGATCAACGCGATCTGGGGCTTCAATATCGTCGCGGTCAAGTTGAGCGCGGACCGATTCCCGCCGGTGTTCCTCGCTTTCCTGCGCTTCCTGATCGTGGCGCTCGCCGTCTGGCCCTGGCTGCGGGTCCGGCACGGCGAGATGCGCTGGCTGCTGACGGCGGCGGCCTGCAGCGGCGGGCTGCAGTTCGCGCTCATGTACTCGGGCGTCGCGCTGTCCGAGAGCATGTCGGCGGTCGCCATCGGCGGGCAGCTCGGCGTGCCGTTCGCAACCCTCCTGTCCGTATTGCTGCTCGGCGAGCGCATCCACTAGCGACGCTGGCTCGGCATCGGCATGGCCTTCGCGGGCGTCGTGGCCGTGGGCTACAGCCCGGGCGTGCTCGACGCCTGGCCCGGCTTCCTGCTGATCGTCGCCGCGGCGTTCGTGGGGGCGGTGGGCCTGGTCGCGATCAAGCGTGTGCGGGAACCCGAACCGCTGGAACTTCAAGCCTGGCCGGCCTGGGGCAGTCTGCCGCTCCTGCTGCTGTTGTCGCTGATGCTCGAGGACGACCAGATCGCAAGCCTCCAGGCTGCCGACGTCACCGGCTGGAGCGCGCTGCTCTATTCGGCCGTGCTGGCGAGCCTCGTCGCCCACACGGGCTATTTCGCCCTGATCCGCCGTTACCCCGTATCGAGCGTGGCACCAATTAGAACCTATCTCAAAACTGTCTGAGCAGGATACACAGGGCCGCCAGGTGCACGAAGCCGAGAAAGTTGATCGAGTGAAACTCCCAGCGCACCAGCAGCCGCCGTTGCCAT
>VGUH01000018.1 GCA_016874295.1 Gammaproteobacteria bacterium | reverse complement strand
GGGAAGCCCTGCACAGGTCGCGTGGGCGCGGCCGTGGCGGATTTGCGATCAGGCAAGGAACGAGGAGCGATGTGTATCGTGATACATGAGCGACGAATGACGCCGCATGATCGCAAATCCGCCCGGCCCCGAGGGGTTACGCGCGGGCCGCGCGGCCACTGCGTTGCTCCCTCCTCGTGGGTATTCAACCCACTTCGTCGGTCGCGTCTTGTGGCCGCGTGGCGCGCGCGTAACGCGCTCCACGCGACCTGTGCAGGGCTTCCCTAGCCGCCGGGCATGGACAGGACCTACTCGCCGCAGGCCATCGAGGAGCGCATCTATCGCCGCTGGGAGGCGGAGGGCCTGTTCGCGCCCGCAGGCAGCGGCACGCCCTTCTGCATCGTGATCCCGCCGCCCAATGTCACCGGCACGCTGCACATGGGCCACGCGTTCCAGGACACGATCATGGACGCGCTCACGCGCTTCCACCGCATGGCGGGCGACCGCGCACTGTGGCAGCCCGGCACGGACCACGCCGGGATCGCCACGCAGATGGTCGTCGAGCGCCAGCTGCTCGCCGAGGGCCAGTCGCGGCACGGGCTCGGGCGCGAGGCCTTCAACCAGCGCGTGTGGCGCTGGAAGGAGGAGTCCGGCGGTACCATCGCGCGGCAAATGCGCCGGCTCGGCTGCTCCGTCGACTGGAGCCGCGACCGCTTCACGATGGACCCCGGCATGTCGCAGGCCGTGCGGCAGGCCTTCATCCGGCTGTACCAGGAGGGCCTCATCTACCGCGGCCAGCGGCTCGTCAACTGGGACCCGGTGCTGAAGACCGCGGTCTCCGACCTCGAGGTCGCCGCCGAGGAGGAGAATGGCACGCTCTGGCACATCCGCTACCCGTTCGCCGACAGGTCCGGCCACGTGACGGTCGCCACCACGCGGCCGGAGACGATGCTCGCGGACGTCGCCGTCGCCTTCCACCCCGACGACGAGCGCTACCGCGGCCTCGACGGCAAACAGCTGACGTTGCCGCTCACCGGCCGGACGATCCCGCTGCTCGCCGACGGGTTCGTGGATCCGGCGTTCGGCACGGGCTGCGTCAAGCTGACGCCTGCGCATGACTTCAACGACTACGAGGTGGGCCAGCGCCGCAGCCTGCCGCTGCCCAACATCCTGACCGCCGACGCGAAGATCAACGACGCGGCGCCCGCCGCGTATCGCGGCCTCGACCGCTTCGAGGCGCGCCGGCGCATCGTCGCCGACCTTGAGGCCGCGGGCCTGCTCGAGAAGGCCGAACCGCACCGCCTCACGATCCCGCGCGGCGACCGCAGCGGCGCCGTGATCGAGCCCTGGCTCACCGACCAGTGGTACGTGCGCATCGCACCGCTCGCGGCGGGGGCGATCCGCGCGGTCGAGGACGGCCGCCTGAGCTTCGTCCCGGAGCACTGGGACCGCACCTACTTCGAGTGGATGCGGAACATCAAGGACTGGTGCATCAGCCGGCAACTGTGGTGGGGCCACCGCATTCCAGCCTGGTACGGGCCGGACGGTACGATCTATGTCGGGGAAAACGAATCCGAGGTCCGCCGCCGGCACGGCCTCGCCGACACGCTTTCGCTCCGGCAGGACGAGGACGTGCTGGACACCTGGTTCTCCTCGGGGCTGTGGCCGATGACCACGCTCGGCTGGCCGGACAGGACGCGGGAGTTCGCCGACTTCTACCCGACCAGCGTGCTGGTGACCGGATTCGACATCATCTTCTTCTGGGTCGCGCGCATGGTCATGCTCGGCCTGCACTTCACGGGCCAGGTGCCGTTCCGCGAGGTGTACATCCACGGCCTGATCCGCGACCACGAGGGCCAGAAAATGTCGAAGTCCAAGGGCAACGTCCTCGACCCGCTCGACATCGTCGACGGCATCGGCCTCGAGGCGCTGGTCGCGAAGCGCACCACGGGCCTCATGCAGCCGCAGCTCGCGCCGGCGATCGAGCGCGCCACGCGCAGGCAGTTTCCGCAGGGGATCGCGGCCTACGGCACGGATGCGCTGCGCTTCACTTTCGCCTCGCTCGCGACCCAGTCGCGCGACCTGCGTTTCGACCTCGGCCGGGTCGAGGGCTATCGCAATTTCTGCAACAAGCTCTGGAATGCCGCGCGCTTCGTGCTGCTGTCGACCGAGGCGGCGCTGCCGGCGGGCGAGGAGACGCACTCGCCCTATGACCGCTGGATCCGCTCGCGGCTCGCGACGACGATCGCCGCGGTGCGCGAGGGCTTCTGCGAATTCCGCTTCGACCTGGCGGCCCAGGCGGTGTACGAATTCACCTGGTACGAGTTCTGCGACTGGTACCTGGAGTTCAGCAAACCCGTGCTGCAGTCCCCCGACAGCCCGGACGCGGCCCGCCGCGGCGCGCGCCGCACGCTGCTCGAAACCCTGGAAGCGCTGCTGCGGCTGCTGCACCCGTTGATGCCATTCATCACCGAGGAGATCTGGCAGCGGGTCGCGCTGCGCGCCGGCGTCGCGGGCGCATCGATCATGCGCCAGCCCTTCCCCGTCGTGCCCGCGGATGCCGCCGACGCGGCGATCGAGTCCGAGATGCGCTGGGTGATGGACTTCATCCTCGGCGTGCGCAGGATCCGCGGCGAGCTCGACATCGCCCCCTCCGTACCGCTCACGGCGCGCCTGCAGGCGGCCTCGCCCGCGGACCTCGAGCGCTACGCGCGCAATGAAGCCGTGATCCGCCGTCTCGCCGGCATCGCCTCGGCGACGCCGCTCGCGCCCGGCGAGACGCCGCCGCAGGCGGCGGCCGCCCTGCTCGGCGACTTGCGTATCCTCGTGCCGATGACCGGCCTGATAGACGTGGAGGCGGAACTCGAGCGGCTCGGCAAGCGCCGCGGCAAGGTCGAGCAGGAGCTCGCCCGGGCGAGCGCGAAGCTCGGCAACGAGAGTTTCGTCCGCAACGCCCCGGCCGAGGTCGTGACCCAGGAACGCGAACGCCTTGAGGGCTTCAAGCGTGAACTGGCGCAGCTCGCCGAGCAGCACGAGCGCGTAGCCTCGCTGCGATGAACGCGCAGACTCTCGCCTACGAATCCGCCCGCGCCCCGCTGCTCGCGGCGCTCGCGAGCCTCAACCAGGTCCTGCTCGGCAAGGACCGCGAAGTGCGCCTCGCCCTCGCCTGCCTGCTGGCGCTCGGGCGCGATCGCACGCCCTACGAGTCGCTGCGCTCGGTGCTGGTCTATCCGTCGCAGTTCGTCGTGCCGGGCGAGTGGCACGACGAGCACGGCGTCGTCACCGAGGAATCGCGCGTGCTGGCAGGCGAGTCCTGGGACGTCAGCCGCGTGATCCTGTCCTGGGAGGACGTGGACAGCCGCGGTGCGCCGGGCGAAGCCTACAACGTCGCTGTTCATGAGTTCGCGCACTACCTGGACCACGAGTGGGGCGGCGCTCCCTGGATCGAGGGCAGCGACGCGCAGCGGCGCTGGGTGCAGCTGCTGGACGTGGAACTGGAGCGATTGCGCGCGCAGGCGGACGCCGGCGCGCGGACCTTCCTCGATCCTTATGCGGCGGAGGATCGCGGTGAATTCTTCGCGGTCGCAAGCGAGGCCTTCTTCGAGGAACCGGCGCTGTTCGCGCGCGAGTTGCCCGCGCTCTATCTCGGGCTCGCGGACCTCTACCGGCTGGACCCCGCTGCCTGGTGACTTCTCCCCGGATCGGGCCTACACCCGCGCCTGCTTCCACCTCCCGCGCGAGAACAGCCACAGGGTGAACAGCCCGACCGCGGTTTCCGAGATGAACACGCTCCAGAACACGCCGGTGTGCTGCCGGCCGAGCGCGACCGCGAGCAGCCATGCGAGCGGGATCTGGATCAGCCCGAAGAACACGACGTTGATCCAGGTGGGCGTGACCGTGTCGCCGGCGCCGTTGAACGCCTGCACGGCGGCCATCCACCAGCCATAGACGAACAGCGAGTACGAAAGAATCCGGAGCCACTCGGCTCCGATCGCGACCACGGCGGAATCGGCCGTGAACACGCCCATGAACTCGCGCGGCAGCGCGAAGAACAGCACGGAAACGCCGAGCAGGTACGCCATGTTGTACGCGCCGATGCGCCAGACCGAGGCCTCGGCGCGGCCCGGCTCTCCAGCGCCGAGATTCTGGCCGACCAGCGTCGCCGCCGCATTCGACATGCCCCAGGCCGGCATCATCGTGAACATCATGATGCGCACCGCGATGGTCGCACCCGCGACCGCGGCGCTGCCGATGTCCGCGAGGATCCGCATCAGGAAAATCCACGAGGTCATCGCCACGATCATCTGGCCGATGCCGCCCAGCGAGGTCCGCACGATGTTCCACAGGATCCCCGCGTGCCACACGAGCTGCGAGCGCAGCACGCGCAGGTGCGGTCCGCCGCGGAACAGGATCCAGAACTGCAGCAGCACGCCGGCACCGCGGCCAATGGTCGTTGCCATCGCCGCGCCCTCGACGCCGAAGGCCGGCACCGGGCCGAGGCCGAAGATCAGCAGCGGGTCGAGCGCGATGTTGAGGGCGTTCGCGAACCACAACACGCGCATCGCTGCGGCCGCGTCACCCGCGCCGCGGAACACCGCGTTGATCGTGAACAGCAGCATGATCACCGCGTTGCTACCGAGCGCCCACTGCATGTACGCGTAACCGTGGACGAGCGTCCAGGCGTCCGCACCCATCAGGCGCAGCAGCTCCTCGGCGAACACGATGCCGGCGACCGCGAATGGCAGGGAGGCGAGCGCCGCGATCCAGATCGCCTGCACGGCCGTCACCGCGGCCTCCCCCGGTTTCCCCTCGCCCACGCGGCGCGCGACCACGGCGGTCACCGCCATCGCGAGGCCGATGCCGATCGCGTACAAGAGGAACAGCAGGGTCTCGGTCAGCCCGACGGTCGCGACTGCGGACGAGCCGAGCCTGGCGACGAAGAAGATGTCGACCACGGCGAACGTGGACTCGAGCACCAGTTCGAGCACCATCGGCACGGCGAGCAGGAACACCGCGCGCTTGAGCGGTATCTTCGTGTAGTCGGCGTTCGTGCCGCGCAGTGCGGCGCGCAGTTCCGCCCACACCGGGCCCTGCCCGGCGGCCGCACCGGGTGCGTGCTGCGCCGTCATGGCCGGTCAGGTTCCGGGCGCGATCCAGCGGGGGTCGTACGCCTCGCGCGAGAGGATGCGCCGCACCAACGGCTCGAAGTGCGCGAGCGGGCGCGTCGGATAATCGGGATCGAACGAGGCCTGGTCCCACTCGCAGAAGGCGACGCAGGCGTCGTACCACGGGTGACCCTTGTGGCGCTCGCGCTGGTGGCGGTCGCCCCCGAGGTGGTGCGCGTAGTGGTAAGTCTGGAACAGGCCATGCTGCTCGACGATCCAGGTGACTTCCGGCCGGACATACGGCCGCAGGATCCCTGCCGCCAGTTCCGCGTGGTTGAACGGGGCAAGCTCGTCGCCGACGTCGTGCAGGAGCGCCCCGAGCACGAGCTCTTCGTCCGCGCCCGCCGCCTCGGCACGCGTCGCGGTCTGCAGCGAGTGCACGAGGCGTGTGATCCGATAGCCTTCGAACGAGTGGTCGAGCCGACGAAGCGCCGCCAGCACCCGCTCCGGCAGGCCCGCCGCGAATTCCCGTTCCAGTTCCTCGAGCAGCAGGTAGTCCTCCCGCGTGCCATCGGCCATGTGCCGGAAGCTGACGACCCGCGTCATGCCTGCTGCCTCGCGGCGAGCTGCCTGATATTGCGGGCCGTCGGCCCGTTGCCGTCGGGGCGCCAGCCCGGCGGACCGAAGACGTAGGCCAGCGCTTCCCGCAGGCCCCGCGCCCTGCCGACGTCGCGGGCGATCGCCGTCCACTCGTGGAACGCAATGCAAAGCGGGTTGAAAGTATCGATGTTGTTCACGATGCCGTAGCGGGGCGGGTCGTTGTCGCGTTCCCGCGCGAAGCTGCCGAACAACTGGTCCCACACCATGAACACGCCCGCGTAGTTGCGGTCCAGGTAGCGCGGATTCGTGGCGTGATGCACGCGATGATTCGACGGCGTATTGAACAGGAACTCGAACCACGCGGGCATGCGGCGGATGGTCTCGGTGTGGATCCAGTACTGGTACAGGAGGTTGATGCCGCTCACGGTGAAGATCATCTCCGGCGGAAATCCCAGCAGCGCCAGCGGAAACCACGGCGCCCAGGTGCCGACCAGCACGCCGGTCCAGGTCTGGCGGATGGCGGTCGAGAGGTTGTATTCCTGCGAGGAGTGGTGGTTCACGTGCGCCGCCCACCAGAAGCGGCACTCGTGGCTCGCGCGATGGAACACGTAGTAGGCAAGGTCGTCGAGCACGACCAGCACCATCCACGCCCAGGGCGACGCCGGGGCAATGTCGTACAGCCGATGCTCATGGAGGAAGGCGAAAACCGCGACGACGGCGCCGGCCAGCAGCAGGTTGCTCGCGTAGTTGCCGACGCGCATGCGACCGAGGCAAGGGTGTCGCGCCACAGGTAGTGCCCGCGCACGAGGTGGGCGCGGATCAGTGCCATCTCGAGCGCCAGCAACGCGAGGGTCCCGATCACGATCCACTGGTCGACGGAAAGGGATTCGAGCTTCAGCACGAATTCGATCTCATCCGGTCACCGGGCGATGGCGCGGCCGCCGATTACGATGCCCCGGCCGCCCGGCCGGCGCAAGCACGGCGTAGGATGGAAGCCATGCGCCGGATACTGCCGCTGCTCGCCACGATCGTGATCCTCGCGGGCACGGCTCAGGGCCTGCGGTCCGAGACGCACCCGTCGGATATTTCCTCCCTGCTCGGCCGGCCGCTGGTCATCCCGGCGCTCCCGCCGGAGGAGGCAACGCGGCTGGAAGCCCAGCTCGCGGACGCGATAGCCGCCTGGGCCAAGGACCGCAATGACGCGGACGCGCTCATCTGGGTCGGCCGGCGCACCGCCTACCTCGGGCGCTACCGGGAAGCCATTGCGATCTTCACCGACGGTATCGCGCGCCACCCCGACGACGCGCGCATGCTGCGCCATCGCGGCCACCGCTACCTGACCGTGCGCGAGATCGACCGCGCCATCGCCGATCTCGAGCGGGCGGCCGAACTGATGGCGGGCCAGCCCGACGCGGTCGAGCCGGACGGCCTGCCGAACGCGCGCAACATTCCGACCGGAACGCTGCACTCGAACGTCTGGTACCACCTCGCGCTCGCCTGCTACCTGCAGGGCGACTTCGCTCGCGCCGCAAAGACCTGGCAGCGCGCCCGCGACGCGGTCCCGAATGCCGACAACCTCGTGGCCGCGAGCCACTGGCTCTATCTCTCGCTGCGTCGCGCCGGCCGCGAGGCCGACGCGGCGGCGGTCCTCGCGCCGATCTCGGCGGACCTCGACGTCATCGAGAACGTCGAGTACCACCAGCTGCTGCTGATGTACCAGGGTGAGCGGACGCCGGAGGCGCTGCTCGCCGCGGCGGGCGAGGACGCCGGCGGATCGGCCACGCGTTACGGCGTCAGCGCGTGGTTCCTCGTCAATGGCCGCAGGGACGAAGCGGCGGCGCTGTGGCAGGCCATCCTGCAAGGAGCCGACTGGCCCTCGTTCGGCCATCTCGCGGCAGAGGCGGAAGTGGCGCGCGGCCTCACAGCCGCGCGATGAATGCCTCGCCCTTCGCGAGGATTTCCTCCTGGTCCGCGGGGGCCGGCGCCTCGGCGAGCAGGTCCCGCGCCCGCTCCCGCACCCGCGCCTCCGCGCCCGGCCGGCCGAGCTCCAGCCATTTCTCGAGCCCGATCCTGGGGAAGATGCTCGGGTAGTACGCGCTCTTGTAGCTCTTGAGCGTCGAGGGTGCCGTAAGGAAATGTCCTTCCGTCGCAAGCTGCGCGATCGCCTCCTCCGCGCCGATCGATGCGGCGTCCACGGAGAAGCCCCGGGCGAAGAGACGGGCTGCGCCGATGACCTCGTTGCCGTACACGGTCATGGCGGGTGAGTAAGCCTTGGAGTTCAGCACGCTCCCCACGAACGGCGCGAGGCCGACCCGGCCCATGACGCTCGTGACCTGGTTCATCCAGGAGGCTCCTGCGGCCAGCAGGTCCGGTCCCCAGCCGTCGCCGCTCCCGGAGGTGCCCGCGTGGGGGATCCCGTAGTCGGCCATCATCTCCGCGCAACCGAGGTCGATCAGGTGCGTCTGGGGATCGTAGAAGTCGATCATCGTCTTCATGTCGAAGTACATGGGGAGGCTTCCCAGGATGACCGGTGCGCCCGGCATGGCGAGCTGCGACAGGACGAGCCCGGCGAGGAGCTCCGCGTTCAGCAGCGCAAGCGCCCCCGCGCAGGGCAGCGGCGCCGTCATGCCCGACATGCCGTAATTCGAGTAGATCACCGGGATCGAACGCGCGGCCGAGTCGAGCAGCTTGTCCGAGGTCCCTTCGTTGATGACGAGCGGCGTGACGGGATTCAGGTACGGGATGACGAAGGGCCGCTCGCCGAGGTCGCCGCGCACCGCATCGAGGAGTTCGAGCGCACTCGGGAACAGGCTCTCGTCCGAGATCAGGATCACGAGCGGCTTCACCGAGTTCGCGACCATCTCGAGAACCGCGTAGAGGTCGGCGACTTCCGGCGGCAGGTCGCGGATCACGCCAAGCGTCGAGATGACGTCGTAATTCGGCAGCGCCTGGCACAGCCGCACGGACCGGCCCATGTCGGCGCGGCTGAAGGGCGTGAGCTCGTCGGTGATCGGGTCCTGGAACCAGAGGTTCGTGACGCCCGCGCCAAATCGCGTCTCACCGTCCCCGAGCCGGAATGCCGGTTTCCCGAGCCGATCGAAGATCTCGATCGTCGCGGGCGCCGACTCGAGCGCCGCGTCCACCTGCTCGAGATGGAAGAACACGCGGTCGCCGTCGACCCGAGCGCCACCTTTCCGGCAGACGTCGCGCGCGCGCTCGGAGTCCACGCGCAGGCCGGATCGGGCGAGGATCGAGAGCGACGCCTCGTGGATGGCCACCCGCTGCTCCGCATTCAACAAGGACAGCCGCGGCCGGGCGATGTCCTGCGCCGACGGCTGGACAGCTTGCGCACCGGCCTCCTGCGCGCCGTGCCCGCCACGGTCGGCGCGGCCGCGGAATCGACTCATGGCTTCACTCCGGCGCCTTGGGCGCGCGCCCGCGCCAGCAGCGCCGCGCCGGCGATGAACAGGATCATGATCGAGAGTATGCCGATGCGCGTGTCGCCGGTGACGAGCGCCGTGATGCCGACCATGGTGGGGCCAAGCACCGCGGCGAACTTGCCCATCATGTTGTAGAAGCCGAAGAACTCGCCCTGTTTGCCCTCGGGCATCAGCGAGGCGTAATACGAGCGCGACAGCGACTGGATGCCGCCCTGCACCAGGCCGATGACGACGGCGAGCCCGTAGAAATGCCGGATCTCGCTCATCCCGTACGCGGCGGCGGTCGCCGCGGCGTAGACCGCGATCGCGAGGAAGATGCCGTTGCGGGCGCCGATGCGGTCTCCGAGCCAGCCGAAGGCGAGTGCCGCCGGAAAGCCCACGAACTGCGTGATCAGGAGCGCCGCGATCAGGCTCTGCTGCGGGAAGCCGAGCGAGAGGCCATAGTCCACGGCCATCTTGATCACCGTGTTGACCCCGTCGATATAGAGCCAGTACGCCAGCAGGAACCAGACCAGCGGGCGGTACTTGCGCACCTCCGCGATCGTCGCGCGCAGCTCCCGCCATCCCGCGCGCGCGGCTTCGAGCGCCGCGAGCGGTCGCGCGGGCTTCTCCTCGCGCACCCACAGCAGGCACGGCACCGTGAACAGCAGCCACCAGGCCGCGACCATCGGGAAGGCGAGTCGCACCGCCTCGGCGGGGCCCGCCAGCCCGAACCTGGCGGGATTCGCGACCATCGCCGCGTTGACCAGCAGCAGGAGCCCGCCGCCCGCGTAGCCGAGCGAGTAGCCGAAGGCGGAGACGAGGTCGTAGCGCGGCGGGTCGGCGACGTCGACCAGCAGCGCGTCGTTGAAGATCACGCCGCCCCAGAAGCCGATGCCGGCCAGCGAGTAGACCACGGCGGCGCTGACCCAGTCGCCCCGGCCGACGAGGTACAGGCCCGCCGTGGCCGCCGCGCCGATCACCGTGAAGAACGCCAGCAGCTTGAGGCGCGTGCCCCCGCGGTCGGCCATGGCCCCGAGGAACGGCGCCGCCAGCGCGATCGCGAGGCTGCCGAGCCCGCTCACCAGCCCGAGCCGGAAGGTGCTGACCGCCGCCTCCGTGCCCGCGCTCCAGAACTGCTTGAAGAACACCGGGAAGAACCCGGCCATCACCGTGGTCGCGAAGGCCGAGTTGGCCCAGTCGTAGAGCGCCCAGCCGAACACCGGCCGGGTGAGCCAGGCGCGCTTCACGCGGCCGCCGCCAGGTGCTCGCGCGTCTCGCGGAACACGATCCCGGGCCAGCGCTCGAGCGTGAGCCCGAGGTTGATGCGCGTGGGCGCGAGGTACACGAGCGAGCCGGCATGGTCGAGCGCGAGGTTCTCGTGGGCGCGCTCGCGGAACTGCTCGAGCTTCGCCTCATCGCCGCCCGCGACCCAGCGCGCCGTGATGACGTTGACCGGCTCGAAGGCACAGGTCACGCCGTACTCGTCGGCGAGCCGGAACGCCACGACGTCGAACTGCAGCGGCCCGACCGCGCCGAGGATCAAGTCGTTGTTCCTGAGTGGCCTGAACAGCTGCGTCGCGCCCTCCTCGCACAGCTGGTCGAGCCCTTTCTGCAGCGCCTTCATCCGCAACGGGTCCTTGAGCACGGCGCGGCGGAAGAGTTCCGGCGCGAAATTCGGGATGCCGGTGAAGGTGAGCGGCTCGCCCTCGGTAAACGTGTCGCCGATGTTGATCGTGCCGTGGTTGTGCAGGCCGATGATGTCGCCGGCCCAGGCCTCGTCGGCCTGCTGGCGGTCCGCGGCCATGAAGGTCAGCGCGTCCGCGATGCGCACTTCCTTGCCGAGTCGCACGTGGAACAGGCGCATCCCGCGCCGGTAGCCGCCCGAGCAGATGCGCAGGAAGGCGATCCGGTCGCGATGGCCGGGATCCATGTTGGCCTGGATCTTGAACACGAAGCCCGAGAGCGGCGCCTCGGTCGGCTCCACCACGCGCGTGGTCGCCTGGCGCGCGCGCGGGCCCGGGGCATGGTCCACGAACGAGCGCAAGAGCTCCTCGACGCCGAAGTTCGCGATCGCGGAGCCGAAGTGCACCGGTGTCTGCCGCCCGGCAAGGTAGCTTGCGGGGTCGAATGCGGGGCTCGCGCCGCGGATCAGCTCGATCTCCTCGCGGAACGCGGCGGCGCGCTCGCCGAGGAACTCCGTCGCCGCGTCGCTCGCGAGCCCGTCGATGGCCTGGTTCGTGCCCACGCGCCCGGTGCGGCCGCCTTCATAGGCGTAGATGCGGTCCTCGCCGAGGTGGTAGATGCCGGACAGCTCGCGCCCCATGCCGATCGGCCAGGTGACGGGCGCGCACTGGATCCCGAGCACGCGCTCGATCTCGTCGAGCAGCTCGACCGGCGCGCGCCCGTCGCGGTCGAGCTTGTTGATGAAGGTCATGATCGGCGTGTCGCGCAGGCGGCACACTTCCATCAGCTTGATCGTGCGCTCCTCCACGCCCTTCGCGCAGTCCATCACCATCAACGCCGAATCGACCGCGGTCAGCGTCCGGTACGTGTCCTCCGAGAAGTCCTCGTGACCGGGCGTGTCCAGCAGGTTGACGACGCGGCCGCGGTACGGGAACTGCATGACCGAGGACGTCACCGAGATGCCGCGCTGCTGCTCGAGCCGCATCCAGTCCGAGGTCGCGTGCCGCGCGGCCTTGCGGCCCTTGACGGTGCCCGCCATCTGGATCGCGCCGCCGAACAGCAGCAGCTTCTCCGTCAGCGTCGTCTTGCCCGCGTCCGGGTGCGAGATGATCGCGAAGCTGCGGCGGCGGGCGATTTCCTCGTTCGGCATCATCTCAGGGCAAGGCCCCGAGCTCGAGGCGGTACACCAGGGCATCCTCGCGCCCGTCCTGCGCCTGGTAGTAGCCGCGCCGGGTGCCGACGCACTCGAAGCCGAACGCGTGATAGAGCGCGATCGCCGCGCGGTTGGTGCGGCGCACCTCGAGGAAGGCGTCGCGCACGCCGCGGTCGCGCGCGTGCGCCAACAGCGCGAGCAGCAGCGCGCGGCCGATGCCGCGCCGGCGCCAGGCGTCGGCGATGCACAGGTTCAGGATATGCGCCTCACCGGCGCCCATCGACAGCACGCCGTAGCCGGCGACGCCCGCGGCATTTTCGACCACCACGCAGTGGTAGCCGACGCGCAGGCAGTCGGCAAAGATCTGGTCGTTCCAGGGAAACACGTAGGATCCGCGCTCGAGCGCAGCGACGCGCGGCAGGTCCGCCTGGGTCATCGCGCGCAGGCGCCAGCTCGGGGCCGCCAGCTCCTCACGCGCGGTTGCCATCACCGCTCCCTTCCGCCAGCACCCCGAGCGCGAGCTTGAGATCCTCCCACGACTTGCGTTTCTCGCCGGGCGAGCGCAGCAGGTAGGCCGGATGGTAAGTCACCACCACCGGCCGCCCGTCGAGGCGGTACACGCCCCCGCGCAGCTTGCCGATCGGCGTGTCGGTGTCGAGCAGCCGCTGCGCGGCGATGCGCCCGACGCAGAGGATCACGGCGGGATCAAGCAGTTCGATCTGCCGCCGCAGGTATGGCAGGCAGCGTTCCGCCTCCTCGTCGCTCGGGTCGCGGTTGTTTGGCGGGCGGCATTTCTGGACATTCGCGATGTACACCTCGCCCCGCTCGAATCCCGCGGCCCGCAGCATCGCGTTCAGCAGGATGCCGGCGCGGCCGACGAACGGCTCGCCCTGCCGGTCCTCTTCGGCGCCCGGCGCCTCGCCGACCACCATCAGGCGCGCGCTGCGGTTGCCGACGCCGAACACGGTCTGCGTGCGCGTTTCGCACAGGCCGCACAGCCGGCAGCCGCGCACCGCGTCCTCGAGCGCCTGCCAGTCGCCGCCACCGCCCGGCAGTCCGTCTGCGGATGCGCGCGCGGGCGCGGGCTCCGCCCGCCCGCGCGGCACGTACACGGCGACTCCCATCGCGTCGAGGATCGCGAGCTGCCGCGCCTGCACGTCAAACGCTCCCTGCGGGACCGGCGCCCTCGCGCGGGCGGCGGCGCAGCTTCAGCCAGCTCCAGCCGACCGGGCCCGACAGGGCGTAGACACCGAACATGGTGAACAGCACGACCGGCGGGTTTGCAGCGATCAGCGCGATGGCGAGCGGGACGAGAAGCAGCTTCGAGTAGCGGACCCGCTCGCCGGCGGCGCGGTCCTTGAAACTGCGATACGGGAACTTGCTGACCATCAGCGCCGCTGAAAGCAGCGTGATCACGAAGGCGAGGATCAGGCCCGGGAGACCGGTGATGTCGTACTGGTGCGCGAGCGCAACGAAGGCGCCGACGATGGCGGCGCCGGACGGGCTCGGCAGTCCCTCGAAATAGCGCTTGTCCTGGGTCGCAGAGCGCGCGTTGAAGCGCGCGAGCCTGAGGCCCACCGCGGCGGCGTAGAAGAAGGCGGCGATCCAGCCGAAGCGCCACCAGGCAAGGCCGTACTCGGCGATCCGCTCGACGCCCCACTGGTAGCAGACGACCGCGGGCGCGAGCCCGAAGGCGACCATGTCCGCCAGGCTGTCGAATTCCTTGCCGAACGCGGTCTCGGTGTGCATCAGGCGCGCCACGCGCCCGTCCAGCCCGTCGAAGATCATGGCGATGAAGATCGCCGCGGTCGCCCGCTCGAAGTTTCCGTCGATCGAGGCGACGATCGCGTAGAAGCCGCCGAACAGGCAGCAGGTCGTGAGGAGGTTCGGCAGCAGGAAGATCCCGCGGCGCATGCGAACCTCGTGCAAGTCGACTTTCATGCGTCTGGCGTGGCAAGCCCGGGAAGCAGCGCCTAAGATACCGCGCTTTGGGACCGGCGACACGCTCGGGCCCGTTACGGTGAGCCATGCGCCTGTCCGCGTACCCGATCCAGAACCTGAAGGAAGTCCCGGCCGACGCCGAGGTCGTGAGCCACCGGCTCATGCTGCGCGCCGGCCTGGTCCGGCGCCTGGCGGGCGGCCTGTACACCTGGCTGCCCATGGGCCTGCGCGTGCTGCGGAAGGTCGAGCGCGTGATCCGCGAGGAGATGGACCGCGCCGGCGCGCTCGAGATCGTGATGCCGGTTGCGCAGCCCGCCGAGCTGTGGGTCGAATCCGGCCGATGGGACCAGTTCGGGCCGGAACTGCTGCGCTTCAAGGACCGCCACGACCGCGACATGGTGCTCGGCCCGACGCACGAGGAGGTCGTGACCGACCTCGCGCGCCGCGAGCTGAAGAGCTACCGCCAGCTGCCGGTCAACTTCTACCAGATCCAGACCAAGTTCCGCGACGAGATCCGCCCGCGCTTCGGCGTGATGCGCGCGCGCGAGTTCGTCATGAAGGACGCCTACAGTTTCCATGCCGACCCGGCCTCGCTCGCCGAGGGCTACCGGAAGATGTACGACGCCTACGACGCGATCTTCACCCGGCTGGGGCTCAGGTTCCGCGCGGTGCACGCCGACACCGGCGCGATCGGCGGCAGCGCGTCGCAGGAGTTCCACGTGCTTGCCGACTCGGGCGAGGACGCGATCGTGTTCTCCGACGCCGACGACTACGCGGCGAATCTCGAGATGGCCGCGGCGCTGCCGCCGCGCGAGCCGCGCCCGGGGGCGCGCGAGGCGATGCGCGAGGTCGCGACGCCGGGCGTGCGCACCATCCTGGATCTCGCGGCATTCATGCAGCAGCCCGCGACGCGCCTGCTCAAGACGCTGGTGGTCGAGGGCGCGGACGGGGGACTCGTCGCCCTGCTCGTGCGCGGCGACCACGAGCTGAACGCACTCAAGGCACAGAAAATGCCCGCGGTCGCGAAGCCGCTGCGCATGGCGGACGCGGCGCGGATCCGCGAGGTGTTCGGCAGCGAGCCGGGCTTCCTCGGCCCGGTCGGCCTCGGCATCCCGGCGGTCGCCGACCACGCGGCCGCGCAGCTCGCCGATTTCGTGTGCGGCGCGAATCGGGCCGACGCCCATCTCGCCGGGGTCAACTGGGGGCGCGACCTGCCGGAGCCCGCGACCGCCGACCTGCGCAACGTCGTCGACGGCGACCCCAGCCCTTCCGGACCCGGCCGGCTGTCGGTCGCCCGCGGCATCGAAGTCGGTCACATATTCCAGCTCGGGCAGAAGTACAGCGAGGCGATGCGCGCTACCGTGCAGGACGAACAGGGTCGGGACCTCGTCATGCACATGGGCTGCTACGGCATCGGCGTCACGCGCATCGTCGCCGCGGCGATCGAGCAGAACCACGACCAGCGCGGGATCATCTGGCCGGCGCCGCTCGCGCCATTCGACGTGGTGCTGGTCGGCCTCAACTGGGAGAAGTCGCAGGCGGTGCGCGAGCGCGCGCTCGCGTTGTACCGCGAGCTCGGCGCCGCCGGGATCGAGGTGCTGCTGGACGATCGTGACGCCCGGCCGGGCGTCAAGTTCGCGGACGCGGAACTGTTCGGCATTCCGCACCGCGTGGTCGTGTCGGAGCGCGGCCTGGCGTCCGGACGGCTGGAGTATCGCCACCGTCGCGCCGAGACAAGCGAAGAGTTCCCGGGCGAGTCGGCCGTCGAGTTCCTGCGCGGCAGGCTCGCGGCGGAGTGAGGACGGCGCCGATGTCCGGGCTGCGTGCTCCCGCCCTCGCGACCGCCCTGCTGCTCGCCTTCGCTCCCGCGGCGCGTGCCGATCGTCAGAAAGACCCGGGGCTGCGCGAGATCATCGCCGCGGCGATCAAGGAAACCCCCTGCTTCGCCGCCAAGTACGACGACGTAGTCTGGTTCGCCCTGATGCGGCCGCGCGTCGAGTCGCGATTGCGCGCACAGCCGCCGGACCTGCGCATGGGCGAGGACGTCACGGCCGCGGCCGAACGCATCCTGCACGCCGTGAGCTGCGAAGCCAACAAGCACGCGATGCTGCGCGACCGCCCCCAGCTCGTGCTCGCCGTGATCGACGTCGAGAGCGCCTTCGACCCGTTCGCCGTCTCGTACGCAGGCGCCGTCGGGCTCATGCAGGTGATGCCGTTCTGGCCGCGCGAGCTCAGGCTGTCGAACAAGGACCTGATCGACGTCGAGCTCAACATCCGCATGGGCACGAGCATCCTCGCCTATTACCTGGAACGCGAGCGCGGCGACTACCACCGCGCCCTCGGGCGCTACAACGGCAGCCTCAACCGGCGCGAATACCCGGACCTCGTGCTCGGCCGCCTCAACTCCCGCTGGCGGCGCTAGGGTCCGCTCCTCGTCTAACGATCCAAGAACCTCTCCGGCCACGGAAACGACGCGGGTTCGATCACCTCCACCTCCACCGCCTCCACCCGCGCCATCGGCGGCCCGCGGCGCAGCCACTCGACGAGCGCATCGAGGGCCGCGGGTGCGCCCGCCGCGTGCACCAGCACCGAACCGTCCGGCAGGTTCTCGGCCCGACCGGTGAGACCGAGGGCCGCCGCGCGCTCGGCCGTGCTGGCGCGATACCAGACGCCCTGGACGCGGCCGCGCACGCGCACGCGCCGCGCGGCTTCGGGTGATGGCCTAGAATTCATGACCGGGCAGTCTGTGAGCCGCCCGCGACGAAGGCAAGACGATGCTCGACGTCCTCGTGCTGTATTACAGCCGCCACGGCGCGACCGCCGAACTCGCGCGCCAGGTGGCGCGCGGCGTGGACGGCGTCGCCGGCTGCCGCGCCCGGCTGCGCACGGTGCCCGCGCTCGGCGCAGCCCCTGCGGCGGCCGCGCCCGCCGGCGCCGCGCTCGCCACGCACGAGGACCTGCGCGAGTGCGCGGGCCTCGTGCTCGGCAGCCCGGTGCGGTTCGGCAATATGGCGGCGCCCTTGATGGCGTTCTTCGACGGCACGTCGAGCCTGTGGCTGACCGGCGTGCTGGCCGGCAAGCCGGCCGGCGCCTTCACTTCCGGCAGCACGCCGCACGGCGGGCAGGAGACGACGCCGCTCGGCATGCTGCTCCCGCTCCTGCACCACGGCATGCTGATCGTGGGCCTGCCATTCACCGAGCCCGCACTCGCCGTGACGGCGGGCGGGGGGACGCCCTACGGTGCGAGCCGCGTCGTGCCGCAGGGCGGGCGCCGCGAGCTCGCGCAGGCCGAGCGGGAGCTCGCGCAGGCGCTCGGCTCGCGCGTCGCGACGATGGCGACGAAGCTCGGCTCCGCGCCTGGATGAGCGCGCGCGCGGCTGCGCTGCGCCGCCTCGCCGTCGCGGCCTGGCTGCTGCTGCTGCTCTCGGTGGCGGCCTGGCCGTTCGTCGCGCCGATCGGGCGGCTCCCGTGGGCACTCGCATTCGTGCCGCTCCTCCTGCCGCTCCCCGCGCTCCTGGCCGGCTCCACCCGCGCGTTGCGCGCAGCGACGCTGGCACTCACGCCGCTGCTCGTGATCGCGGTGACGGAATATCTCGTCAGTGAATCCGCGCGACTCCCGGCCGGCCTGTCGCTCGGGCTCGCGTTCGCGGCCTTTGCCGTGATCGTCGCGGCGCTGCGCGCCGCCGCGCCGCACTGATCAGCCGGCGTTGCGCGCGAGCCAGTCGCGCACGAAGGGCACCGTGAGGCGACGCTGCGCAGCCAGCGACTCGGTGTCGAGCGCGTCGAGCATGCGGCACAGCGTCGCGAAGTCCCGCGGCGCACGTCGCGTCAGGAAGCCGAGGGTCTCGTCCGGCAGCTCGAGCCCGCGCCGCGCGGCGCGACCCCGGAGCGCGGCCGCCTGCTCCGCCTCGACCAGCGGTTCGAGGCGATGCACTTCCGACGCGGCGAGCCGCGAGGCAAGGTCGGGCAACTTGATGGCGGTCGCCGACGGCGCGCCCGCCGCCGCGAACGCAAGCCTGCCGCCGCGCTCGGCAATGCCGTTGAAGAGCGTGAACAGCGCCGCTTCCCAGCCGGCCACGCCCGCCACCGCGTCGACGCCGTCGAGCGCGACCAGATCGAGCGCCTCGAAGCCGTCGAGCAGCGCGGGCCCCTCGCCCTGCACGGCTGCGAGCGGCAGCCAGGCCGTCGCGCGGCCGGCGGCGCCCGCGCGCGCGCAGGCGGCCTGCAGCAGGTGGCTCTTGCCGCTGCCCGGCGGGCCATAGACCCACACCGGCGAACGCGACTCACCATCGGCGAGGCGCCGGAGCGCCTCGACCGCGTCGGCATTGCGTCCCGTGACGAAAGTCTCGAAGCGGAGCGCGACGCCGAGCTCGACGCCGAGCGGCAGCTGGCGCATCAGGAAACGCCGCGGCGGGCCCGGCTGACGGCGATCGCCCTGCGAATGTAGGTCTGCACGTAGTCGACGCCGCTCACCACGGTCGTGACCAGGACGCCCGCCCCGAGCCCGGTGACCAGCCACGCAGGCAGGTCGTGGAACGCCGCCTGCCAGACCACCGCGATCACGAACGTGAGCTGCACGAGCGTGTTGATCTTCGAGGGTATCGTGGGCCGGCCTTCCAGCGGCCCGAACAGCCGCTTGTAGACCCAGGCACCGACGCTGATCACGACGTCGCGCAGCACGGCGATGCCGGCGAGCCAGACCGGCACCAGCCCGATCACCGCGAGCGTGATGAATACCGACACGAGCAACAGCTTGTCCGCGAGCGGATCGAGGACCTTGCCGAGCTCCGAGGTCCAGCCAAAGGTCTTCGCAAGATAGCCGTCGAGGATGTCGGACGCCGCCGCCACGGCGAACAGCACGAGCGTCTGCGCGTAGCGGCCCTCGGCGAGCCAGATCACGATCGGAAAAGTGAGCGCGATCCTGAGCAGGCAGATGAGGTTCGGGACCGTCGCCATCTTCATGGCTGCAGGGCGTAGATGAGGCGGCCGGAATCCACCGCCTGCAGCCGGCCGTCGCGCTGGATGGCCTGGTGCAGCGAGCCGGGATCGCCGCGCACGTGGACGCGGAAGGAAACGCCATCCGGCGTCACCTCGTCCACCGCGACGCCGCGCACGGGCGGCAGCTTGGCGAGCGTGCGCATCGCCGACGCGTAGCCCTCGAGCGAGGCGATGCCGGTGACCGTGACGACCTGGTCGGTACGCTGGGCGGCGCCGCGGGCCGCGTACACGCCCGCATAGCGCTCGGCCGCGAGCGCCGGCCCGGCCTCGAGGTCGCCGGACGCGCTGCCGTCGGCACCGGGGGAAGAAAACGTCCAGTTCACGTCGAAGCGGCCCGGCGCCGAGAGCCGGGCGCGACCGATCAGCACGCCGTCCGCGCCGTAACGGCGCGCAGAGTCGCGCAGCGCATCCTGGTTGCCGGACCAGGCCTCCTGCATGGCGCGCACGAGGTCGTCGCCGGCGTCCGGCCAGACGAGCGGCAGCCCGCGGCGTTCGGCGTCCGCGTCGACCCGGGACTTTTCCGCGCTGGTGTCGCTCGACGAGACCAGCGCCCGGCGGTCCCCGCCGCGGTCGAGCGCGAGCCACACGAGCGTGACCGGCCGTTGGTTGTCCCAGAATGCGAGCCCCGAGGCGTCGACTGCGTCCTCGATCGCCGGCCCGTCGAAACTCACCGCCAGCATGCCGCCGGGCGCGCGGCGAAAGCTCTTGACGTAGCGCGAGGCGCCGGCCACGAGCGGCGCGAGGTTTTCGAGCTCGGGCGCATCGCCGCGCCCGGTGACGCGCACCAGGACGTCGCGCATGGCCTGGCGGAACGCGGCCTCGTTGTCGCCCGTGTAGGGCACGCTCACCGAGTAGAGGTCGTCGAGGATTTCCGCGTGCGCGGGCAGCCACGGCGCCGCCAGCACCAGTACCGCTGCCAGGGCGCGGAGGGATCGGGCAAGAACCGGGTCGGGGCGCGCGCTCACGCTACAATAGTACACTGCCCGCCGGACGGGCCCGTCGACGCAGGCCCGATTTTCCGCCATGACAGAACGCCCCTCGCTGACCTACCGGGATGCCGGCGTCGACATCGACGCCGGTGAAGAGCTCGTCGAGCGCATCAAGCCGCACGTCGCCCGCACGATGCGGCCCGAGGTGCTCGCGGGAATCGGCGGCTTCGGCGCGATGATCGAGATTCCTCAGGGTCGCTGGCAGCGCCCGGTGCTGGTCGCGGGCACCGACGGCGTCGGCACCAAATTGCGACTCGCGATCGACACGGGCCTGCACGACGGCGTCGGCCAGGACTTGGTCGCGATGTGCGCGAATGACGTCGTGGTCCAGGGCGCCGAGCCGCTTTTCTTCCTCGACTACTACGCGACCGGCCGCCTGTCGGTCGAGGTTGCCGAGCGGGTCATCGCCGGCATCGCCGCGGGTTGCGCGCTCGCGGGCTGCGCGCTGGTCGGCGGCGAGACCGCCGAAATGCCGGGCATGTACCCGGAGGGCGATTACGACCTTGCCGGGTTTTGCGTGGGCGTGGTCGAGCGCGACCGCATCATCGACGGCAGCCGCGTGCGCGCCGGCGACGCGGTGATCGGGCTCGCCTCCTCCGGACCGCACTCCAACGGCTTTTCGCTCATCCGGCGCCTGCTCGCCGATACCGGCGCGGATCGGGACACCGAGGTCGGCGGCGCGCGGCTGGTCGACCTGCTGATGGCGCCGACCCGAATCTACGTGAAGTCCGTCCTCAGGCTCGCTGCGGCCGCAGACGTGCACGGCCTCGCGCACATCACGGGCGGTGGCCTCACCGACAACATTCCGCGCGTGCTGCCGGACGGTCTCGGCGTCCGCCTCGAATCCCGCGCCTGGCGCCGGGAACCGGTGTGGGACTGGATCCGCACCAGCGGGAGCATCAGCGACGCCGAGATGCACCGCACGTTCAACTGCGGCATCGGCATGGTCGTGGTGATTGCGCGTGCCGACGCGGAATCCGCCCTCGGGCTGCTGCGCGCCGCCGGCGAGCAGGCCACTGTCATCGGCGAGGTCGTCACGGGCGCAGGCGTGCAGATCGGCTGATGGCCCTGCCCTTCGCCGTGCTGATCTCGGGGCGCGGCAGCAACCTGCTGGCGCTCGAGCGGGCGACCCGCGACGGGCGCATCGACGGACGCATCGTCGCGGTCCTCTGCGATCGCGTGGACGCGGCGGGCATCCCGGCTGCGCGCGCGCTCGGGCTTGAGGCATCGGTGCTCGAGGCGGCGCAGGGTATGGACCGCGCTGCCTACGGTGCGGCGCTTTCGGCCGCGCTCGAGGCAGGCGGCGCGCGGCTGGTCGTGCTCGCGGGCTTCATGCGCATCCTCGACGCCGGCTTCGTGCGGCACTGGGCAGGCCGGCTCCTCAATATCCACCCGTCGCTGCTGCCCGCTTACCGCGGCCTGCACACGCACCGCCGCGTGCTGGAGGCCGGCGAACGGATACACGGCTGCACGGTCCATTTCGTGGTCGAAGAGCTCGACGCGGGTCCGATCGTGATCCAGGGCCGGCTCGCGGTGCGCCCCGGCGAGGACGAGGGGTCGCTTTCAGCGCGCGTTCAGCGGCTCGAGCACATTATCTATCCGCGCGCCGTCGGCTGGATGGCCGAAGGTCGCCTTACGTGGCGCGACGGGACGGCGTACATGGACGGCGCCCCGCTGCGGCCGGCGATCGTCGAGGAGGAGCCATGCGTGTGATGGCGGTCGGCTGGCTCGCGCTCGCGGCGGCGCTCGTTCCCGCGCTCGCCGCGGCCGCAGACGCCGCGGTCGCGCCGTTCACGGCCGAGTACGACGTGCGCTACGGACGCATTCCGGGCGGCACAAGCCACACCGCGCTTGCGAAGTCCGGCGACGGGTGGGTGCTCGAGACCGCCGCGACCGCGACCGGCCTCGCGCGCGTCGTTGCCCCCGCCACGGTGCTACAGCGCTCGGAGTTCGAGGTCGTCGGCGAGTTTCCGCGGCCGCTGCGCTACCTGCTCGACGACGGCACGAAGCGCACCGACCGCGACGTGCGGCTCGAGTTCGACTGGAGGGCGGGTCGCGTGCACGGAATTGCGGAGGAAATGCCGGTCGACCTGCCCCTGCTCCCCGGCCTGCAGGACGCGGCGACCTTGCAGGTGCTGGTCACGGCGCGCCTGCGGGCGGGCCAGGAGCCAGACACGATCGCGATGATCGAGAAGGGCCAGGTCAAGCACTACCGCTACACGCTGCTGCGCCGCGAGAAGGTCGCAACCGCGCTCGGCGAGTTCGACACGCTCGTCTACCGCAGCACGCGCGACGGCTCGAGCCGCGAGACGATCAGCTGGCACGCGCCCGCGCTCGGCTTCGGCGTGGTGCAGGCGCAGCAACTGGTCAGGGGCAAGCTCGGCTTCAACACCCGCATCCGCAGCTTCAAGCCCGGCTAGGTGCGGGGCAGCGTCACGCCCTTCTGGCCCTGGTACTTGCCGCCGCGATCCTTGTAGGAGGTCTCGCAGACCTCGTCGGACTCGAAGAACAGGAACTGCGCGACGCCCTCGTTCGCGTAGATGCGCGCCGGCAGCGGCGTGGTATTCGAGAACTCGAGCGTGACGTGCCCCTCCCACTCGGGTTCCAGCGGCGTTACGTTCACGATCAACCCGCAACGCGCGTACGAGCTTTTTCCGAGGCACACGACCAGCACGTTGCGCGGAATCCGGAAGTACTCGATCGTGCGCGCGAGCGCGAACGAGTTCGGCGGGATGATGCAGACATCGCCCGCCAAGTCGACGAAACTCTTCGGGTCGAAATTCTTCGGGTCGACGATGGTCGAATTGATGTTGGTGAAGATCTTGAACTCGGGCGCGCAGCGCACGTCGTAGCCGTAGCTTGAGGTGCCGTAGGAGACGATCTTCTCCCCGCCTGCCGTGCGCACCTGGCCCGCCTCGAACGGCTCGATCATCCCCTGCCCCGCCATGCGGCGGATCCACCGGTCCGACTTGATCGACATCAGTCCCCCTCAATGCGGATTTCGGGCAGCTTCACGGCGCCGCGGATGGCGCTCGCCGCGAGCGCCCCCGCGGCGCGGCGCGCGATCGCGTGATAGGCCGCCGCCGCCGCCGAACCGGGGTCCGCCACCACGGTCGGCCGGCCCGAATCTGCCTGCTCGCGGATCGTGGCGTCGAGCGGCAGCTCGCCGAGCAGCACGGTCCCGTAACGCTCGGCCAGCGCCCGCCCGCCACCCGAGTCGAAAATGTGCGATTCGTGGCCACAGGCGGGGCAGCGGTGCAGACCCATGTTCTCGACGATGCCGAGCACCGGCACGCCGACCTTGCGGAACATCGCGAGCCCCTTGCGCGCGTCGAGCAGCGCGATCTCCTGGGGCGTCGTGACGATCACGGCGCCGGACACCGGCACCCGCTGGCTGAGCGTCAGCTGGATGTCGCCCGTGCCCGGGGGCATGTCGACGACCAGGTAGTCGAGCGGCCCCCAGCGCGTGTCGCCGAGCATCTGGGCGAGCGCCTGCGTCGCCATCGGCCCGCGCCAGGCCATGGGCTGGTCGGCGTCCACCAGGAATCCAATCGACATGACGGGCAGGCCGTGGCCGCGCGGCGGCTCCAGGGTCCTGCCATCGGGGGTCGCGGGCCGCGCGCCCTGCAGGCCCATCATGCGCGGGATGCTCGGGCCGTAGACGTCGGCGTCGAGCAGCCCGACCCGGGCGCCCTGGGCCGCCAGCGCGAGCGCGAGATTCACGGCTACCGTCGACTTGCCGACACCTCCCTTGCCGGAGGCGATCGCGATCACGTTCGCGACGTCGGGCAGCGGCCGCTGCCGCGCATCGGCGACGAACGCGGGAATGCGGGCTTCGAATGCATAGGCCGGGCGCGCGTCGATGCCCTCGGAGGCGAGATGCGCATCGAGCGCCTCACGCAGCCGGGTCTCGTAGCCCCCGAGCGGGAAACCGAGCACGATGTGTACCCGCGGCTCCTCAGGCCCCCCCTCCACGCCCGCGATGGCCCCTGCCTCGGCAAGCGACAGCCCGAGCAGCGGCTCGACGAACCGCCCGAGCGCGCTTGCGAGACGGTCGTTCAGCGGCGTCGCCATGGTTCCATTCCGGTTCGGGGGCGGCATTGTAGCCGAAGCGCCCGCGGGAATCGGGCCGGCGGCGCCCTGTGGCATACTGATTGCTCAGCAGTTTTTCGCAATCGTCCCACGAGAACGACCGGAGTCGGATGGGCTTATTTGGTGGCTACCGGGCGGACCGTCTGATCGCCGAGGTTCGGGAAAGCGGTGACCCGACCAGCGCAAAGGCGAAGACGGCACTGACCAGGCTGCAGGGGCTCGGTCAGGCGGCCATCCTGCCGATCGTGGACGCGCTCGCGACCTCCGACAAGCGCGAGACGATCGCGTTCGTCGAAGCGCTGACGCCGCTCATCAACAACAGGTCTTTTCCGTTGTTTGCCAAGGTGCTGGCGGAGCAGCACCCGCGCGCCATTGCCAGCGTCGCCTGGGCGCTCGCCTCCTCGCGCAACTACTCGCCGAACCTGCTGCTCGACCTGTTGCAGAACCCGGCGGTCGCCAAGCCCGCGGTCCTCGACGTGATCGCGGCGCAGAAGAACCGCTTCAACCTGCGCGATCTCCTGAATGCCGCGTACCAGCAGGACCCGAACGAGAAGGCGGCGCTGTTCCGGATCGCGGGTGAACTGGTGGACGCGAGCTCGGTGGACGAACTGATCTCGCGCGTCGAAGGCAAGGACACGATCGCGCGCACGCGGCTTCCTGCGCCTCCGCGCTGCTGTCCGCCCTGCGCGAGGACCCCGACGTGATCCTGGTCGGCGAGCTGCGCGATCTCGAGACGATCTCGACCGCGATCACCGCCGCCGAAATGGGGATCCTCGTGATGGCGACGCTGCACACGAATGGCGCGGCGGCGACCGTGGACCGCATCGTGAACGCCTTTCCGGCCGACAAGCAGGGCCACGTGCGCACCATGCTCTCGACCTCGCTGCGCGGGGTCGTGTCACAGCAGCTGATCCCGCGCAAGGGCACGCCCGGGCGCGTGGCGGCGCTCAAGGTGCTGATCAATACGCCGGCCGCCGCCAACCTCATCCGCCAGGGCAAGATCGACCAGCTCGAGTCGACCATGCAGTCCAGCGCCGCGGCCGGCATGCGCACCATGGACTCGGCGATCGAGCAGCTGCTCGAGCAGGGCCAGATCAGCGGCCGCTCCGCCTACGAGAAAGCCATCAACAAGGCCAGATTCGAGACCGGCCGCGAGCAGGAGTGATGGCGCGCCGCATCCTGGTCACCAGCGCCCTGCCATACGCGAACGGGCCGACGCATCTCGGGCACATGACCGAGACCATCCAGTGCGACATCTGGGTGCGCGCGATGCGGCTCATGGGCCACGAAGTCGTCTATGTCTGCGCCGACGACACGCACGGCACGCCGATCATGCTCAAGGCCCAGGCCGAGGGCGTGACGCCCGAGCAGCTGATCGAGCGCGTGGGCGCCGAGCGGCGCGCCGACTTCGCCGCCTTCGGAATCGGCTTCGACAACTACTACACGACGCACTCGGAGGAGAACCGGCGCCTCACCGTGCGCATGTACCAGGCGCTGGCGAAGGCCGGGCACATCACGCGCCGGAGCGTCAGGCAGGCTTACGACGAGAAGGCCGGCATGTTCCTGCCGGACCGCTACGTCAAGGGCAGCTGCCCGATCTGCGGCGCGCCCGACCAGTACGGCGACAGCTGCGAGAACTGCTCCGGAACCTACACGCCGCTCGAGCTGGTCGAGCCCGTCTCGGTGGTGACCGGCACGCGCCCCGTGGCGCGCGAGTCCGAGCACGTCTTCTTCAGGCTCGGCGACTTCGAGCCGATGCTGCGGCAGTGGACCCGGTCGGGAGCGCTGCAGCCCGAGGTCGCGAACAAGCTCGACGAATGGTTCGACGCGGGGCTGCGCGACTGGGACGTGTCGCGCGACGCGCCCTACTTCGGCTTCGAGATCCCGGACGCGCCCGGCAAGTATTTCTACGTGTGGCTCGATGCGCCGGTCGGCTACATGGCGAGCTTCGCCAACCTGTGCGCGCGCCGCGGGCTGTCATTCGATGACTGGTGGGCGCCCGGCAGCCCGGCCGAGCTGCACCACTTCATCGGCAAGGACATCCTGTACTTCCACTCGCTGTTCTGGCCGGCGACGCTCGAGGGCGCGGGCTTCAGGAAGCCCACGGCCGTGCACGCCCACGGCTTCCTCACGGTGAATGGCGAGAAGATGTCGAAGTCGCGCGGCACTTTCGTCACCGCGCAGCGCTACCTCGAGCGCCTGGCGCCCGAATACTTCCGCTATTTCCTCGCGGCCAAGCTCGGCCCGGGCCTGGTGGATGTCGACCTCAATCTCGAGGAGTTCGCGACCCGCATCAACGCCGAGCTGGTCGGGAAGCTGGTCAACATCGCGAGCCGCTGCGCGAGCTTCATCCATCGCGGCCACGGCGGCCGCCTCGCCGCAGCGCTGCCGGACCCCGCGCTGTACCGCGAGTTCACCGATGCCGGCACCGGCATCATGGAGGCCTGGGAGGCGCTCGAGTACGCGGCGGCCGTGCGCGAGACCATGGCGCTCGCCGACCGCGCAAACCTGTACATCGACCGCCAGAAGCCCTGGCTCGCCGCCAAGGACCCGGCACGCGCCGGCGAGGTGCAGGCCGTCTGCACCCAGGGCATCAACCTGTTCCGCGTGCTGATGGCCTACCTGAAGCCGGTGCTGCCCGGGATCGCGGAACAGGCCGAGGCCTACCTCGGCGCACCGGTGAAGCACTGGCGCGACGTCGAGACGCCGCTCGTCGGCAGCCTGATCAACGAATACCGCCCGCTTGCGACCCGCGTGGACGCGGCGGCGGTCCAGGACCTCGTGGAGAAGACCATGCCCCCGACCGATACCGCAGCGCCGGCGCCGCCGGCCGCGACCCAGCCGGCCCAGATCACGCCGGACGACTTTGCGAAGGTGGAGCTGCGCATCGCGCGCGTCGAAGCCGCGGAACTCGTCGAGGGTGCAGACCGGCTGCTGAAGCTCGGGGTCGACCTTGGCAGCGAGCGCCGCACCATCTTCGCCGGCATCCGCGGCGCCTATGAGCCGGCTGCGCTGGTCGGACGGCACATCGTCGTGGTCGCGAACCTCAAGCCCAAGAAGATGCGCTTCGGCACCTCCGAGGGCATGGCGCTCGCCGCCTCGGACGACACGGGCTTGTTCCTGCTGTCACCGGATTCGGGCGCCCGGGCCGGTATGAAGGTGAGCTGAGGCCGGCGTGGCGGCGACCGACGCACTCGCCGCGCGCATCGACGCGCTGCTGCCGCAGACGCAGTGCCGCCGCTGCGGGTTCGACGCCTGCCGGCCCTACGCCGAGGCGCTGGCACGCGGCGAGTCGGATCTCAACCGCTGCCCGCCGGGCGGCGCTGCGCTGATCGGCGAGCTGGCCGCCCTGCTCGGGCGACCGGAGCTGCCGCTCGATCCCGCCTGCGGCGTGGAAGGGCCGCTGCGTGTCGCCTTCATCGACGAGCCGGCCTGCATCGGCTGCGCGCGCTGCCTGCCGCCCTGCCCGACCGACGCCATCCTCGGCGCACAGAAGCGCATGCATACGGTCATCGCCGCGGACTGCAGCGGCTGCGAGCTCTGCATCCCGGTCTGCCCCGTGGATTGCATCAGCATGGTTCCGGCGCCCGCTCCGGATGGCGCGCGCGCGGCGCATTTTCGCCGGCGCCACGAACGGCGCATCGCGCGGCTCGCGCGCGAACATGGCCGCTAGACGGCGCCGCCCGCGAGCGAAGCAGCTCGGGCCGGCCGAGGTCCGCAGTCTCTACGAACGGCTGCGGGTCGCCATTCCCGCGCCACGCAGCGAGCTCACCTACCGCTCACCCTACCAGCTGCTGGTCGCCGTGATCCTGTCCGCCCAGGCGACCGACAAGAGCGTCAACCTCGCGACCAAGCCGCTGTTCGCGGTGGCGGGCACGCCCGAGGCCATCGTCGCCCTCGGCGAGCGCAGGCTCGCGGGGTACATCCGCACCATCGGCCTGTGGCGCATGAAGGCGAAGAACGTCGTCGCGGCCTCGCGCCTGCTCCTGGATCGCCATCGCGGCGAAGTGCCGCGCGAGCGCGCCGCCCTCGAGGCGCTCCCGGGCGTCGGGCGCAAGACCGCGAACGTCGTGATGAACACGGCCTTCGGTGCGCCGACGATCGCCGTGGACACGCACATCTTCCGGGTTGCGAACCGCACCGGGCTGGCGCCGGGCCGGAATGTCCGCGCAGTCGAGGACGGCCTGGTCACCACGACGCCGGCGGAGTTCGCGCACGACGCGCACCACTGGCTGATCCTGCACGGGCGCTACACCTGCACGGCGCGCAAGCCCGGGTGCCCGGCATGCCCGATCCGGGACCTGTGCCTGTGGCCGCACAAGACCGCGGCCGCGGCGGGCGTCACTTCTTCGGGATGAAAAGGTCCGTGAGCGTGCCCTCCCAGGCTTCGGCCGCGAAGGCGACGGTTTCCGAGAGCGTCGGGTGCGGGTGGACGGTGAGACCGACGTCGGCCGCGGTCGCTCCCATTTCGATCGCGAGCGCGACCTCGGAGATGAGCTCGCCGGCATTGGTGCCGACGATGCCGCCGCCGATCACGCGGTGCGTGTCCGGGTCGAACAGCAGCTTGGTGAATCCGTCGTCGCGATTGAGCGCGAGCGAGCGGCCGCTCGCCACCCAGGGAAACATGCCCTTCTCGAAGGCCCGGCCGGTCGCCCTGGCTTCGGTTTCGGTCAGGCCGGCCCAGGCGACTTCCGGGTCGGTGTAGGCGACCGACGGGATCGCGCGCGCGTCGAAAGCGCTCTTCTGCCCGGCCGCGACCTCGGCCGCGACTTTTCCTTCGTGCGTCGCCTTGTGGGCCAGCATCGGCTGCCCCACGATGTCGCCGATCGCGAAGATGTGCGGGACGTTTGTGCGCATCTGCCGGTCGACCGCAATGTAACCGCGTTCATCGACCGTGACGCCCGCCGCCCCGGCGTGGATCGCCTTGCCGTTCGGCACGCGCCCGACGGCGCACAGCACGCGGTCGTACAGTGCCGGCTGCGGTGCGTCCTTGCCGGCGAACGAGATTTCGAGGCCGCCGTCGGTCGCCTTGACGCCGCTGACCCTGGTGCCGGTGAGGACCGCCGCGTAGCGCGACTTGAGCCGCTTTTCCAGCGGCCGCACGAGGTCGCGGTCGCAGCCCGGCATCAGCGTATCGGTCAGCTCGACGACGCTCACCTCGGCACCGAGCGCGTCGTACACGCAGGCCATCTCAAGGCCGATGATGCCGCCGCCGATGACCAGGAAACGCTCCGGAATGCCGGCCAGGTCGAGCGCGCCCGTGGAGTCGACGACGCGCGGGTCGTCGGGCAGGCCCGGGATGCGCGCCGGCTCCGAGCCCGCGGCGACGATACACTGCTCGAAGCCGATGATCCTGCGCGCGCCCTCCGCATCCACCAGCTCGACGCGGTGCGGCGAGACAAAGCGCGCGGTCGCCCGCAACACGGTGACCTTGCGCTGCCTGGCGAGGGTCGAGAGCCCGGCGGTCAGCTTGCCGACGATGCGGTTCTTCCACTGCTTGAGCGCAGCGGGGTCGATTTCCGGCGCCTGGAACCTGATGCCATGCTCCGACATCGCGTGGGCTTCCTCGATCACCCGCGCGGCGTGCAGCAACGCTTTCGAGGGAATGCAGCCGACATTGAGGCAGACTCCGCCGAGCTGCGGCCAGCGGTCGACGAGCGTCACGGAAAGCCCGAGGTCGGCGGCATGGAACGCCGCGGTGTAGCCGCCGGGGCCTGCGCCGATCACGAGCAGTTGCGCCGTGAGGTCCGGCGCCGCCTCGCCCGGTGCCGCCTCGCCCGGCTCCGCCCGCTCCGGCGCCACCGACTCGGCCAACGCCGGAATCCGTACCGTGTCGCCGGTACCCGCCTGCAGCAGGGCGATCAGCGTGTCTTTCGAGACGCGGTCGCCCTTCTTCACCTTTACGTCCTGGATCACGCCGCCGGCGGTCGCCGGCACGTCCATGGTCGCCTTGTCGGTCTCGAGTGTGATGAGCGGCGTCTCGGGCTCCACGCGGTCGCCCGGCCTGACCAGCACTTCGACGACTTCGACGTCCTTGAATTCGCCGAGATCCGGGACGCGCTGCTCGATCGCCCGGCTCAAGGCACCGCCTCGGTGAGAGCGCCGGGCGCCGCGAGCGCCTCCGCGAGCGCGACCACGAAGCGCACCGCCTCGGCGCCGTCGATCACGCGGTGGTCGTAGGAGAGCGACAACGGCAGCATCAGGCGTGGTTCGAACCCGCCGCCCTGCCACACGGGCCGCTGCTGCGAGCGCGAGACGCCGAGGATCGCGACCTCGGGCGCGTTGATGATCGGCGTGAAAGCCGTGCCGCCGATGCCGCCGAGACTCGAGATCGTGAAGCAGCCGCCCTGCATCTCGCCTGCGGTCAACTTGCCGGCGCGCGCCTTGCCGGCCAGCTCGCCGAGGTCGCGGGCGAGCTCATAGATGTCCTTGCGGCCGGCATCGCGGATCACGGGCACGACCAGCCCGTTCGGCGTGTCCGCGGCAAAGCCGAGGTGGAAGTACTTCTTGAACACCAGGTTCTGACCGCCCGCGTCCAGCGAAGCATTGAAATTCGGGAACCGGGCGATGACCCTGGCGCAGGCGCGCGCGATGAAAGCGAGCGGCGTCAGCTTGATGCCGCGGCTCGCGGCGCGGTCCTTCAGCGAGGCGCGCAGCTTCTCGAGCTCAGTGATGTCCGCCTCGTCGTGCTGCGTGACGTGCGGGATATTGACCCAGGCCGCCTGCAGGCGCGCGCCCGAGATCTTCTGGATGCGGCCGAGGGGCTTGACCTCGACCGGCCCGAAGGCCGCGAAGTCCACCTCGTGCACCCTCGGCAGCGCGCCGCCCGGGGTCATCGCCTGCGAGGGCGATGCAAGCGCCTTCTTGACCCAGGCCCTGACGTCGTCCTCGCTGATGCGGCCCTTGAATCCCGTGCCCGCGACGCGCGCGAGGTCGACGCCGAGCTCGCGCGCGAAGCGCCGCACGCCCGGGCTCGCGTGCGCCGCGCGGTTGTCGGCGGGCGGCGCCGCGGCCGGGGCCGCGGCCGGAGCCGCCGCCGGGGCGGTCATCCGCACGGTCGCCTCCGGGCTCGGCGCAGGCGGCGCCGCTGCGGGTGCCGCGGCGGCGGGTTTCGGGGCAGCCGCGGCCGTCGCGGCGGTCTCGACGATCGCGATCGGCGAACCCTTCGAGACGCGCTCGCCCTTCTTCACGACGACTTCCGCGACGCGGCCGGCAACGGTGGACGGCACGTCCATCGTCGCCTTGTCGGTCTCGAGCGTGATGAGCGGCGTCTCGACGGCGACGTCGTCGCCGGTCTTCACCATGACTTCGATCACCTCGACGTCGGCGAAATCGCCGAGGTCGGGCACGACGACGGTGGTGGTTTTCCCGGCCACGCGCGCTCAACTCTCCAGCGGCGCCGGCTTACGCGGGTCGATGCCGAACTTCCTGAGCGCGAGCGTGACGCTCGAGCGGTCGATCCGCCCGTCGTCCGCGAGCGCCTTGAGCGCCGCCACCACGATCCAGCGCCGGTCCACCTCGAAGTGCGCGCGCAGCGCCTCGCGCGCGTCGCTGCGCCCGAAGCCGTCGGTGCCAAGCGCGACGTAGCGGCCGGGTACCCACTGCCGGATCTGGTCCGCGACGGTCTTCATGTAGTCGGTCGCGGCGACGAACGGGCCCCGCCGGCCCGCCAGGCATTCGCGCACCCAGGGCTGGCGCGGCTTCTCGCCCGGCTTCAGCATGGCCTCGCGCTCGGCGGCAAGCGCATCGCGCCGGAGCTCCGAGAAGCTGGTGACGCTGAACACGTCCGCGGGGATGCCGAACTCGGACTCGAGCAGCTCGGCCGCCGCGAGCGCCTCGCGCAGGATGGTGCCGGAGCCGAGCAGCGTCGCGCGCACCGCGCCGCGGCCGCCGATGTGCAGCAGGTACATGCCGCGCAGGATCCCCTGCTCGACGCCTTGCGGCATCGGCGGATGCGCGTAGTTCTCGTTCATGCAGGTGATGTAATAGAAGACGCCCTCCTGCTCGGCGTACATGCGCCGGAGGCCGTCCTGCATGATCACCGCGAGCTCGTATGAGTAGCACGGATCGTAGGCGACGCAGTTCGGGATCGTGGACGCGAGCAGGTGGCTGTGCCCGTCCTGGTGCTGCAGCCCCTCGCCCGCGAGCGTCGTGCGGCCCGCGGTCGCGCCGAGCAGGAAGCCGCGCGCCTGCACGTCGCCTGCCGCCCAGGCGAAATCGCCGATCCGCTGGAAACCGAACATCGAATAGAAGATGTACATCGGGATCATGCTGATCCCGTGGTTCGCGTAGGCCGTGCCGGCCGCCATCCAGGAGCAGAATGCGCCCGCCTCGTTGATGCCCTCCTCGAGGATCTGGCCCTTCTTGTCCTCGCGGTAGTACATGAGCTGGTCGGCGTCCTGCGGCGTGTAGAGCTGGCCGACCGAGGAGTAGATACCGACCTGGCGGAACAGGCCCTCCATGCCGAAGGTGCGCGCCTCGTCCGGCACGATCGGCACGACGTGCGGGCCGATGTTCTTGTCCTTCAGCAGCTGCGTCAGGATCCGCACGAAGGCCATGGTGGTCGAGATCTCGCGCCCTTCGCTGCCGTCGAGCAGGCTTGCGAACGCCTCGAGCGGCGGGACCGCGAGCGCCGGAGCCGCGGTCCGGCGCACCGGCAGCGAGCCGCCGAGCGACTTCCGGCGCGCTTTCAGGTACTGCATTTCGGCGCTGTTTTCGGCCGGCCTGAAGAACGGCAGCCGCGCGATCTCCTCGTCCGACAGCGGGATGTTGAAGCGGTCGCGGAACGCCCTGAGCGCCTCGTCGTCCATCTTCTTGGCCTGGTGCGCGACATTCAGCGCCTCGCCCGCCTTGCCCATGCCGTAGCCCTTGACGGTCTTGGCGAGGATTACCGTCGGCCGGCCCTTGTGCGCGACCGCCGAGGCGTAGGCGTTCCAGACCTTGAGCGAGTCGTGGCCGCCGCGGTTCAGGAGCGCGATCTCCTCGTCCGACATGTTGGCGACCAGCTCGAGGCACTCCGGGTACTTGCCGAAGAAGTGCTCGCGCGTGTACGCGCCGCCCTTGGCCTTGAAGTTCTGGTACTCGCCGTCGACCGCCTCCTCCATACGCTGGCGCAGCTTCCCGGTCGTGTCGCGCGCGAGCAGCGGTTCCCAGCGGTAGCCCCAGATCACCTTGATGACGTTCCAGCCGGCGCCCAGGAAGGCGGCCTCGAGCTCCTGGATGATCTTGCCGTTGCCGCGCACCGGCCCGTCGAGGCGCTGCAGGTTGCAGTTGATGACGAACACCAGGTTGTCGAGCTTCTCGCGCACCGGCATCGTGAGCGCGCCCATCGACTCCGGCTCGTCCATCTCGCCGTCGCCGAGGAAACACCAGACCTTCTGGTCGGAGGGCTCGACCAGGCCGCGGTGCTCGAGGTAGCGCACGAATCGCGCCTGCATGATCGCCTGCAGCGGCCCGAGGCCCATCGACACCGTGGGGAACTGCCAGAATTCCGGCATCAGCCACGGGTGCGGGTACGAGGACAGGCCCTTGCCGCCGACCTCCTGGCGGAAATGGCGCAGCTGGTCCTCGGTGAGGCGTCCCTCGAGGTAGGCGCGCCCGTAGATGCCCGGGCTCGCGTGGCCCTGGATGAAGACCAGGTCGCCACGGTGGTGCTCGGACGGCGCGCGCCAGAAGTGGTTGAAGCCGACCTCGTAGAGCGTCGCCGAGGACGCATAGGTCGCGATGTGCCCGCCGTACTCGGTGCTGACGCGGTTCGCGTGCACCACCATCGCGACCGCGTTCCAGCGGATCAGCGCCTCGATGCGCCGCTCGATCGTGCGATCGCCCGGGTAGGGCTTCTCGCGCGAGACGTGGATGGTGTTCTGGTACGCGGTATTGGCCTTGAATGGCAGCCAGGCGCCGGAGCGGCGCGCGTGGTCGATCAGCCGGTCGAGCAGGAAATGCGCGCGGCCCGGGCCGTGGACCTTCAGCACCGCGTCGATGGAGTCGATCCAGTCGCCGGTTTCCAGCGGATCGATGTCGCGGGAGTCTGGGCCGTCAGCCATCGAGGTGCCTCGGATTCATTCCCACGCCGGCGGCAGGCCCGATATGATCCGGTCTGCGGCGCCCACGGGTCAAGAATGAAATCCCCTTGTCGAGCCCGGTTTCCACACTGACGATCACGCGGCCGGACGACTGGCACCTGCACCTGCGGGATGGCGCCGAGCTGGCGTCGGTCCTCGGCTACACGGCGCGCGCCTTCGCGCGCGCGATCGTCATGCCGAACCTCCGGCCGCCCGTGACGACCGTCAAGCAGGCGGCGCGTTATCGCGACCGCATCCGGGCGGCGCTGCCGGCGGGCATGTCGTTCGAGCCGCTGATGACGCTCTACCTGACCGACACGACCTCGCCCGCGGAGATCGACCGCGCCGCGGCGAGCGGCTTCGTCGCCGGCGTGAAGCTCTACCCGGCCGGCGCGACCACGCATTCGGACGCCGGAGTCACCTCGCTGGCGCGCTGCGCGGCGGCGTTCGAGCGCATGGAGGAACGCGACGTCGTGCTGCAGGTGCACGGCGAGGCAACCGGCGACGACGTCGACCCCTACGACCGCGAGAGCGTCTTCATCGAGCGCGAACTCGCCCCGCTGGTCGCGCGTCACCCCGGGCTGCGCGTCGTGCTCGAGCACGTGACCACCCGCGCCGGCGTCGAGTTCGTGCGCGCGGGCGCCGGGAAGGTCGCGGCGACGATCACGCCGCAGCACCTGCTATACAACCGCGGCGCGATGTTTCGCGGCGGCTTGCGTCCACACCTGTACTGCCTGCCGATCCTGAAGCGCGAGCGCGACCGCGAGGCGCTGGTTGCGGCCGCGATCGCCGGCGACCCGCGCTTCTTCCTCGGCACCGACAGCGCGCCGCACGAGCGTTACGCCAAGGAGACGGCCTGCGGCTGCGCGGGCGTGTTCTCCGCCCCGGCCGCGCTCGAGCTGTACGCGCGTGCGTTTGAGGAGGCTGGCCGACTCGATCGTCTGGAGTCCTTTTCCAGTTTCAACGGCGCGGACTTCTACCGGCTGCCCCGCAACCAGGGACGCGTAACGCTCGAACGCCGCGCCTGGACGGTCCCGGAGAGCCTGCCTTTCGGCGCGGGCGAGATCGTGCCGATGTGCGCCGGCGAGACACTCGCCTGGCAGCTGCGCGACGCGGGCGGCGCGCCGTGAGCCCTACCGCGCCGCTGATGCGGGACCGCTTCCGCGGCTTCCTGCCGGTCGTGGTGGACGTGGAAACCGGCGGCTTCAACGCCGCGACGGACGCGTTGCTCGAGATCGCCGCCGTGCTGATCGAGATCGACGCCGAGGGGCGGCTGCTGCGCGGCGCGACCCATCGCCAGCACGTGAAGCCCTTCGAGGGCGGGCGGCTCGATCCGGCCTCGCTCGCCGTCAACGGCATCGACCCGTACCACCCGCTGCGGATCGCGTCGACCGAGGGCGACGCGCTCGGCGCAATCTTCGGCGAGGTGCGCCGCGCGGTGCGCGAGCAGCAGTGCACGCGCGCGATCCTAGTCGGTCACAACGCGTCCTTCGACCTCGGGTTCCTCAATGCTGCGGTCACGCGCGCCGGGATCCGGCGCAACCCGTTCCACCCGTTCTCCAGCTTCGATACGGCGACGCTTGCGGGCGTCGCCTTCGGGCAGACCGTGCTGTCGCGGGCGATTCAGGCCGCGGGGCTCGAGTGGAATTCGGGAGAGGCGCACTCCGCGTCCTACGACGCTGAGCGGACGGCCGACCTTTTCTGCGTGGTCTGCAACCAGTTCCGGCCGCTGTTTGATGCCGCCGCCGAACGCCTCGCGGCGACGCCGGCTCCGGAAGCCGAGCCCCCCAACCCGCTGCTCGAACCAGCACCGGAGTAGGAAGAGTAGGACGGTGCCGGGTCGCACTTATCGTACTTATTGCGAGGCAATAAGTACGATAAGTGCGACCCGGCACCGTCCTACGTGATCGCGCCGGCTTCCTGCAGCAGCGACTTGAGCTCGCCGGAGCGGTACATCTCGGTGACGATGTCACAGCCGCCGACCAGCTCGCCATTGACGTAGAGCTGCGGGTAGGTCGGCCAGTTCGAGTAGGCCTTGAGCGCCTCGCGCAACTCCGGCTCCTCGAAGATGTTGACGTGCCGGTAGTTCGCCTTAAGCGCGCGTAGCGCACCCGCGGTCTGCGCGGAGAAGCCGCACTGCGGGAAATCCGGCGTGCCCTTCATGAACAGCACGACCGGTGCGGCATCGAGGTGCTCACGGATCTTGCGGGTGGTTGCTTCGTCGATCATCGTCGTCCACGCTCCTTTTCGGCTGCGAGCCGCCGCGCGTCCGCGCGGGCGACCGCCGCCCATTGTTCCGCCGGCGTCATCCTGAGCCACCCCGAGATGTCGTCCAGTGTCCGGTGGCAGCCGCGGCACACGCCCTGACCGTCCAGCACGCAGAGGGCACACGCCCTGACCGTCCAGCACGCAGAGGTTGAGACAGGGAGAACCGGGGCCGCGTTCGTCCATCGGGTTGGTGGCCTAACTGTTTGAATTATGGGGTGCGTTGCCCTATTCTTCAACGAACCTAGGGGAGGCGCGCCATGAATCCGCTCTTGAGCGTCAAGGGTTCCTTCATCACGGCGTTCGTGCTGGCGGCCATCGTCAGCATCTGGCTCACGATCGGTGCGGGCACCGAGATCGCTTTCAGCCACGCGCAGCTCGGTCGCTGGCTGCACATCGTTTCGGGTGTCATGTGGATCGGACTCCTCTACTACTTCAACGTCGTGCAGGTGCCGGGGCTCGCGGACGCTGCGGCCGACAAGGGCGGACCCGGCGGGGCGGGCATCAGCAAGTACATCGCGCCCAAGGCGCTGTTCTGGTTCCGGTGGGCAGCCGTCGTCACCTGGATCACCGGCGCCTGGTATCTCGGAAGCGGCTTCGGCGACAGCGGCGCATTCGTGCGCGCGTTCACGTTGCAGCCGGGATTCCGCACGATCGGCGTCGGAGTGTGGCTCGGCACCATCATGCTGTTCAACGTCTGGGTCTTCATCTGGCCGAACCAGCAGAAGATCCTCGGGCTGAAGCCGGCCACGGACGAGCAAAAGGCCGCCGCGCGCAAGACTGCGCTCTACGCATCGCGCACCAATTTCATCCTGTCCGTGCCAATGCTCATGTGCATGGGCGGACAGATGCACGGCCTGCCGTTGTAGGTATTTGCTCGCCCTCCTGCTCGCCACAGCACTCACGATCCTCGGCCGGGCCTCGGCCGCGGCGCCCGCCATCACACCCGACGAGCAGCGCGTGCTCGATGCGCTCGACGCTGGGCGCGCGCTGGCCGACATGCAGCTCATCGCGGCCAGTGCCGCCGGCATCGCGCAGGGCGTGGGCGAAGGCTCGGTGGTGGCCGGCAGCCCGGAAGAGACCGCGCTCGCCGAGACCATCGCGCGGCGCTTCCGCGAGCTCGGCCTCGCAACACGCATCGAAACCTTCCCGGTGCGTGCCTATCGCTACACGGTGCCGCGGCTGCACATCGACGGCGAGCCGCTCGCGGCGATTGCGCTGCACGCGGCCGGCGCGGTCAGCGGGCGGCGCGACGGCGTGCCATTTGCGCGCGGCAACGAGGCCGGCGGCACGCGGCTACGCGCCACGCTGGTCCATGTCGGCGACGGCTACGCGGCGGACTACGCGCGGGCCGGCGACGTGCGAGGCAAAGCGGTGCTGGTGCGCCGCGAGCAGCGCGACTGGCCGCCGTTGCAGGTGACCGAGGCAGCACAGCATGGCGCCGCGGCCATCGTCTTTTACGACCACCCCTCCTCCGGCGATCGCGTGGATGCGCTGCGCCAGGACAGCCTGTGGGCGCACGAGCAGCTGCCGGCGGTCGCGATCAGCATCGCCTCGGGACGTGCCCTGCGCGAGAAACTCGCGAAGTCCGCGGTGGAGATCACGCTGGAGAGCGCGGTGGACGTCCGCGACGGTCAATCGCGAAACGTCGTCGGCGTGCTGCAGGGAAGCGAGAACCCCGACCAGTGGGTCATGACTTCAGCCCATTACGACCGCTGGTTCCGGGGCGGGCTCGACAACGTGAGCGGCACGGCGGCGTTGCTGGAGGTTGCCCGTGCCGTCACGCAGGCCGGCCTGCGGCCGCGCCGCTCGCTGATGTTCCTCGCAGTCGGCGCGGAGGAAGCAGGGCTCGTGGATCCGGAGCGTGACTGGCTGGCAGGCTCGCACGCCTTCCTGCTGGCGCACCCAGAAGTGTTCCGACATGCGGCGCTGGTTTACAACGTGGACGGTTTTGGCTGGCGCGCGAAGGAAGTGCGCCTCTTCAGTACGCCGGACGTTCAGGCCGCGCAGCGCGGGGTGCTCGAGGACCTGGGCCTGGCGCAGGCGGTTGCACAGCAGCCGCACACCGTCAGCGCCATCGACGCCTGGAACTACGGCGTACTGGGCGGCGCGGCGACCAACCACCTGTTCTCGATGGACGAGGGCTACTTCGCGATTTATCACACGCAGGAAGACGTGGTACTTCCCGAGCGCTTCACGAACCTCGGGCGCGACCTCAGCCTGCTGGCGCTCGCGCTGGCGCGCGCGGCCACGGCGCCGCGCCAGACCGCGGCGCTGACCGCGCTGGCCGACCATGTCGGCGAGCGCTTCGCAGCCGACGCCGCACGCCTGGCAGGCGTGCGGTTCGACGAGCTGAACGCGGCCCTGGCCGATTTTCGCGATGCGGCGGCCGCGGTGGAGTCGGACCACGTGGCCGGCCTGCGTGGCGAGGACGCCGACCGCCTGCTGATGGTTGTGCGCCATGAGCTGGTTCCATGGCTGTACGCGGTGGACGGAGACTTCACGCAGGTAACTCGCACCGGCGAGTACGCCAACCGCGTGGCCGCGCTCGACAAGGCACTCGAGCGACTGCGGGCGGACGGCCCCACCGGCGCGCTGGAAGCGCTCGCCGTCCTCTATGAAGGGCGGGTATGCGCGCGCCTGTCCGCGCGCGCCTACGCTTTCGAACGCAACTTCTGGTCCGGCGAGGGCGGCTGGTCGAGCCGCTTCGGCCACCGTGCGCCGCCGCCGCTGCCCGCATTCGACACCGCCTGCCGCGCGCTGCGCGACCGGGGCGCGGACCACGAAATCGTCGCGGGACTCGAGGCCGCGCGCAGCGAGGCCCTGCTGGCGGCGGCCAATGCCGTGGCGCTGGTCGCCGCGAAGCTGTGCGCAGCCACACTGGCGCTGCGCGAGCCCCGTGGCTGACGCAGCGGATTGACACCGGTTCCGGGACTCTGGTCTTCTAGGGGTAAGGGGGCACCGTCATGCAGAAAAATCATCCGGGTTCGTTGCTCGTGGCGATGGCGGTCGGCGTTGCGCTGGCCCCGCAGGCCGGCGCGCAGTCGCCGGCCGACCCGCAGCTCGAGGAAATCATCGTCACGGCCACGAGACGCAGCCAGGCGCTCTCCGACGTGCCGATCAGCGTCAGCGCGATCGGCGACGAGGAGCTGCAGCAGCGCGGCGCGCGCCAGTTCGACGATATCATCCGCCTGACGCCGGGCCTCAACCTGACCCGCCAGTCCTTCACCGGCGCCAGCCAGATCGCGATCCGCGGCATCTCCTCCAATGCCGGCTCGGGCACCACCGGCCTGTACATCGACGACACGCCCATCCAAGTCCGCAACATGGGATTCGGCGCCGGCAATGCCTTTCCCGGCCTGTTCGACATCGAGCGCATCGAGGTACTGCGCGGCCCGCAGGGCACGCTGTTCGGCGCCGGCTCCGAGGGCGGCACGGTACGCTTCATCACCACCGAGCCGGGGCGGGACGAGGCCAGCAGCACCGCACGTGCCGAGATGGGCAGCACCGAGAACGGCGAAGAGTCCTACGAACTGGGCCTGGCTTACGGCGGCCCGCTCTCGGATCGCGTCGCACTGCGTGGCAGCGCCTACTACCGCCGCGATGGCGGGTACGTCGACGCGGTGGGCGGCAGCTACGAGATCGTCGATCCCACCGGCGAGAGCTACGGGGATTCGGTGAACTTCACCAGGACCACGACCTACGAAGAGGACATCAACTGGTCCGAGACGAAGTCCGCGCGCCTGGCGCTCAAATTCGCGGTCACCGAGAACCTGACCATCACGCCGTCGGTCTTCTACCAGAACGTCAGGAACAACGGCGGCTCCCCTAGCTACGACCTCGCGCTATCGAACCAGGGGAATGCCGATTACGCGCGCCAGCACTACGTGCAGTTTGCCGCGGGCACGCTCTACACCTTCCCGAACACGCCGCACACCACGGTGCTGAACGAGATGACCGCGCCCGAGAACGCGCGCGGCGAGGACGAGTTCACCCTCACGACGCTCAAGATCGACTGGGACCTTGGCTGGGCGGAGCTGGTGTCCAACACCTCGTACTTCGACCGTGATCAGTTCCAGTGGGCCGACTACACGAAGGGGTATGCCCAGTTCTATGCGCCGGAATTCTTCCTCGAGGCCGATGGCGTGACCTCGACCGGAACCTACCTGCCCGAGGGCTTGAAGGGCATGTCGCAGTACAACAATGCGCAGCGGAACTGGGTGCAGGAGGTGCGCCTGCAGTCCACCGGCGACGGCAAGCTGAGCTGGGTCGCGGGCCTGTTCTACTCGGACCTCGAGCAGGAAGCGAGCCAGCCGATCAACCACAACTGGATGATCAACGCGACCTGGATGGGCTTCTTCCCCACGGCCTTCGACTGGGGTTACTGGACCACGAACGACGGCGAGCCGTTCGGGCCCGGCACGACCGCGCTGCAGAACTTCTTCGGCGACAACCCGCTCGAGAACGCGGTCATGTTCTACGGCGAATGGGCGACGCAGGAACAGCAGATCGCGGGCTTCGCGCAGTTCGACTACGAAGTCACCGACACGATCACCCTGACAGCGGGCATCCGGGCGAGCGAGAACAGGCTGGAATTCAATGCCGCTTACCTGGGGCCGGAGAACAACGCCAACGCGCCCTTCGGCTTTCCGTGCGCGGATCCGGGCGACTGCACCTTTGGCAGCGGTGCGATGGCGCCCTCGTACCCGACTTCGTCCACGAGCGGAAGCGAGACCGCCTACACGCCAAAGTTCGGCATTTCCTGGCAGCCAAGCGACGCGCACATGATCTACGCGAGCGCCGCCAAGGGGTTCCGGCCGGCGGGCGCTTCGCTGCGCGTGCCGGCGATCTGCGACTTCGACCTGATCCAGAACGGCTACGTCGACGACAGCGGCAACCCGTTCCAGCCCGAAACCTACGACTCGGACTCGGTGTGGAGCTACGAGCTCGGCGCGAAGAACCGCCTGCTCGACGGCCGGCTGTACCTCGAAGGCAGCGTTTACCGTATCGAATGGAGCGACATCCAGGCGAACGTGAGCCTGCCGAACTGCGCTTACAATTTCGTCGACAACCTGGGCAATGCCACCTCCGACGGATTCGACCTCGCCTTCAGTTACCTGGTCACCGAGCGATTCACGCTGAGCGGTGCGTATGGCTACAACGATCCGAGTTTCGACGAGGACGCCACCTCGCCCGGCGGCGCGGTGATCTTCGCCGGTGGCTCCGCAGTGCCGAATGCGGGCGCCCCGGAGACGTTCTCGCTGACCGGCGAATTCAACCTGCCGATCGGCGCCCACCAGGGTTACGCCCGCCTCGACTACACCTGGTCGGCGGAGTGGCGGCGCGTGGGCGACCAGGTGCCCACCGACCCGTTCTACGATCCGCGCCTCAAGCCCACGGAGTCATACGGCCTGGTCAACCTGCGGCTCGGCATGCGGTTCGGCGACTGGGATGTCTCGCTCTTCGCGCAGAATCTCACCAACGAGGCGCCGCGCCAGGACCTCTCGGCCAGTTCGTACTACGACCCCCAGGACTGGTACGACGTGGCGCTACGACCGCGCATGGTGGGCCTGACCGCCACCTGGCGACTGTAAACGCCGCACGACATGACATGAAAGCAATCCGGGCCATGGGCTGCCTGGCGTGCCTGGCGTTCATGACGCCGATCGCCGCTTTCGCCGGGGAACAGATCCTGGTCAACGGGCACGTGTTCACGGCCAATCCCCGGCAGGCCTACGCCGAGGCGGTATCGGTACGTGACGGCAGAATCGTCGCGGTCGGAACCCGAACCGAGGCGACGGCGAGCGTCGGTGCCGACGCGGTCGTGACCGATCTCGGCGGGCAGACACTCCTGCCGGGCCTGATCGACAGCCATGTGCACGCCGTGTTCGGCGGCATCGGCCTGTTGTCAGCCGATGCCAGGAATGACATCGCCGACATCGCTGCGCTTGAGGCATTCGTGGCCGAGGCCAAGCGCAGCGGCCGCGGGATGAACGGCGATGTGCTCGTCGTCACGGGCGTGCCCTTGGGCATCTGGTCGCAGAACGCAGCCTTGAATGAGCGTTTCAACGGCGGAACCTATGCGGGTCAGCCGCTGTTCCTGCGCGGCATGGACGGGCATACGGGCTGGTCGAACGCGGCACTGCGAAAGCGCGCAGGTCTCGACAAGTCCTTCATTGCCGGATTGCCGGAGGAGAAGCGCAAGTATTACGGGATCGGCGATGACCTGACGCCGAACGGGTTTGCCGTCGACGAGGGCCTGGAGATCGTCGAAAAGCAGATTCCTCCGGTCGATGCACGCAAGAGTGCCGCGGGCGCGCGGGCGGCCGTCGAGTACCTGCACAGCCTCGGCATCACCTCGTGGCTCGACCCCTGGGTCGATGAGTCCACGCTTGCCGCCTATCGTGATCTCGCGGCTGCGGGCGGCCTGTCGGCCCGCGTCGCGGCGCTGCCGGTGGTAAGGCCCGATGACCCGCAGTCCTTCAAGGACGCACTCGCACTGCGCGAAAAGTTCGGCGGCATCGCCAATCTTTCGATACCGGGCGTCAAGGTGTTTGCCGACGGCGTGGTCGAGTATCCGTCGCAAAGCGCCGCGATGACCCGGCCGTACGCCAACACCGGCAAGACTGGCGACCTGCTCTTCAAGCCGGAGAAGTTCGCGAAACTGTGCATCGAGGCCGACAAGCTCGGCCTGTTCGTGCATACGCATGCCATCGGCGACCTCGCCGTGCATGAAGCGCTGAACGGCTATGAGGCCATGCGCGAGGCCAATGGCGACAGCGGCCTGCCGGGAAGCATCACGCACCTGCAGTTCATCCGGCCGGATGACATCGGGCGATTCAAGCCGCTCGGCGTCCTGGCCTCGTACCAGCTCTTGTGGGCGGCGTACGGAATCGACTCGGTCGACCTGGTGAAGCCTTACGTCGCGGAAGACATCTTCCCGTGGCAGTACCCCGCGCGCTCGATGCTCGAATCCGGGGCGGTGATTGCGGGTGCCAGCGACTGGCCGGTGTCGACTCCCGACGTGTTCAAGGCCATCTACCAGGCCGAGACGCGCAAGGGCGAGACCGGCGAGGTCCTCATTGCGGGCCAGGTCGTGCCGCGGGAATTGATGCTCTATGCGTACACGATCAATGCCGCCCGCGTGATGAACCAGGAAGACGTCATTGGCTCGATCGAACCCGGCAAGGCCGCGGACTTCGTGCTGGTCGACCGCGATGTGCTGACGGTTCCCGCAGAGCAGATGCGGGACACGAAAGTGCTCGGCACGATGGTTGCCGGCGACTGGGTGTATAGGGCGAATTGACCGGCGCATGCCGGTATTGCCGGCCAGGCTTGAGCCAGATGGAGATCGAGCGGAAACTCTGGGAGCCTGTTCCGGAACGAGTTCAGGACAGGCGCACCGTTGACCCGGCTTCGCACGTCATGCGTCGCTCGGCTGTGCGCCGAACAGCAGCTGGGCGCTGGCGATTGGGCCGCGCGCGACCTCCGTGATCTTCCGTGCCCAACCCCCGCTGCGATGGCAGGACGCGAGCGATGCGGCACGTCAGGAGCTCGCGTGCGATGTCTTGGTCGTCGGTGGCGGCACCGCGGGATTCGGCGCGGCCGTCGCGGCCGGCCGCCAGGGCCTCGACGTCGTGCTCATGGAAACGGGCCCGAAGATTGGCGGGGTCATGTCGTTCTGTCCGGGCATGCCATGGGGAGGCGCGTATCCCTGCGGCCAGATCATCGGCGGCCTCATCGCGGAACTCCGTGACCGGCTCGCCGGCATGAATCCGCCGGCGGCCGCAACACGGCCGTGCACCCTCGCGAACTTCGGCCCCGAAATCGTCTACGACCCGGATCTGGCGCAGGTCGTGATGTTCGAGATGCTCGAAGAAGCGGGCGTGCGGGTCTATCTCAACACCACCGCAACGGCCCCGCACATGGCTGGCACGCGGATCGAGACCGTGACCTTCGGCGACCGGCATGGCGCCGGCGTCGTGCGGCCACGACTGGTCGTCGACTGCTCGGGGGACGGCGACATTGCGGCGCAGGCCGGCGTACCGTTCGAGCTCGGCGACGCGCAGGGCCGGATGATGGGCGTGACGCTGTCGTTCCTGATGGTCAACGCCCGGTGGGATGCGGTCTTCGCGGAAGGCGATCCCTACTTCACGCGCCATGCCGAACGTGGCGTCGCCGCCGGCCGTCTGCACCCGGACCTGGCGCGCTTGTACCTGATGAAGGGCTTTCACCCCGACACCGTGTTCTGCAATTCGGTGGTCATTCGCGGAATCGACGGCACGAAACCCGACGAGGTCGCGCGCGCGACCCAGGAAGGCAGGCGGCGCTGCCGCGCGTTGGCGGCATTCCTGCGTGACGAGGTGCCGGGCTTCGAGGACGCCTGGATGACCCAGCTCGGACCCACCGTCGGCGTCCGCGAGACACGCAAGCTCTGCGGACTCTACCGCCTCACCGCCGCCGACGTTGCCGCCACCAGGCATTTTTCCGACGGCATCGTCGCCTGCGCGAACCCCATCGACGACGTAATGCGCGGCGCGGGAGGCATGACGCACGACGCCGCGGTAGCCGACGCCAGCTATTACACGCTGCCGTTTCGCTGTCTCGTGCCGGCGTCCGTCGAAAACCTGTTGTTCGCGGGAAGGAACGTTTCGGCAGATCCGGTGGCTTTCGCCTCGATCCGCGGCATGCCGCAATGCATGGCCATGGGACAGGCGACCGGAACCGCGGCCGGGGTCGCACTCCGGGCCGGAGTCCCGGTTCAGGCCGTCGACGGCCGGGAGATCGCCGCGCGCATGAAGGCGCAGGGACTCTGGGGCCTGGCCTGAATGATCGCCAGCCGCGCGCGCCGCTACGGGCAGTTCGCCATCATCGTGGTCGCCGCCGGCGCGATCTACCCGCTGATGTACCTGAGGCAGAACTTCGAGATCAGCGTGCTCGAGGCATTGCGGATCACCGCGAGCGACCTCGGCGAGCTGTACTCGCTGCTGGGCTTCGTGTTCGCGGTCGCGTACCTCCCGAGCGGCTGGCTCGCCGACCGCTACCCGCCCCGGCTGCTGATGGCGTGCGCGCTTGCGGCAGTCGGGTTGCTCGGTTTCTGGTTTTCGACCTACCCGTCGCTGTTCGAGTTGCGGCTGATCTTCCTGGGCTGGGGCCTGGCCGGCGGGCTCTGCTTCTGGGCCTCGCTGATCAAGGCCGTGAACCTGCTCGCGGGGCCGCGCGAACAGGGGCGTTTCTTTGGCGTGCTCGACGGCGGCCGAGGACTGGTCGAGGCGCTGCTGGCGTCGATCGCGGTGCTGCTGTTTCGCAGCCTGTCCGCGCCCGGCGACCATGCCGCCGTGCGGCTCGCGCCGGTGATCCACATGTATGCCGCCGCGGCGCTCGTGATTGCCGTGCTGGTGTTCCTGCTCGTCGAGAACGACCCCGATCACGCGCCGTCCGTGTCACGCCGGGGACACCCGACGCCACGCGGCGGCAGGCTGCTCGCCGAGCTCGGCCTGCTGGTGCGCATCCCCGAACTCTGGCTGCTGGCCGTCGTCATGATGATCGGCCAGGCGCTGTTCTGGGTGACCTACTCGATCTCGGCGTTCCTGCAGGTCAACTTCGGGCTGTCGGCTCTCGCCGCAGGCTCCGTCGTGCTGACCAAGCTCTGGATGCGACCGGTCGGCGGCATCACCATCGGATTCCTCGGCGACTGGCTTTCCAAGGAACTGCTGCTCGCCTGGCTGCTGGCGCTCGCCTCGACCAGCCTCATCGCGATCTGCTTCGCGGACCTTGGCGGCAACATGCCGGCCATCGTCGGCATCGTGCTGGTCATCGGCTATCTGACTTACGCGATCAAGGGCCTGTACTGGGCGCTGCTCGACCACTGCCCGGTGCCGAGACACATCGTCGGGCTGGCCATCGGCCTCGTGAGTTTCGTCGGCTACCTGCCCGACGTGCTGCTGCCGCTTTACGACGGATTCCTGTCGCGCCAATATCCCCGCGCCGTGAGCTTTCAGATCTATTTCACGAGCATCGCGCTGTGTGGCTATCTCGGTGCCGTGCTCTGCCTCGTATTCTGGCGGCGTTCGCGGCACAGGCACGCGGCGCTCGTGCCGACCGCGTCTGAATCGGCTACGGAGACCCAATGAATTCAAAGCCCGGCGGCAGCAAGTTCGGCATTCATCCCGTCGTATTCGGATTTTCGGCCGGCCTGACGGTGCTGTTCCTGGTCCTGACGCTGGCGAACCTCGGCGCCGCGGACGCGATGTTCAGCGCCGTGAAGGACGGCATCGCGCGGCGTTTCGGCTGGTTCTTCATCCTGAGCGTGCAGGGCTTCCTGCTGCTGTGCGTCGTGCTCGCGGCGAGCCGCTTCGGGCGGATCCGGATCGGCGGACCGGACGCACGCCCTGAATTCTCCTCATTGAGCTGGTTCGCGATGTTGTTTGCCGCCGGCATGGGGATCGGCCTCATGTTCTGGAGCGTCGCGGAACCGGTCCTGCACCTGCAGAATCCTCCCGGAGCGACGCCGATGACACCGGAAGGCGCGCAACGCGCGCTCGACCTCACGTTCCTGCACTGGGGGCTGCACGTCTGGGGTATCTACGCCCTGGTGGGGCTCGCGCTCGCCTACTTCGCCTACAACCGTGGCCTGCCGATGACGATCCGCAGTGCCTTCCATCCGTTGCTCGGAGACCGCATCCATGGGCCGATCGGCCATGCCATCGACGTGCTGGCCGTACTCGCGGCCTTGTTCGGACTCGCCACCTCGCTCGGTCTCGGCGTCGCGCAGATCAATGCCGGCCTCAACTACGCGTTCGGAATCGCCTTCTCGACCGGCGCGCAGCTGGGCCTGATCGCCCTGATCACGCTCGTTTCGGCCGCCTCCGTGGGGTCCGGCCTGGAACGCGGCATCAAGCTGCTCAGCAACGTCAACCTGCTCGCCGCGCTACTGCTGCTGGTTTTCGTGTTGCTGGCCGGCCCGACACTTTTCCTGCTGGAGAACCTGGTGGAGAGCACAGGCCACTACCTCCAAAACCTGCTCGTGCTCGGAAGCTGGACGGAAACCTATTCGCTCGAATCCGATTGGCAGGGATCCTGGACGGTCTTCTACTGGTCCTGGTGGATCGCGTGGTCGCCGTTCGTCGGCATGTTCATTGCGCGGATCTCCAGGGGTCGGACGGTCCGGGAGTTCATCTTCGGCGTGCTGGCGATGCCCTCCCTGCTCACCTTCGTATGGATGGCGACGCTCGGCGGTGCCGCCATCTATGAAAGCCTGTTCGTCGACCCCGGCATCGTGTACGCGGCGAACGACAATGTCGCGACCGCCCTGTTCGAGTTGCTGTCGCGCTATCCGTTGCAGGAGCTGAGCGTGCTGCTGGCCATCTTCCTGGTCATGATTTTCTTCGTGACTTCCTGCGACTCCGGGTCACTCGTGATGGGCATCATCACCTGCGGCGGCACCACCGACATCCGGCTCCCACAACGCGTGTTCTGGGCACTCCTCGCGGGCGCCGTCGCCGCCGTGCTCGTGCTGGGCGGCGGACTCACCGCCCTGCAGACCGCCTCGATCTCCACCGGCCTGCCGTTCGCGGTCGCCCTGGTGTTCATGGCCGTGTGCCTGGTCAAGGCACTTCGTGAGGACGTCCCGGAGAGGTCCCGATAGCATGCGCTTCGAAACTGCACACGAGGCTCCGGCCATGGCCGACCTCGCTCGCTACCATACCGCGCACGCGATCACGCGCGTCACGCACGATTCCGGCCGCGTCGTGCTGTACTGGGACGATGGACGCGTCAGCCGTTTCCCGGCAGAGTGGCTGCGCGACAATTGCCCGTGCCCGCGCTGCCGGCATCCCCAGGCGCTCGAGCGCACGTACCTGTTCATCGATCACCCGCCGCCGGCGATCGGCGAGGCCAGCGTCGATGATCAGGGTGACCTGGAGGTGCGATTCGAGCAGCAGGGCGAGCGGCACGTTACGCGCTTTGCGCCGGGCTGGTTGCGTGAACGTTGCTGTTCGCCCGAGGCGCTGGCGGAGCGCGCCGCCGCCCCGGAGGCCTGGGACACCTCGATCCGCTCACGGCTGCCGACCGTGGCGTGGACGGACTACATGAACGGCAATGCGGGCATGCGCGCGTGGATCGAGGCGCTGATCGACCCGATGTACGCCGCGCTCGGCACACTGTGGCGGATGCTGCGCGACCCGCGCTATCACCTCGACCTGCGCCTCGAGGCCGGCGACCTGATCGCCTACGACAACAACCGCGTCCTGCACGGCCGGGCGGCCTTCGACGTGCGCACCGGCGAGCGCCACCTGCAGGGCTGCTACTTGAACGCCGAGGACCTGGCGAGCCGGCAGCGCCTGCTGGATCGCGCTTGAACGCGAGGCGCATCGACTGGCCGAACTTCTGGACCTGCGTCGCCGTGGTGCTCGCGATCTGCGTCCCGCTGGCGCTGGATCCGGACGTTGGCGGCGCCGCGCTGAAGCGGATCTATGCCGCGATCAGCGACGGATTCGGGATTCTCTACCTGCTTGCGAGCGTCGCCTGCATCGCGCTGCTCGCCTGGCTCGCGCTCGGGCGCTTCTCGCAGGTGAGGCTGTCCGCGCACGGCGAGGGGCCGGAGTTCTCCACCCCCAGCTGGATCGCGATGCTGTTCTGCGGCGGCATCGGCGCGGGTCTGATGTACTGGTGCATGATCGAGTGGACGTACTACTACGCGGCGCCGCCCTTCGGGGCGATGCCGCGCAGCGCCGAAGCCGCCGAATGGGCGTCGACCTACGGCATGTTCCACTGGGGCTTCACGGCCTGGGCGTTCTATTGCCTGCCGGCGCTCGCGATCGCCTACCCGTATTACCGCCAGCGATTGCCATGGCTGCGCTTCAGCAATTCCTGGCACCGCTTCCTGCGCGGCAACGAGTTCGGCGCGACCGGACGGTTCGTGGACTTCTGGCTGGCGATCGCGATCATCGCCGGCGCCGGTTCCTCGCTGGCCTTCTGCACGCCGATGATCGCGGCCTGCCTCGCGCGGCTCGCCGGCGTCGAGTACGGCTTCGGCATGGACCTGGTCGTGATCGCGCTTTCGGTCGCCATCTTCGCCACCAGCGTGTGGCTCGGCCTCAGGCGCGGCATGAAGAACCTGAGCGACGTCACGCTGCTGCTCGGCTTCGGGCTGCTGGTCTACGTGCTGCTGGTCGGCCCGACCACGTTCCTGCTGCGTTCCAGCCTGAACGGCGTCGGCCTGATGCTGCAGAACTTCGTGCGCATGAACTTCTGGACCGATCCCTACGCGCGCTCCGGCTTCGTCGAGAACTGGACCATCTTCTACTGGGCCTGGTGGATTTCCTACGCCCCGTTCATCGGGCTGTTCGTCACGCGCATCTCGCGCGGGCGCACGATCCGCGAGCTGATCCTCGGCATGCTGGCGTTCGGCTCGCTCGGCTGCTGGGTGTTCTACATGGTGCTGGGCAACTACGCGATGCACCTCGAGCTGAACGGCCTGCTGCCCGTTTCGGACCTGGTCGTGCAGCAGGGCGGCCACATCGCGATCCTGCGCGTGCTCGAGCAGCTGCCGCTGCCCGCCCTCGTGATCGCCGTCTTCGCGCTGATGAGTCTCGCCTTCGCGGCGACCACCTACGATGCCGCGGCCCAGGCGCTGGCCGCGAGCCAGACGCTGTACCTTCCCGAGGGCGAGGACCCGCCGCGCTGGCTGCGCGTGTTCTGGGCGCTGGGGGTCGGCCTGCTGCCGACGGTGCTGATCTACGTGGGCGGCATCGAAGTCGTGAAGACCGGCATCCTGGTTTCCTCGCTGCCGATCCTGCTCATCTGCCTGGTCGGCACGGCGGCCCTGCTGCGCAGCCTGTTCGAGGACCATGCGGGCGCCGGGTCACTTCCTGGGGCCGAATAGCGCGTCGAGCGCGGCGCGGGCCGAATCCGCCGCCGGATCCGCCGGCTTGAACCGGCCGGCGACGGGCTCGAAATAGCCGCAGAAATTGGCGCGTTCCTTGTCCTGCACGGGCTCGGCGACCGGCTCCGCGCACTGCCGCGACTTGGTGGTGTCGTAGAACCGGCACATCCGGCACACGTGGATCTCGGCGCGGCAGGCCCGGCAGTACTCGCCGCGGCCGACGGGCAGCGGCATGTCGGCGAGCGGCGCGCCGCATTTCCAGCAGGCGAGCGCATCAGGCATAGCCGAGGATGCGTCGCAGGCCCGGAACCGCAAAATCAACGAGCTGCTTCTGCGTGTCTGGCAGGACCGCCGGAACCTCGCTTTCCTGGCCGCGCAGATTTTCCCGTGCGGTCCCGCTCTGCTCCCGGTCGGACCCTACGCGAACGCGTTCCCGCCAGTCAGCAGGCACCCCGATGCCGGCATCGGTGAGCAGCGAGCCGAAATAGGCTTCGGCTGCCGAGGACTCCAGATCCCCGAGCGCGGCGGCATCCACGCCTTCCGCGGCCGGCGTAGATTGCGGCCACTCAGCAGCGGCGGCACCCGGCAAGGCCTGCAAGGCCAGAGCCAGCGCGATGCGCCAGCGGTCACCGACGGTCATCTCGCTCCTCCTGCGCCGCGACAGCGGCTGCATCGTCGCTGAATATACCGTATTGACGTCGACAGGCTTGCCAGCAGCGCGAGGACGTTTCCGCGGAAACGTCCGCCTGGCAAGCGCGGCGGGCACTGCGGAAAAAGCGGGGCCGAGCAGTTTCAGGAGTCGCCGATGGCGCCTGGAGGTTACGGCAGGCCGGTCACGAGGGTCATGCAAGCAGTTGCCGCGCCACGGTTCGAATCGCCTGCCACAGCTGCGCCCGGGTGACCCCGTCGACGCTCAAGGCGGTCATGCAGGCTTCCAGCCTTCCGCGCTGCGTTTCAAGCCTGCTTACCGCGTCATACAGGGACCCTCGCACGGATGCGCCGTAGGCACCCTCGGCTTTTTCGCAGGCAGCCTCCAGAAGCCGCCGATCCGCGCGCATCATCGCCAGGTCGATCAGGTCGCGGCTGTACACCGACTCATCGGCCCAGCGGTCCGCGTTCGCGAACAGCTTTTCCGCAGCCATGTCGACGCGAGACAGGGTCTGGATTCCGCAGATGCGGTCGTCGTCTTCCGGCAGCGTCAGGCCGATTCTCGCCTCGAGCACGATTTCGAACTTGATTGCCGATTCGCCCGAACGGACCTGCGTACGGATGCCGTACTGGTCCGCGCGAACCGGCCGCGCCAGTTCGACCCCGAGGCCCTCGCGCGTGAACGGCAGTCGTCCGCCGGCGTTTCCGACCATCTGGCGCAGCTCGCGATAGCCCGCCAGGTCGGAAACCACGAAATCGATGTCCCGGGATTCGCGATATTCGCCATAGAGCAAGGCCATCGCCGTGCCGCCGCCGAAGTAGCAGTGGCGCCGCGACAAGACCGGCGCATCGAGCGATTGCAGCACGAGCGCGATGTCGCGGTGGTGAGGGCGCTCAAACAAGCAGGCGTCCTCCGCCGAGTTCGCGCGCCAGCGCATCGATCAGGGCGGCTTCGCCGGCGGACAGTGCGGCGCGATCCAGGTGACGCCAGTTGCGTTCGTACAGATTGAACGCCACCAGCGGCGGGATATCACCGACGCCGTGCAACTGCCAGGCGAGGCGCTTCAGTTGCGGAAAGTCGCGAAGCCTGATCTTCTTGGGCAGCTTGGTCGTTACGGCCATGGCCCTTGCGTCGAGCAAGTCGAAGTTCAGGCCGAGTGCGGTCGCAACGGTAAGCCAGGCGCCAACGGCCACGGTCGGCTCGCCGCGCTCGATGCGATGCAGGGTCACGCGTGAGACACCTGCGGCCTCAGCCGCCGCGACGGTGGTGACACGCTGGCGTTTGCGGGCCGTGCGGATACGCTCCCCCAGTAGCGCGAGGCGCTTCCGGTCCGAAGCTGCGATGGCAGGAGTAGTGGCTAGCATTGTGTTTCTTATGATAGACATATTATGAATTCTGTCAACTATAAGAAACATAATAGTAGAAAGCCCGCTCGGCACCAGCGGTGAGGACATGAAAGTTCGCGACAGTGGCATGCCCAAGGAGGCCATGTGGGCGGCGTTTTTTGATCCGCCGCGCATCCTGGCGCAACTGCGACTCGACGATCCCGCCGCCGATGTCGTCGAATTCGGCTGCGGTTACGGCACGTTCACGATCGCCGCCGCCGCGCGGACGCGCGGCATCGTCTACGCGCTCGACCTCGAATCCGGGATGCTTGACATGACCCGGCGCAGCGCGCAGCAAGCCGGACTCGGGAATGTCCGGCCACTGCGGCGGGATTTCGTGGCCGAGGGTACTGGCTTGCCGGATGACTCCGTGGGCTACGCCATGCTGTTCAACATTCTGCACGCGGAGAATCCCCTTGGCCTGTTGCGCGAAGCGCATCGCGTCCTGCAGCCCGGCGGCAAGCTTGGCGTCATTCACTGGAATTACGACGCCAGCACGCCGCGCGGTCCGGACCTCTCCATCCGCCCGCGCCCGGAACAATGCCAGGCCTGGACCCGCGAGGCGGGCTTTGCGCTCGCGGTTCCTTTCGTGTCGCTACCGCCGTACCACTACGGCCTGGTCGGCGAGAAACCTGCAACGCACAAGCCTTGAGGCTGGTTCCCCTTGGCTTTGAGAGCATGCCGCGCATGCGTCCCGCGAACCGCAACTCGTCGCTGTATTTCCGGTATCCCGAGTATTCGTTCCGCACGCCGCCGGAGCTGCGCGGCACGGCGTCGCGAGCGTGGTGTTCGACGACAAGGGCACCGTCAACGACGGCAGCCGCGCCATCTGCATCGCGCGCCAAAGCCGTGGCCGGCCGATGTTCCGGCTGGCCATGCCGCATTCCGAAGACGAGCGCTTCCACCCGATGTACAACCTGCAGCAGTAGTACATCGAGCTTTTCCTGGCGGAGCGGGCGCAACGGGAAGCGCTCATCGATCTGCGCTGGCACAGTCGCCTGACGGCGCACGCAGGACGGGAAACCACGGAGCGAGAAGGAGGGAATTCCTACGCGATCGCCGCCCGCTGCACCTTCTGCGGCTGGCTGACGCCGTAGCCTTGGGCATAGTCCACGCCGAGGCCGCGCAGCACCTCGATGATCTCGGGGTTCTCGGCCCACTCGGCGATGGTCTGCTTGCCGGTCAGGTGCCCGATCTCGTTGATCGAGCGCACCATCTCGCGGTCGATCGGGTCGTGCAGCACGCCCTTCACGAAGCTGCCGTCGATCTTGAGGTAGTCCACCGGGAAGTGCTTCAGGTAGCCGAATGACGACAGGCCGGTGCCGAAGTCGTCGAGCGCGAACTTGCAGCCGAGCTCCTTGAGCGCCTGGATGAAGCGGCTGGCCTGCGAGAAATTGGCGATCGCCGCGGTTTCGGTGATCTCGAAGCAGATCTTGCTGCCGTCGATGCCGCTCCGGTGGAACTGCTCGATCACGTAGGGCAGGAACTTGTCGTCGCCGAGGCTCTGCCCCGACAGGTTGATCGAGCACATCGTCAGCCGCTTGCGCTCGTCGGCCTCCGACACCAGCCAGCGGAACGCGCTGTCGATCACCCAGCGGTCGATCGAGGGCGTGATGCCGTAGCGCTCGGCGGCGGCGATGAACTGGTCGGGTGACACGATCTTGCCGCTCTCGTCGCGCATGCGCAGCAAGAGCTCGAAGTGCTCGCCCGCGCCCTCCTGCTGCAGCGGCAGGATGGTCATGCGGAACAGCTCGAAGCGCGACTCCTCGAGCGCATTGTTGATGCGCGCCGCCCACTGCATCTCGCGGCGGCGGCGCATCAGGTCGATGTCGTTCTCCTCGAAGCAGTGCACGCGGTTGCGGCCGGACTCCTTGGCGGCGCCGCAGGCCGAGTCCGCCGCGGACAGCACCGAGGCGACGTCCTCGTTGTCGGCCGTGATCGGCACCACGCCGATCGAGCAGCCGAGCCGGAACGTGCGGTCCTCCCAGGTGTAGCGGAAGTTCCGGATCGCCTCGCGCAGCGACTCCGCGGTGCGCAGCGCCTCCTCCAGCGAGCAGCTCTCCAGCAGCACGCCGAACTCGTCGCCGCCGAGCCGCGCGAGCGTGTCGCGCCAGCGCACCTTGGACTTCAGCAGCGCCCCGACCTGGCCGAGCAGCGCGTCCCCGGCCGAGTGACCGCAGGTGTCGTTGACGATCTTGAACTGGTCGATGTCGATGTAGCAGAGCGCGTAGGAAGTCTCGCGCGCCTTGGCGCTCTTCAGCGACCGCTCGAGCCGCGTCTCGAACTCGCGCCGGTTGACGAGACCGGTCAGCACGTCGTGGCTTACGTGGTACGAGAGGCGCCGGTTCAGCTCGCGCGACTCGGACACGTCGTGGAACACCAGCACGCCGCCGGTCACGGTGCCGGTGCCGTCGCGGATCGGCGAGGCCGTGCTCTCGATGTACAGCTCGTTGCCGTCCTTGCAAATCAGGAGCATCGGCCGCACGGACTTGATCGAGCGGATGCGCCGCACCGCGACCGCGAGCGGGTTCTCGAGCGGCTCGCAGGTCTCCTCGTGGAACGAGCGGAAGATCTCGTCGATGGTGCGGCCAAGGCTGTCCTCGAGCCGCCAGCCGGTCAGCTCCTCGGCCACCGGGTTCAGGTACTCGACCCGGCCGTGCGCATCGCAGGTGATCACGCCGTCGCCGATCGACTGCAGCGTGATCTGCGCGCTCTCCTTCTCGCGGAACAGCGCCTCCTCGTACAGCTTGCGCTCGGTGACGTCCAGCTCGACGCCGATCAGGCGCCGGAGCCTGCCCTGGTCATCGACGCGCGCGCAGGCGCGGCCGACGACCCAGCGCCACTCGCCGTCCGTGTGCTTGAGGCGGTGCACGCTCTCGAACATCGGCGTCTTGCCGGCGATGTGGTCGCGCATCGCGGCGGACACGCGCGCCAGGTCCTCGGGGTGCACCATGCGGTGCCAGTCCGGGGACGTGATCACGTCGCCCTCGTCGAAACCCAGCATCCCCTTCCAGCGCGGCGAGAACCAGGTGTGGTTGGTCTGCGCGTCGTAGTCCCAGAGCCCGTCGTTGGCGCAGGGCAGCGCCATGTCCTCGCGCTCCTGCATGTCCGCGAGCCGGTCGGCGAGCGCGACCTTCTCGAGACCACAGGCGAGGCTCGTGCCGACCAGCTTGAGCAGGAGGTGCAGATTGACGTCCCAGCCGTCGCGCGGCGTCGCGGACACGAAGGCGAGGAAGCCGCGCACCGTGCCCTGCACGGCGAACGCGATCAAGAGCAGCGAGCGGATGTCGAGTCCGGCGAGGCGCTCCGCGTCTCCCGCCTGCTCGGGCCGGGCGCTGACGGTGTCGCGGATCTCGAGGATGCGCACGTGCTCGAGCCGCGAGCGGATCCACGGCAGGGCCTCGAGCGTCTCGCCCTTCAGCACTTCGGGCCGGCACTGCGCAAACGGGCCCTTGGCTGTCGCCATCGAATCGATGCGCGCGCCGTGTGCGTCGAGCAGCGCCAGGAACACGGCATCGGTGCCAGTCGCCTCGCGCAGGATGTCGAGGCTCTGGCGGATCACCGCATCGGCGTTGCCGGCGGTGATGTTCTGGAAGTCGACCGCGATCTTGGTACAGGCGAGATCGATGCCGAGCGGCGGCCGGTCGGGTCGCGGCTGCCACAGCTTCGCGGACAGGACCTCCGAAGCCGTGAAGTCGGGAAACGATTCGCCTTGCACCTGCGGCACCTTGCGCCGCATTGTTTCACAAATGTCTAGGAAAGCAAGGTAAGCGTCTGTATTCCTTACGGTACTTATGTCAATCCGGCGCGCGGATCAGGCCGGATTTCACAACGTGCGGGTGGCCCTCGGCGTCGCGCTGCACCTTCCAGCGCCGGTAATTCCACAGCCAGTCGGGCGGGCTCTCGCGGGTCACGCGCTCGACCTCGGCGGCGTAGCGCTCGATCATCTGACCCGGCGCGAGTTCCTCACCCGCGCGCGCGATCGGCACGAACCTGATGCAGTAGCGGCCGCGGGATTCGCGGCGCATCGCCAGGTAGAAGACCGGCAGCTTGCCGCTGCGCGCGATCGCCTCGGGCCCCACGAAAAACGCCGTATCGAGGCCCATGAACTGGGCGAAATAACGCACGCCCGAGGAGGTCGGCGCCTGGTCGGTCACCATCGCGATCATGCGCGCCGGGCCCCGCCGGTAACGCATGACACGGATCAGGAGCCGCTTGGCCGTGATCATCTCCGCGCCGAACCGCGAACGGATGGTCAGCATGAGCCGGTCCCCCCAGCGGCCCTTCAGCGGCTTGTAGGCGGCCTGGATCGGCCGCTGCAAGCCGGTCGAGAGCTTGAGCAGCGTCCACTCCCAGTTGCAGTTGTGCGAGGTCACGATCATGACCGACTGGCCGGACTCGAGGGCCGTCCGTGCGGGGCCGTCGTCCTCGAAGCGGATCCTGCGGTCGATGTCTTGCCGGGTCATCGAGATGGCCTTCACGATCTCGACCGAGACATCGGCGAAGTTGCGGTAGAAGGCGCTGCGCGTCCTGCGGATCCAGGCCTCGTCCTCCTGCGGAAAGCAGGCCTTGAGCTGCATGTCGATGATCTCGCGGCGCGCGCGGAACACGTGATCCATGAGGAAGGCGAGCAGCGTCGCGAAACCGTACCAGGCCGACAGCGGCAGGGACGACAGCAGGCGCAGCCACCACGGGAAGCGCGCGAAGGGCTTGCGGTCCTCGAGGTCCGCGGCGCGCTTGCGGAACCGCTGGTGGCGGACCTTCTTGATCTCGGACGGTAAGCGCATGCCGCGGGCAGCTTACCGGATCCGCGGCGCCGGCGGCACCGCGAACCCGGAAGCGGCCCGGCCGTGCGCGGCTAGAACGTGCCGCGGAAGGTCAGGATGTACGCTGGATCCGATTCCTCGACCTGGCCGACGGTCGTGACCGGCGTGCCGGTCTGCAGCTGCTCCACGGATTCGTAGACGCGCTGCGTCTCGACCTTTTCGGCGTCCAGCAGGTTCTGGGCCGCGAGCCGGATGACGAATCGATCGGCGATCGTTTTCTCGATGAACAGCTCGAGATTGCCGTCGAACTCGACGTCCGTGACTTCCTTCGCCTCGGCGCTCACGTTCTGCCATTCCTGCGCCGGACCCTGCTTCTGGTAGCTGGCGCCCCAGGTCGTCTCCGGCGCCGCGGGCAAGCAGCGGCCGCTGAACACGAATTTCGCAAGGCACCAGCTCGCGGCGCACCCCGAACTCACGAGCCTGTACACCGTCGGCCTGGCCTGGGGCTTCGCCCATGTGACACTCGACGCGGATCAGGCGACAATCCGCTTCTTCACGACGCCGGATGACGGCAGCGGCGAACCGGTTCCCGCCTTCGAGCACCGATTCGACCGCCGGAGTGGCAACCCATGACCGCCAAGCTCACCCAACTCGGCCATTACATCGGCGGCAAGCCCGTCGCCGGCACGTCGGGCCGCACCGCCCCGGTCTTCAACCCGGCGCTCGGCGTCGCGACGACGGAAGTCGCGCTCGCGACCGCCGCCGAGACGCGGGCCGCCATTGCCTCTTCGCGCACCGCGCTCGCCGAATGGGCCGAGACGCCGCCGCTGCGCCGTGCACGCGTGATGTTCCGGTTCCGCGAGCTCATCGAGCAGCACGCCGGCGAGCTCGCCGCCATCATCACGCGCGAGCACGGCAAGGTGCTCGCCGACGCGCGCGGCGAGGTCACGCGCGGCCTCGAGATCGTCGAGTTCGCCTGCGGCATCCCGCAGCTCCTGAAGGGCGAATACAGCGACGCCGTCGGCAAGGGCATCGACAGCTGGTCGCTGCGCCAGCCGGTCGGCGTCTGCGCCGGCATCACGCCCTTCAACTTCCCGGCCATGGTGCCGATGTGGATGTTCCCGGTGGCGATCGCCTGCGGGAATACCTTCGTGCTCAAGCCTTCGGAGAAGGACCCCGGCTGCCCGCTGCGGCTGGCGGAACTCATGACCGAGGCCGGTGCGCCCGCGGGCGTGCTGAACGTCGTGAACGGCGACAAGGAATCCGTCAACACCTTGCTGACGGATCCTGGGGTGGACGCCATCAGCTTCGTCGGCTCGACGCCGATCGCCGAGCATGTCTATCGCACCGGCTCCGAGGCCGGCAAGCGCGTACAGGCGCTCGGCGGCGCCAAGAACCACATGGTGGTGATGCCGGACGCGAACCCGGCCGAGGCGGCGCATGCGCTGATCGGCGCGGCCTACGGCTCCGCCGGCGAGCGCTGCATGGCGATCTCCGTCGCCGTCGCGGTCGGCGACGCGGGCGACAAGCTGATCGCGGCACTCAAGCCCGAGCTCGCCGCCATCAAGGTGCTCCCTGGCACCGCCGAAGGCGCCGACATGGGCCCGCTCGTCACGCGCGAGCACCGCGAGCGAGTGCTCGGCTACGTCGAGACCGGCATCCAGGAAGGCGCGAAACTCGTCGCCGACGGCCGCAAGCTCAGCGTGCCCGGCCACGAACAGGGTTTCTTCATGGGCCCCGTGCTGTTCGACGGCGTGACCGAGAAGATGCGCGTCTATCGCGAGGAGATCTTCGGGCCCGTGCTGGTCGTGATGCGCGCGAAGTCGCTCGACGAGGCGCTCGGCCTCATCGAGCGCCACGAGTTCGGCAACGGCACCTCGATCTTCACGCGCGACGGCGGCGCCGCGCGCGAGTTCACGCGCCGCGTGGCGGCCGGCATGGTCGGCATCAACGTGCCAATCCCGGTGCCGATGGCTTTCCACTCGTTCGGCGGCTGGAAACGCTCGCTGTTCGGCCCGCTGCACATGCACGGGCCGGATGGCGTGCGGTTCTACACGCGGCTGAAGACCGTGACGGCGCGCTGGCCGGAAGGCTCGAAGGGCGCCGAGTTCGTCATGCCGACGATGAAGTGACAGGAAGTCTGCCGGGACGCATGTACCCGTGCGCACGCTTGCACTGTTCTTCGCTGTGGCCCTCGTTCTGCCCTCCCTCGCCGGAGCCGCACAGACGCGCTCGTCACGCCCCAATGTCGTGCTCGTGCTCATGGACAACTACGGCTATGGAGAGCCGGGCGTCTACGGCGGCGGCATCTTGCGCGGCGCGGCCACCCCGAATATCGATGCCATCGCCAGGGATGGGCTGCGGCTCACCAATTACAACGTGGAGTCGGAGTGCACGCCTTCGCGGGCTGCGCTGCTGACCGGGCGCTACGCAGTACGGACGCGACTCAGGAAGGGCGGGCCCCCGCGTGGCATCTGGTACGGCCTAACCGGCTGGGAAGTCACGATCGCGGAACAGCTGTCTGCAGCGGGTTACGCCACGGGCATCTTCGGCAAGTGGCACCTCGGCGATGAACCCGGTCGCTTCCCAACCGACCAGGGTTTCGACGAGTGGTACGGCATTCCGAATTCCTCGGACGTCGCTTACTGGCCCGACAGCGACCTCTTCCAGCCGGATTCACACCCGCTGGCCAGGCCCGAGCACGTCATGAGCTCGACACGTGGTTCGGCGCCGCAGAGTCTCGCGGTTTACGACCGCAAACAGCGGCGTCTGATCGACCGCGAGATCACTGATCGAGCGCTCGAATTCATGCGCCGCAATGCCAGGGTCGGCAAGCCATTCTTTGCTTATGTTCCGTACACGCAGACGCACGATCCGGTCGAACCCCACCCGGACTTCGCGGGCAGGACCGGCAATGGCGTCTTCGCCGACGTGCTGGCGCAGTCCGATGCCTACGTCGGCGAGCTGCTGGACGAGATCGACGAGCTCGGACTCGCACGCGACACGATCTTCATCTTCACGTCTGACAACGGCAACGATTTCGTCGAAAACTCCTTCGGCTTCAGCGGTCCCTGGCGCGGCAGCATGTATACGCCCTACGAGGGTTCGCTGCGCGTGCCATTCATCATTCGTTGGCCCGGCAGAGTGCCGGCGGGTCGCGTGTCGAACGAAATCGTCCATCAGATCGATGTCTTTCCGACCCTGGCCGCCATGGCCGGCACCGGCGTGCCCACGGACCGCAAGCTCGACGGCCTGGATCAGTCGGCATTCTTTGCCGGCAGCACCGAGCGCTCGCCGCGGGAGTCGATCGTCATCTACGTCAACAACGCGCTGTACGGCGCCAAGTGGCGCAATTGGAAGATGCTGACGAAGCAGATCGCCAGCGACGATCAGACCATCCAGACCCTGAACTTCCCGTCGATCTACAACCTCGTCGTCGATCCCAAGGAGCAGGATCCGGTGCGGACCGCCACGTTCAACACTTGGTCGGCCATACCGCTGGACCAGGTGATCCAAGACCACCTTTCATCCCTCGCAGACGATCCCGGCAGCCCTGACTCGCAGAAGAATTAGCCGAAAACTTAGACTCTAAACCTGCCCGCTATTCAATAGCGGGGGGACGTTGCCAACGCCTTGAATAACATCTACTACCTGGTGGATACACCATGGCGGCGATGAAGCGCCCTTGGTGGTGCCGTAGTTGTAGGCCGAGCAGGTGTAGGACGGAGATACCCCGCCCTTGTTGACCAGGTTCCCGATCGTGTCGTACGTGAAGTTATCGGTCGCGGCCACCGTACCGCCACCCACGGTCGCATAACGCCGCGCTTGGGCGAGGCGATAGACACCGTCGTAATCAAACTCCTCGCGCTTGTTCGCCTGATTGTCCCGGCGCACGTTGAGGTTGCCGGCCTTGTCCCAGTCGAACTCCAAGTTCTGGACCCCGGTGCCGCTGCCGACGCCGGTGGTCAGGACTTCCAGGGTGCCCGCGGCGCGATCGACCGAGTGTTCAACTCGATGGAAATCTCGCCGAAAGGCTCGACCCCACGCCTTTGATTGCGAGGAACAAAACCGTGGCGAACAGCAGCCACGACGCGACCTGCAGGTTCGCGAGCGGCCCGGCCAGCTCCGCGGTCATCTGCTGCGCCAGCTCGCCGAGCCCCTGCCCCAGCTCCCCCATCGCGCGAATCGCTTCCTGCTGCCGGCGGTGCTGCACGTAAAGCGGCCAGAACGCCGCGAGCGTGAACAGCAGCGGCACGACGAAGGCGAGCGGCGCGAGCCGGTGCTTCCAGACGATCGGCACGGCAACGGTCGCCGTGGCGAGCAGCACGAGGAACACGCCTCGTCCGCTGCTGCCGCCGAGTGCAGCCTGCGCGAGGTCACCGGAGAGCAGGTCTGCGAGCGTCGCGTCGACGTTCGCGACTCCGTCGGTGGTGAGCAGCGCGACGAACAGGCCGATCACGGCGAACACGCCGTAACCGATCACGACGTCGACACCTACCGCTGCGAGGGCCGCGCGAACCATAGCGCGAGGAAGACCCCGAGCTGCCAGGCCGCGTGGCCGACCAGCAGGTTCGGGTCGAAGTTCAGCTTGGCGTCGAACACGGCGCCGCCGACGGCCCCTGCGATCGCGAGCGCGGCCCCGAGGCGCGGCGTAAAGGGACCCGGCGCCAACAGCGCGACCGCGAGCCCGCACAGGAGTGCGGACAAGATGCCGCCGATGACCAACGACGCCAGTGGATCAAGGTTCGCGGGACCGTCCACCACGAACCGGATCGCACCGTAGTAGATCGCCGCAGCGGCGACGACGAGCGCGATGCCGCGCGCGATGCGCTGCGGCGCCTTCGCGAAGGGCGCGAGCACGAGCGCACCGAAGATCGCGCCGATCATCAAGTGGAACAGCGTGTTGGCGCTCGGCACGCCCTCGATCGTGTCGAGGAGCGGCGTGAACTGCACGAGCACGGCGTAGGCGACGACCGAGGCGATCACGAGCATGAGGCGAAGTGGGAACGTTGCCATGTCTAGCGCGCACCCTCCGACTCGAACATGCTGCCCACCGTAAGCCCCCTGGATGAGCCCCGCCATATTTCGCGATGGCCAGTATCGCTTCTACTTTTTCTCACGCGAGGAGCCGCGGTGTCACGTCCACGTGCAATGCCCTGACGGGGAAGCGAAATTCTGGCTTGAGCCGCAGTTGGCGCTGGCGCAGAATCATGGCCTTACTGACCGCCAACTTCGAACTGCAGCGGGCTTGATCGAGGTTCACGCAGATGAAATCCGCACCGCGTGGAACCGCCACTTCGGCGGTTGAAGTTGCCAACGTATCGCCCCACGGCTTCTGGCTGCTCATCGGCAGCGAGGAGTTGTTCGTGCCTTTCGACAAATTTCCGTGGTTCCGCGATGCGTCGATCGATGAGCTGACCCGCGTCGAATTGCCTGCGCCGCACCACCTGCGCTGGCCGGCGCTCGATATCGACCTTGCCGTCGAATCCATCCGTCACCCGGAGAGGTTTCCGCTGGTATCCCGACCGGGGACGTAGCAAGGCGCGGAATCGTGAACTGGATGGTGCCGGTGGAGGGACTTGAACCCCCGACCTCTCGCTTACGAAGCGACTGCTCTACCAACTGAGCTACACCGGCGATGGGGCGCGAAGTATAGGCAAGCACTGGCCGACGGGCAACGCATCTAGCGCCTTGTCGACGGTTAGGATGACTACCTCGCTCCTGGCCGCCACGGCGCTAGGCGACAATCGTCAAGAAAAGCCTAGACTGGGAGCTACCCGCCACACGTCAGTCGACCCGGACCTCTGTTGCCCCGACCAATTTTGTGCCATCGTTCTTGCCGGTTTTGTCCCCAGGGCGCGAATATGCTCCTCCGACCTGACACCCGAGTTTAGTCCCGGACGGGAGCAGAGTCTGCTTCACCAGGAGCAGGCGATGAAGGCGACGAGATATACGGAAGAGAAGACCATCGGGGTGTTGAGGGAGGCGGAGGCTGGAG
>VGUH01000017.1:60000-63986 GCA_016874295.1 Gammaproteobacteria bacterium | reverse complement strand
GATTACGTCGAGCGGTTCTACAATCCACGACGACGGCACTCGACGCTCGGCTACGTGAGCCCCGTGGAATACGAAAATGCCATGGGCTCAGCTTAGGACGGTGTCACTGGAAGCCGGGCAATCCCAGTCACCGCAGGGGCGCGCGCTCCTCCAGGACATTGACAATGAATGCTGGGTCAGCAGCGCGAGTGTCTGGGAGATCGCAATCAAGGTGCGGCTCGGCAAGCATCGCCTCGGTATCCCGCTAGCCGAGCTCGAAGCGGCGATTCTCGAGGCCGGTTACGAAGTGCTCGATGTCACGATCCGGCACGCGCTCGCGATCGGGCAGGTGCGGACACCGCACGCTGATCCATTCGACAGGCTCCTGCTCGCACAATGCCAGGTCGAGACGCTCCGGCTCCTGACGGCCGACCGTACGCTCGCTGACGTGCCGGGCGTTCTGTCGCTTTGACGAGAGCAAAAAAGAAAAACCCCCCGACGACTCCGTCGGGGGGTTTTGTTTAGGATCCTGGCAGTGACCTACTCTCACCTGGCCTACGGCCAAACTACCATCGGCGCAGAGCGTTTTCACTTCCGAGTTCGGAATGGGATCGGGTGGTTCCCGCCCGCTATGACCGCCAGGAAAACTGTCGCCTGCGCCGCCGATCGCAGCGGCGCGGGCCTGTCCGGAATGTGGAGAAACACAGATGTGTCGCACTCACGGAGCCTCAGGCTCCTTGGGTGTTATATGGTCAAGCCTCACGGGCAATTAGTACTGGTTAGCTGAAGCCGTTACCGGCCTTACACACCCAGCCTATCAACGTCGTAGTCTTCGACGGCCCTTCAGGAGGATCAAGTCCTCAGGGAGATCTCATCTTGGGGGGGGCTTCCTGCTTAGATGCTTTCAGCGGTTATCCCGTCCGCGCATAGCTACCCGGCAGTGCCGTTGGCACGACAACCGGAACACCAGAGGCGCGTCCACTCCGGTCCTCTCGTACTAGGAGCAGCTCACCCTCAAATCTCCAACGCCCACGGAAGATAGGGACCGAACTGTCTCACGCATGTTGATCCACCATTTCGGGTGGCATGGACTATACCTTCACCCTTCGCCTGCAGCGGAGGGGATTGGCGTCTTAGCCGCCGGCCAAACCGACGACTCTCTCCTTTTCAGGATCAGTCTCTACAGGGGCAAGGTAACCATGTGATTTCAGGTAATCGATCACTACCTCAGAAGTGTTGGTCCGCTTCTTCGAATAGTTGATCACCTGGAATCGATCGACGAGCAGACACAACGAAACGAGCTCCGTCGCATCTTCCGCCAGAGGAAGCCTTTCCAGAATCTCCAAGCCCAACCGCACGTGCTCCTTCTTCAGGCGCACGTAAGGCTGCAAGAGCTCGAGGATCCTTCGGACTTCGCCCGGCTCCACGATCGTATAGTCGGTGATACCCGTCTTGCGACGGCGAATGTATCCGGATGAGAACTGCTGCTTCAGCCAGAGGAGAATCTCTTCATTCTCCGTCTTCTGGTAGAAAGCCAGCGAAGTCCTAATCTGGAATCCGTGACAGTAATCCTTTCGCCTCACCAGCTGAAAGAAAATGCTGCCATCGCCGTCCAGGAATCCTGCGATATATGCAAGGATCGTGGCGTCCATCATTACCCGCCTTCCCTCGGTATTACCCTTTGGAGCCGTTCGTCGCTCCAGGAGGGCTCCACCGATATGAGCCAATTTATTGCCCAGGAATTACTCCCTGGCAACGCAGTGTTGTCTACGTTCTGAACCCAGCTCGCGTACCACTTTAATCGGCGAACAGCCGAACCCTTGGGACCTGCTACAGCCCCAGGATGTGATGAGCCGACATCGAGGTGCCAAACTCCTCCGTCGATGTGGACTCTTGGGAGGAATAAGCCTGTTATCCCCGGAGTACCTTTTATCCGTTAAGCGATGGCCCTTCCATACAGAACCACCGGATCACTATGACCTGCTTTCGCACCTGCTCGACATGTTCGTCTCACAGTCAAGCACCCTTGTGCCATTGCACTCTGTGCGCGATGACCGACCGCGCTGAGGGTACCTTTGCACTCCTCCGTTACTCTTTAGGAGGAGACCGCCCCAGTCAAACTGCCTACCATACGCGGTTCCCGATCCAGATAATGGACCTAGGTTAGAACTTCGAACGCACCAGGCTGGTATTTCACCGTTGCCTCCACCCGGGCTAGCGCCCAGGCTTCAAAGGCTCCCAGCTATGCTACACAGGCAAGTTCAAAGTTCAGCGTAAAGCTACAGTAAAGGTTCACGGGGTCTTTCCGTCTTTCCGCGGGAACGCCGCATCTTCACAGCGATTTCAACTTCACTGAGTCTCGGGTCGAGACAGTGGGGCCAGCGTTACGCCATTCGTGCAGGTCGGAACTTCATGATCTCCACGGTTTCCCGCGGCATAGACTATACGTTCACCTGATCACGACGATTGAGCGGTCTCGTCGCTGCTGATGATCAGGGCCGGCGTGTTATGGCCTTGCGGCCATCCAGGGATCTCAACCCCTGAGTCGTTACGGGGAACGAACTTTCGTTCGATCTTACCCTCGGTATTGCCCGCGGCACCCTGCACGGATGCCGGTGGGGTTCCACCGATTTGAGCCGGTTATCGAGACGGTGTCGCCACCGCCCCGGGCAATGTTACTTACCCGACAAGGAATTTCGCTTGATGTCTTTCTCGATACCCTTGGAGGGTATTGAGCGAGCAATGAGCATTTTCATCGCTCCTGCATGTCGCCATGCAGACGGGACTATATCTTCAACACCAGCTCTTTCGAGCCGATGATGTCTGGCGTGTAGTCTCTGAGGATTCCGATCTTGCGATCGGCCTTTCCTGCTGATTGACTGCACCGGATGGATTGTCACCGTGCTTGCGCGCGGTACCACCGGATACTCAGTGTTTCCAGCATATAGCCAGATTTTACTAAGGCAGCAAATTCCACCTTAGGACCGTTCATTGCTGTTTCGATCGATACCAGAATCAGGCATCGCTCGCGAAGCAATCAGACTTCGGATCTGATCACTTTCCTGCATGTCGCCATGCAGATCGGACTGTCTCATCTTCGCTTTTCTCATCGATCGGCGAAGCCCGGCGTACAGTCTCTGAGGATTCCGGTCGGATGACCGGCCTTTCCTGCTGATTGGCTGCACCGGATGGATTGTCACCCCGCTCTCGCGTGGTACCACCGGATACTCAGCTATTCCAGCATATAGCCAGGTTTATTTACGTAACTACAACTCGGTCCAGACTGTTCATCCATTCTCTTCATAGTTACGGCCGCCGTTTACCGGGGCTTCGATCAGAAGCTTCGCTTGCGCTGACCTCATCACTTAACCTTCCGGCACCGGGCAGGCGTCAGACCCTATACATCCACTTGCGTGTTCGCAGAGTCCTGTGTTTTTGATAAACAGTCGCAGCCCCCGATTACCTGCGACCTCTCGCAGCTCATGGAGCAAGTCCAATCACCACAAGAGGCACACCTTCTCCCGAAGTTACGGTGTCAACTTGCAGAGTTCCTTAACCCGAGTTCTCTCAAGCGCCTTAGGATTTTCTCCTCACCCACCAGTGTCGGTTTACGGTACGGCCAGATGCTGCCTGAAGCTTAGAGGCTTTTCCCGGGAGCCGGGCATCAATCACTTCGGTCCAATAGGACCTCGTCGTCACGCCTCGGGATTGACGGACCTCCGGATTTACCAGGAAGTCCTCCCTACACGCTTGAACCGGATATTCCGAACCCGGCCGATCTAGCCTTCTCCGTCACCCCATCGCAGCAGCACCCGGTGCAGGAATGTTGACCTGCTTTCCATCGACTACGCCTTTCGGCCTCGCCTTAGGTGCCGACTCACCCTGCCCCGATTAACGTTGGGCAGGAAACCTTGGGTTTTCGGCGAACGGGTTTTTCACCCGTTTTAACGTTACTCATGTCAGCATTCGCACTTCCGATACCTCCAGCATGCCTCGCGACACGCCTT